>JBCNUV010000003.1:0-224928 GCA_039630505.1 Thermodesulfovibrio sp.
GGCAGGTGCGCTATCCAAGCTGCGCTACGCCCCGATAAGTTTTAATCTAATAGAAATTCTTGAAAAAAGTCAAATTGTTATCTATAATTTAAAAATACCATATTAAAATTTTGGAGGTGTATTATGTTAGAAAATATTAAATGGCTTGGGCATGATACTTTTAAAATAACAGGAGAAAAAGTTATATATACAGATCCTTTCCAAATTAAACAACCTGATAAAGCTGATATTATTCTTGTTACTCATGAACATTTTGATCACTTCAGTCCTGAAGATATAGAGAAACTCTTAACACCCCATACAGTGATTGTTCTTCCAAAGGATTGTTCAGGCAAGATAAAGGCA
This sequence comes from Thermodesulfovibrio sp., assembly GCA_039630505.1. GTDB lineage: Bacteria > Nitrospirota > Thermodesulfovibrionia > Thermodesulfovibrionales > Thermodesulfovibrionaceae > Thermodesulfovibrio. The sequence goes on from JBCNUV010000003.1 coordinate 346, forward strand.
AAGGAGGTTATTGTTAAACCTGGAGATAAAGTGAATGTTGAAGGAATAGAGATAGAGGCTGTTCCATCTTACAATATAAATAAAAATTTCCATCCAAAGGAAAAAGGTTGGGTTGGATATATTTTTAAAGTAATGGGAAAAAGAATCTATATTGCAGGAGACACAGATTATATTCCAGAGATGAAAACTTTTAAAGATATTGATATCGCTTTACTTCCAGTCTCAGGAACTTATGTAATGACTGCTGAAGAAGCTGTTCAGGCAGCATTAGATATTAACCCAAAGATAGCAATTCCAATGCATTATGGGAGTATTGTAGGCTCTGAAAAAGATGCCCAGTATTTCGCGGAAAAACTCAAAGGAAAGATAGAGGTAATAATATTAAATCCAGAGAGGTAAAATATGGAATTTACAGGAGATGATCTAAAAAGGTTATTAGTATCGAAAACCTTAGAAATTGGTAAAGAGATTTTAGTTTATGATGAAGTTGAATCAACTAATAGCAAAGCAAATGAACTTCTAAATCAAGGTTATCCATCAGGAACAGTTATTATAGCAGATAGACAGACAAAAGGCAAAGGAAGACTTGGTAGAAAATGGATATCTCCTCCAAGTAAAAATATTTATATGAGCATAGCTCTGCAACCCAATATTCCTCCAAAGTATTCAACACTTCTTACCTTAACAAGTGCTGTTGCTTGTGCAACAGCCTTAAGAAGAAATACTGATGTACCTGTGATGATTAAATGGCCCAATGATATGCTTGTTAATGACAAAAAGATTGGAGGAATTCTTACAGAAATGAAGATTGAGGGGGAAAAAATAAAGTCTGCAATTGTAGGGATAGGTATTAATTTAAATATGACAGAAGAAGAAATCCCTGAAGATATCAAAGACATAGCATCTTCTTTGAGGATATACAAAGGAGAGGATTTTCTAAGAAATGTTATTATTGTGGAGATAATTAAAGAGTTTGACAGATGGTATCAATTACTTAAAAAAAATCAAAGAAAAACAATAATTGACCGATGGATGCAGCTAAGTGATACCATAGGAAGACAAGTTAAGATTGTTCTTTCAGACAAAGAGCTTATTGGTATAGCTGAGGCTATAGATGAGGAGGGCAGATTAATTGTAAAACTACAGGATGGAACATATGAAAAGATCTGCGCAGGAGATGTGACGCTTCTTAGAGCTAAATAATGCTTGTTGCTGTTAAAATAGGAAACTCTACTTTTAATATTGCTCTTTTTAAAGATCCCTATAAATCAGATTTTGAAATCATTTCTTTTGATACCAAAGAGGTATTAAAATGGACAGATAATAAACTTCTTGATTGTCCATTTCTTAATTCCAAATATAAATTTGACTGTATAATATGTTCTGTTGTGCCAGAAATTACCAGCAGATTTTTGGATTTTTTTAAAAGCCTTTCTAATAAAACAATTGTCATAGATTATAAAACTCCTTCAGGACTTACGCTTAGTCTTGATAAACCTGAAACTTTTGGAGTTGATAGATTGGCTAATGCTGTAGCTGCTTATGAATTATTTAAGGAAAACATAGCAGTCGTAGATGCTGGAACAGCTACTACAATAACGATTGTTACTGATAAAGGAGAAATTCTTGGTGGAGCCATAATGCCGGGATTAGCTACTATGAATTATGCTCTCAATGAAAAAACATCAACTCTTCCATTAGTTGATTTAAATAGCAAGATTAGAGCACTTGGTAAAGATACTCACTCGGCAATTTTAAGTGGAATAGTTTTAGGAACAGTTTATGGCATTTTGGGAATAGTAGAAGAAATTGAAAGAGAAATAAATCTTAGACTAAAAATTCTTCTTACAGGTGGATACTCTCAGTTGCTTTCTAAATATATACACAAAGAACATTTATTGAACAAATCTCTTGTATTTGAAGGTATGAGATTGATATACTTAAAAAACATTAAAAATTAGGAGGGTGTTATGAAATTTCAGAAAATTCTTTTACCAACGGATTTTTCAGATGAGTCCCTATATGCTCTTTCTTATGCTGTAGAGTTTGCAAAAATGTTTAATTCAAAATTATATCTTCTTTATGTTATCTACGATATTGAAAAAGCATCCAATCTTCACATTCCTCATCCATCAATAACTGAACTTTATAAAGACTTAGAGGCTCATGCAAAGAGAAATCTTGATTCCTTTGGTATTGATATGCGTGAAGATCTTAAAAATGTTGAAACTGTTGTCTTAAGAGGCATTCCCTATGAGGAAATTATAAAGTTTGCAAAAGACAACAATATTGACTTAATTATTATTGGAACTCTTCCAAGAAGTGGCGTAGAAAGATTTTTTGTTGGCAGTACAACACAGAGAGTGATAAGAAATGCTCCATGTCCTGTTCTTGTTGTTACTAAAAAACAATAAAAATGCAGTGTGAAGTTTTAGTTGTTGGCGGTGGACCTGCTGGGAGTACTGCTGCAAGATTACTTTCTGAAAAAGGTATAGAGACTGTTTTAGTTGAAAGGGATTTTGCATTTGATAAGCCCTGTGGAGGTGGAATCCCTTCTGCAGGGCTTAAAGAGTTTAATATTTTAGATACTGTTAAGAAAAATATACCATTTAATGCAGCAACAAAAGTTAAAATATTTCCACCCTTTTCAGAGCCAATAGAGGTTTCACTTAAAGGTGGAGAAATATTGATTTTTAATCGCCAAAAGTTTGACTCCTTTATGAGAGATTTAGCTGAAAAAAGTGGTACAACAGTTATTGAGGCAGAATTAGTAAATATAGAACAAATTAATAAAAAAACTAAATCTATAGTCAGAAAAAAAAGTGGTGAAACTTTAGAAATTTACTCAAAATATATAATTGCTGCTGATGGAATTAATTCAAAAGTATGTTCCATTAAGGGATTACCAAGACCTGATTATTACTGGACAGTAAGTGTTCATATTCCTAAAAACTTTATGGATAATAAGGATACATGTGAGTTTTGGTTCGGTAGCTCTCATGCTTCCTTTTTTTATTCTTGGGTTTTCCCTGGTTTAGACTATCTTTCAGTTGGTACAGGAGCAGAAGATATTAGGAAACTCAAGAATTTTATTGTTAACTTTATTAAAAAACGATTTGAAAATAATATAAAGATTGATTCGTTCAAATTGAGAGCTTATAAAATACCAAAGTGGAAAAGAGGAATTTTTTTCAAAGAAAATATAATTCTTTGTGGTGATGCTCTTGGAACTGTCATGCCTGTTTCATTTGAGGGAATATACTACTCAATGAAGTCTGCCCAATTTGCTACTGAAGCAATAATAAACAAGAATTTAAAGCTTTATAAAAAACTTTGGGAAGATAATTTTTTAAGACAGTTTAGTATGATGAAGAAGTTTCAGGAATACATGTTTGGTAATGATGAAAGAATGGATCACTGGCTTAATATTCACAGAGACTCATCTGTTCAAGAACTAGCAATGGCATTATGGTTAAGAAAGGAACATGGAAGTAAACTTATTCCTCTTTATTTAAAAGCCTTTGGAAGTCTTATTTCAAGAATAGCTACATTTAAGATAAAATAAAATTGTGAAGAAAGCTTTAATTTATTCGTGTATACTTCATATTTTGTTATTTGTCCTTGTTTTGCTTCTGCAGGATTACTTTAAGTCTTCAAAACCTAAAGAGCCTCTGTCAGTCATAGTTGTGCCTGTTACTCCTCAGATGCCTAAGATTCCACAGTCTTATAAGAGTCCTTTACCTAAGACATTAGAAAGAATTCCTCCTATAAAAGATTCAAAACAGCCAAAGTATTTAACTGCTATTCCAAAGGGAAATGAGGGACAGAAAGAAGACAAACAAAAAGAAATTTTTTCTTTTGGAAACTTGAAAACCGACAGAAATTTTACAGAGTTATCTCCTAAGCAGTCTCCTAATATTTTTGATAAAGATGTCATTGCTAAACTTTCAAGAAACTCTTCAAAAAACCAAAATTTAGAAACATCGCGTGGTTTAAGTTTTTCTGCAAAAGAATTCAATGACTGGGGATATCTTGAAAGACTAAAGGAAAAGATAGAGAGAGTATGGCAGTATCCTCCTCAAGCTGTACAAAGAGGGATATATGGAGATCTTTATATAAGATTTACCATTGATAAAAAAGGTAATCTTGTTTCTATAGAACTAATAAGAACTTCTGGCTATCGAATACTTGATGATGCAGCAATTAAGGCTTTAAAGGATGCTGAACCATTTTGGCCATTACCTGATGATTGGCATAAAAATACTCTCACAATAACAGGACATTTTATCTATACACTGCACGGTTTCTATCTGAGATAGTCTCTTCAATTTTAATTCTTGGTGCATCAAGCCACAGTCTTTCAAGGTCATAGTAACGCCTTGTTTCTTCAAGAAATATATGAACTATTACATCCCCATAATCCATTAAAACCCAGTGAGCATATGAAAATCCCTCTATTCCATAAGGTGTATAACCTTCCTTCTCCATACTTTCTTGTAAATACTCTGTTAGAGCTTTTACTTGAGTTGTGCTTTCAGCAGAGCATATTACAAAATAGTCAGTTATTATAGTAAGATCTTTTAGTTCAAGAATTTGTATATCTTGTGCCTTTTTATCATGTAGAAATTTTGCTGTTTTTAAAGCTTTTTGTTTTGCATCCATCTTTATTTAAATTATATCATAACATCTCTGAAATTATATCCTTGCCCTACACATAAAGTATCGAGATGTTTACCGAACTTTCTGAGATTTTGCACATGAAAAATTAGTATATTGTTTTGTAACATGGATTATAAATGTTATAATTTAATATGCTATTTAGTACAGAAATAATTGAAGAAATTGAAAAACTTGATCCGGATTTAAGAACTGTTTTTATAAAGATATTAAAAAGTATTGAAAAGGTAGTAGGAGATGTTGTAAAGAAAAGAGATTTTGATATCCTTACGGCAAATATAAAAGAACTATCAGAAAATGTAAATAAGTTATCAATAAATATAAACATTCTTGCAGAGACTCAGAAACGCACTGGGGAAAGAGTAAATGAACTTACGGAAGCACAAGGACGCACTGAAGAAAGAGTAAGTCGTTTAGAGACAGCATTGGCTGAGCTTGCAGAGGCTCAGAGGAAGACAGAGGAGACAGTAGGACATTTAGATAGAGCTTTAGCTGAGCTTGCAGAGGCTTTGTCTAAGCTTACTCAAGAACATGCCAAAACAAGAGAGCAATTAGGCGGATTATCCCATACTGTTGGTTATATCCTTGAAAATGAAGCATACAAGGCTTTACCAAAGTTACTTTTTGAAGATTTTGGTTTGCATATAACGGGAAAACTTAAAAGAGGTTTTATTGAATTAGGCAAACAAAGATGGGAAGAAATAAATATTATTGGAGAGGCAATAAAAGATGGAAAAGCAATGACATTATTGGGAGAGGCAAAAACACAGCTTAAGAAGAAGGATATTGATAACTTTTTAGCAAAAATTGACAAAATCAAAAATTATTTTAGTTCGCCACTTTTCTTAGTATTAGTTACTCATCAAGTTGCAAATCCAACAGTTGTAAAGTATGCCCAAGAAAAAGGCATAAATCGAGTTTATTTTAGTTATGAGTTTTAATAAAAAATATTCACATTTAATATAGAAGACTCCTCCCTTTTAACTACAGAGGCTTTTAGAAAGCTTTTTATGGTTAAATCACTCTATGAGAGTTTCCATTTTGCATAATTCATTCTTTATATTTTCATCAATAAAGTATAGTTAATTCATCAAGATGTCCTGTTACAGAAATAAAATCAGGCAGTATGTCAAAGGGACTAATAATTACTATAATAGCTGCTATTGTATGCCATGGAAATTCCATGTATCTTTCTTTCCAAAAATCTCTTAATTAGAAGAAGTTTTACTTTTTCCTAAGAAATCCAATTTTAATCTTTTTAATAAACTCGCCAGTCTTCTACATCCCTTGATATATGCTTTTGAAGAGGTTTTTTTAGAAATTAATTAAATCTACAACAAACAGCAATTTCATCAAACATCATTGATGCAGAAAACCTTAAGATATATTTTGCCCTGGGATATTCATGCGTACATACAAGAGTTTATGAATTTAGATTAGTACTAATAATATCAGAAATTTAAGAGAAACTATGTTGAAGTAAGAAGCTTACTAACGCGACTGACACTAAAGAGGCTGTTTCAGCTCTTAAAATTCTTCTTCCTAAAGATATTATCTTTATACCTCTTTTTTCTGCTATAATTATCTCTTCCTGAGTAAATCCTCCTTCAGGTCCAACTAATAAAAATATAGCTTTTTCACGGTTTATATTAGATATCGCTTGAATTAATGGTATATTAGCTTTTTCCCAGAATAAAATCCCATTTTCTATGGATTGAATTAGTTCAGAGAAACTGATTACTTCGCTTATTTCAGGAACAATACTTCTAAGTGATTGTTCTGAAGCCTCCTTTGCAATCTTCATCCATCTTTCAATCTTACGCGTGTGTCTTACGATACATCTGCTGCTTACAAAGGGAATAATCTTCTTTACCCCAAGCTCAGTTGCTTTTTCTATAACCATATCCATTTTTTCACCTTTAAGCAAAGCTTGACATAAAACTATTGAGAAATCATCCTCTGTAGAAAGGTTTTCTTCTTTAAGAATATGTATAGTCTTAGAATCCACTATTTTTGCTTGAAAACTTTTTCCTTTACCATCAAAAATTGAAAGAGTATCTCCTGGATGACATCTTAAAACATTAAATAGATATCTTTTTTCCTCATTTGAAAGTTCTAAGAGTATCCCTGGATAGATTTGACGATTAGGAATACATAATCTTATTTGACTCATTTAGAAAACTATTTCTGTACCAATACCTTTCTGAGTAAATATTTCAAGAAGTAGACTATGAGGAATTCTTCCATCTATTATATGAGTTTTTTTAACTTCCCCTTTGAGAGCATTAAGACAGGCATAAACCTTAGGAATCATTCCTCCACTAATTACTTGTTGTTCTATCAATCTTATTGCTTCTTCGCTTTTAAGAGTAGGAATATGATTATTGTTTTCATCACTTATTCCTCGGACATCAGTGAGAATTATAAGCTTTTCAGCTTTTACTGCTACAGCAATCGCAGAGGCTACTGTATCAGCATTTATGTTATAACTTTGACCTTTTTTATCAAATCCTATTGGTGCTACAACAGGAATAAAGCCTTTGTCCTGTAAACTTTCAAGAACATCTACACAAACTTCCTCTACTTCCCCGACAAATCCTATATCTATATCTTCATTGTTGATTTTTAAGCATTTCTTTTTTGTTCTTAAAAGATTTCCATCTTTTCCTGTGAGTCCAACAGCTTTTCCTCCATGCGAGTTAATAAGTTGAACTATCTCTTTGTTTATAACTCCTCCCAGAACCATTTCAACAATCTCCATCGTTTCTTTATCTGTTACTCTATGGCCGTGAACAAATTGGGGTTCTTTATTAAATTTTTTCATAATCTCTGTAATCTTTGGCCCTCCTCCATGGACAACTATAGGTTTTATACCTATAAAATTAAGTAAAACAATATCTTGAGCAAAAGCATCTTTTAGAGGAGATTCTCTTTGGGCTGCACCTCCATACTTTATTACAAAAGTTTTCCCATAAAATTTTCTTATGTATGGAAGTGCTTCAACAAGAATATTCGCCTTTTCAAGAAGACTCTCCTGTATGTGATTCATCTGACTTTTCTTAGAAACTCCTCTATATCAAATGCAGTGCTTACAATTTCTTTTGCTTTTAGAGCTTTATCTTTCTCTCTTATTACCGCTTTACCCATGAGTTTTTCCATTTTATCAACAGCTGTAAAAGTATCCATACCAGTAACAATAATTGGAATCCCCTTGGATTTTGCAATTCCTGTAACGGTTTCATTGGCATGCATTCCACCTGTAAGAATCAAACATTTTGTAGAAGTCTCCATTGCAACTATCTGAATATCTGTTCTGTGAATGCCTGTTATAACCGCTTTGTTTGGAATTCTTAAGAAGTACGAAAGAGCTGTCTCAGGATCCATTGCTCCGATGGATAGATTCTCAACAAACTCATCAAGTTTGTCTTCACAACAGACAAGCCCACCATTTACTGCTTCCATAAGTCTTCTTACTGTAACCGCCTCTAAAAATTTATCTCTTTTGAAGACTCCTAAGACCTTTATTCCCTTTCCTTCAATAAATGGAACTACTTTTTCTTTAACATGATGAAACTGTTCAGGAGGAACCTTATTTATAACTGCACCTATAAATTTTTCGCCACTTAAATGTCTTATTCCAAATATGTCATCCATGGCAAGCTCACTGTCCCAGTGCTGAATAGCTATAACTTTTCCATCTGTCTCTTTTATTAAACTTATTACATCTATACCAAGTGTAAATCCCTCAAATATACTATTAGGTCCAACAACTATTACAAAATCTTTATTGCTCTGTTTAGAAAAGGCATTAACAATCTTTTCCTTAACCTTTAAATCAGCACCTTCAAGAAGTCTGTACTGTGTCTCATAGGTAAAAACAAAGGGAGATATAACATTTAATGGCTCTTCAAGTCCTAAGAGGTCCTTTATAAAAACTGCCTCTTCATCAAATATATCTTGTCCTTTTTTTAGAGGAATTCTTCCAAGAGGTCTTATATAACCTGTCTTGTAACCTCTTTCTTGAAGCGTAAGAGAAAGTCCTAATGCAAAAAAGTTTTTTCCTGTAAAAGCTCGATTTGATATGATAAAAATTGGTATCATTCTTATCCTCCTACGGTTTGCTACTAAATTATTATTCTTGCATCCAGTCCTATGCCACCATTGTGGAAGACCATGTAAGGATTAATATCAATCTCCTTAATTATAGGAAAATCCGTAATCAACTTTGATAGTTTTCTTATACAATTAACTATATCTTTCTTATCATAAGGCTTTTCTCCTCTTACTCCATCAAGTATTTTGCTTCCTTTAATCTCAGATATCATTTCATATGCTTCTTGTTCTGATACAGGAATTATTCTGAAAGATACATCCTTGAGAACTTCTACATAAATTCCACCAAGACCAAACATAATCATATGTCCAAAGGTTCTGTCATAACTTACACCAAATATAACTTCTTTACCTCCTGTAACCATTTCATAAATCATTACACCTTCTATGTAAGCATCTGGCATAAATCTTTTTACATTTGTTGTAATCTCTACGAAAGCATTGTATACAGCTTTATCATTATTTAGATTTAGCTTTACTCCGCCAACATCTGTTTTATGTAAGATATGAGGTGATGAAATTTTCATAACTACCGGATAGCCAATTCTTTCTGCAATTGCTACAGCTTCCAATGGTGTTTTTGCTAGCGCTCTTTCTGGAAAAGCAAAACCATACAGAGATAGTATTTGCATTGCTTCTTCTCCGCCAATCTCTGAAACTCCTTGTGCTTGTAAACTGTGAATGATATTTCTAACTTTTTCAATATTTTGTTCAGGAATTTCTATCTTAATCTCTTCAGATATTTCTCTGTTTCTAAGTTCTACGAAATCAATAAGTTTTCTATATGCATTAATTGCAATAGAAGGATCATTAAAGCATGGAATTCTTGATTTTTTAAGTCTATTTACTGCATTTTTTATTCTTTGACCACCAATAAATGTAGCAAAAACAGGTTTGTCTGTATTTTTTGATGAATCAATAACAACTTCTGCAATGTTATCAACATCTGTTACTGCTTGAGGAGTAAGAAGTACACATATTCCTTCTACAGAGTCATCTTTGATGGCTTGATCAAGAACAACTTTATATCTCTCCGAGGTAGCATCTCCTATTATATCAACAGGATTATAAAGTGATGCAGTAGAGGGAAGTTTCTCAGCTATTGCATCTATTGAGGCTCTACTCATTGGATCAAGTTTTATCCCAACTCTGTCAGCTGTATCTGCTGCAATAATTCCAGGACCGCCAGCATTTGTAATAATTAGAAGTTTTCTGCCTTTTGGAGTTTTATTTGAAAGAAACATCTCTGCTGTATCAAAGAGTTCTTGAATACTAGAAGCTCTAATTATTCCTGTTTTTCTAAAGGCTTCTGTAAAAGCTTTATCAGAACCTGCAAGGGCACCTGTATGAGAAGAGGCAGCTCTTGCACCTGCCTCTGTTGCACCAGACTTTATTAATATTACAGGTTTTACCTTTGTAACTTCTTTAGCGATCTCTATAAATCTTTTTCCATCTACAACATCTTCAATATATCCAAGAATTACATCAGTGTCTGGATCCTTAGCAAAGTACTCAAGAAAATCTGTTTCATTTAGATCAGCTTTATTTCCAAAGCTTACGAATTTTGAGAAACCAAAATTATTCTCTAATGCCCAGTCTATTATTGCAACTCCTAAGGCTCCTGATTGAGAAAAGAAAGCAACTCTTCCTTCTGGAGGTAATTCTGCGGCAAAAGAGGCATTCATCTTATTTTTTGTATTCATTACTCCAAGACAGTTTGGTCCAACCATTTTTATTCCAGCACTTCTTACAATTTCTACAATTTCCCTTTCTCTTGCGATTCCCTCTCCACCGATCTCTTTAAAGCCTGCTGTAATAACAACAACACCCTTTACACCTGCCTTTGCACAGTCTCTTAAGGAATCTGCTACAGCTTTAGCTGGAATTACTATAATTGCAAGATCCACTTTGTCTGGTATGGCAGACACAGAAGGATAACAGGGCAGAGAAAGGATTTCAGTTCTTCCAGGATTTACAGGATATATTTTGCCTGTATATCCATTAATTAAGTTTTTAAGAACAGCATGCCCTACTTTTTTTTCTTCTGGTGAGGCTCCAACTACAGCAATAGCTGATGGATTAAAAATAAAATCAATCATGTGTTTAGTATATCATACAGTAAAGATGAATTATAAAGGAAAATTTATTTATTTTAATATAAGATTTTCTTTTACTTTTGAAACACGAGTAACTGTTTCATCTATACAACTGCTGCTAAACCGCCCTATTTAACAAGCTTTACAATTGTTCTGTGGAATGTATTTATTTTTGTTGTTTGCCATTTTAAACATCATAATACATTGACATGAAAAGGTGTTGCTGTGAGAAAAACAAGTTTTTCATAGAAATAGTTGAATACTCTAGTAGGAACCCATGCATTATTGAAAACTTTAGCAACTTCATTTGGTTTTATTTAGTTTAGCTTTCTTTTTTCAAAAAAGTCCTCTAATTTCTAATGTTTGATCTTTAATCTTATTCAATGTATTTTTTTGTTATTTCATGAACAGTTTCAACTTTTTGTTTTAGTGAAATAGCAAAGACTGTTGCTGTTGCACTAAGCTAAAAGTTAATATCTTTATCTTAAATTTTTGTTATTAGGAAGATTTTTGGGAATTATCAGAATTTTTTGTATTTTCAGTAGTTATTGGAAAAACAAAATCTTGAGGTGGTTTTTTTGATAGAGCTTCTTTCATAAACTGTGCCCATATTGGTGCAGCTACTCTTCCACCTGCTTCTCCCTGTCCAAGACTTTTTCTCATATCATCATAACCAACCCATACTCCTGCAACAAGCTGAGGAGTATATCCAATAAACCAAGCATCTTTGAAATCATTGCTTGTTCCAGTTTTTCCTGCCACAGGTCTTCCTATGTTGGCTCTTGTTCCTGTTCCATAAATTATAACATCCTTCAACATTTCGGTGATGGTAGCTGAAACTTCAGGGGAAACCACTTCCTGAATTTCTGGCTCATTTTGAAATAAGATTTTTCCTGAAGCATCAGTAACATATTTTATTGCTATTGGTTTTATTCTTTTGCCTCCGTTTGCAAATATAGAAAATGCTGCGGTAAGTTCCAATGGTGATACACTCAAGCTACCAAGGGCTATAGTTAAGTCTGGTGGCATTTCTGATGTTATACCAGCTCTTTTTGCAAAGTTTATTATTGAATCAATTCCGAGCATTTCAGCTAATCTTACTGTGGGAACATTTCTTGAAAATGCTAAAGCTTCTCTTAATGTTATTTCACCCCAAAACTGTCCATCATAGTTGGATGGTGACCACTCTTTTATTCCTGTTTTATAACTTATTGGCTCATCAACTATGGTATCATCTGGTTTAAATCCTTTTTCAACTGCTACAGCATAAACAAAAGGTTTAAAAGAACTTCCTGGTTGTCTCTTAGCATAAACTGCTCTGTTAAACTCTCCTCTTTGAAAGCTATATCCACCAACCATTGCTTTTATGTAACCTGTTTGAGGATCTAAAGCCACCAATGCTCCTTCTACTTCAGGTTCTTGTTCAAGAGAAAATAAGATTTCTTTGCCAATAGATTTAAATCTGACCATTACTACATCACCAGGTGATAGAATATCAGTAAGTTTAAAGTTTTTTATAGTCCTGACTTTACCTGAAGAATCAACTACTTTACTTGCCCATTGAGCATCTTGTAAGTTCAGCTTGCCTTTTATTCCTCTTGCTTTAATAATTGCTTGATTAGGTGTGACGGATAAAACTACACCCTTTGCGATATCTCCTTGTGATGGGCTAAAGAATAATAGCTTTTCTTCTTTTTCTTCATCTTTGAGTGATACTTTTCCAATTGGACCTCTCCATCCCCTTCTTTTGTCTACTTCTCTAAGACCTTCTTGTAATGCTCTTTGTGCTAATATTTGAGCTTGAGGGTCAAGGGTGGTATAGACTTTTAAGTTACCTTTATAAATTTTTTCTATGTCCAATGTTTCTTCAAGCTGTTTTCTTACATATTCAAGGAAGTAGTTATAGTTTTCTGTTGAAATTCTCAATGAGCTCAAATGGATTGGCTGTAAAGAGGCTCTCCTTCTTTCTTGAGGAGTAATTAGTTCTTCCTTTTCCATTCTTTCAAGAACAATTTCTTGTCTTTGTTTTGCTTTAACTAAGTCATTGTAAGGAGAATAAGCATTTGGAGCTTTTATTAAACCTGCTAATAAAGCTGCCTCTGGAAGTGTTATATTTTGAACAGATTTGCCAAAATAAATTCGTGATGCCATTTCAACTCCATAGGCTCCGTGTCCAAAATAAACATTATTGAGATAAAGTTCAAGAATTTTTTCTTTGCTAAGCTCTCTTTCTATCTTCAATGCTAAGTAGGCTTCTTTAATTTTCCTTGAAAGAGTCTTCTCTGGAGTAAGAAACATTATTTTAGCAAGCTGCTGCGTAATAGTGCTCCCTCCTTCTTTAAGTTTCATGTGAAGAATATCAGTAATCAATGCTCTACCTATTCCAATGTAGTCAATTCCTTTGTGTTTCCAAAATCTTGAATCTTCTACTGCTACAACTGCATCTATTAAATGTTTTGGTATTTGTTTTATTGGCACATAAATTCCTTTTTGAATTTTAAGCTCACCAATTAGTGTGCCATCTTCTGCATAAACCTTTGTGCCAAGAGGAGTCTTTATTTTATCAAAGTCTTTTATTGAGGGAATATCCTTAAGTAACGCAAAGCCAGCACCTGCAACAAAAGCAATCATCAAAACTACAGTGATTATAATTATTCTAAGTTTCATAAAATTTATTATACCATGGGATAAATTCATTAATTAATTCAAAAAAAATTTTATCCCTTCTTAGTGTTTTGCTATAATAAAAACTTAATGTAAAAGTTTTATTTGGAGGAGATATGTTTCGTGATAAATACTGTGCAGAAGTTAAAGAAGAAGATATTGGTAAGCAATTGTCTCTTTGTGGTTGGGTTTTTCGTAGAAGAGACCATGGAGGATTAATATTTGTTGATTTGCGTGATAAAACAGGAGTAATTCAGATAGTATTCAATCCTGAGTTTTCAGCTGATGCGCACAAGAAAGCTCATACTTTAAGAAGTGAGTATGTCATAGCTGTAAAAGGCATCTTAAGAAGAAGACCTGAAGGGACAGAAAATCCTGCGCTTAAGACAGGCAATGTTGAGTTATGGGTAAATGAGCTTGAAATACTAAATATTTCAAAGCCTTTACCATTTCAGCTTGATGAAGCTGATGAGATTAACGAACTTATAAGATTAAAGTATCGTTATCTTGATCTTCGCAGACAACAAATGCAAAGGAATATACTTTTAAGACACCGAATAACAATGACAGCAAGAAACTTTCTTGACAGCAAAGGATTTATCGAGATAGAGACTCCTATGCTTACAAAATCTACACCTGAAGGAGCAAGAGACTTTCTTGTTCCAAGTAGACTTAATCCAGGAACATTTTATGCTCTTCCTCAATCTCCTCAGCTTTTTAAGCAAATTTTAATGATTGCAGGATTTGACAAATACTTTCAGATTGTCCGTTGCTTTAGAGATGAAGACTTAAGAGCAGATCGTCAACCTGAATTTACTCAGATTGATCTTGAAATGTCCTTTGTAAAACCTGAAGATGTAATTGATGTTGTTGAAGAGATGCTTTTTAAGTGTTTTAAGGAGGTCTTAGATGTTGATATTAAGATTCCTTTCAAGAGACTTACTTATGAAGAGGCAATTAACAAATACGGTTCAGATAAACCTGACCTAAGATTTGGACTTGAAATTTGTAATGTAACCGAAATTGTAAAAAACTCTCAGTTTAAAGTTTTTCTTGATACTATAGAAAAAGGTGGAGTTGTAAAGGCAATCTGTGGAAAGGGATTAGGAAATCTCTCAAGAAGTGAGATAGATAAACTTGTATCATTAGCTCAATCTTTTGGTGCAAAAGGACTTGCTTGGATAAGAGTTAAAAATGGATTTGACTCTCCAATCGTAAAATTTTTCCCTGAGAGTGCTATAAGAGAAATAGCTGAAATTTTAGAGGTAGAAACCGGAGATATGATTCTTTTTATTGCTGATAAAAATGAAATAGCTAATGAAGTTTTAGGAAGACTAAGACTTGAGATTGCAGAAAAAGCAAAGCTTAAAAAAGAAGGATTTTATTTTGTGTGGATTGTTGATTTTCCTTTATTTGAATGGGATGAGGAAGAAAAGAGATTTGTAAGTATGCATCATCCATTTACATCTCCTAAGGATGAGGATATTGAAAAACTTTTAAATATGCCTGAAGAAGCCTTTAGGGATCCTCAAAGCCCTGTAAAGGATATTAAAGCAAAGGCATATGATATTGTTGTCAATGGTTATGAGCTTGGTGGTGGTAGTATCAGAATTCATAAACCCGATATTCAAGAGCAGATATTTAGAATACTTGGTATTTCAGAGGAAGATATAAAAAGAAGATTCGGATTTTTTGTGGAAGCTTTAAAATATGGAGCACCTCCTCATGGTGGAATTGCTCTTGGGCTTGATAGACTTGTTATGATTATGACTGGAGCAGACTCCTTAAGAGATGTAATAGCTTTTCCAAAGACTCAAAAGGCTTTTTGTCCGCTTAGTGAAGCACCATCAGAAGTTGATTTAAGACAATTAAGAGAGTTACACATAAAGCTTGATATATAGGTTATAATTACCTATGATAAAAATTTCAATTGATAAAGCAAAGCCTGGAATGAAAATTACGAAAGACATAGTAAATGAGGCAGGTATGGTTGTAGTTCCTGCTGGCAAAAAGTTGACAGATTCTCTTATAAATAAACTTTCAACAATGAATATAAAGTTTATTTACGTAGAAGGAAAAAAAGAAATGCCTCCTAAGGAAGAGCTCCTTAGGGAGGTTGAAGAAAAATTTAAGAAGGCAAAGGATGTATACACAACTTTAATAAAAAAAGCATTGATGAATCACATTGAGGAACTTTATAAATGAATGTTCAAGAGATACTTGCAAGAGTTGAAAGAATAGAGGCTCTTCCCACTATTCCGCCAATTTTAAGAAAAATCTTATCAGTTATAGAAGATCCCAACGTATCCTTACAAAAGATAACTGAGTTTGTCTCATCAGATCCTACTCTTACTGCAAGAATTCTTAAGATGGTTAATTCTCCTGTATATGGATTTCCAGGAAGAATATCATCTGTAACTCATGCAATGGTAATTCTTGGATTGAATGCTGTAAAGGGACTTCTTCTTGGTGTATCAGTATTTGAACTAATGCAAAAACATATGATAGGGCTTTGGGAACACTCTCTTTCTACAGCTATATTTGCAAGAGTCATTGCAATAAGAAAACAGATGCAATATCCAGAGGAGATATCAATAGGAGGACTTTTGCATGATATTGGCAAAGTAATACTTATAATTATATTTAAAGATGAGTACTCAAAACTGATAGAGTCTGTTAAAGATCAGGAAGATTTTTTATATGATATTGAAAGACAATACTTTGGTATAACCCATGCAGAAATTGGAGGAATTGTAGCTAAAAAATGGAAATTTCCTTTAAAACTGATAGAACCAATGATGTACCATCATCGTCCACAATTGGCTGAGAAATTTCAAGTTGAAACTGCTATTGTCCACTTATCAAACATACTTAGTTTGGCAAGAGGAGTAGGATATTCAGGAGAGATTTTTGTTCCTCCAGTGCATCCTTTTGCTTGGGAAATATTAAGTTTAAATGAAGGAGAGTTATTAGAGATATTTAAAGAAGCCGAAGAATCCATAAATACCGTAGGCGAGATATTTTTTTCTGATGAATAAAAAAATTATTGTAATTGCAAAAGATAGTGAGATAAATAAACTTATAAAAAAACAACTTTTTTCTTCCAATCATGAGATCTACTGCTTTGAAAATATTAAAGATGCTCTTCAGATTATCTATGATGAGATTCCTGATTTGGTCATTGTAGAAACTATAAATAATTCAAAAATTGAAGTTTCAATAATAAATGGACTAAAAAGTGATCCAATCTTCGTTTCAATGAATGTAATATCTATAGTTTCTTCTGATTTTTACTCTGAAGATTGGCAAAATTTCCTTGTAGATGACTATATAAGAGTAGATAACTTATCAAAAGATCTTATTATGAGAATCAATCTTTGTTTTGAAAGATTAGAAAGAGTTATAGCAACAAGCCCATTGACAAAACTTCCTGGAAATCTTGTTATCCAGAAAGAAATCCAGAGGAGACTTGACAGAGGAGATATTTTTGCTTTGGCATATGCAGATTTAGATAATTTTAAACCTTTTAATGACAGATATGGATTTTCAAGAGGCGATGAAGTAATAAAAATGCTTGGAAGACTTATTCTAAATATTGTAAGGGCTGAGCAGCCTTCAGGAAGCTTTGTAGGACATATAGGAGGTGATGACTTCGTATATATAATGGATCCTGACAAAATTGAAGAGACAACACAAAAAATAATAAATATATTTGACAATCTAATTAAAAATTTCTATGATGAAGAAGACATAAGAAAGGGCTATATAGAATCAATAGACAGAGAAGGTAAGACTCACTTTTATCCGATTATGACAGTTTCTGTAGGAATAACTTCAAATCGTTACAGAGTTTTTACTCATTTCAGTGAGATGGCTGAAGTTGCATCAGTAATGAAGTCTGTTGCAAAAAAACAAAAAGACAAAAGATATGCAATAGACAGAAGAAGGAACAAAATTTAGTTATCATTGTATATGTTGATCTGTTTTTCATAATTTTAAGATTAATTATTCTTCGATTACTTTTCTTTTAATGTTGTGCCTTAATTGCTTTCTGAAATCAGAATCTTCTTTTAATCTTTCTTTCACAAAGGCAAGGTGAGTCTTCATAGTCAAAGGCATATACAGAATAAACCATTTTTTTCTTTTCAATCTTATACCTTTTATTCTTTGAGAAGTTAACTAAGAGGAAAAGGATTAAAAAAGTTATTGTAAAAATTAAAGCCCATTTAAGAGGGAAAGCTATACATTACTGCTAAGAGGTATCTTTTGATATAAAATAGTAATTGCTGTTGCCTTGGCTCCGGCTTCCTTAAGATGTTAAAGTTGCTCAAATCGCAGCAATAAAAAAGATAAAAGCCCAAGTTGAAGTTTCTCAAAAGAATAAGGAGAAAAGTTTTAAACAATTGATCTTATCTTAATTGACTAAGCTTTAGATGTTATGTTATTTTATCTAAACCTTAAGGGAGGTGTGGTATGAAAAGAGAGATAAAAAGAACATCTGACAAAGCAGGATTGGTTGAGCTAATTGAAAAAAAATTGGCTGAATTAAGAAATGGATATATAGAGATTGAAGATTTTAAGGTTATCCTTCCTGATTCTTTTGAGATTGAGTTAAAGTATGAAGAAGAACAGAAGGGTGACAAAACTAAGTATGAAGTAAAGATTGAGATAGAGTGGACAAAGTAAAAATTAAACTCTCTCTATAAAAGATAGCGTCTCTTTAGCAGAATAAATGGAAGAGGAAGAAGTACTATTAGATAAACAATAACAATAGTTAAATCATAGATAAGGGTTTGCGTAATTTTTCCATAGGAAAATGCTCTTGAGATATTTACAAAATGCACTAAAGGATTAATCTGAGATAGCTTAACTACCACTTCCGGCATATCTTCAACAGGGAAAAAAATTCCAGAGAATAAGAAAATAGGAGTCAAAACAAGAGTATAAAAGTAGTTAAATGAATCAATTCCTGGAACTATAGCTGTAGCAATTAATGATAAACTCGCAAATATTAATCCACATAGGATGATTAAGGGAATAAGAAAAATAGCAAAATAAGATTTTATCAGTCCAAATAGTGAAATAACAAGAATTATTATGGTTCCATAGATAAGGCTTTTTGTCGTTCCCCATAGAAGTTCTCCAAGCACAAGTTCACTAAAACTTATTGGTGTAGCCAAGACTGCATCAAATGTTTTTTGATAGACCATTCTAACATATGTTCCGTAAGTACATTCATAACAGGCAGCAAACATGGCTGAAGACATAACAATTCCAGGAGCTATAAACTCAATATATGTCATTCCCATTATTTCTTTTATAAATCCTCCAAGACCATAACCAAGAGCAACTAAATAAAGCATAGGTTCAAAGAAGTTAAGTGTAAGACTTGACCGATAAAGTTTTTTGTAAACTGTTGCATTTCTTTGCCAAACTCTAAATGCTCTTTTAAGGTTCATTTTTATCCCTCTGTCATATTTAGGTAGACATGCTCAAGATTTCCACCGAACTTATCTGAAAGATTCTTAGGAGTATCAATAATTAATATTTTACCTTTATCCATAATAGCAAGTCTGTCACAGAGTTTCTCAGCTTCTTCCATGTAGTGAGTAGTAAGAATAAGAGTCTTTCCAGAGTGTTTTAGAAATTCAATCTTATCCCATATCTGTCTTCTACTACGTGGATCAAGTCCTGTTGTAGGTTCATCAAGAATTATTATGTCTGGATCATTTATTAATCCTCTTGCAAATATAAGTTTTCTTTGCATTCCTCCTGAAAGTTTTCTAACATTAATATTGCTCCATTGTTCGAGTTTAATAAATTTAAGAAGTTCTGTAGCCCTTTTAAGAGCTTTTTTCTTGGGTACGTCAAAATATCTTGCATAAACAATTAAATTTTCAAGGACACTGAGATCAGGATCAAGGTTGTTGTCTTGTGGAATAACTCCGATTCTTTTTTTTATTTGAGGTAAATTTTTATCGTTTAGTGTTATATCAAATATTTTTATTTCCCCTTCAGATGGAAGAATAAATCCATAAATCATTCCCATAAGTGTTGTTTTTCCCGCACCATTCGGACCAAGAAAACCAAAACATTCACCTTCTTTTATTTCAAAACTGACTGAATCAAGAGCTTTAAATTTTTTGTAGTATTTTGTTAAATTTTTTCCTACTACTATACTCACAATTTTTAGTATAATATTTTTATGAAGCTTGCGAAAATATTAATATTTTTTGTATTAGTTGTTTTGCCATTAAATCTGAAGGCAGAAGTCTCTCTCAAGCAGTGTAATGAAGCAGATATCCGCGGAACATTTAACTTAATTATTTATTCAAATTCATTTATAAATGACCCTGAAACATTCATAATTCTTGACAGAGCTGATGATAACACTAAGATAGTTCCCTACTCTCCAGCCTTTAAATACAGAATAATTGAAAAACTAAATGAAAAAGAAGCCATAAAAATTGCAAATGAGATTTTAAGAAACTCCTCATTTGTTAGTTCCATAAAATGTTCTGAAATAAATGATAAAGAAAAAATTGTAGGTTATGAACTAAAGCCTATATATTTTCCTTGGATATTTGGAATTTTAGAAGCAGTTGAAACTGTTTATAAAAATGAAAATGATTCAGTGATTGTTTTTATAAGACTTAATCCAAGGGTAGAAAAACAGCTAAACTCAGGAGGAGATTCAAATAAAGAAGATTAAATTCTAATAAACTCACCACTTTTACCTCCTGCTTTATAAATGAGCTTTATTTGTTCAACTACTATTTCTTTATCAACAGCTTTGCACATATCATATACTGTAAGAGCAGCTAAGGATGTGGCAACCATTGCTTCCATTTCCACTCCTGTTTGAGCTTTTGTTTTGACAGTGGTTTTTATTTTTACCAGAGAGTTTTTTTCATCTGGTTCAAAATCAATCTCAACAGATGTAATTGGAAGAGGATGGCAAAGTGGAATCAAAAGTGGTGTCATCTTAGCAGCCATAATTCCGGCAAGACGAGCAACCTGAAAAACATCACCTTTTGCAATCTCTTTATTTAAAATCATTTTCAAAGTCTCTGGCTTCATTCTTACAATACCTTCAGTAATGGCAACTCTTTCTGTTAAAGGTTTATCTGTAATATCGACCATTTTTGCTTGCCCTTTTTCATCAAAATGTGTAAACATTTTTAAACCTCCTAAAAAATTTAGGATTTATCTTTCTTGTTCTGTTGGTCTTATAAGTAGCTCATTAACAGATACATGTTCAGGTTGAGTTAAAACATAGTATACTGCTTCTGCAACATCTTCAGCTTTTAAAGCTTTCATTGCAGTTCTACTTCTTATCCATTCCTCAGGCATATTTTCACCCCATTGAGTGGCTACTACTCCTGGCTCTATTACTGTAACACGAATATTGTATTTTATTAACTCTTTACGGATAGATTCAGAAAATCCTATAACTGCCCATTTTGTTGCACAGTAGACTGACCATCCTGGAATACCAACTCTTCCAGCTACTGAAGAAATATTAACAATATGCCCACTTCTTTGAGGAATCATCATTTTTACAGCTAAATGAGTACAGTGAATAAGTCCTGTAAGATTTAAGTCAATAACTTCTTTCCATTCTTTTACTGAACCGTTCTCAATATAGTTAAATATTCCCCTTCCAGCATTATTAATTAAGATATCAACTCTGCCAAAATGTGACTTTAAGGATTCAAAGGCTTTTTCAACTTCTTCACTTTTTGAAATATCTGTAGGTATGCTTAAGACATTTACACCAAACTGTTCCTTAATTTTTTTAGCAATGCTACTGAGAAGTTCCTCGGATCTTGCTAAAAGAGCAAGTTCAACTCCATTTTCTGCAAGCCTCTGAGCAGTTGCTAATCCTATTCCTCTTGATGCACCAGTTATAACTGCAACTTTTCCTTTAATGGAATGCATCTTTTTTACCTCCTTTTTTCTTATAAATTGGCTTACGAAAGAATAAAATAGTTACAATCATTAAAATCATTGAGATGCTTAAAATACAAAAGGCATCATTAAAAGCTATTGCCTGAGCCTGTCTTAAAAGTTCTTTATATAATAAATTTTCTGATGGTATAAAGCTTCTTATAGATAAGTATTCATTTAGTCTTTCAATTGCGCTTTGATAAAGAATATCATAGGGAGTAAGATTTTCTACAAGCCTTGACTGATGAAACTGTGCTCTTTGAGATACTATAGTTGTAACTATAGCGGTTCCAACAGAACCTCCAATGTTTCTTATAACAGCACTTAATGGAGTTGCATCTTGCATTTTCTCCTTAGGAATATATGCTACAGTCATTGATGCTAAAGGAGTTAAAACAAAAGCCATACCAAGAGCCAAAATAGCTCTGGGATAGACAAAATCCCAGAATCCTGCTTGAAGATTAAATAGACTCATAAGATATGTTGAGTATGCACATGTTATAATTCCAAAGGCAAGAGGAATTTTAGGATTTATTCTATCAACTATTTTGCCACTTACAGGAAAGGCTATAAATTGGACAATTCCAGCAGGACCAAGAACCAATCCTGCTAAAAATGCTGTGTATCCCATTAAATTCTGAAGATATATTGGTAAAAGAATAATGCTTCCAAAAAGATTTATAAATGTAAAGAACATTACAAGATTACCTAAGAAGAAGTTTTTATCTTTAAAAAGTCTGAGATTTACAACTGGATATTCTGCTTTTTTTAGTTCCCACCAAATAAGAAACGCAAGACTTACAATACTTACTATAAAGAGAGTTACTATAAAGTTTGACTCAAACCAGTCTTCTCTTTCACCTCTGTCAAGCATTAGTTGAAGACATCCAATACCTAAGGTTAAAAAGATCATACCGGGATAATCAATTCTTAGTTTTTTTCTTTGAAGATATGGAGGATCCTCTATAAGAAGATATGTCATCAAAATAGATATAATACCAATTGGAATATTTATATAGTATATCCATCTCCAAGAAAAGTTATCTGAAATCCATCCACCAATCATTGGACCAAGTATGGGTGCCATAATTATTCCCATTCCGTAGATTGCCATTGCTGTACCATACTTTTCCTTTGGAAATATTTCTAAAAGTATGCTTTGACTTAAAGGTTGTAGACCTCCTCCACCGATACCTTGAAGAACTCTAAAAAATATTAAAGATTGAAGATTCCAAGCTATTCCACATAGAAATGAGGAGATTGTAAAAACTGTGATGGAAAAAATTAAATAATTTTTTCTTCCAAAGATTTTGCTTAACCATCCAGCCATTGGAATTACTATAGCGTTTGAAACAAGATAAGAGGTAATAATCCATGTTGATTCATCAACTCCTGCTGAGAGACTTCCTTGAATGTGTCTTAATGCCACATTATTTATGGTTGTATCAAGAATCTCAATAAAGGTAGGAAGCATTACAGTTAAAACAATCCAGAATCTCTTCATTTGAATATTATAAAATTTTTACTTAGCTCTTGGATGATGTTCAAGATACTCTCTAAGAAGTCTGTCCATTGATACTTTGGTATATATCTGAGTTGTAGATATATCGCTATGACCGAGCATTTTTTGTAAAGATCTTAAATCTGCTCCACCTTCAAGTAAATGGGTTGCAAAACTGTGTCTTATCATATGAGGAGTTACATTGACACCTGCTATTTTTCCAATTGATTTTATATTCTGCCAGAATCTTTGTCTTGTCATTGGTTGCCCACGATTGTTTAAAAAAACATAATCTGAAGATTTTTTCTTAAGAAGCTTTGGTCTTAGTTGAGTTAAATAGGCTTTAAGCTTTTCTAAAGAGCGTTGAGCTACAGGAACAACTCTCTCTTTTTCTCCTTTGCCTTTAACTCTTATAAATCCTGCTTCAAAGTTGATGTCACCTAATCTTAGTTTTACAAGTTCACTAACTCTTAATCCTGATGCATACATTAACTCAAGCATAGCAATATCTCTCAGGTAATACTTACTGTTAAGCATTACAGAAAGTAGCTTTTTTATCTCATCAATATCTAAAGCCTTTGGAAGCCTAAGCCAGAGCTTTGGTGCCTTAAGTCCTTCTGTGGGATCATGCTTCGTGATACCATCAAGAATCATAAATCTAAAAAACTGCTTTATAGATGACAAGCTTCTTGCAATAGATGCAGTGGCATAGGCTTTTTCCCTTAAATATAAAAGATAATCAACAATCTCATTTTTTTTACAATCTGAAAGCATTATTTTTTTTTCATTAAGCCATCTAAGAAAATTTTTTAGATCATTTTCATAGGATTTAATTGTATTTATAGAAAGAGCCTTTTCAGAAAGAAGGTAATTAATAAACTTTTTGAGAATCTCTGTTTTTTGCATTATTCATGAACTCTTCAATACCTACATGTGAACGTAGCATATTGTAGAAGATTTTTGCAAGCTGAAAAAGATTTTCTGTGTCTGCTTTATTATAAGAAATTAAAAGTTCAAGACTTTCGGTGCTTCCATTTAAATAGGCTTTCCAAAGTTTTATAGCATCATAACCATTAAGTCCTTTTAGTTGTTCTTGTCTTTCAATTAAAAACATTGTTTCAAGTTTTTTAAGTCCACCTTGAATTCCAAGTCTTTTACTTGCAAAAAAAAGATCAAAATGTGGAATATGCTCAATTCTTAGATTAGGAAACTCTTTTTTTAAAAAGGGAATATCAAAAACTGTTCCATAAAAGGTAATTATATATTTACACTCATCAAAAACCTCTTGTAGAGTTTCCTCTGTCAGGTTTTCTCCTTTAATGAGACATTTATAACCATCTGTAGAATACAAACCAACCAGTGTAACGTAACCACCTTTTTCATGATTCAAGCCGTTTGTTTCTATATCAAGACATACACTGTTGGGTAAAAACTCCTTAAATAATCTCCAGTGTTCTCTTTTTTTTAGATTTTTTGTAAAAAAATCACAATCTTTCCTCTCTAAAGCTTCATAAGCTTTATATAGAAAATTATCATATATTATCTTTTTTTCAAGGTCTATATCTAAGACTTCTTTGCACTGGAAGAAGTCATCCCATGTAAGAATTCCTTCTTTCCACAGTTTTTTTTCTCTTTTTTCTCCAATTCCATCAAGGATTAAAAATGTATTTTTTATCATGACATCATTATTATATTCAGCTCAGAAAAATTTAGACAAGTATAAAAATTTTTGGCACTTGAATATTGATTGAAAATTTGAAATAATAGTTTATCCAAACCTTAAAAAGGAGGTGATTGGGTGTATAAACTAAAAAAAATTATAAAAAGAATCCTTTCTCCTGTAACTATAATGTTTGTTCCGCATGGAAGAACTAAAGTTTATGGAATAAAAGTTCCTTTTTTGCTAATATGTTTTTTCATTTGCTGTTGGCTTGCTTTCAATGTTTATGTTTTTTCTATTGCTGTCAATACTGTTGAGTACTATCAAATGAAAAAGCAGTTTTCTTCTATAATGAATAAGTTTAATGAGCTTAAATCTACGATTGTTTTTTTAAAACATGCAGAAGAGGAGTTTAAAAGAATTTTTTCATTAAAGTCAAAAAAAGAGATACTTGAATCAATCAACTTTCAACCATCTGGGGATATTGATATAGAAGAACTAAAAAGACAAGCAGAAAAAACTGCAGAGACAGTCAGTGAAATAAAAAAGTTTTTAGCTGAACAGCAAGACATATATAAATCAACTCCTATTGGATGGCCTGTGAAAGGAGAAATAACCTCTAACTTTGGTAAAAGACAACATCCAAAGTATGGATATGAAGAAATTCATACAGGAATTGATATCTCTGTAGCTTCAGGAACAGAGGTTAAAGCTACCGCAGATGGTATAGTGGTTTTTTCTGGATATCAAGGACGCAATGGAAATGTAGTAGTTATTAAACATGGATATGGTTTTACTACGGTTTATGCCCATAATAAACAAAATCTTGTACATGTGGGACAAAAGGTAAAAAGAGGAGATGTCATAGCTATTTCAGGAAGCACAGGCTCTACTACAGGTCCTCACCTTCATTATGAAATATGGAAAAACAACTTTCCTGTTAATCCTTTGTCCTATCTAAAGGAGGATTTTTAATGTTTCTTAAAAAACAGCAAAAAATGGAAAC
Organism: Thermodesulfovibrio sp.; assembly: GCA_039630505.1. Classification (GTDB taxonomy): domain Bacteria; phylum Nitrospirota; class Thermodesulfovibrionia; order Thermodesulfovibrionales; family Thermodesulfovibrionaceae; genus Thermodesulfovibrio. The sequence goes on from JBCNUV010000003.1 coordinate 26,013, forward strand.
AGTAATAGGCACTGAGACTCTTATTAAAGGAGAGATAACATCAAAAAGCAGTATAAGAGTTGATGGAACAGTTGAGGGCATAATAAAAGCTGATTGGATTTCAGTTGGAGATTCAGGAAAAATTATAGGAAACATTACATGTAGAGGAATTGTAGTTGGTGGAAATGTCAATGGAACTATAAATGCTTCAGAGATTATTACAATCACTCACAAAGGAAGTGTAACAGGAGAAATATTTACTGCAAAGATTTCAATTGAAGAGGGTGGAAAGTTTGAAGGAAAATCCTGCATTCAGCTTTCAAGTTCTTTTTCTAATGAGAATAAAAAAATAGGGTATGAAAAATAGAACTCTTTTTTATGGAGAGGGAGTTTTTGAAACCATACTTTGGAGAGGAAGAACAAAGAGATTAGTAAGACACTATGAAAGGCTAAAAAATTCAGCTAATTTTTTTCAGATTCCATGTCCTGACTATGAAAGCTTCTGTAAAGAGATAGAAAAGAAAGTAAAAGACAAAAAAGATTTATACATTAAATTTTGTCTTTTTTCAAAGGGTAAGGATATATATTATTCCTATCCTGAAAAAAAAGAAGTCTTAGTTATTGTTAAAAGGTATAAACCTGATTTAAAACCTAAGATGCTTTTTATATCAAGTATTAAAAGGCACAGTAAAAATCCGGTCATCTATCATAAAACAATGAACTATCTTACAAATATTATTGCGAAGAGAGAGGCTCTTTTAAATAGTTTTGATGACTCAATAATGCTTAATGAGAAGGATGAGATCACTGAATGTTCTTCTTCAAATATAATCTTACTTAAGAAAGACAGCTTACTTACACCTGCAAGGGAATGTGGAGTTTTGTTAGGTACAACCCTTCAAGTTTTATTTGGTAAAACCCAAATAAGGGAGGAAAGGCTTAAAGTAGAAGATCTCTACAAAGCAAAAGCCATCTTTATTACAAATACCCTTATAGGAGTTCTACCCGTTGTTCAAGTTATGGATAAAAATTACGCTGTTGCTAATGAAGTTTTAGAGGATTTAAGACAAATTATAGATGAGGAAAATCAATAAATAGATGCAACTTATTTTATCCGGTAGGTGGATTGGTAAATCGGGTTTCTATGAGGCAGAGATTGAAAATATCAGTTTTTACAAGACTATAAATGAGATTGAAAAAATTCCTTCTTTGAGTTTTTCATTATTTTCTTATCATTTGTCAAGTGAAACTCTTAAGTTAAGTATTAAAAAGCCTAATTTAACTCCTATTGTGATAATTAAAATCAGAAAATTTAAAAAAATAATTCCAAAATTTACAAATGCAAGGATTAGTTTTATAAACAAAGTATTAACAGATGAAGAATTTAAATTAGGGGTTTCAAAAATAAGAGAGTTTATTAGAGATGGAACAGTTTATCAGATAAATCTTACAAATCGTTTTGATTTTACACTTCATGGGAGTCCATTAGATCTTTTTTTTAACTTTTATAAAAATCAGCCTGTACCTTATGCATTTTTTCTTGATATTGGTAGTTTTTTTATTATTTCTGGTTCAATGGAGCTTTTCTTAGAAAAAGTTGACAATAAAATTATAAGTAAACCAATAAAGGGAACTGCAAAATCAGAGAGTTTTTTAAGGGAAAGTCTTAAAGATAAAGCAGAAAATCTTATGATTACAGACATGATGAGAAATGATATTGGTAGAGTCTGTAAATTTGGCAGTGTTAAAGTAACAGAGCTATTTAAGATTACAAAGTATAAAACTGTATATCAGATGCATTCCACAGTTGAAGGTAAGACAGATAAAAATATGATTGAAATAATAAAACAAACCTTTCCTCCTGCCAGTGTTACAGGTGCTCCTAAAAGAAAAGCTGTTGAGATTATTGATATACTTGAACCTCACAAAAGAGAATACTACTGCGGATGTGCAGGTCTAATAAAAAATGAGAAAGATTTTATATTATCTGTTCTAATAAGGACTGCCATAGGCTTTAGAGATATAATTTCTTACTATGCTGGTTGCGGTATTGTCTGGGATTCAATTCCTGAGAAAGAATTAAAAGAACTTCATTTAAAAGTTAAAGCCTTTTGGCCTTTAATTGAAACATAGTATTGACATAATTTTTTAAGATTTTCAATTATAAAGATTATGAACTCACTTCAAATTTTGGAAAGAAGAAAGCTATATTTTTATACGAATACAAAGGATATATTTCAGAGACTTTCAATTCTTTCTGCCTCTGCAAGATATGATAACTCTTGTAGTAGCTCAGGTGGTAAAAGAGAGACTCATCCTTATGGTATAGGCAATTCACATCTAAGTGGAATCTGTCATAGTTGGTCATCAGATGGTAGATGTATCTCATTGTTCAAAATTCTTATGACTAACTACTGTTTAAATAACTGTAAATACTGTATAAATCGTTCAGCAAATGATCTTCCAAGAGCTATACTTACTCCAAAGGAGATAGCTGACTTAACCATAGAATTTTACAGAAGAAACTATATAGAAGGGCTTTTTTTAAGTTCAGGAATTTACAAGAACTCTGATTATACAATGGAGTTAATGCTTAAAGCTGTAAAAATTCTGAGATTTAAATACTATTTTAATGGTTACATTCATCTAAAGCTAATTCCTGGAGCCTCTACTGAGCTTATCAAAGAAGCATTCAGACTTGCAGATCGTGTAAGCTCAAATATTGAGTTACCCACTGAAGAAAGCTTAAGAAGACTTGCACCTGATAAGAGTTTTTCTGAACTTTACAAGCCCTTAAAGATAGTAAGAGAAATATATGATGAAAAAAAGCTTAAAGCTCCTGCATCCACTCAGATTATAGTTGGAGCAACACCAGATACAGACAAAAAAATCCTAAAACTGGCTAATTCTCTTTATGAAAATAAAATAGTAAGAAGAGTCTACTACTCAGCCTATATTCCTGTAAATAAAGACTCAGACTTACCACCTATTTTAGAGCCACCTTTTTTAAGAGAACACAGGCTATATCAAGCAGATTGGTTACTTAGATTTTATGGATTTAACTTAGATGAAATTTTTGAAGAAGGTGAAAATCTTTCTCTTAGAATAGACCCAAAACTGGTATGGGCATTAAGACATTTAGAGTTTTTCCCTGTGGAGATTACAAAAGCTGACTACTATGAGTTGGTAAGAGTTCCAGGAATTGGACCTACTTCTGCAAAAAGAATTATTAAAATAAGAAAAAACAGTGAACTTTCAGAGATTACCTTGAAAAAACTTGGTATTCCTTTAAAAAGAGCAAAGTATTTTATAACCATAAAAGGCAAACCATTAGCAAAATTCTCTCAGATTAAGGATTTAAATCAAGAAAATTTGTATCTTTTCTCTGAAAAGAATGCTAACTATCTATTATGATGGAAGTTTTGATGGATTTTTAACTCTTCTTAGTGATTTCATATTAGAAAATAGACCTATAGATAATATAAAAATTCATAACTCAATATTTATTAAATCTCAAAATGAACTTTTTTCTGAAAAAGTTGTTTCCCAGCCAGAGAAAGCAAAAAATTTTTACTATTATCTTAAGAAAAATCTTCCAAGAGAGTTTTTTGAAAAAATTTATATATACTATCTTTGTGACACTGCCAGTGTTGAACTTTCGTTAATAAAGGTTTTAAGGCAGATAGAGAAAAATCCTAACATATGGCAAGACTTTAGTTGTGATGAGGTAATAAAACTTCACAAAGCAGAAAGAGCTTTTTACAGAGAAAGGCATCGTTGGTTTGGATTTATGAGATTTATTGAGTTGCCAAATAGAGTCCTTTTTGCAAAGTTTGAGCCCAAGTTTAATGTTCTTCCAAAATTGTGGACTCACTTTGTAAGGAGATTTCCAAATGAAAAAATCATTATATTTGATTCATTAAGAAAGCTTTTATTTCTTTATAAAGAAAGAAAAAAAGATCTGATATGGGTGGATGATTTTGAAATAGAATTCTCTGGATATACTGATCCATTTATTAGTCTTTGGAAAAACTATTTTCTCAAAATAGCTATTCCTGAAAGACAAAGCTATGAAAGACAGACAAGTAAGATTCCCCTTTCTGTAAGAAAGTTTCTTCCTGAGTTCTGGGAGAATTTATAAAATTTATTTAAAAGCCATAAAAACTGATAAAATATAAAATACTAAAACATTATGAAAGGAGTTAATATGAACAAGGTTTTGATGAAGGGAAATGAAGCTATTGCAGAAGCTGCTATTCAAGCAGGATTAAAGTTTTATGCAGGATATCCTATAACACCACAAAATGAGATTCCTGAGTATTTATCAAAAAGACTACCAGAAGTAGGAGGAGTATTTATTCAAGCTGAAAGTGAGATTGCAGCAATAAATATGATTTATGGTGCTTCAGCCTGTGGTGTAAGAGTTATGACATCTTCAAGCTCACCAGGAATAAGTCTTAAACAAGAGGCTATTTCCTATATGGCAGCAGCAGAGCTTCCAGCAGTTATTGTAAATATAATGCGTGGAGGTCCTGGACTTGGAAATATATCAGGTAGTCAAGCAGACTACTTTCAAGCAGTAAAAGGTGGTGGACATGGTGATTACAGACTTCTTGTATATGCACCTTTTAGTGTACAAGAACTATGGGATTACACTATTCTTGCCTTTGAAAAGGCTGATGAATGGAGAAATCCTGTGATGATTCTCGGAGATGGAATTATTGCTCAGATGATGGAACCATTAATCCAGAGAGTTCCTGAATTAAAAGTATATGATAAATCTTCATGGGCACTTACAGGAGCAAAAAACAGACCTGCAAGATTTATAAAGACTCTTTTAATGGGAGAAGGAGAGCTTGAAAGACATAATTTAAAGTTACAGGAAAAATATAAACGTTGGAAAGAAAAGGAAGTAAGATACGAAACTTATTTTATAGATGATGCTGAGATTGTGGTTGTAGCCTTTGGTTCTGCTGCAAGAATATCACTATCAGCAATAAAAAGACTAAGAAAAGAGGGATTTAAAATCGGACTTCTAAGACCTATTACTATATTTCCTTTTCCTGAAGAACCAATAAGACAACTTGCGCAGGAGATTGAAAGATTTGTTGTTGTTGAGTTTAACGCTGGACAAATGGTGGAAGATGTAAGACTTTCTGTAAATGGAATGGCTGAAGTCTGTTTATACGGAAGACCTGGAGGAAGCATTGTAACTTCAGAAGATGTATATGAGGCTCTTTCCAGATATATAACTGCTGGAAAAAGTATAGTTTCTGTAGATTAGTTTAATGAGTATTGAAAGAGTAGCAGTTTCTACCCTTTTAGCATTAGTTATAATAACTGTTTTACTTTTTTTAAGAGCTTTTCTATTTAAGTTTCTTCATAGATGGTCTGAAAAGACAAAGACAGGAATTGACAATCTTATAATAAATACAATAAAAGGACCTTCAATTTTTTGGTGTATTAGCATAGCTCTTTATATAGTAGTTGAGAATTCAGAACTTCCTCAAAAATACACTTTATATGTAATAAAAACAATTCATATATTACTCATTTTTTCAATAACTGTAGCTATTGCGAATCTTTCTAATAGGCTTTTTATCCAATATATTGAACGTTCTTCAGTTTCTGTTCAATCAACAGGGCTTCTTAATACAATAATTAAAGGTGCTGTTTATCTAATTGGTCTTATAATTATTCTCAACATTCTTGGAGTTTCTATAGCACCTCTGATAACAGCTTTAGGAATAGGTGGCTTAGCTGTAGCTCTTGCTCTTAAGGACACCCTTGAGAATCTTTTTGCTGGAATGCATATAATGGCAGAAAAAACAATAAGAGTAGGTGATTTTATTAGGCTTGAAAATGGCCAAGAAGGATATGTAGAGGATATCTCATGGAGAACAACAAGAATCAGAATGATTCCAAATAATATGATAATCATTCCTAATAGCAAACTTGCACAAAGTATTATCATAAACTACTTTCTTCCTGAGAAAACAATGTCATTTCAAATTCCTATAAGTGTTAGCTATGATTCAGATCCAGAGTTAGTTGAAAAAATATTAATCGAAGAGGTAAAAAAAGCAGCTGAAGAGGTCTCTGGACTACTTAGCGAACCTCCTCCTTCTGTAAGATTTATTCCCGGATTTGGTGAAAGCTCTCTTGATTTTACTTTGATATGTCATGTAAGAGAATTTGTTGACCAATATATAGTTCAACATGAATTAAGAAAGAGAATCTTTAAACGTTTTCAAAAGGAAGGGATTAAAATTCCATTTCCTCAGAGAGTTGTCTGGATTAAGGAAGAAAAACAGTGAATGTAAAAAATTTTTTCAAAACTTCTTTAATGAAGTCTCTATTGTAAAATTTTAAACAATTTTTACATAATAAATAACGCTTAATTTCATAATTTGGAGGAAAAAAATATGCTAATTGTTCAAAAATATGGAGGCACTTCTGTTGCAAATATTGAAAGAATAAAGGCTGTTGCTGAAAGAGTATCACAAACAGTAAAAGAAGGAAATAAAGTGGTAGTTGTTGTCTCTGCAATGGCAGGAGAAACTGATAAACTTATAGGACTTGCACATCAGGTATGTTCTAATCCACCAGAAAGAGAAATGGATTTACTTCTTTCTTCAGGAGAAAGAGTTACAGCTGCATTGACTGCAATGGCATTACATGGGCTTGGACATAAAGCTATTGCTCTTACTGGCAGACAAATGGGAATAATTACAGATGCAGTTCATACAAAGGCAAGGATTGAAAGAATAGTTGCAACAAGGGCAATTAAAGCTCTTGAGGAAGGTTACATTGTTGTAGTTGCAGGGTTTCAAGGAATTACAGAAACTGAAGATGTAACTACACTGGGAAGAGGAGGTTCAGATTTAACAGCAGTAGCAATAGCAGCTGCATTAAATGCGGATTTATGCGAGATTTATACAGATGTTGATGGTGTATTTACAGCTGATCCCAATATCGTTCCAAATGCTCGTAAGCTAAATAAGATTTCCTATGAAGAAATGCTTGAACTTGCCTCCCTTGGAGCAAAAGTTTTGCAGACTCGTTCTGTTGAGTTTGCAATGAAATACAATGTTCCAGTAATAGTTCGTTCAAGTTTTAACTGGAATCCTGGAACCTTAGTTACAAAGGAGGATAAAGATATGGAAAAAGTAGTAGTTTCAGGCATTGCTCATGACAAAAATCAGGCAAAGATCACAATTGTCAAAGTTCCTGACAGACCAGGAATTGCAGCAAAACTCTTTAAGGCAGTTGCGGATGCCAATATAGTTGTTGATATGATTGTGCAGAACATAAGCAGTGATGGTAAAGCAACTGATATATCTTTTACTGTTGCAAAGACAGATGCTAAAAAAGCCTTAGAAATTACTGAAAGAGTCTCTAAAGAGTTAGGGGCTGAAAAGGTTCTTTTAAACGAGGAAATAGCAAAAATCTCCATAGTAGGAGTTGGAATGAGAACTCACTCAGGTGTGGCAGCACAGATGTTTGAAGCTTTGGCAAATCATGGAATAAATATAATGGCGATAAGCACTTCAGAGATTAAGATTTCCTGTCTTATTGATGCTAAATATACCGAACTTGCTGTAAGAGTGCTTCATGATACATTTAAATTAGGTCAACAGTAATGGATATTGCTTCTCCAAAAGGTTTTTTATACTCTGTAGCAAAGGCTCAAATTAGATATAAAGACAGATACGATACTGCATTAATATACTCCAAAAGACCAGCTCAGATAGCAGGAGTTTTTACTACAAATCAGATCAAGGCTGCACCGGTAAAAATATGTATGAAGAGAATAAAGGCAGGAATTGGACAAGCATTGATTTTAAACAGTGGAAATGCTAATGCTTGTACAGGCCATAAAGGAGTTGAGGATGCATTAAAAGTTACAGATTATCTTGCTGAAAAGCTTAATATTAACAAGAATTATGTTTTCCCTCTTTCAACAGGAGTCATTGGAGTACCTCTTCCCCTTGATAGAATGATAAACGCAGTTGATGAACTTGTAAGAACTATTGGAAATGCCTCACCAACTCAAGTTGCAGAGGCAATAATGACTACTGATACTTTTCCTAAGCTTACATTTAGACAAATTGAAGAAGCCTCACCAATAACCATTCTTGGTATATGTAAAGGTGCAGGAATGATCTCTCCAAATATGGCAACTATGTTATGCACGATTTTAACAGATGCAAAGATTAACTCAGATTTAATGAAAGAGTTATTAAGAGATGCTGTCTTTCAGAGCTTTAACTGTATTACAGTAGATGGAGATATGTCAACAAATGACACTGTGCTTATGCTTGCAAATGGAGAATCTGAAGTAAAGATAGAGAGAAAAACTTCTATATATAAAGAATTTAAAAATGCTCTTAATGATCTATGCATTGAACTTGCTCAAATGATAGTAAGAGATGGAGAAGGTGCAACAAAATTTGTTACAGTGATAGTTAAAGAAGCAAGAACATATCAAGAAGCAAAAAAAGTAGCTAAATCAGTAGCCAATTCTCTTCTTGTTAAGACAGCTCTTTATGGAAATGATCCAAACTGGGGAAGAATTATTGCTGCAGTTGGTTATTCAGGAGTTCCTGTAAAAGAAGAGAATATTGAAATTTATATAAATGATATATGCCTTTTTCAAAAGGGACTACCAACAATGAAGGAAGAGGAGTTAAAAGAATCTTTGAAACAAAAAGAGATTGAAATTTTGATAAATCTCAATTCAGGGAAAGGACAAGCAAAACTATTTACAACTGATTTATCAGAAGATTATGTTAAAATAAATTCAGTATACACAACATAAGCTTTATAGCCATGGAAGAAAAAATCTTCTTTGAGGAACAAGAGAAAATCTTAACTGACAAACCGGACCTTTACAGGGTTTATCTTCTTAATGATGACTACACTACGATGGATTTTGTGGTGCATGTGTTAATGACAATCTTTGATAAACCAAGAGTAGAAGCCACTGCAATTATGCTTCATGTTCATAGACATGGAAAAGGTCTTGCAGGTATATATCCAAAGGAGATTGCTGAAACAAAGGTTTATCAAGTGGAAAGTCTTGCAAGAGCTAATGGTTTTCCGTTAAAATGCATTATAGAAAAAGATGATCAATAAAGATTTACAAATTATAATTTCAGCTACTGTAGAAGATGCAATTGAAAGAGGACATCAATACCTTACAGTTGAGCATCTTCTTTATGCTATTTTACATGATGAGTTTGGCATAGAAATTATCAGAAACTGTGGTGGTGATCCTGAGCAAATTAAAAGAAGTCTTGAAAGATTTCTTGAAGAGCATGTTCCAAAGAGAAAAAATAAGGGATATACCCATCCTACAGTAGGTTTTCAGAGAGTAATGGAAAGAACTCTCAACCATATAAAAAGTGCAGAGAAAAAAGAGGCTGATGCAGGTGATTTTCTTGCCTCTTTATTTCTTGAAGAAGACTCTTATGCTGTAAATCTTCTTAAATCCTATGGGATAACAAGAATTGATATTTTAAACTATATATCCCATGGAATCCCTAAGACAAGCTTTGAAGAATCTATAAAAAAAGAGGAGAAAAAAACAGATCCCCTTAAGGCTTTTACATTAGAGCTTGTTGAAAAAGCAAAAAGAGGAGAAATTGATCCAATAATTGGTAGAAGTCTTGAGCTTGAGAGAGTTATTCAGGTTTTAAGCAGAAGAAGGAAAAATAATGTTGTTTTAGTTGGAGAACCTGGAGTTGGTAAAACAGCAATTGTTGAGGGACTTGCTCTAAAGGTTGCAAAGGGTGAGGTTCCTGCTCATCTTAAAAATGTTAAAATTTTTGCCCTTGATATGGGTTCGTTACTTGCTGGAACAAAATACAGAGGTGACTTTGAGGCAAGGATGAAAGCTTTGATAAACTCTCTTTATAAAATCAAAGACTGTATACTCTTTATAGATGAGATTCATACGATTGTTGGTGCAGGTTCTGCAAGTGGAAGCACAGTTGATGCATCAAATCTTCTAAAACCTGTTTTAATTGAAGGAAAGATTCGTTGTATTGGTGCTACGACATATGAAGAATACAGAAACTACTTTGAAAAAGATAGAGCTCTTTCAAGAAGATTTCAAAAGGTAGATATTGTTGAACCATCAGAGGAGGAGACATTTGAAATTCTTAAAGGGCTTAAATCTTACTATGAAGATTATCATGGAGTAAGATATACTGATGAGGCATTAAGGCTTGCTGTAAACCTTTCAGCTAAGTACATAAATGAGAGATTTTTGCCTGACAAGGCAATTGATGTTATTGATGAAGCAGGTGCAGTTGTAAGGCTTTATAAACAAGAGGATCCTGTGGTTGATGAGAAGATCATTGAGCAAGTAGTTGCAAAAATAGCAAGGATACCTTCTCAAGAGGTTACATTAAATGATGTAGATAGATTAAGGAATCTTGAGTCAAACTTAAAGTCTGTAATTTTTGGGCAGGATGAAGCAGTTGAGGAAGTTGTCAGAGTAATTAAGCTTGCCAAAGCAGGACTTAGAGAGCCTCAAAAACCCATAGGTTGTTTTCTATTTACAGGTCCTACAGGCGTTGGAAAAACAGAGCTAGCACGTCAACTTTCGAAGGCTCTTGGTATTGCCTTTATAAGATTTGATATGAGTGAGTATATGGAAAAACATTCAGTTGCAAAGCTTATTGGTGCACCGCCAGGATATATTGGATTTGAACAAGGTGGACTTCTTACAGAACAAATAAGAAAAAATCCTCACTGTGTGCTTTTACTTGATGAGATAGAGAAAGCTCATGAAGATATATTCAATGTATTGCTTCAGGTTATGGATTATGGAACTTTGACAGACAATACAGGAAGAAAGGCAGATATGAGAAATGTTATTCTTATAATGACATCAAATGTAGGAGCAAGAGATATTGAAAAACCTGTAATTGGTTTTGGTGACAGAACCTCTGATCAACTTAAAAAAGGTGAAGAAGCCATTGAAAGAATTTTTAGCCCAGAGTTTCGGAACAGATTAGACTCAATAATTATATTTAAACCTTTGCCTGAGGAGATTGTTTTAAAGGTAGTTGATAAGTTTATAAAAGAACTAAATGAACAACTTTCATCAAAGAATATTTATGTTGAAATAACTGAGGATACAAGAAAGTGGCTTGCTAAGAAGGGATTTGATATAAAATTTGGTGCAAGACCTCTTCAAAGAGTTATACAAAAAGAGATAAAAGCACCTTTAGTTGAAGAGATTTTATTTGGAAAGCTTAAAAATGGTGGTAAAGTTATTGTTGATATAAAGGAAGATCGTCCTTTCTTTAAGATAGTAAATGACAGTATACTTACTTCATGATGAATTAATCTTTCCAAATCCAGAGCATGCAGATCCAAATGGGTTACTTGCCATTGGAGGAGACCTAAGTCCTCAAAGACTTATTCTTGCATATAAATCAGGAATATTTCCATGGTATAATCACAAGCCAATACTATGGTGGTGTCCATCTAAAAGACCCTTAATATTTCCAAGACTCTTTAAAATGTCAAGAAGCCTTTATCAGACCTTAAAAAAGGATATTTACAAAGTAACCTTTGATAAAGATTTTTCTGCTGTTATTAAGGGATGTGCTACTGCTCCAAGAAAAGACTCTACAGGAACATGGATTACTCCGGAGATGATAGAGGCTTATACTTTACTTCATGAACTTGGATTTGCTCACTCAGTGGAAGTATGGTTTAATGGTAAACTGGTGGGAGGTCTCTATGGAATCTCTATAGGGAAAGCTTTTTTTGGAGAGTCTATGTTTACACTTATGAAGGATGCATCAAAGGTTGCTATGTCATGTCTTGTTGAATATATGATCTTGAACAATTTTCACTTTATTGACTGTCAGGTTACAAATGAACATCTTTTAAGTCTTGGAGCTTATGAGATACCTCGTTCAGTATTTCTTGTATTACTTAAAGAGGCAATTGAGAAAGAACCTTGTATAACGAAATGGAATAAAGAGATTAAATTTACATCAGATACAGCAAAGTTTCTTAAAGAAAGGCTTATACCAAGGAAAAGAGGAGTATGAAACTAATCTTATTTGATATTGATGGAACCTTAATTAGTGCAGGTGGTGCAGGAAAGCGTTCTCTTAACAAAGCCTTTGAGGAAATATTAGGAATTAAAGAAATTTTTAAAAATTTTGAAATGGCTGGAAAAACTGATATTCAAATAATAAAAGAAGGACTTACTCTGGCAGGAATTAATCCTTCAATGTCTCTTGTCAATGAAATTATTGAGAGATATATTGAAAACCTTAAAGTTGAGATAAATAATAACTCAAAACATCTGAAGCCAGGTGTAAGGGAGTTTATAGAGTTTCTTTACTATGAATTAAAGTATCCCTTAGGACTTCTTACAGGGAATATTGAAAAGGGAGCAATAATTAAACTTGAACCCTTCGGACTTAATTTTTTCTTTTCTTTAGGTGCTTTTGGAAGTGATCATGAGGATAGAAATAAACTTTTGCCTATAGCTGTGGAGAAATTTATAAAAAAATTTAAATCTCATATAGATTTTCATCAATGCATTGTTATTGGAGATACTCCAAGAGATGTAGCTTGTGCTAAGCCATATGGAGCAAAGGTAATAGCTGTTGCTACAGGACCTTATACTGTTGAAGATTTACAGAAGACCGATGCAGATGTAGTAGTTGAAACTCTTTTAGAGATTAATAAAATTTTGAAAATTTTTTATTAATATGGGGAAGTTTCCTGTAAGTGAAAAGAAAGAAAAGGAACTTTTACAGGAGATGCAAAGACTAAACATAAAAGAAACAGATATTGAGGAAAAGTTTATTAGATGCTCAGGACATGGAGGGCAAAAACTTAATAAAACTTCAACAGGAGTTTATTTAAAACATATTCCCTCAGGTATAGAAGTAAAATGCACAAAAGAAAGGTCTCAGGGATTAAATCGCTTTTTTGCTCGCCGAATGCTTGTAGAAAAAATAAAGGAATATATGGGTATTCCTACTAAAAAACAGATAGAGATTGAAAAAATAAGGAAAAGAAAGAAAAAGAAAAAATTAAGAAAATCTATATAAAAAATAAAAAGGGGGCAGTTTTGCCCCCTTTTTTGTAAAAAAAGAAAAAAATTACTTCACAAAAGGATTTGCATAGAAAGTAATAAGAACAAATACAAGAACATAAATAACCAGAGACTCAATTAATGCAAGACCTACGATAAAGAGTGTCATAAGTTTTCCTGTAACTCCAGGATTTCTCGCAGAACCTTCAAGAATACCTCTAAGACCTTGTCCCATTCCAGCTCCACCGCCACCAGCTGCTGCACCAAGGCCAATCAAAGCACCAGCTGTAGCATATCCATAGTAGTTAAGCTTTGCAGGATCGGATTCAGCTGCAAATACTGCTGAAGCAGTGAATATGACAACAGCAGCTACCATCAAGACTAGACAAAGCTTCCTCATTCTCTTTTCCCTCCTTTCTTTTTATTATTTTAGTGAGATTCCTCTACTGCACCTGCTATATAAACAGCAGTCAATAACATAAAGACATATGCCTGAAGTACACTAACCAGAGTTCCTAAGCATAGAAAAATAACAGGAACTATTAATGGTGCAAGTATTCCAAGAACCATAAGTAGGAGATGTTTTCCAAACATATTACCAAAAAGTCGGACACCTAAGGTAAGAGGTCTTGCTAAATGGGTAATCCATTCAACAACAAACATAAAAAGCATAAATGGAATGGCATAAATGCTTCTTATGGGACCAAAGAAAAACTCCAAGTAACGAATTCCATGTACTTTAAATCCCATATACTGATAAATAAAGAATACTGGAATAGCCATTGAAAAGGTAACATTAACATTAGAGGTAGGAGAGTCAAAACCTGGAATAAGACCAAGGAGATTGCCAACTAAGATATAAATAAAGATAGTACCTAAAAGAGGTAGAAATTTGTCTCCCCAGTGATGCCCTATGCTCGTTCGTGCTTGTCCTTGAAGAAACTCTATCAATACTTCCATTACATTTTGAAGTCCTGTAGGAATCATTTTGAGATTATTTTTGACTATTAAAGAAACAGTAACTATTATTACAATTGCTAACCAAGAATAACTGACATATGGAGGAATTGAAGGTATTAACATTCCTAAAATAGTTGGTGCTTCCACTTTAAGCCTCCTTTCTCATTTTTTGATTTAAGTTATAATACATAAAAATTTTTCAAATGTCAACCCTCAGCTGATTGAAGGAGCTTTACATGAGTCTAAAAAAGAGAGTTTGCTGAAGACTTAAGGAGAATACCTCTTACAAGGTATGTGAGTTCAGAAAACTCATCTAAGCATTCTCGATAATAGATTAAACTAAAGAACTTTGCTGGCTTAATAACTATGATTAATAATGTAGTCCAACTTTCACCTATGCAAAGCTTCCTTACTTTGATGATATAAAGACAAAACCTTTCATTTTAAAACTAAAAGAAACGAAGGATTACATTTTCAAGAATTTGAACTAATGGTTGACAAGGATAGAGATACTAAAAGACTTATTTATTTTCACATGATAAGACTTATCCAGTTTGAAAACACAAAAATAAATTCTACAATAGACTGATGAACATAAAGGAAGTTCCTTAAGATATTGACAGCATATATAAAAAATTTTTTATACTTTTTCATGAAAAATTTAGTAAAGATCTTTCATGCCCTTTCAGATGAAACAAGATTAAAGATTATTAAACTACTAAGTAAAGGTGAACTTTGTGTGTGTGAGATTGTTTCAGCTTTGAATATGATTCAGCCAAAGGTTTCTTTCCATCTTGGGGTGTTAAAAGAAGCAGGATTGTTAAAGATGAAAAGGAAGGGAAAATGGATTATTTATGAATTGAATGATTCTGAGTTGTTTAATAGATTTCTTATTATTTCTGTTGTTGAAAAAATTTCTGATAAAGACATAAAGGAGGAACTTGAAAGACTTAAGAATTTCAAAAAAGTCAAACCATTAGATATTATCAGAGTTAAAGTAGAGGATAAGATAAATGAAGGAAAGATATAAATTAGGACTAATAGTTTTTATTTTCTTAATATTTTACTTTTTGCCTCTTGAGAGTCAAAGATTTACAAATGCAATTTTTGAAGCATTGGCATTAGCTCATTCTTATGCAAGAGAGCATGTTTTATTTAGCCTAATTCCTGCATTCTTTATAGCTGGTGCAATATCAGTTTTTGTAAACAAGGCATCAGTGATAAAGTATTTTGGTGCAAAAGCAAATAAGTTTCTTTCATACAGTATTGCATCTATCTCGGGTGCAATTCTTACAGTTTGTTCTTGTACTATATTGCCTCTTTTCATGAGTATATATCAAAGAGGTGCCGGACTTGGTCCAGCTATTGCCTTTTTGTACTCCGGTCCTGCAATTAATGTGCTTGCTATAATTTTAACTGCAAGAATTCTCGGATTAGAAATAGGATTGGCAAGAGTAATAGGTGCTATGTTGTTTAGCATTATAATTGGACTTTTAATGCATTTTATATTCATAAAAGATGAAAGAAAACGACATTCTAATGAGGATTTTGAAATTTTTGCAGTTCAGTCTAAACCTCTTTATCAAGTAATACTTCATATTTTCTCTATGTTAGGTTTTCTCATTTTTGCAAACTTTGAAAAACCAGCCCATGATTCTGCCTTCTTTTTAGAATTTATTTATAATTTAAAATGGATTATTGCTACAGTATTTTCTATGATTGTTTTAGTTTTAAGTGTTAAATGGTTTAACAAAGATGAACTTAATCAATGGATCTCTCAGACATGGTTTCATACCTATTCCATACTTCCATTGCTTTTAATTGGTATTTTAGTTTCTGGTTTCTTTTTTGGAAGAGTTGGTTATGAGGGAATAATACCATCTGAGTGGGTTCAAAAACTTGTAGGTGGAAACTCATTAAGGGCAAATTTTACTGCCAGTGTTATTGGTGCATTTATGTATTTTGCAACTTGCACTGAGATTCCAATAATTCAAGGGCTTATTGGTGCAGGAATGGGTAAAGGACCTGCTCTTGCACTTTTACTTGCAGGTCCTGCATTGAGTCTACCAAGTATTATGGTTATTATGAGAACTATAGGCTTTAAGAAAACATTTGTCTACATAAGTTTGGTAATAATAATGGCAACCCTTTCAGGCGTGATATTCGGTGCTATTACTGATTAGCCGAGCATATAGCAAATATTCGATATTTCCCTTTTGGCCCCTAATCGGAGACTCTATTACTCCTATTATTTTACATTTTAAAGATTCGAAAAAACTCTTCATTTCTTCTACAACTTTAATTCTTTTTTTCGGATCTTTTACTATGCCTCCTTTGTCAACTTCACCGCGACCAACTTCAAATTGAGGTTTAATAAGTGCTATTATTTCTCCATAAGGTTTCAAAAACTCTAAGACCTTTGGTATAACAAGTTTTAAAGATATAAAAGATACATCTACTGTGGCAATATCAATACTTTCTGGAATTTTACTTCTTTCCATATATCTTATGTTTGTTCTTTCAATTACAATGACTCTTGGATCAACTCTTAGTTTCCACGCAAGCTGACCATAGCCAACATCTATAGCATATACACGTTTGGCACCATGTTGAAGAAGACAGTCAGTAAAGCCTCCTGTACTTGCACCCACATCCATAGCAATTTTGTCCTTTACATCAATAGAGAATTCTTTTAACGCATACTCAAGTTTTAATCCGCCTCTACTTACATATGGAATACTTTCACCGCAAAGGGTTATCTCTGAAGTTTCTTCTACCATTGTGCCTGGTTTTTCAATTTTTTTGCCATTTACAATAACTTTTCCTTCAATTATAAGAGCACGGGCTTTTTCTCTACTTGATGACAGACCCTTTTGAACAAGTAGTTGGTCAAGTCTTACTTTCATTAATTTTTAGTCAAGCTTTTTTAATATCTTTTTAATCAGCTTTTTTAGAGTTTCTTTTAGGATTTTTTTAAGAATTTTTTTTAAGATTTTTTTAATCATTTAATTTGTTCTTTTTATGATAAACTTTGCAATTTCTCTAAGAGGTTCTGCTTTATCCCCGAATATTTCTATTTCTTGTAAAGCTTTTTCAATTAATAATCTTGCTTCTTCTTTTGATTTTTCTATTCCAAATACTTTTGGATATGTCATCTTTCCTCTTTCAATGTCAGAGCCTTTTGGCTTTCCCATCTCTTCTGTGGTTCCTTCTATATCAAGTATGTCATCTATAATCTGAAATGCAAGACCTATTGATTGGCCATATACTTCAAGACGATATATTTTCTCTTCAGATGCTTCAGCCAGTATAGCTCCAGATTTAACTGAAGCCTTAATCATAGCTGCAGTTTTATAACTATGAATAAACTTAACAATATTTTCATCAGGCTCTTTACCTTCTGATATTAAATCATATGCTTGCCCTGCTACCATTCCTCTTAATCCTGCTGCCTTTGAGATTTCATTGATAACTTTTAAAAGTATCGCAGGATTTATATCAGCATACTCTGGATTTGAAAGTATTGTAAATGCTTCTGTTAATAGTCCATCTCCGGCAAGTATTGCTATGCCTTCACCAAAAACCTTATGGTTTGTAGGTTTGCCTCTTCTTAGGTCATCATTATCCATTGCAGGTAAGTCATCGTGAATAAGAGAGTAAGTATGAATAAACTCTATTGCAGTAGCATAAGGAACAATGTTTTTCTTACCGTTGCAGGCTTCATAGGAAGCTATACATAGAATTGGACGAAGTCTTTTGCCTCCTGCAGTAAGAGAATACAAAACAGATTCATGCAGAATTGGAGGTATTATAGATGGATTAAAGTAAGAGAGTATGAATTTTTCTATTTCTTGTTTTTTTTCAGCTAAATATTTTTTTAGTTCAAAACCCATTAAAGATTTCCCTTCTAAAATTTTTTACTCCCACTCAATGGTTCCAGGTGGTTTTGAAGTTATATCATAAACAACTCTATTTACTCCCTTTACTTCATTGATTATCCGATTAGAGAGTCTTTCGAGTATTTCATAGGGAAGTCTTACCCAATCAGCTGTCATCCCGTCTATACTATGCACCGCTCTTATAGCTATTACATTTTCATAGGTTCTTTCATCTCCCATTACACCAACGGTTTTAATAGGAAGAAGTACAGCAAAAGACTGCCATACCTTTTTATACCATCCTGCATTTTTTATTTCTTCAAGAACAATTTTGTCAGCCTGTCTTAGTATCTCAAGTCTTTCACGAGTAACTTCTCCTATACATCTTATAGCCAGTCCTGGTCCAGGAAAGGGATGACGATAGATAATCTCATCAGGAATGCCAAGTTCTCTACCAAGTTGTCTTACTTCGTCTTTGAAAAGTTCCCTTAGAGGTTCAATAAGTTTGAGTTTCATTCTTTTTAAAAGTCCACCTACATTATGATGACTTTTTATAGTAGCTGAAGGTCCTTTAAATGAAACACTTTCTATAACATCTGGATAGAGTGTTCCTTGGGCAAGGAATTTTACTCCTTTAATTTTTTTAGCTTCCTCTTCAAAGACTTTTATAAACTCTGCACCAATTATTTTTCTCTTTTTTTCTGGATCTTTCACTCCTTTAAGTTTTCTAAGAAATCTTTCAGAAGCATCTACCACTTTAAGATTTATATGAAAGTTATTACGAAGCATCTCTTCTACTTTTTCTCTTTCACCATATCTTAAAAGTCCGTTGTCAACGAATATGCAAATAAGAGAATCTCCTATAGCTTTATGAACCAATACTGCTGTAACAGTAGAGTCAACTCCTCCACTTATAGCACAAACTACTTTATATTTGCCGACTTTTTTTCTTACTTCTTCTATTTCTTTTTCTATAAAGGAATGCATATTCCATGTGGGATTGCATCCACATATTTTGAAGACAAAGTTTTCTAATATTTTTTTCCCTTTTTCTGTATGGACAACTTCTGGATGAAACTGTAAGGCATATATTTTTCTTTTTCTATCTGCCATAGCAGCATAAGAAGAATTTTCTGTATGAGCAAGTTTTATAAAACCATCAGGCATTTCTGTAATTTTATCAGCATGACTCATCCATACTACTGTTTCATCTGGAATATCAGCGAAGATATCAGAAGAATCATCAATATGCAACACTGCCTTGCCATATTCTCTTTTTTGAGCAGGTGATACTTTGCCACCAAGTAAATAAGCGATAAGTTGCATTCCATAACATATTCCAAGAATTGGTATTCCTAAATTAAATATTTCTTTATCAATGGTTGGTGCTCCTTCTTCATAAACACTGGCAGGTCCACCTGAGAGAATAACTCCTGAGGGATTTCTTTTTTTTATTTCTGAGAAAGGTGCATTACAAGGGATTATCTCTGAATAAACCTTAAGCTCTCTAATTCTTCTTGCTATAAGCTGAGTATACTGAGAACCAAAATCTACTACAACTATCTCATCCATTTTAATCCTCAATCCAGTAGTTAGGAGCCTCTTTTGTTATTGTTACATCATGGACATGGCTTTCTCTTAATCCTGCATTAGTTATTTTTATAAATTTAGCTTTAGTTCTTAATTCTTCAAGATTTCTACATCCACAATAACCCATTCCTGACTTTAATCCACCTATTAACTGATGAATACTTTTAGCAAGAGGTCCTCTATAGGGAACTCTTCCTTCAACTCCTTCTGGAACAAGTTTATCTGGAGAGAGCATCTCTTGTCTGTATCTATCCCGTGCACCATCTTGCATAGCACCAAGAGAACCCATTCCTCTATAAGTTTTATAGCTTCTTCCTTGATATAGAATTATTTCTCCAGGTGCTTCATCAGTGCCTGCAAATAGGCTTCCAATCATAACACAATGAGCTCCAGCTGCAAGAGCTTTTGTAATATCTCCAGAATATTTTATTCCTCCATCTGCAATTAAAGGAATTTTATATTTTGAAGTTACAGAGTAGCAGTTCATTATGGCTGTAAGTTGAGGAACTCCTGCGCCAGCTACAATTCTTGTTGTACAGATAGAACCTGGTCCAATGCCTACTTTAACTGCATCTGCTCCTGCCTGAATTAAATCTTCTGCAGCTTCTGCTGTTGCTATATTTCCTGCAACAACATCTACATCAAATCTCCTTTTAAGTTCTTTTAAAGTTTCAATTACACTTTTGCTGTGTCCATGTGCTGTATCAATTACTATCGCATCTACTCCTGCCTTTATAAGTAGTTCAGCCCTGTATATGGCAGCTTCTCCAACTCCAACAGCAGCTGCAACTCTTAGTCTTCCAAGATGGTCTTTACATGCATTAGGATACTTTTTTCTTTTTTCAATGTCTTTTATTGTTATCAATCCTTTAAGATTAAAATCTTTATCCACAATTGGCAGTTTTTCAATTTTATATCTATGTAGAATCTCTTGTGCCTCTTCAAGAGTTGTTCCTACAGGAGCAGTTATGAGTCTTTCTTTTGTCATTACTTCTTCAACTTTTCGTGTGAAGTCTCTTTCAAATTTAAGATCTCTATTTGTTATTATTCCTACAAGCTTACCATTGACAGTAACAGGAACACCAGAGATTCGATATCTTTCCATTAGAGCCAATGCTTCTGAAATAGGAGCATCTGGAGAGATAGTAATAGGATCAACAATCATTCCGCTTTCTGATTTTTTTACCTTGTCTACTTCTAAGGCTTGTTTTTCAGGTGGCATATTTCTATGAATTATACCAATACCACCTTCTCTTGCGATTGCTATCGCAAGATTGGCATCTGTAACAGTATCCATTGCTGCACTTACAAGAGGAATATTTAGCTTAATATTTGGAGTAAAATAAGTGCTTACATCTACTTCAGAAGGGACAACATCTGATTTTGCTGGTATAAGCAAAACATCATCAAAAGTTAATCCTAAGGGAATGTCAAACTCTTTCATATATATTTCTCCTTTTTTATCATTAATTTAAAATTTTGCTATAATCAAAATTAAATGCGCCTGTAGCTCAGGGGACAGAGCGTGGGGCTCCGGACCCCAAGGTCGGAGGTTCAAATCCTCTCAGGCGCGCTATATCTTTGTTAAAAGATGTCCAAGTTTTTCTTTTTTTGTCTTTAAGTAGCATCTATTGTTTTCATTTGGTTTAACTTCAATAGGAACTCTTTCAACAACTTTAAGTCCATATCCTTCTAATCCTACAATTTTTCGTGGATTATTTGTCATAAGCCTCATCTTTCTTACACCAAGATCTACAAGTATCTGAGCACCTACTCCATAGTCTCTTAAGTCAGGTTTAAATCCAAGTTTTATATTAGCTTCTACTGTATCATATCCCTTTTCCTGTAACTCATATGCTTTAAGTTTGTTTAAAAGTCCAATTCCTCTGCCTTCTTGTCTCATATAAAGAAGTACTCCTTTACCTGCTTCATTAATCATTTCTAATGCTCTATGAAGTTGAGAACCACAATCACATCTTTTAGAAAGAAACACATCACCTGTTAAGCACTCTGAGTGAACTCTTACGAGAACTTCATCATTTGGTCTAATATCACCCTTTACCAAAGCAAGATGTACTTTATCATCAATAAGTGTTGTATAAGCGATAGCTTTAAACTCTCCATAATCTGTGGGAAGCTGAACTGTTGCAACTCTCTTTACAAGAGTTTCATTCCTCATTCGGTATCTTATTAAGTCTTTTATAGTTGTAATTTTGAATCCATGTTTCTTAGCAAACTCCATAAGTTGAGGTACTCTTGCCATAGTTCCATCATCATTCATTATTTCGCATATAACTCCAGCAGGATAAAGTCCTGCAAGACGTGCAAGATCAACTGCCGCTTCAGTATGTCCTGCTCTTTTAAGCACTCCTCCTTTCTGAGCTCTTAGAGGAAATACATGTCCAGGTTTTACAAGATCTTCCGGTTTTGTTTTAGGATCGATCGCAGTAAGGATTGTCAATGCTCTGTCATAAGCAGAGATACCTGTTGTAACTCCTCTTCTTGCTTCAATTGAAACTGTAAATGCTGTCTGATGAGGTGTCTCATTTACTTCAACCATCATTGGAAGTTTAAGTTCATCTACTCTTTCAGGAGTTAGGGCTAAGCAAATCAATCCTCTGGCATATTTTGCCATAAAGTTTATTGCTTCAGGCGTTACTTTTTCAGCTGCAATAAAGAGATCACCTTCATTTTCTCTGTCCTCATCATCAACAATTATAACCATCTTGCCTTGCGCAACATCTTCTAATACTTCTTCTATAGAGTTAAATCTAAAATCATTCTTTTCTGAACTCAATTTTACCCTCCAAATGGTTTATTAGTTTAATTTTTAATATATCAAAATTCAAAAATTTTTTGCGAGCCTTTTTATTAAAAAGCAAAATTTAAAAATTATGGTATAATTTGAAAATAGAATTTTTAAGGGAGTTAAAGATTGAAAAAAGCTTATATAAGTATAGAAGGTAAATATGTAAAAGCTGCGCTAACCAAGAAAGGCATTGAAGATGCTCAATTTTTTGAATTTGAGAGGGATGATCTTTTTGATTTTATTAGAGAAAACAAAATAAAAGAAGTTTATCTATCTGTTTGGTTTCCAGAACTATATACATTTAAATTTTCTCTTCCTTTTAAGGTGTCTAAAAAACAAAAAATTTTTGACAAGCTTATATTTAGTGAGATAAGAAAACGATACCCTTTTATTGAGAATTTTTCTTTTATTTATGACATATATATAACTCCTTCAGCAACATCTATTCGTTGCTATGTGGTTCCGGAGTCTTCTTATCAGTTTATTGAGGAATTTATTGAAAAAGATATTAATATAAAAGCCCTTTATCCAATTCATGCTCCATTGGTATCCTTGGTAAACTCTATTTCAGAGCTTACAGATAAAAATAAAATAGTTTGTTTTTTTTCGGAAAATTCAAGATTTCTATTTATTTTGGAAAAATCTGAAATGATTCTCATGAGAGATTTTGAAGGGACTGAAGAATTAGTTGACGAAGATATAATTAATATAAATATGACAATCAATTACTCAATTCAGAATCTCAGAATAACTCCACATGAGATTGTTCTTATAGGAATAACACAAAGAGAAGTTTCAAAACTAAATCTTCCCTATAGAGTTCTTTCTATATTGTCAAACAATGAGAAGTATACAATACCAATTAGCATGATTTTGTTTGAAGAAGATCTAAAAGATAAAATTCTTCTGCCAGTGCAATACAAGAGATTCAAAAAAACTATTAAATGTTTAAAATATGCCAGTTTCATTTTTATTATGGGTATAATAGCATTGTTTGGCTACAATCTCGAGCTTTTTTATAAGTTAAAACCTCTTTACAGTTTGGTGATGTCTCAAAAAAATTATATATCTCAAAATGAAAGAGTTTTTTATGAAAATATGGATAAGATAAAAAAATTTGAAGCAGAGATAAAGCCTTTTATAGAGTTACAAAACAAAAGAAACTCTTTAGTGGATATAAGATATCCCCTTAAAGGTATTGGACAAGCCAAGACAGAGCTTATTCAGATAGATTCAATAGAAATATTGAATAAAGAAAAACCAGAAATAAAAATAAAATGTAGAAGCACAGGCAAGAGTCTTGCTGAAAAGCAGAAATCTTATTTAGATTTTAAAACATCTATTACTCAATTAGGTTTTAAGATTACTAATGAAAATTGGGATATCTCTAAGGGAGAATTAAGTTTAGATACTGTCTATGAATATAAAAAAATTTCACAATAAGATAGGCAAAAAAGTTCTATTAGTCGCCATACTCTATGTCATATTTATTATTCTTCTTTCTGTTTCAGTTTATTTAAACAAAATAGAGAATTCTCTCGAAAGAGACTTAAAATTATTAAACAATGTAGAGGTTAAAATAAATCAAACTATTAAGCTTAGTAAAACCATTGAGAGTATAGAAATACCTAAGGATGTAAGAATTCTTTCTAAGAATGACAGCTTAAAAAACCTGAAAAATACCTCTGAGATTTTTGCTGCTCAGTATGTGGATGCTTTAAAAGCACGATTTCCAGAGATTGCATTAGAGATATCGAATTTAAAAAGAGAACAGAAACAATTAAGTTTTGATATAAGTATGAAGGCTGAAACTTTATGGAGTAGATTTATAGAAATTTTGAGTTTTCTTGAACAGACAGAATATCCCTTTGTCTTTATTAAATCAATCACGCTTTCCTCAAAAGGAAACTCAGTAGGTGTTGATATTAAGGCAGAATTAAAGTTATTTTATCAATAAGATGACAGGATATTTTAAACTTTCGTTGGCTATATTCATAGTGTCGACTTTATTATTTTTAGTCTCTTTAAAACTTAAAGAACCTTCATTCATAACACAAAATGAAAAAGCTATCCTTGAGTCTTCACTACCTGAGATTAAAATAAAAAAGAGAGATTTATTTGTCTATGGCACTGTTAATAATCCTTTTGGAGATTTAAAAATAGCAGAAAAGCAAAGACCACCTAAGGAAGTGTTAAAAACAGAGGAGAATTCTTTGCCAACTCTTTCTTTTATATATGAGGGAAGAAATAAATATGCTGTTATAGGAAACTCAATTGTAAGGGAAGGAGACTCTATTAATGGATACCATATAAAGGCTATATTTAAAGATAGAGTTTTAATTAGAGATAGAAAGGGGAAGATAAAATGGTTAAAGTTGGAAAACTATTGATATTTTTTATTTTACTTCTTCATGGATGTAGCAGCATGGAAATGAAAGGACAGATAAAGATTCCACAGATTGATTTGCCAAAAAAAGAGGAAGTGGCAAAAAAGGAGGTCATACCAGACTACAGAATAGAAACTGAAGATATAACTCCACTTAATATAAAGAGAGTCTCGGTAAATGCAAGACAGACTCCTATGAGAGATATTTTACTTGTACTTTGTAAAGATGCAGGATTAAATCTTGTCATCGAAAAGGATGTTGATCCTAATGTTCCTATAACGCTTTTTCTAAGTAATGTAACATTAAAAGATGCTCTTGATGCAGTTTTTTCTTCAACTGATTACTTTTATAAAATTGAGAGAAATGTGCTTTTAGTAAAAAGCACGGATACAAAGATATTTCATATAAGCAGTATTCCAATTCAACAGACTTACTCAATAGATGTAGGAGGAGATATTCTTGGTGGAGTAACAAGTCAGTTAACAACTGGTACAACAACAGCAACCACACCAACACAAGGAACAACTATTCTTAAGGGGAATGTCTCAAAAACAGAAAAAACAGATGAAGTAGCATACAGATTTTGGGATTCAATAGAAAGGGCACTTTCTACTATATTGGGAACAACTCTCTTACCTCAAATTGTTACACAGCAAGCAGGAGGACAACAACAAACTTCCCTTACTCAACCTCGTGAAAGTTATGTAATAAACCGAATGACAGGAACAGTAATGGTTACCGCAACAAAAAAGAATATGAAAAAAGTTGAAGAGTATCTTGAGAATGTAAAAAAGGTAATGGGAAGACAGGTTCTTATAGAAGCAAAGGTTATAGAAGTAGCTCTTTCAAAATCATTAAAATATGGAATTGACTGGTCTTTCTTAAGAGAATGGACTCATGGTACACATACCTGGAGGATTGGTGGTGCTACTTCCGGGTTTACAAATATAGCTGATCCAGGTGAAGCTCAATCGATGATTCAATTTTCATTGAGAACAACATCTATAAAAGAGTTTTCATCCTTAATTAAAGCTCTTGGAGAGTTTGGAGATGTGAGAACTCTCTCAAATCCTCGTGTCAGCATAATGAATGGACAAACATCACTTTTTACAGTAGGTAGAAACTACTCTTTTATATCAAAAGTTCAGAGTAATGTTACAACCCCAGCAACAGGTTCACCAATAATAACCTACACAGTTGAAACTAGCAATCTTCTTTCAGGACTCATTATTGGAATAGTCCCATATATTGATGACAAAGGTGAGATATCTTTAACAATTACACCAATTATTTCAAACTTGATAGAGATGTACTCAGCAACTTTTGGGGCTCCAGAGGCACAAACAATAATTCAACTGCCAAGAGTAGATTTAAGAGAGTTAAGTACAACAGTTAAAGTAAAAGATGGAGAGATCATAGTAATTGGTGGAATGATTAAAAAGGATGAAAGCCTTGTTGAAAATAAAGTACCTCTATTAGGAGATATACCTTTAGTTGGAGAGATCTTCAAGAGCAAAGAGAAAGAAGAATCAAATACAGAGCTTGTAATCCTTTTACAGCCAAGGATTATCCAGTAATGAGACTTGGAGATATTTTATTAGAAAAAAAACTACTTACCCAACAACAGCTAAACATAGCTTTAAATGTTCAGAGAATAACAGGGCAGGTTCTTGGCAAGTGCTTAATATCATTAGGATTTCTCACATCCTCAGAGCTTGCTGAAGTTCTTGCTATTCAACATGGACTTGATTATATAAACATAAGAGAATATCCTATTGAAATTGAACTTCTTAAGGTTTTTCCTAAGAATATTACAGAATCAGCAAGATTTCTTCCAATTGAGGAAACAGACGGATTTATTAAGATAGCAGTCACTGAGCCAAGCAATGTTGTAGCTATTGATAAAGTTAGAGCAGTAACAGGAAAAAGAGCAAAGCCTTTACTTACAGATGAAGAAGGTTTTATAGACACATTAGAGAAGTCTTACTATTTTTTGGAAAATCCCACTGAAAAGATTATAGAGCAAGCAATAAATATAACCTCAACAACAGGTATAACCCCACCTGATCTTTTTCCTCGTGTTGTTGATGCTATTTTAGCAGAGGGAATAAGAAGAGGTGCAACAGATATACATATAAGTATAAATGCTGGTGTTGTAAGTGTATTTTATAGAGTAGATGGCATTCTTGAGCCTGGTTATTTTCTTCCACGAACAATGCATACAGGATTAGTATCAAGGATAAAGATTCTTTCAAGGCTTGATATAGCTGAACAAAGACTTCCTCAGGACGGTTCATTTGTCTTTACATTTATAGGGAAAAAGTATGAGGTAAGAGTCTCAACTATTCCAACAGTAGAAGGAGAAAGTGTTGTTTTAAGAGTTTTATTTGGAGCTTCAGAAGACTTTTATAGTCTTAATAAACTCGGATTTAATGAAACTCTTCTTATAAATCTTAAAAGATTAATAAGAAAACCTCATGGAATAATACTTGTTGCAGGACCTACAGGTTCTGGAAAGAGTACAACTCTTTATGCATTGATAAGAGAGATAAACAGAATTCAAAGAAGTGTTATAACGATTGAAGATCCTGTGGAATACAGAATAAGCTTTATAAAGCAAAGCGAAGTTAATGAAAGAATTGGATATGGCTTTGCACTTGCTGGAAGAAATTTTATGAGACATGATCCTGATATAATACTTCTTGGAGAGATTCGTGATGAAGAAACAGCAAAGATCGCAATAAGAGCATCAATTACAGGACATCTTGTTTTAAGCACACTTCATACATCTGATGCAGTGACCTCTATTCCAAGACTTCTTGACCTCGGAGTAGATAAATTTCTTCTTAGTTCATCCTTACTTGCTGTGCTTAGTCAGAGACTTATAAGGAAGATATGTCCATCTTGTAAGACTTCAAGAGATTTAAATGATAAGGAAAAAGAGATTTTTGCCTTGGCAGGACTGCATTGTGAGAAAGTATATTATGGCACAGGCTGTAAAATATGTAGAAATACAGGTTTTCTTGGAAGAGTAGCAATAGGAGAGCTTATGATAGTAGACTCCAAAATAAGAGATATGATCTATGAAGGAGCTTCATTTAATGCACTTACAGAAGCTGCAAAGGAAAATGGAATGATTCCATTGATGATTGACGGATTAAAAAAAGTTGCTGAAGGAGTTTCAACACTTGAAGAAATTGAAAGGGTTGTAGGATGAGCATTTTTATATACAAAGCATTAAGTGAAGATGGAAAAGTCTTCAAAGGATTCATCAAGGCAGGAAACTATTTAGATGCTATGAATCTTCTTGAGATGAAGAATATCTATGTATTGTCTCTTTCAAGAATTCCGGATATATTTAGTCCATTTATTAGTTTTTTTTATGGCAAAATAAAAAATATTCATTTAATAGAATTTGCAAGAAATCTCTCTATAATGCTTAAAGCAGGTATTCCTCTTGTAACAGCCCTTACAGATATAGCAGAAAATATAACAAAAGAAAGATTTAAAAGAATCATTTCAGATGTTAGATTTATGGTTGAAAAGGGAATGCCTTTTAGTGAAGCTATCTCAGTGTATAAAGAAGTTTTTCCTCCAATAGTTCAATTTCTTATAAAGATAGGTGAAGAAACAGGTCGTCTTGATAGGAGTCTTGATGAGATTAGTAACTATTTTCAAAGAATTGAAGATTTAAAAACAGCTATAAAAAGAGCTCTTATTTATCCAATTTTTGCTGCTTCAGTTTCTTTTGGTGCTGTATTGTTCTGGATTGTTTATGTTCTTCCACAGATTGTAAATGCAATGAAAGGCTTGGGGATAACAATTCCTTTTGTCACTCAACTTTTAGTTCAAATAGGAGATCTATTTAAAAAAACTTTTTATCTTCTGCCACTTATCCTTATTGTTTTTTTCTTTTGTATACCTTTAATTAAGAAAAGTGAAAAGCTAAGATGGATAAGAGATTTTCTTTCTTTTAAATTGCCAGTAATAAAACAGATATTTTACAATAGAGCAATTGCTCTTTTTTCAGAACAGATGAGGATATTAACAGTTTCAGGAGTGCCAATCGATACAGCTATGGATATGACAGCAGAAGTAGTTAATAATGAAATAATGAAAAAAGCAATAATTAATGCTAAGGAAAAAATCGTCACAGGAGAGAGAATTTCCCAGTCTCTTAGAGAACAAAAAGTTTTTCCTCCAATGGTTATAAGGCTTATAGATGTGGGTGAGACTTCAGGAAATCTTGATGAACAATTAGGATTCTTAAATAATTATTATACATCAAAGCTTCAGGAGTACTCTGTAAGACTGGGTAAAGTTATTGAACCCGCAATAATTCTATTTATCGGGCTTTTCTTTGCAATAATCTTTATTAGTCTTTTAGGTCCTATTTATGATTTAATATCTATGGTTGGAAGATAAAAATGGATTATTTTGATTTTTATAAACTAAAAGAGGATCCATTTGGTATAACGCCAGATCCTGACTTTTTTTATCCTTCAAAAAGTCATGTTGAAGCCATTGAATCTATTAAATATCTTATTCAGAAAGGTGAAGGATTCATGCTTATTACTGGTAGTCCTGGAACAGGAAAGACTACTTTAATAAGGAAGGTTTTGATGAACTTTAAGACAGACAATATATATCCGATTGTAATATATAATTCTTTACTTACTCCTGAAGAGCTACTTAAAGGAATAATTTATAAGTTTAGTATTGAAAACAAAGAGATTGATTTAGATAAATTTCAAAATAAACTCTCAATTATTGAATTTCTTACTGAGTATCTTAAAAGTAGAAAACTTGCAGGTTATAAAAATATCCTAATAATTGATGAAGCACAGGATATGCCTGAGGAAACTTTAACAGAGATAAAACATCTTTCAAATATTGAAACTGAAAAGGAAAAACTTCTTCAGATTATTCTTTTTGCTCAACCATACTTTGAGGAGCTTCTTGCAAAACCTAAATACTCACAAATAAATCAGAGAATAAGTCTAAAAGTGAGGCTTTCTCCACTGTCTAAGGAAGAGGTTGAGGACTATATAAGATTCAGACTTCAGAGAGTTGCAGAAACGCCAATATACTTTAAAAGAGGAGCAGTCAAAACTATATATAAAGCATCAAAAGGCATTCCCAGAGTTATAAATCTGATATGTTCAAGAGCTCTTATGGTGGGATATATTAAAAACTCCTACAAAATTAAAAAATCTTATGTAAAAGTTGCTTTAAAACATCTTAAACTTTAAAGTTTGTTTTATAATAAATTAAATGGAAAGATTTTCTCTTATAAACAAAGGCGAAATACTTCTTTGGAATAATGTTGGAGAACTTAAAAACCTTATAGATAAGGTTGACTCTCTTTTTAAAAACTTTCCCGAAAACTTTGAAGAATCCATGTCTTTGTCAAGAGAAATTAAAGAGATTATTGTAAAAATTGATCCTTTTATTGATATCTATGCAAAAAAGATATGTTCAAAATGTATAGATATATGTTGTCTTAATAAAAACAGCAGATATGAATACGATGATCTTATTTACATTTTAGCTTTGAGAGAGCAGTTTCCTATTCCAGATAGAAATCTTGAAGACAAACAACCATGTTATCTTCTTACTGAGAAAGGATGTAAGATACCGAGATATCTTAGACCCCTTAGATGTAATTGGTATTTCTGTAAGGATCTTCTTAAAGAGATGGAGACATCTCCTGCACGTGCCTTTAGAGAGTTTTCAAACATGTTTAGTAAGATGCTTTATCTAAGACAGCAGATGTTGAACTCTTTTTTTCAGTCATTGTCTAATCTAAAAGGATTTTAGAAAAGTTGTCTTTGCTTAACTTTGTCTTTCTTTTGCCTAATTTTTCTTATCTCTATAAACTCTGAAGGAATTTCTTTTATAAAGGAAGATATGGGAAGGGATATTCTTCTACCATTGATAAATCTATTTTTTGCATGGATTATTATTAACTCATCCATTGCACGTGTCATTCCTACATAAAAAAGTCTTCTTTCTTCCTCTAAATCATAATCTGAACTGAAAGTGTATGGAATAAGACCTTCTTCAAAGCCTGCGATAAAGACTACAGGAAATTCAAGTCCTTTAGAGCTATGAAAGGTAAGAAGACTTACTGCATTTAAATTTTCCGGAAAGAGATCAAAAGGTGTAAGTCCTAAAAGTTCATCTATAAATGCTTGAATTTGTTCTAAAAGCCCTCCCTTGTTGTATGATTTTGCAATATTTTTCAAAATCATAACTTCTAAATCATTAATTTCTTTAAATATTCCTGAGGAATCAAGAAATTCGTACAAACTTATATCTTGCAATAATTTCTTTGAGATTTCCTCTTTTGATATTAATTCATTGATTTTCCTTATAATTGAGGTAATCCATGTTTCATTATCTTTTCTTATAGTTTTTACAGGAATTCCAGCATTGGTTAAAAATTCTTTAATAGTTGTAAGTTGATTGTTTGTTCTTGTAAGTACAGCAAAGTTTGAAAATGTGTAAGAATTTTCTTCTTTGTTTATATATGTTTCTGAGAAGTCTATTATGCCAAGCCGTGATTTTATTTCTTTAATTATAGTTTTTGCCTCTTCGTATTCATCGTTGACTTCAATTAATGTTATTTTTTGTCCTTTTTCTTTTAAAGGTTCAATCTTTTTTGAAAATCTTTTAGTATTAGCTGTTATAAATTTATTTGAAGCATGGATAATATTTGCCTGTGATCGATAGTTTAATGATAGATTTAATAAAACTAAGTTTTTGAAGTCCTTTGGTAGGTTTAAAAAGATATCAATTTCTGACCCTCTGAATGAGTATATGGCTTGGTCAGGATCTCCAAAAACTGATAAAGAGCCATCCTCTTTGAGAATTCCTTTAATAATTTCATACTGAATTTTGTTAATATCTTGAAACTCATCTACAATTACATGAGAAAAAAGAGGAGGAATCGTTTTGTTATTGATTAAATCTAAGGTTTTAAGTAATAAATCGTCAAAATCAAGGAGATTAAGTTTTCTTTTTTCTTCTTCATATTTTTTATAAATTTCAAAAGTTTTTTCATCAAGTTCTCCTCCCATATTTTTAAATTTTGTTATTTTTTCAATAATTTTTTCAGGATTTTTATCGGTTATATTAGAAATGATCTCCTTTTGCATTGTTCTTGTGCAGATTTTAAAGTATTTTTCTTTTTCATTAAGAAACTCTCTAAGGAGTCTTAGGGACAAAAGATGAAAGGTGCCTATAAAAGGTAAGTTTTCCTTTTTATTTAAACTATTTATAACTCTATTTTTCATCTCAATTGCAGCTTTTTGAGTGAATGTGAGGGCAGCTATTTCTTCTGGAGCTATACCAATATTTAAAAGATGAATAATCTTTGCTGTAATTGTAAAGGTTTTACCTGTTCCAGGTCCTGCTAAAACGCACAGGTATTTATCTAAGGTTTCAGCAGCGATTTTCTGATTTTTATTCAGATTCATACAAAAAGAGTTATTTGTCCTTTGATGTTAAAGTCTTCAGGTTCACCAAATACCTTTATTTTACCATATTGTCCATCATATCCTGGCTCTACTATTACTTTGCCCAATCTCATTTTTTCTATTGCTTCAGAAAGTTTTAGGTCAAATTTTTCAATTTCGGATATTTTTTTATTAAGTAGAATTTCATATTCACTGCCAAGTTTAGATATGGCTTTCATATAAATATCAAATACTTTTCTGCTTTGCACTGAAGAGTTATTTATCTCTGCGACAAGTTCTGGTAAAGGAATTATTGATTTGTACGGAAGTGCCTGAGGAGGTTTAAAGCCTTCTTTTCGGTCTGATAAAAGCTCTACTCTATGCATAACACCTACTGTAACTTTTTTACCACATACAGGGCAGAGGTAGTTCCTTTTAATTGTTTCCTTTGGTGAAAGTCTTACTCCACATACTCTATGTCCATCGTAGTGATATTTACCTTCTTCAGGAAAAAACTCCACTGTGCCAAGAAATCCCTTTTTTGTCTTAATAGCCTCTGTAATGGATTTGTAACTTAGTTCTGTATCAAATATATTTGCCTCTCTTGCTATTTTTATTGGAGAATGGGCATCGGAGTTTGAAAGGAGAAGAACCCTATCAAGCTCACTTAAACGCCAATTCATTGGAGGGTCTGAGCTAAGTCCTGTCTCTATTGCATATATATAAGGTGTAAGTTCTTCAAAACATTCTTCAAGACTGTCAAAGCCTGATTGAGAACCAAAAACTGAAAAATGAGGAGTCCATGCATGGGCAGGAATAATCATGGATTCAGGAGAGATATCTAAGATGATTTTGATTAATATCTTTGCATCTAATCCAATAACTGGTCTTCCATCAGCATTAAGACTACCTATTTGGGATAAAGCATGGTTTATTTTTAAAACATCTTTTATACTGGGCGATAAAACTACAAGATGTATCTTCCTTAACTTTCCATTTTTTTGATATATACAGCTTATCTCAGAAGAAAGAATAAAGTATATTTTATCTCTACATGACTCTGGAACTTCAAGTCTAAACTGTTTTTTTAGTGTAAGAAGCCCATTTCCCTCTTCATCAAGCTTTTTTTCAATCTCTTTAAGCCATTCAGGATGGGTAAAATCTCCTGTTCCAACTACTTTAATGCCTTTAATCTGTGCCCATTGATCAATTGTCTCAAGGCTCATATCTTTACTTGTTGCCCGGGAGAATTTTGAATGAATGTGAAGGTCTGCGTAAAACATAGTTAATTATAACATTTTCTTAATGAATCTTTTATAAACTCAATAATTTGAAGATGTTCTTTAACTCCTCTGTCTTCAATATATATCGGTTTTCCTATAAAAAAACATATAGGTTTTTTAGGGTCAATCTTGCCAAAGTCTTTGATTATCTTTCCTACTTCCCATGCATCTGTTCTTAAAGCTATTGGCACAGCATAAACACCAGCTTTTCTTGCCAGTTTTACTCCTAAGGTATTAAATCTTGAAGGATCAAAAAAAATTTCTCTTGTTGCTTGAGGGAAGACAATTACTGATATGCCGTCTTTTAGCCTTTTTAAGCCCTCTTCAATTACTATTTTATAGTCTTCCTTAGGATTTTTTCTTGTCACAGGAATTGGTTTTAAAGTTGCTAAGATTTTTCCAAAGAAGGGATACTTAAGAAGAGATTTTTTTACAACAAAGGTTACTTTAAATTCATTCCCTATAACTGCAGGAAGCACAAGTGTTTCAAGAGTACTCATATGATTTGCTATAAAAACACAGGGAGATTTTAAATCTTTTAGATTTTCTTTTCCTTTGATTATTATCTTACATCCTATATCTCTCATAATATCAAGTATTTTTAAACCATCAGTAATAAGCTCTTCATAGGAGTATCTGCCTTTACTTACTTTTATAGCAGTCATAATAATCTTTTTAATTATCTTTGTATGAACTTTAAGAGTTATCATTTTATTAGTGGGTCTTTTAATCCAGCTTCTTCAAAACCTTTAATTCTGTAAATACAGCTTTGACACTTAAGACAGGGTGAAGGATTATCTGGGTGACCTTGAGGATCATAACAACTCCATGTAAGAGAGTAGTCTAATCCAAGTTCTACGCCTTTTCTGATTATTTCTGATTTTTTTAGATAAATAAGAGGTGCATTAATCTTAAATTTAATGCGTCCTTCAACTGATATTTTTGTTGCAAGATTTGCCATCTTTTCAAAGGCTTGAAGATACTCTGGACGGCAGTCAGGATAACCTGAGTAGTCAACAATATTTGCTCCTATAAAGATGTTGGGACATTCAAGTACTTCAGCCCATGCCAATCCAAAACTAAGAAATATAGTATTTCTTGCAGGAACATAGGTTATAGGAATTCCTTGTGTTTCCTCTTTAGGAACTTCTATATTAGAGGTAAGAGCAGAACCACCAATTTTTCTTAAATCAAAAGAAACTATAAGATGCTCCTTTACTCCTACATATTTTGCTACTTTTTTAGCTGACGCAAGCTCTACCTTATGTCTCTGACCATAGTCAAAGGAAAGGGCATAACATTCAAATCCTTCTGATTTTGCTATAATTAGGGTAGTGGATGAATCAATCCCTCCACTTAGTAAAACTACAGCCTTTTTCATCTTTTATCTCCTATCCTTAGTTCCTCTCCTCTTAATAGTCTTTTTATGTTTTGAATATGCCTTATATATATAATAGAAGTAAAAAGGAAGCTTAATAATTTAGTTTCTTCAGGATAATCTAAAATATAAACATTCAAAGGCAATAAAGAAAAGGATATTAGAGCACTAAGCGAGGATATTTTGCTTATCTTAAATGTTATTATCCATATGAGTACTGTGATTAATCCAGCTAATGGCATATAAGCTAAGAGTACTCCTATGGTAGTTGCTACACCTTTTCCACCTTTGAATCTTAAAAAAGGAGTATAACAGTGTCCAACAACAGCAAAAACTCCTACTAATCCCATTAAAAGAAGGTCTTCTCCGTATGGAGGAACTATTCTTACAACTAAAACAGGTATGGCTCCCTTTGATATATCAAGTAAAAGAGTGATCAATGCCTCTTTTTTACCAATTGTTCTTAAGACATTAGTGGCACCTATATTTCCACTTCCAACCTGTCTTAGATCAATTCCTTTTAGTTTTCCAATTATATATCCCCATGGAATAGAACCTAAAAAGAAAGCGAATAAAATAAAAATTATACTCATTTAATATGCCTCCAGAAATGAAAGAGATACTGAATTGCTGAATATAAAGCTAAAAACAAAGCGATATAAATCAATATAAGCCCTATTTCATAAAGATCTACTCCGTATACTTCTTCTGCTACAAAAAGAAATAAAATAGCCAACATTTGAAGAACTGTTTTTGCTTTACCTGCACTTTCAGCTGGAATAACAATTCCTCTTGAAAGAGCATAAAAACGTAATGTTGTAATAATAAACTCTCTCAAGATTATTACAGTGGCAACCCATGCAGGAACTCTTACTATATCAACAAGAATAATTAATGCAGTAATTACAAGAAGTTTATCAGCAATGGGATCTAAAATTATACCTAATTTGGTGATTTGTTTAAATTTTCTTGCTAAATATCCATCAAAAAAATCAGTCAAGGAGGCAATTAAAAATAAAAAAGCACCTATTTGAGGATTTGAAGGTGCCTCAACTATAAAAACAGGAATTATTAGTATTCTTGTGATTGTCAGTGCTGTTGGAAGATTAAAGGTTTTTATATTCATCTATAAATTTATCAAAGACTCCCTTTGCTTTCAAAATAATATCGCATAGTTCTCTTACAGCTCCCTGTCCAGCTTTTTTTTGAGTGATATAATGCACTCTCTTTTTTACCTCCTCATGAGCATCCTGAGGACACACTGAAAGTCCTACTCTACTTAATATTGATAAATCAATTATATCATCTCCCATAGCAGAGATCTCTTTTTCTTTAAGAGAGTGTTTTTCTAATATTTGATTGAAAATTTTTAGTTTTTCCCTTGCACCTTGATAAACTTCATTTATTCCAAGTTCTTTCATTCTTCTTTCTAAAGCTTTTGAATGTCTTCCTGTAATTACTGCAATATTTATTCCTACACTGCGAAGCATAACTAATCCATGTCCATCTTTTACATTGAAGATTTTAAACTCGTTATTTTCATTATCAAGAATGATTCCTCCTGAGGTTAATACTCCATCTACATCAAGGATTAGAAATTTTATATTCCTTGCCCTTTCAAATATTTCTTCATTGAAAGCTGGATTTGAATACTTTGTGAGAACTCTTTCAATTATTCCCGTTGTTGATATTCCTTCAACATAGGGAAGACTATAAACTTCCTTTACAAGCTCTGCACCTACAATGTTTTCAACCTTCCAATCCCCTCCTTTAACTAAAACATCTGGCTTAAGAAGTTTAATAAGATTATAAGGTGTTTCTTCATCAAAAAAAGTGACATAGTCAACCATTTCAAGGGATGAAAGAACTTCTGCTCTTTCATTTTCTGGATTTATAGGTCTTAATGGCTTAATTTTTCTTACTGATTTATCTGAGTTTATTGCTACAACAAGAATATCTCCAAGTTTTTTTGCTTCTTTAAGATATCTTATATGTCCTATGTGAAGGATATCAAAACATCCATTAGTGAAGACAATTTTTTTACCCTGTTTTTTTAGATTATCTATCTCCTTCTTTAGCTCATCTGTCTTAATTACCTTACCCATTAATCTTCTCCATAGCTTTCTTTAAGATATCTTTATCAGTTTTATAGGTAAGTTTTTGGAAAGCCTCTTCAATATTAAACCATTGGGCAGAGTTTATTTCCCAATCAGGATTTATCTGACCTTCTACATATTCAGCAAGAAAGTATTTTACAGTTTTAAAATATTTTTCATCTTCCATTACAAACCAATAGGATACTTCACCTAATTCATCTACAATTTTTACATCAACTCCTGTCTCCTCCTTTATCTCTCTTAAGGCAGTCTCATGAGCAGTCTCTCCCTTTTCAATAATTCCCTTTGGAAGACTCCATACTTTTCCATCCTTTGTTGAGATTAATAGAACTTTTATTATGTCATTTTCTTTTTTATAGACAACTCCACCTGCTGAGAATACTCTTTTCATTTATGGCATCTTTGAAGGATCTAAGAGTCTTAAGATATCGTTGTAAAAGGCAAGCATCATAAGGGCAATAAGAAAGGCTATACCTATTTTTTGAGAAATCGCAATAAACTTTTCACTTAGAGGCTTTCTTCTTATTGCTTCTATCATAAAAAATAAGATATGCCCACCATCTAAAACAGGAATAGGCAGTAGATTAAGCACTCCAAGATTAATGCTTATTATGGCTGCAAAGCTTAAGAAATTTATCAGTCCTTGCTGGGCAGTTTTTTCTGCAGCTTGAACAATAAGTATAGGACCTCCGATTACATCGGTTGAGACAACTCTTTGAAATATTTTTATGATTGTTAAATAAGTAAGCTCTACAACTTCATAACACTTCTGAAAGGATTTAACCAAGGCTTTGAAGGGATCTTCTTTTTTAGTATAAAACTCTCCAGAAGGTTTTATTCCAATTTGTCCTACAATTATCTTTTCTCCAAAAATATTTTTAGCTTCCTTTGCCTGAGGAGTTATTCTAAGGGTTAGAGTCTCACCTTTTCTTTCCACTTTAAAGAGAAGTTCTCTATCAGGATTCTGCTGGATAATTTGAGCCATGTCAAACCAGTTAGTAATTTTTTGATTATTTAATTCAACAATTTTGTCTCCTTTTTCTAAACCAGCAATTTTTGCTGGAGAGTTTTCCATTACTTCTCCAATAATTGGTTTAAGAACAGGTATTCCATAAACAAATATAAACCAGAAAATTAATATAGCACCAAGAATATTAAAAAGTGGACCTGCTAAGACAATAAACATTCTTTTATAAACTGGCTGATGTTTAAAGGATTTTTCAGGATCAACTATCTCATTTGCTGTTTCTTCACCATACATCTTTACATATCCACCAAGGGGTATAGCACTTAATAGATACTCTGTGTCTCCAATCTTTTTTCCAATAATTTTAGGTCCAAAACCTATAGAAAACTTAAGAACTCTGACTCCACTTAATTTGGCAGCTAAGAAATGACCAAGCTCATGAATAAAAATTAAAAATCCAAAAAGAAATATTGCATAGATAAGACTCATTTTTCTATCTCCTTTTTTGCCATATTTCTTGCCCAGCTGTCAGCTTCAAGAACTTCTTCTATACTTTTTATTGAAAATACTTTATGCGCATCCATTACTTTTTTTATTATTTTATATATTTCCTTAAATTTCAACTTTCCAGACAAAAATGCTTCGACAGCTACTTCATCAGCTGCATTAAGTACTGCTGGCATACTTCCTCCTATACTTAAGGCTTCATAAGCAAGTTTAAGACAGGGAAAGACCTCTGTGTCTGGAATTTCAAACTGTAGATTATTTGTTATAGACCAATTTATTGGTGGAACGATATGAGGAAGCCTTTCAGGAAAAGAAAGAGCAAAGGCAATAGGAGCTTTCATATCAGGATTGCTCATTTGGGCAATATAGGTTCCATCAATAAACTCCACAATACAATGAATAATACTTTGTGGATGAATTAAAACACCAATATTTTCTGCTGGTATGTCAAAAAGATAATGGGCTTCAATTACCTCAAAACCTTTGTTCATAAGTGTTGCAGAGTCAATTGTTATTCTTTTTCCCATTTTCCATTTAGGATGATTTAATGCTTCTTGTGGAGTAACATCTTCTATTTCATGACTTTTTTTACCGAAAAAAGGTCCTCCTGAAGCTGTAAGCCATATTTTCTTTATGTGTTGCCTGTTAATACCATTAATACATTGGAAAATTGCACTGTGCTCGCTGTCAACAGGAATAATTTTTGCTCCAGTTCTTTGAGCTTCTTTTTTAATTATCTGCCCAGCCATTACAAGACTTTCTTTATTAGCAAGACCAATTACTTTGCCTTCCTTTACCGCTTCAAAGGTAGGAACAAGTCCTGCAGCTCCTACTATAGCTGATAAAACTATATCTGCTTCTTTGAGTTTAGCAATTTTGCAGACTCCTTCATTTCCATAAAGAATTTCTAATTTCTTGACTTTTTTTCTTAACTCATCACAGGCTTTTTTATCAAATACTGCTACATACTGGGGATTAAACTCTTTTATCTGTTCTTCCAAGATATTTATACTACTTTTTGCAGCCAATGCTAAAACTTTAAATTTATCTGGAAACCTTCTTATTACTTCAAGAGCACTCTTTCCTATTGAGCCTGTACTACCAAGTATAACAACCTTCTTCAAGCTTTCCTCCTAAATAACTCTAACTCCAAAATAAACTAATACTCCTGCAAAAAGTATTGCATCTATTTTATCAAGAATGCCTCCATGTTCTGGGAAAAGAAAGCTTGAATCCTTAACTCCAGCGTCTCTTTTAAACATTGACTCTACAAGATCACCAAATATAGATACAAAACCTATCAGTACTCCCATTATAGCAAGATTTAAAAGGGCTTTATTTAATAGAAAATAGCCTAAAATAATAGATGCTATACATCCGCCAAGTAATGAGCCATAGGCTCCAGCCCAAGTTTTTTTAGGACTTACTTCTGGATAGAGTTTACGATTTCCAAATCCTTTACCTATATAGTAAGCAAAGGAGTCTGCTGTCCAGACAACACCATAAAGATATATAATCCACTGCCATCCATATTCTCTTAAAAACCATTGAAAAGAAATAAGTGTAGGAATATATAAAAGTCCAATAATTAAAGGAGATATATCCTTTAAAGCCATATAGGGTGATTTTTTTGAAAGTAACCTTATAACCGTAACAGCTATAAAAATTATAGCGTAATAATGTATGGCATTTTGAGGATTAAGGCAGTTTAAAAGAAAAATAACAAGTGAAAAAATAGTGCCTAAGATAATCCATCCTACAGGAGTTTTATACATCTTAAGAAACTCCCACATTCCAACAGTATTTACAGCTGCTAAAAGAGAAAGAAAGAAATAGGGTGGAAGTTTAACGATAAGAAATACTAAGATTGGTAAAACAATAAGGGCAACAAGAACTCTTTTTTTATGACCTTGTAAACTCACTTACCTTTCCAAATCTCCTTTGTCTTTTTTGAAAATCAAGAATTGCCTCTGTAAACTCTTCTTCAGTAAAATCGGGCCATAAAGTTTGGGTAAAATAAAACTCCGAGTATGCAGACTGCCATATTAAAAAATTACTAATTCTTTGCTCTCCCGATGTTCTAATTATGAGATCAGGTTCAGGAACTCCTGCTGTATCAAGCATAGAGGAAAAAAGTTCTTCATTAATTTTTTCTAAGGATATGTTTCTCATAACTATCTTTTTTACAGCTCTTATAATTTCGTCTCTACCTCCATAGCTAATTGCAAACTGGGTAAGCAATCTATTACAATTCCTTGTAAGAGTTTCTGTATCTTCAATGACTTTAAGAATATCTGGTGGCATCATCTCTCGATTTCCTATCATTTTAAATCTTATTCCTTCATTTAGAAAATTTTGGCTTTCTTTTTTAAGATGGCTTTTAAGTAAATCCATTATTATATTTACCTCTTTTTTAGGTCTTTGCCAGTTTTCTATTGAAAAGGCATAAAAGGTAAGTATGTTTATATTTAGTCTAACAGCAGCACGAATTATTTCTCTTACTTTTTCTACTCCTCTTTTATGTCCTTCATATCTTGGAAGCCCTCTCAACTGTGCCCATCTTCCATTTCCATCCATTATTATTCCCACATGCTTTATAAACTTACTCATTTTAATATTTTAAGGACACAACATGCAGAATTGTCTCAAAGGGACTTTCTCCCTGAAGAATTCTTTTTGGATTAAAACCAAAAGGAGGCTTTACAAGGACAAATATTTTATCTGATGAAATAGCATAGTCAAGTATTTCACCTGACATCTCCTCTGTTATATCCATTTGTTCAATCCCAATTCCTGTCCATTGAAGTAGTTGGATTTTTGAGCTTCTGTATCCTAAGGTTGAAATATTTACAGCCTCTAAAAGAGGTTTTTTCTTAATAACTATCAATCCATTGTTTAAAGGTTTAATTTTACTTTGAACTTGCCATTTCCCGAGACTTAACATGGCTACTCCTGTTTGCCTTTCATACTGCATTCCAAAACTCATTGGTTCTTGAGAACGCCATAGAGGAACTCCTTTGTTATTGTATACTGCAAGGAAGCCATCATTTTCCCATTTAAAAACTACATCTCCAAGCACATAAAAGTCATAAATATTTGCTTTTACAGGAAGCGTGAGAATTTCATTTTTTTGATATGGTGATTTTTGTGGATTGATATAAAAAATCTCTCCATAAAATCCTTCAGAGGGAGAGTAAGACTGAGCAATGAGTCTGTCATCATAGATTCTTAAAAATATGTCATTTATTCTTAAAATCTCATCGAATCTATCTCCAATCCATTTAACTATTGAGGAAAAAACTCTATCATCTTTTTTAATTGTCATTACTATCTCATCTTTTCCATCTTTGTCAATATCACCTGTGTCAAACCAAAGAATATCTCCACCAATAGGCATTAAATAGTTACTTTTAAGTTTTAGGTCTACATTCATTAGATAAAGGCTTATCTCAGTATCAGATACTATTAAAACCTGATTTTGGCTAACACCATCAAAGTTACCTGTAGCAATTCTGTTAATTCCTCTTGATAATCTAAATGAAAGAAGAGTATGTCCTTCAGGAACTATCAATGAAGCATATTTTTTTCTTAATTCACTTAGAAGTTTAAGAGAAAGTTCAGTTTCTGATTTTATTAAGAGCTTTTTATCTTTTATCCAGTAAATTTCTTGAGTAAGCTTTATCTTTCCATTTAGTTTTTGCTGTTTTAAAAAAAGAAGTATATCAGCATTCTGTGAGGTTTTTAATAGAGATTCAGCATCTTTCATATTTATAGGAGCATCTATAAGCTCAAATCTTTCGGTATTTTTAAGCTCTCTATAATAACCTTCACCAACTGCCCATTCCGTATCTGACTGAGCATATAAGACTTTAATCTTTGATTTAGGAATTTTAAACAAAAGCGAGTTATTTTTTGATGAACTAATACTGCCTTCTATGATTATAGCTTTAGAGAAGTTTTCCTCAACGCTTACAACTTCTGCAGTACCAATAATTTTTTCAGATTTGCCTATTATTTGTCTTGTGACTGGATGAATAAGAGGTACGGTTTCTTCAAAAAGAATAACTCTTTGTCCTTTCTTTATTCCGTCCTTAAAGCCTTTATCAAGACTAAGTTCATTGTTTTCTAAATTAATTACTTTACCACTTACAACAGGAAAATACGAAAGGAGAGTTTCTTTAAAATCCTTAAAGTAATTAGTTTGTGCATAGCTTATGTTGAATAAAAGGAAGACTAAACAGAAAAATACAAATATTGAGATTTTCTTAAAACACATTTTAAAGTTTATCCTAAAATACCTCTTTAAGTCAAAATCTTTAACATTGATTAATACTGTTACATATAGCAAAAAAGACGATAATTGGGATTTTTATGGTATATTTAAAGATGAGAAAACTTTTATTAATCATTTGTGGTATCATTACTATTTTACTTTTGGCTATAACGCTTGATTATATGGAAAGAGAATCTCCGATAAAGTTAAAACCTGCGAGGGAAGGTTCATTTTTTAAGGATACTGAGTTTATCCAAAAGAAAGATGGAGTTTTGAAAATTCATCTTTCTTCAACCGAGGCTTTTATGAGTGATGATGGAAAATTAATAGAGATGAAATATCTAACCATATTCTTTCCTGAAAGAGATTTTACTGTAAAGTCTAAAAGGGGAATTTATTATTTGGATTCAGGTGATCTAATTTTGACAGAGGGAATAGAGGGAATAGCAAAGGATTATAAAGTTTATGGAAGTGAGGCATACTGGAGTGCAAAGGATAAAACTCTTTATTCAGAAAAACCTTTAAAAATTGTAGGAAGGAGTTTTTCTATAGAGGGAAACTCTGGTAAAGCCAATGCGAATTTGATAGAATTAAAAAAAGGGGTGGTGGCAATTGTCTACTCTAAGAAATAGTTTTTTGGTTTTATTGATTTTTTCCTTTTTTATTAGTAGCTTAGTTTTTGCAGTAGAGGGAAAAAAGGAAAGCTCTGAACCGATAATAATAACCTCAAAGAGTCTTGTTAATGATAGTAAAGCAAAAACAGCAACCTTTGAAGGTAATGTTGTAGCTAAAAAAGGAGAAGTTACTTTATATGCTTCTAAGATGATCGTATACTATGAGGATGAGCAAAAAGGTGGTAATATAAAGATGATAGAAGCAATAGGCAATGTAAAACTTGTAAGATCAGACAGAGTTATAACTTCTCATAAGGCAACATATTATCCTGAACCAGAAGAAATAGTAGTCTTTACAGGACAACCTCGTGCAACAGATGGTAAAAATCTTGTTACAGGAGAAAAAATAACATATTTTATGAAAGATGACAGGTCGTTAGTAGAAAAAAGTAAAGTCTATCTGAAAGAAAAAAGAACAGAAAAATGAGTAGTACTTTAAGAGTAGAAAATTTAAAGAAGAGTTTTGGTAAAAAGGAAGCTGTCAAAGGCATCAGTTTTAAAGTAAAAAGCGGAGAAGTTGTTGGATTGTTAGGACCCAATGGTGCTGGAAAAACCACAACCTTTTATATGATAACAGGAATAATAAAACCTGACAGCGGAAGTATCTTTATTGATGATAAAGATATTTCATCCATGCCTATCTATGAAAGAGCAAGGCTGGGAGTGGGATATCTTCCTCAAGAGCCTTCCATATTTAGGAAGCTAACAGTAAGAGAAAATTTAAGGGCTGTTCTTGAAATTAAATATAAAGATAATAAAGAAGCTTTGGCTCAAATTGACAAAGAAGTAGAAAGTATTCTTAAAGATTTTAATCTATTAGAGTTTGCTGACAGAGAAGGTTATAAACTTTCAGGAGGAGAAAGAAGAAGGGCTGAGATAGCAAGAGCTATAGCACTAAAGCCGATTTTTATGCTTTTTGACGAACCCTTTGCAGGAATAGATCCCTTAGCTGTGGTTGAATTAAAAAAGACAATAAAAAATCTTAAGGACAGAGGAATTGGAGTAATAATAACAGACCATAATGTGAGAGAGACTCTTTCTATAACGGATAGAGCCTTTATAATCCATAATGGAACTTTACTTGCTGAAGGGTCTCCAGAGACTCTTGTTAATAATCCTGTTGTAAGAGAAGCATATCTTGGAGAGGAGTTTAGACTATAATGGGACTTGAACAAAGAGCAGAGTTAAGACTTACTCAAAAACTTACACTTACACCTCAGCTTCAACTTCAACTTAAGCTTCTTCAACTGCC
Source organism: Thermodesulfovibrio sp. (assembly GCA_039630505.1). Taxonomy (GTDB): domain Bacteria; phylum Nitrospirota; class Thermodesulfovibrionia; order Thermodesulfovibrionales; family Thermodesulfovibrionaceae; genus Thermodesulfovibrio. The sequence goes on from JBCNUV010000003.1 coordinate 70,605, forward strand.
TCAACTTGAGTTAAGTCAGTATATTCAGCTTGAGTTAATGGAAAATCCTATGCTTGAACTGGATGAGGAAACAGAAAATGTTCAACAAGAGATTTATTCTCAAGAAAATGAAGAACTCATTGCTATTGATAAATTGGAAAGAATAATGATAGATGAGTACTTTATTGAAAGAGCAGATGATGGTAGAGATCTTGGTTATTTTAATCCTGGAGTAGAGGAAAAACCCTCATTTGAACTTTTCTACTCTACAACCTCTGACTTATGGGATTATCTACTTTGGCAGTTAAGATTAAGTAAAGCTCCAGAAAAAATAAGAGAAGTTGCTGAGATGGTTATAGGAAATATTGATGAAGATGGATATCTTAAAGCCACAGAGGAAGAGATTGCAGAGATGTCAAATACAGATATAGAGACTGTAAAGAAAGCAATAGCTGTTGTTCAGGAGTTTGATCCACCAGGTGTTGGAGCAAGAGATATAAAAGAGTGTTTAATTTTACAACTTAAAGCATTGAAATTGGAAAATACTCTGGTTCAGTTTTTGATAGAAGAACACTTAGAAGATATAAAGAAAAAAAAATACGAAAATATTGCGAAGAAATTTGGTATTTCCATTGATGAAGTTATTCAAGCGGTTAAAATTATAGAAAAACTTGAACCAAGACCAGGAAGAAACTTTTCTAAAACAATTGTCAGTACTCCAGTTCCTGATGTATATGTAAATAAAGTAGAAGGAGAGTATCAAATTTTACTTAATGATGAAGGAATTCCAAAGTTGAGATTAAGTAAGACTTATAAGGAACTTTTTATGCAAAAAAATCTCTCTAATGAAGAGAAAAAGTATTTCAAGGAAAAATTTAAAAATGCATTAGAGTTATTAAGAGCTATAGAGCAGAGAAATAGAACGATATACAGAGTAACTGAAAGCATAATTAAATTTCAAAGAGAGTTTTTTGATAAGGGAGTAAGTTATTTAAAACCGTTAAATCTAAAAGATATAGCCGCAGATCTTGGACTTCATGAAAGCACAATAAGTAGAGTTACTTCAAATAAGTATCTTGCCTGTGAGCATGGTCTATTCAGTTTTAGATTTTTCTTCAGTAATGCTTTGTCTTCCAATTATGGAGGTATTTCAACCAAACTTGTAAAGGATTTAATTCAAAAGATTATAGAAGAAGAAAATCCCACAAATCCCTTATCTGATAAGGAAATTTCAGAGATTCTTAAGAAAAAAGGAATAGATATTGCACGAAGAACTGTTGCAAAATATAGAGAGGAACTTAAGATACCTCCAAAGCCTTTAAGAAAATTAAAAAATCATCAAGGAGGAAAATCATGAAGATAACTATCAGAGGAAAGAATATTGATGTTACAGAGGCATTAAGAAGTTATATTGAAAAAAGAATAAGTAAATTTGAAAGATTTTTAAATGAAGCCTCAGAGGCTATAGTAACGATAAGCACTGAGAAGTTTACACATAAAATAGATGTTCTTCTAAAGGTAGAAGGGCATTTGATTCAAGCAGAAGGAAAGACAGAGGATCTCTACTCTGCAGTTGATATGGTTGTAGAAAAACTCGAAAAGCAAGTATTAAAGTACAAAGAAAAAATACAGAATAAAAATAAAAAAGAAGCAGTTAAATATCCAGCAGAAGCATCTGAGGCAACAGAGGGAGCAAAAAGAATTGTTAAATATAAAAAGTTTGATTTAAGACCCATGTCTCCTGAGGAAGCAGTAGATCAGATGGAGTTGTTAGACAAAGACTTCTTTATTTTTATCAACTCATTCAGTGGAGATGTAAATGTTGTATACAGAAGAAAAGATGGCAATTTTGGTTTGATTGAACCTGCAAAATAAAAGAAAGCTACATTGAGTTCAGAGAAGTTTATAGTAATAGTAACAGGACTTTCAGGAGCAGGTAAGACAGTTACAATAAGAACATTGGAAGATATAGGTTTTTTCTGTGTTGATAATCTACCTCCTCCTGTTGTTTCAGAGTTTCTTAAGATGTTAGATGAATACAGTAACTTTAAAAATATTGCTATTGGAATTGACATAAGAGTCAAGGATTTTTTAGAAACTGCCACAGAACTCATTAAAAAAATAAAAAACAATTACAAAGTTGAGGTGTTATTTCTTGAGGCAGATGAGGAAACAATTCTATTAAGATACAAAGAGACAAGAAGGCCTCATCCTCTTTCAAGCTTCTATGCAAGTCTTCAAGAGGCATTTAAACACGAAATGGAACTTTTGTATCCTCTTAGATGTTTGGCAGACAGAGTAGTTGACACATCAAAACTAAATCCTCATGAACTAAAATCTTTGATTCGTCACATGTATGGAGCAGAAAATATTTCTCCTTCAATAACTATTATTTCTTTTAGTTATAAAAAAGGCATTCCTGTAAATGCAGATTTAATATTTGATGCAAGATTTTTACCTAATCCATACTTTATTCCTTCTTTAACAGATCTTACAGGAAAAGACAAAGCTGTGAAGGATTTCATGTTAAAGCAAAAAGAAACAATTGAATTTTTAAAATATGTTAAAGATTTTCTAAAATTTGCTATATCTGGTTATAAAAAAGAAGGAAGAGCTTATGTGACAGTGGCTATTGGATGTACTGGAGGAAAGCATAGATCAGTGGCTTTAGTAGAGGAAATAGCAGAATATCTAAAGGGCTTTTCTTTTAATCCTGTGGTTGTTCATAGGGATTTATAAGTAAATTTTAAAAAAACCATAAAAATTTATAATCGGAAAATTTCTTGACAAAATAGAGTTTGTATGGTATTCTTTTTTGCAGTTATTTTTTGAGTCTCATAAAAATCTAACAGAAAGAAGGTGGGGTATGTTAGAGTTCAACAATTGGTTCTTTGTATTAATGATCCAGTTTTTTATCTTAATCTTTATTCTTAATTCTCTTCTTTTTAAACCTATGGTGGAACTTTTCAGGCAAAGAGAGCAAACAATTAAAGGTGCTCTTGAGGAAGCTCAAATTATGAATGAGAAAAAGGAGAAATTAGTCGCCCAGATGAATGCAGATTTAGCTCAGGCAAAGGCGCAAGCAAAGCAGATTATTAATTCCTTAAGAGAAGAAGGGCTTGCTTATCAGAGAGAGGTTTTATCAAAGACAGAAAAAGAGGCTGTTCAGATGATTGAAAAAGCAAGGTCAGAGATTAAGGCAGAAACAGAAAGAATAAGAAATGTGCTTAGGCAGGAAGTGGAAAAACTTTCTGAGGAAATTGTTAATAAACTTGTAAAGGTATAATGGAGGAAATATGAAAGGCGCAATAGTTTTAGTATTCATCTGTACAGTAATGATTGCATCTTCGGCAATGGCAGCAGAGGCAGCTCATGGAGGAAGTTTTAAAGATTGGGCATTTAAGATAATCAACTTTGCCATACTGGTATTTTTACTTGTAAAGTTCTTAGGTAAACCTGTTAGAAACTATCTTGCTCAAAGAAGAGAGTTAATTGAAAAAAGTCTACGTGAGTCACAGGAAGCCAAAGAGCTCGCTCAGAAAGCACTTCAAGAAGTGGAAGAAAAGCTTAAATTGAAAGATAAAGAGATACAGGAGATTTTAGATACAGCCAAAAAAATTGGAGAGCAGGAGAAAATGCAGATAATTCAGGAAACAGAAAAATTAAAAGAGAAAATTCTTGAACAGGCAAGGACAAACATAGAGTTTGAGATTAAGATGGCTAAGGATACTCTGAGGCTTGAGGCTGCAGAGCTTGCAATTCAGTTGAGCGAGCAGAAACTAAAGGAAAAAATAACACCTGAAGAGCAAACAAAGCTTCTTCAGGAATCAATAAAAATAATAGAGGGGCGGAAAAATTGAGAAAGGTCAGAGGTGCAAAAGCAAAAAAGTATGCTAAACAATTTTTAAACATGGTAAGTATTGATCAGATTCCAGCAATTGTAACTAAGCTGGAAACTGTGGCAGTTCTTATGCAAAAGGAAAAGCAGTTTAGGAATATGCTGACTTCACCTTCTTTCAAGGAAGAAGAAAGAGTGGGAATTATTGGTTATATTTGTGAAAAATTAGGGCTACCAGAAGAGGTAAAGAAGTTTCTGAATTTTCTTAGCATGGAAGGAGTATTGATAGGCTTAGATGAGATTGTAAGATACATAAATCTACTATATTTAGAAGCAAAGAGAAAGGTAAAAGGAGTGGTAACTTCAGCCGTTGAGTTGCCTGAAAACATAAAACAGACTCTTACTGAAACTCTTGAGAAAATAATAGGCAAATATGTGGAGCTTCAGTATGAGGTTGATCCTTCACTTATAGGTGGATTAAGAGTTAAAGTAGGAAGCACAATGTATGATTTGAGCATAAAAGGCCAGTTAGGTCTTTTAAGAGATAAGCTTATAAAGGGGTGAAAGGCTATGGAACTTAAGATGGAAGAAATTAGCGAGTATCTTAAAAAGCAGATTGCTGAGTTTGAGAAAAAAGTTGATGTAAGTGAAGTTGGTATTGTTACCTATGTAGGTGATGGTGTTGCAAGAATTTATGGTCTTGACAACTGCATGGCCTCAGAGATGTTGGAGCTTCCCAATGGTGTTTATGGAATGGCTCTTAATCTTGAAGAGGACAATGTAGGTGCTATTCTTTTTGGTGATGACAGACTTGTAAAAGAAGGTGATATTGTAAAAAGAACTGGAAGAGTTATGGAGACACCTGTTGGAGAGGAGCTTATTGGTAGAGTTGTTAATGCTATTGGAATGCCTATTGATGGTAAGGGTCCGATCAATGCAAAACACTTTAGGAAGGTTGACGTAATAGCTCCTGGTATTATTAAGCGTCAACCAGTTAAAGAGCCTCTTCAGACAGGTATTAAGGCAATAGATGCAATGATTCCCATTGGAAGGGGACAGAGAGAGCTTGTAATTGGTGACCGTCAGACAGGAAAGACTGCAATATTGCTTGATACAATAATCAATCAAAAGGGTCAAAATTGTATATGTATATATGTTGCTTGTGGACAGCGCCGTCAGAGTGTTGTTCAGGTTGTTGAAACTCTCAGAAAGTATGGTGCAATGGATCATACAATAGTTGTTGCTGCAACAGCTTCTGAGCCTGCACCAATGCAGTATATTGCACCATATGTAGGTTGTGCAATGGGTGAGTATTTTAGAGACAAGGGAATGCATGCTTTAGTCTGCTATGATGACCTTACAAAGCAAGCATATGCATACAGACAAATTTCCTTAATTCTTAGAAGACCACCTGGTAGAGAGGCTTATCCTGGTGATGTATTCTATCTCCATTCAAGACTGCTTGAAAGAGCAGCAAAGCTTTCTGATGCCGAAGGTGGAGGTTCTCTTACAGCATTGCCTGTTATTGAAACTCAGGCAGGTGATGTTTCCGGATATATTCCAACGAATGTTATTTCCATTACAGATGGTCAGATATATCTTGAACCAGAGCTTTTCTATGCAGGTGTTCGTCCAGCTATTAATGTAGGACTTTCAGTTAGCCGTGTTGGTGGTGCAGCTCAGATTAAGGCAATGAAACAAGTTGCAGGTATGTTAAGACTTGACCTTGCTCAGTATAGAGAACTTGCAGCATTTGCTCAGTTTGCTGCAGACTTAGATAAAGCCACAAGAGCCCTACTTGAAAGAGGACAAAGAATGGTTGAGCTTCTAAAACAGGATCAATATGTTCCTATGCCTGTTGAAGATCAAATTATGTTGATATTTGCTGGAACTCAAGGGCATCTTGATGATTTACCTGTTTCTTCAATCAGGGCTTTTGAACAGGGCTTCTTAAGCTTCATTAGAAGTCAGAAAGAAGATCTCAGAAGAGAAATTAGAGAGAAAAAAGAGCTTGATGATGCATTAAAACAGAAAATTACCGAAGCTATACTCGAGTTTAAAAAGACCTTTCAACCTTAATTAAAAAATTTGAGATACAGGAGCAGTTAAATGCCAACACTGAGGGATATAAGAAAAAAGATAAAGGCTATACAAGGTACTAAAAAAATAACTTCTGCTATGAAGATGGTGGCAGCTGCAAAGCTCCGTAAAGTTCAAGATAGTATGTTTAGGTATAGACCCTATGCTACAAAGATGCAGCAGGTCATATCTGATTTAGCTGGAGCAGTTGAGACAAGAGGAGATCTTCCACCTTTGCTCTTAAGAAGACCTATAAAGAATGTAGAGATTTTAATCATTACATCTGACAAAGGACTTTGTGGAGCTTTTAATACTAATATACTAAGAACAGCAACAAAAGAGATAGATAGGCTAAAAAAAGAAGGTTTAAATGTTACAATCTCAGTTGTAGGTAGAAAGGCAAGAGATTATTTTAAAAGAAGAGATATTCCACTTAAAAATGTATGGACAGGAATTTCAGGAAGACTTCAATACACACATGCTCAAGTTATATCACAAGAATTGATTAATTCCTATGTAAGTGAAGTTACAGATGAGGTTTTGGTTATTTATAACGAATTTAAATCTGTAATATCTCAAAGGGTTGTAGTTAACAGGATTCTTCCAATTGGAAGAATAGCTACTGAAACTTCAGAGCAGTCTGTCTTTATTCCTTTTACATATGAACCACGAGCTCCTGAGTTGCTGGCAATGCTTCTTCCTATTTACATAGAGATTCAGATTTACAGAGCACTTTTAGAGTCTCAAGCAGCAGAAGAAGCAGCCAGAATGACAGCTATGGATAATGCTACAAAGAACTGTGATGAATTGATTAAAAAGACAACTCTCATAGCTAACAAAGTAAGACAGGCATCAATTACAAAAGAGCTTATGGATATAGTTGGTGGAGTAGAGGCTTTAAAGCAAACTGAAGGATAAAAAAATTTAAAAAAGAATAAAGGAGGTTTAAAAATTATGAACGTAGGTAAAGTCGTACAGGTTATCGGAACAGTTGTTGACTGCGAGTTTGAGGGGAAACTTCCAGAGGTTTTAAATGCTTTGAGAATAGACGAACCTGGGGATCCTTCTAAAGGTATTCCAGAGATTCATTTAACTCTTGAAGTTGCAATGCATCTTGGAGAAAACAGAGTTAGAACAATTGCTATGGGTTCAACAGATGGACTTGTAAGAGGTATGAAGGTTGTTGATACAGGTGCACCAATTACAGTTCCTGTTGGCAAGCCTGTTCTTGGAAGAATTATAAATGTTATTGGTGAACCTGTTGATGAAATGGGACCTATTGAGGCACAGGAAAGATATCCAATTCATAGACCCGCTCCAGAGTTTACAGAACAGTCTCCAACTACTCAGCAGTTTGAAACAGGTGTTAAAGTCTTTGATCTTCTTGTTCCATTTGTAAGAGGCGGTAAGATGGGAATGTTTGGTGGTGCAGGAGTTGGTAAGACTGTTATTATTATGGAAATGATTCATAATATTGCAATGAAGCATGGTGGTGTTTCAGTTTTTGCAGGTGTGGGAGAAAGAACTCGTGAGGGGAATGACCTATATCTTGAAATGAAGCACTCTGGAGTCTTACCTCAGGTTGCACTTGTTTATGGACAGATGAATGAGCCACCAGGAGTCAGAGCAAGAGTAGCTCTTACAGCTTTGACGGTTGCCGAATACTTTAGAGATCAAGGACAGGATGTTCTTATCTTTATAGATAACATCTTTAGATATACTCTTGCAGGAAGTGAAGTTTCCGCACTTCTTGGAAGAATGCCATCAGCAGTTGGATATCAGCCAACACTTTCTACTGAGATGGGAGCTTTGCAAGAAAGAATTACAACAACAGCAAAGGGCTCTATTACTTCCATGCAAGCAATTTATGTTCCTGCAGACGACTTAACAGACCCTGCAGTTGCTGCAGTTTTTGCTCATCTTGATGGAACAGTTGTTCTTTCTCGTCAAATTGCAGAGCTTGGAATATATCCAGCAGTTGATCCACTTGACTCCACAAGCCGAATTCTTGATCCAAGAATAGTAGGTGAAGAACATTATCAGGTTGCAAGAGGTGTGCAGGCAGTTTTGCAGAGATATAAAGAATTGCAGGATATTATAGCAATTCTTGGTATAGAAGAGCTTTCAGAGGATGACAAACTTATAGTTGCAAGAGCAAGAAAACTTCAAAGATTTCTCAGTCAGCCTTTCCATGTAGCAGAGGCATTTACAGGAACTCCAGGAAGATATGTCAAGCTTGAAGACACAATAAAGGGCTTTAAAGCAATTCTTGAAGGAAAGTATGATGACCTGCCAGAGCAGGCATTTTACATGGTTGGACCAATTGAAGAAGTTGAGGAGAAAGCTAAAAAGCTGGGATACACAAGACAGGTTTGATAAAAGGGGTGTAAAATGCAGAATAAGTTGAAGTTAGAAGTGATAACTCCTTATGGTGAAGTAATAAATGAAGAGGTTGATGAAGTTTACACAACAGGTGCAGAAGGTGATTTTGGAGTATTGCCTGGGCATTGTCCTTTTATGACAGCTATAAGAATAGGCTCCTTATCATACAAAAAAGATGGCCAGATGCATTATCTTTTTGTAAACAGGGGTTATTGTGAAGTCCTAAATGATAGAGTTTTGGTACTGGTAGGAAGTGCAGAAAGAGTTGAAGATATTGACATTGAGAGAGCAAAGGCTGCTTTGGCAAGAGCAGAGGAAAGAATTCGTCGAGCACAGGCTGGAGATACAGATATTGATTATGCAAGAGCACAGGCAGCTCTTGAAAGAGCAACTATAAGAATTCAGCTTGCTACAAAGTTCATACCAAGATAATTTACTTAAAATTTAATAAAAAAGCGGGAGGTTTGTCTCCCGCTTTTTTATTGAAAACTTTGCTTCTGCAACCATAGTTTCCTTCTAAAGAAAAGTTTGACAAAGAAGGAAAAAATAATCAATTCAATAACAGCAAATATGAAACAATTAAGAAGACCATGATTGGCATAATAGCTCTATGGCTTTACCTGTTACAATAGCTGCAGAGGCATCACATATAGAGATGCCAGATGTAAAAGGTGCTAACTATTTTTTACTAAACTTAAACCATTTTCTGGTTATGAAATACAAGACTGTCAATAATTAAGAGATATCTCAACTATGGTACAAAGGCTTCTGTAGATTTCAATTCCAATGAATTTTGCAAAGGATCTGAGGAAGTTACCAATTATTAAATCAAGTAAAAAAGCAGATATAACTCCACCTTCATTTGCCATAGATATTATGTAGGTTAACACTATGAAGCAAACCCTGAAAGCCTTTTTTCTTAGATATCACCTACTTTGTAGATAGTTGAATTTTTAACTATTACAATTTCTTCTTTTCGAGATAAATTTTTTAGTTGAAGTATTGCTTTATTCGGATCTGTCCATTCCTTTGTGCTTAAACCCAGCCAAGGGAATTCTATGCTTATGTAAGTTAATCTTTTTTTGTAAGAATACATCTGCATAGTTGTTTTATGGAGTATTTTTTATCGCTTTTTGTGGCAAAAGAAAGGAAGCTGTAGAGGTTGTAGTGGCTGTTATGGTAAAGGAGCAAAAAGAAGATATTCAAAATCTATTAAGTTTTGTTTATGCTAAAAGTTTTGTGGAATAGAATTTAAGGACTATTTTGATAATTTTCTCTTTGAGTCTATTCTTTCTTTGTAAAGCCTTATTGAATCTTCTATATCCTTAAGTCCTTCAGCATATATGTATCTTAGATATCCGGTGGTTCTGTATGATGTTATATTTCTGAATCTTTCTCTTAAGGTTAAAAAATAGCAATAATAAAAAAGGTCTTCATCTGGAGTATATCCTTCTTTATATACTGCTTCACTTACTTTGTTTAAAAAATAATACTGCTCAGAGGGAGAAAGTTCTTTTAATAGTTTTTTTGCAATCTCTTTGTCAAAAACTTCTTTCATTTTGAATCATAAAATTTTATTAAAACACTTGCCAATAAAACCTTGGTTACATCTACCATAAAGTTAAAACTAATTTTGTCTGGTGTATCCTGTGGGGTATGATAATAGGGATTTCTAAACATTGCTGTATCAGTGATCATAACTGCTTTAAATCCTGCATCCCAAAAGGGTGCATTATCACTAAGTCTTGTCTCAAAAGTAAGCCATCCATTCATAGGTGTTTTATGGGTAATAAGCTTTAGGGTAGGCACATAGGATTTAGCTTTTTCAAAAAGCTCTAAAAGTTCTCTTGATTTAGCATTTCCAACAACTCCTATAAAGTCACCCACATCAGGACCTTTTACAAAGGCAGGAAGTTTTTGGGAGCCTTTTCCTTCTGAGTAGTACCCTACTGACTCTAATATGATTGCTGTATATTTGTATCCCAGTTTTTTAAATTTTTTTACAAAGTGCTTACTTCCAATTATAAATTGAAGATCAAAAGCCTGTGGTTCTTCAAGACTAAAGGCTACAAACTTAATTTTTTGAGAAACTGGAAAATCTCTTATTACTCTTGCTACTTCAAGCATTACAGAAACTCCACTTGCATTGTCATCAGCACCAGGACAACCTATTGCAGAGTCATAGTGAGCACCAATTAAAAACCACTCTTTTTTTGAACCAATACCTTCCTTAGTAGCTATTATGTTTTTGTAGTTTCTACCATTGTAGGAAAACTCATCAATTTCAACAATGTAGCCATATTCTTTAAATTTTTCTTCAATGAAATTAGCTACTTCTGATAAGTTTTCATAGTCATACCAGCCATGTCTTGGAATAGATATTCTTTGGAGAATTTTTATGAGATTATTTTTTTGTACTTTTTCTAAGATTTCCTCAATGTTCATTTTTTACTTCAAAGCTAAAAATTTCTTGTTTTAATGCTAATTTATGTTCATAAACTCTATCTCTTTCAACTATGTGTAAAACTTTCCAACCTTTCTCAGAAAGCGCCTCTGCAATAAATCTTCTATGGCAACGAAAAAATAACCTTTCAGCACAGAAAAAGACAGAAAGATCAACCAAAGCAATTTCTTCAAGTTTTTCAATTCCTTTTTTAAAATCTTCTGTTTTAATGTATTCTTCATACCCATTTTTTCTGAATCCACCAAGCTCTTTTCCAAGATAAAAATAATTAATTCCTTCATCTTTTAAGAGCTCTTTGAGAGTCTGTCCATTAAAATAAGGAAATCTTTTTGATTTGGGAAAGCTTCTTACATCTATGGCAGTTTTTATATTGTGGCTTTTTAGGATTTCAATAAACTCAGTTATTGAACGATTACTTGTTCCAAGAGTATAAATTAGTCTCAATTTTTCTTTAAATCAAATTTTAAAAATTTCATATTGGTAATCACTCCTAACCTTTTAAGAGAGAGTCTACTCCTTCTATGTTGCTTTAACTTTACTACAAGAAAATTTCTCATGAAAAATTATACCATAAAATAGGCAATATAGGGTTTATGTTAAAATTATCAAATGTTCAGTAGAATTGTTGCGACGGTTTTATTTATAGGATATTTTCCTTTTGCGCCAGGCACAGTCTGTTGTGCTGTTGTTATGATCTTTGTAGGATTGATAAAACCATCTTGGATAGGTATTTTTACTGTCTTGGTTATTTCTTTTTTAGTGGGAACTTTTGCTTCTGAAAGAGTTGAAAAAAAATCAAAGAAAAGAGATCCTTCTTATATTGTGATTGATGAGTTTGTAGGGTATTTGATATCAATTGCCTTTATTCCAATAAGTTGGAAAAATCTCTTAGTTGCATTTATTTTATTTCGCATTTTTGACATAGTAAAACCTCCACCTATAAGACAGATTGAAGGAAAACTAAAGGGAGGATTAAGCATAATGGTTGATGATATAGTTGCAGGATTAATTACCAATGTTTTACTCAGAATTTTTTTAATGTTATGATATTTTTATGCGACTTTTTATAGCAATAGAAATACCTGATGATATAAAGGAATTTTTATATCAGCTTACATCTCTAAGTACTTCTCTTGATGGAGTAAGTATTGTTAAGAAAGAAAACTTTCATATCACGTTAAAATTTCTTGGAGAGGTTAAAGAAAACCTTATTCTTGATATAACTAATACTCTTAAAAAAATATCAAATGAGTTTTCGCCTTTTGCACTTAAGATAAGCCATCCGGGTGCTTTTCCAGATAAGTTTAAACCAAGAGTTATATGGATAGGAACAGAAAACGCAGATAATCTTATAGAAATTGTAGAAAGAATAGAGAATGAGATGGAGTATCTTGGATTTAAAAAAGAAGAAAGAAAGTTTAAGTCTCATATAACTCTTGCGAGGGTGAAAAACTACAGCAATGGAAAATATCTTTTTGAAAGAGTAACAAAAAGATTTTTTCAAAATCCTTTCAAATTAGAGTTTCAGGTAAAAGAGTTTGTCTTAATGAAAAGCACTCTTACTCCAAGTGGTTCAATTTATGAAATTTTACAAAGGTTTCCTTTAATTAAATAGATAAATGGTATAATAAAGAAAAGCTTTAGAGGTGATTTATGAATAAAGAGAAACTAAAAGCATTAGAAGTTGCCATATCCCAGATTGAGAAAAATTTTGGTAAAGGCGCTATAATGCGTCTTGGAACAAAGGCTCAGACAGAGGGAATAGGAGTAATTCCTACAGGCTCTATATCTCTTGATATAGCAACTGGTGTTGGAGGATATCCAAGAGGAAGAGTTATAGAGATTTTTGGCCCAGAGTCTTCAGGTAAGACAACTCTTGCCTTACATGCAATTGCAGAAGCTCAGAAACAGGGAGGAATTGCTGCTTTTATAGATGCAGAGCATGCTCTTGATGTTAATTATGCTTCAAAATTAGGTGTTGATGTTGAAAATTTGCTAATTAGCCAACCAGACACAGGAGAGCAAGCTCTTGAGGTAACAGAAACTCTTGTTCGTAGTGGAGCAGTAGATATTATTGTAATTGACTCAGTAGCTGCACTGGTTCCAAAGGCAGAAATAGAGGGAGATATGGGAGACAGTCTTCCAGGACTACAGGCAAGACTTATGAGTCAGGCATTGAGAAAGCTTACAGCAGCCATATCGAAGTCTCAAACAGTAGTTATATTTATAAACCAAATAAGGCAAAAAATTGGAGTAATGTTTGGTAATCTTGAGACAACACCAGGGGGTAATGCTTTAAAGTTTTATGCTTCTATGAGGCTTGATATAAGAAAGATCGATACTCTTAAGGAAGGACAAGAAACAACAGGTGCTAGAGTAAGAGTGAAAATTGTTAAAAATAAAGTAGCACCTCCATTTAAACAGGCTGAGTTTGATATTTACTTTAATGAAGGAATATCTAAGGTAGGCGAGCTGATTGATCTTGCTGTAGAAAAAGGAATTATTGAAAAATCAGGCACTTGGTATAGCTATAATGGTTCAAGGTTTGCTCAAGGAAGAGAGAATGCTAAAGAACATTTGAAAAATCATCCAGAGCTTTTTAATGAAATCTATAATAAAGTTCTTGAGGCTTATGGACTGAAAGGACAACAAAAGGTCTCTGAAGGTGAAACCAAAACAGAATAAGGCATTAGAGTTTGCATTAAGATTAATTACAAAGACAGATAAAACAGAGGCAGAGATATTAAATAGACTTTACAAGAAAGGATTTTCTGAAGAAGAGATAAAGGAGACCATTGAGTATTTAAAAAATAAAGGGTTTATAAATGATTTGAAGTTTATTCAAAAAGCAGAAAAAATTGCTGAAGACAGATTCTTAGGCATGATAGGACTTAAAAGTTATTTTATAAGAAGAGGCATTGACAGAGATCTAATTCAAAATATTCCTGAAATTGATGAATTATCAATAGCCATGAGGCTTATTCAAAGAAAGAGTCATTTTTTCAAAGATATTTCACCAGATAAAAAGAAAGCAAAAATTACAGGATTTCTTCTTAGAAGAGGGTTTTCATGGGATACAATAAATGAGTGCTTAAAGATGAGTGAAAAAATCTTTGAAGACAAAGAGTCACTCCAGAATAAACATTTGAAGGAGGTTTAAATATGAGGTTTTTATTTGCTTTATTGGTTGTTGTGTTTATTTTTGGATGTGCTTCTCAGGGTGTAAGATATACATATGATGAGATTAAACATTATCCACCTGAGATTCAGGAAAGAATTGCAAAAGGTGAGATAACCCTTGGAATGACAAAGGAACAAGTAAGATATGCATGGGGTCCTCCATCCTCAACGAGAATTCTAACTCCAGAGAAGGGAAAGCAGAGAGAGGAATGGATATATTCTTCTTCCTTTGGACTTTTAAAATCAAGGCTTATTTTTGTTGACGGAAAACTAACATATATAATTAGTAATGAACAAAGAATCATACATGAGGATTAGTTGATGCAGAGCAATGAGATAAGAAAGCTTTTTCTTGACTATTTTATATCAAAAGGGCATGAGTTAGTAAAAAGTTCTCCTCTTATTCCGAAGGATGATCCCAGTCTTCTTTTTACAAATGCAGGAATGGTTCAGTTTAAAAGGGTTTTTCTTGGTGAAGAGCAAAGACCTTACAGCAGAGCCACTACCTGTCAGAAATGCATACGTGCTGGTGGAAAGCATAGTGATCTTGAAAATGTTGGATTTACTGCAAGGCATCACACTTTTTTTGAAATGCTTGGAAATTTTTCCTTTGGTGACTACTTTAAAAGAGAAGCAATCATCTTTGCATGGCAACTTCTTACTGAGTATTTTAATATTCCAAAGGAAAAGCTATGGGTTTCAATATTTAAAGATGATGATGAAGCTTTTGATATATGGGAAAAAGAGATAGGTATTCCTTCAGATAGAATTGTTCGCTTAGGAGAAAAAGACAATTTCTGGCAGATGGGAGATACAGGTCCATGTGGTCCATGCTCTGAGATAATAATTGATCAAGGAGAGGATTTTGGATGTAGAAAACCTGACTGTTCAGTTGGATGTGATTGTGATAGATTTCTTGAACTTTGGAATCTTGTTTTTATGCAGTATAACAGAGATGAAAGCGGTAAACTTACACCACTTCCAAAGCCAAGTATTGATACTGGAATGGGACTTGAGAGAATTACAGCAGTCAAACAGGGAAAGAAAACAAACTTTGATACAGATCTTTTTGAACCTATTATTTCAGAGATATGTTCTACTCTTAATGTTAAATATGGAAAGGAGAAAAAATCAGATATATCAATAAAAGTTATAGCAGACCATATAAGAGCTGCAACATTTCTCATAGCTGAAGGATTAATACCTTCAAATGAAGGTAGAGGATATGTTTTAAGAAGAATAATAAGAAGGGCTGGTAGACATATTAGACTTCTTGGTTATGATAAACCAGCCTTTTATAGATTTGTAGAGCCTGTTGTTTATAAGCTTGGACGGATTTATCCTGAGATTGTCTCAGAAAGAGAAAGGATTGAAAAAATAATAAAAATAGAAGAAGAAAGATTCTTAAAGAGTCTTGAAAGGGCTCAACAGATTTTTGATGATATTGTAAACAATCTTAAAAAGACTGAATCAAAATTGATTCCTGGAGAGGAAGTCTTTAAACTCTATGATACCTTTGGTTTACCTTTTGATTTGATAAAAGAAATGGCTCAGGATTATGAACTACAGATTGATGAGATAGGATTTCAAAGAGAGCTTAATAAACAACGAGAGCGTGCAAGAGCATCACAGAAATCTGAGGATGTAGCAGTAGCTGAAGTTTATAAACAGTTAAAGATTCAGAATAAAGATTTAAGATTCATTGGATACAATGAATACGAAACAGAAACTGAGATATACGCTATTGTTAAAAATGGTGAAAGAATAAGACAACTTCATAAAAATGAAGAAGGAGAGATATTTCTCTTTGAAACACCTTTTTATGCTGAGTCAGGAGGACAAGTAGCAGACAAAGGGATAATTATCTCAGAGTCTGGTAAAGCAGAGGTTTATGACACAAAAAAAGTCTTAGGAATGCATTGTCATAAAGTGAAGATTATTGATGGATTTTTAAAAGAGGGAGATAAAGTTTTCGCAAAAATTGATGTTGAAAGAAGAGAAGCTATAAAGAGAAATCATACTGCTACTCATTTACTTCATTCTGCATTAAGAGTTGTACTTGGAGAACATGTAAAACAAGCAGGTTCTTTGGTTGCACCTGATAGACTACGTTTTGATTTTACCCATTTTGAAGCTTTAACTGACTCACAGTTAAGAGAGATTGAGAGAGTTGTAAATGAGAAAATTATTGAGAATCTTCCTGTTAAAATAGAAATTAAATCCCTTGATGAAGCTTTAAATGAGGGAGTTATAGCTCTTTTTGAAGATAAATATGAAGATAGGGTTAGGGTAGTGAAAATTCTTGGATTCAGCAAGGAACTTTGTGGAGGAACACATTGCAGTAGCACAGGTGAAATAGGAAGCTTTTATATAGTTTCAGAGGGCTCTGTTGCATCAGGAATTAGAAGAATTGAGGCAGTCACAGCAATGGAAGCCTTTAGATACTCAAACAACAACAGACAACAGCTTAAAGCTATTTCATTAATTCTTAAATCACCTGAGCCTGTTAAGGCTGTTGAGAGACTTATAGCAGAGCTTAAAGAAAAACAACAACAGATAGAGATTCTTAAAAATAAGCTATTGACTCAAAATATTGAAGAGATTTTGAAACAGGCAAAAGATATAAAAGGAATAAAGGCTCTTGCATTAAAGCTTGAAGGAGTTGACTTAAAGGGTTTAAGAACTCTTTCTGATAAGATTAAAGAAAAACTTCATCCTGCCATTATTCTTCTTGGTTCAAAGTTAGATGGACAGGGTATACTTATTCTTTCTGTAACAAAGGACATAACAGATAGATACGATGCTGGAAAGCTTATGAAAGATATTCTACAAGCTGTTGGTGGCAAAGGTGGTGGAAGAGCAGAGACTGCTCAGGGAGGATGTCCTGATGGAGAGTCTCTTGATAAAGTAATAGATATATTCTATAGCTTAATTGAAAAACAGTAATAAGGGAGGTAGTCATGGCATTACAGGATTTATTGAAGAATATAATTTTTGCCTGTCTTGGAATGCAGGAACTACTTAAGGAGTTTGTTAATGATCTTGTAAAAAGAGGTAAAATGAGTGAATCAGAGGCAGGAAAGCTAATAAATGAGTTTATATCAAAAACAGAGGAAGCAAAAGAGGGATTTAAGGAAAATTTGAAAGAGATAGTTCAAAAAACTCTTCAAGGAATGAATATAGCTACAAAGGAAGAGGTTGAAAACTTGAAATCATTGGTAAATGAGCTAAATTTGAGAATTGCCAAGATTGAGGAGAAAATAAAAGAGTAATGAATCTGGATAAGTCTAAGCTCTTAAGAAGCATTCCCTCTGTTGACAAAATTTTAAAAAATAAAGAGGTTGAAGGACTTTTAAATAGTTATTCATACTCAGCAGTTCGTGAATCTATAAGAAAAGTTCTCAACAAACTCAGAGAAAGACTTCTCAATGGAGATGTTTTAGATATTGATGAAAATAAAATAGTTGAAGAGGTAAAGAAATCCCTAAATCAAAGATATTCGCTTAGACCTGTTATAAATGCAACAGGAGTTGTAATTCATACCAATCTTGGTAGAGCAATACTACCTCAAGAAGCTGTAGCTAATGTAGTTAAGATTGCTACAAACTATTCAAATCTTGAGTATGATTTAGAGAAAGGTCAGAGAGGTAAAAGATATGTTCACATTATTGATGTTATAAAGAAAATTGTAGATGTCTCTACAGCAGTAGTTGTAAATAATAATGCAGGTGCTGTTTTTTTGTGTCTTAATACTCTTGCTCGGGGAAAAGAGGTGATTGTCTCAAGAGGAGAGCTTGTTGAGATAGGAGGTTCTTTTAGAATTCCTGATGTAATGTCTCAATCAGGAGCAATACTAAGAGAAGTAGGCACAACAAATAAAACTCGCTTAAGTGATTATGAAAGAGCAATAAATGAAAATACTGCTTTATTACTTAAAGTGCATAGATCAAACTTTAAGATTGTGGGTTTTACAGAAGAGGTGTCAGTTAAAGAGCTTTCTGATCTTGGTAAAAAAAAGGGTATTCCTGTTATGGTTGATCTTGGAAGTGGATGTTTTATTGATCTTAAAAAATATGGATTTTTTACAGAACCATCGGTTCAGGAAGTAATTAAAGAAGGAGCAGATATAGTTACATTTAGTGGAGATAAACTTCTTGGAGGACCACAGGCTGGATTTATAATTGGAAGGGATGATTTAGTTGAGCAGATATCAAAAAATCCTCTTATGCGTGCCTTAAGAGTTGATAAGATGACTCTGGCAGCATTGGAGGCAACTTTAATGCTTTATCTTGATGAAAAGGAGGCCATAAAAAAAATTCCTACATTAAGAATGATTCTTGAGCCTGTTGAAAATATTAAGAAAAGAGCCTTAAAGCTACTTAAAAATTTCAAAAAAGAGGGAATAGAAGCTATCCTTAAAGAAGATATATCAATGCCAGGAGGAGGTTCACTTCCTGAAACTGGAATTAAAACATATGTAGTAGCAATCAAGACAGAGAAGACTGAAGAGTTTGTAAAAAATTTAAGAGAAGCAGATCCTCCAGTAATAGCAAGAGTTAAAGAGGATTTTGTTTTTTTTGATGTAAGAACATTGCAAGAAAAAGAAATCCCTTTAGTTGTTAAGGCTGTAAAACAGGTTTTATGAACATAAGAGAGCAATATCAGGAATTAGAAAGAAGATTTTTACATCCTAAGGCATGTCTAAGTTCAGAAACAAAGGGAAGACTAAAGCCTGAGCCAGAGGATGATATAAGAACTCCTTTTCAGCGTGACAGAGACAGAATTATTCATAGTAAAGCTTTTCGTAGGCTTAAACATAAAACTCAGGTTTTCTTTTCTCCTCAAGGAGATCACTACAGGACTCGTCTTACGCATGTTTTTGAAGTCTCTCAGATATCAAGAACAATTGCAAGAGCATTAAGGCTTAATGAAGACCTAACAGAAGCTATAGCACTTGGACATGATCTTGGACATACTCCTTTTGGACATGCAGGAGAAGAAATACTTAGGGAACTTCATCCAGGAGGATTTGAACATTATGAACAAAGTCTTAGAGTTGTTGATGTTCTTGAGAAAGATGGTAAAGGTCTTAATCTTACCTTTGAAGTAAGAGATGGAATACTAAAACACTCAAAGGGTCGTGGAAAGATTTTAAGTGATGAACCTGCAACCCTTGAGGCTCAAGTTGTAAGAGTAGGAGATATTATTGCTTATATAAACCATGATTTAGATGATGCTTTGAGAGCAGGAATTATTAAGCAAAATGATATTCCGAAGGAGTTTTTAAAATTCTTCGGTGATAGACACTCAAAAAGAATAGACAAAATGGTTAGAGATGTTATTTTTACGACGATAAAACAAGAGTACAGAAAAATATCTATGTCCTCTGAGATGGAGGAGATGCTTTATCGTTTAAGAGATTTTCTATTTGAAAGAGTCTATCATAGCAAACAGATTATCCAAGAGTATAAAAAAGCAAAGAAAATAGTTGAAAGCCTTTATAACTACTATCTTGAGAATCCTCATTTGATAAACGCTCAAGAAGTTGAAGAAAAAGAGCTTCATAGAAAGATATGTGATTTTATTGCAGGAATGACTGACAGATATGCTCTTTATACATTTGAGAGAATATTTATTCCCAAAAGCTGGGCAGTAACATGATTGAAGCAGTTGGTGTAGATATTGTATCAGTTGAAAGAATTAAAAAAATCTATGAAAGATATGGTGAAAGATTTTTAAAGAAGATTTTTACTGAAGAGGAAATCTCTTATAGCTTTAAACATTCAAATCCCTTTCCTCATCTTGCAGCTCGTTTTGCTGTCAAGGAGGCTGTAATAAAAGCATTAAAAAAACAGAAGGGATTGACACTAAAAAAAATTGAAGTGAGAAATAACTTTGATGGCTCGCCAGAAGTCAAAATAAATGGGTTAAATAAAAAATTTTTTATATCTATTTCGCACGAAAAAAGTTATGCTTTGGCATTCGTTGTAGTTATATAACTTTACTGAAATTTTAAAATTTTGCTAAATTAAATAATATTACTTCTTTTAGGAGGGGAGCAAAATTGACTGACAGGATTCCTATGACACCTGAAGGTTATGCAAAGCTTAAAGAAGAATTGGAAAGACTAATCAAAATTGAACGTCCAGCAATAATAAAGGCAATTGCTGAGGCTCGTGCTCATGGTGATCTTTCAGAGAATGCTGAGTATCACGCAGCAAGAGAAAAGCAGTCTTTTATTGAAGGAAGAATTCAAGAGCTTCAGGCTAAGCTTTCCCGTGCCTATGTAATTGATCCATCAAAGATAAATCAAAATAAGGTTGCCTTTGGTGCAAAAGTCAGAGTTATTGATATTGATACAGAAGAAGAAAAAGAGTTTCATCTTGTAGGACCAGATGAAGCAGATGTAAAAAATGGAAAAATATCTATTAGTTCTCCTGTAGGTAAAGCTCTAATTGGCAAAGAAATTGGTGATCAGGTTACTATAAAGGCTCCTGCAAAGACATTTAGATACGAAATTGTCTCAATAAGCTTTGAATAAACTATTTAAATCAAAAGTAATAACTAACGAAGAAATAAGAGAAAGCATTTATTTGATTTCACTTGAGATTCCAATTAATATAGAAAGTAAGCCAGGGCAGTTTTGTATTTTAAGAGTCAATCAGAGATTTGATCCTCTTTTAGGAAGACCTTTTAGTATTTTTGATCATGAAAAAGATGAGATTAAATTTTTATACAGGTTAAAGGGTAAGGGAACAAATGTTTTGAGTAAGCTTAAAAAAGGTGATTCTATAACTTTTGCAGGTCCATTTGGACGATGGTATCCTTTTCCAAAAGAGGATTTTATAGTAGTTGCAGGAGGCATTGGACTTGCATCAGTTTATTATTTAATCAAGAGATTTCCCCATAGAGCATATCTTTTTTATGGTGTAAGAAGTGAAAGAGAAATACTTTTTTATGAAGAGCTAAAAAAACTCTCAAAACAGGTTTATATATCAACTGAAAAAGAAACTAACTATACCTATAAGGGAGTTGTTACAGAGTTATTTAAAGAAAAAGGAATGGCTCTTCCTTTACCTATTTATGCTTGTGGTCCAATGATAATGCTAAAAGAACTTAAGAAGATTGTTGATGAAAGTAGACTCTGTTATGTAGCAACAGAGGAAAGAATGGCTTGCGGTGTTGGAGCCTGTCTTGGTTGTGTGATAAGAACAAAGGATGGATTTAAAAGAGTGTGCACTGATGGACCTGTATTTGATCTGAGGGAACTTGTATTATGATGCCTTCATTAGAGGTTAAAATAGGAAGTCTTAGTTTTAAAAATCCAGTTCTTACAGCTTCTGGAACTTTTGGATATGGTCTTGAGTATTCTCAATTTGTTGATCTTAATCTCTTAGGTGGAATTGTTATAAAGGGACTTTCATTAAAATCAAAGCAAGGAAATCCTCCTCCAAGAATTTATGAAACTCCTTGTGGAATGATTAACTCCATTGGATTGCAAAATATAGGATTTGAGGCATTTAAAAAAGAAAAGCTTCCCTTTTTAAAAAGATTTAACACTAACATAATAGTAAACTTCTTTGGAGAAAACTTAGATGAATACATAGAGATAGCAACTCTTCTTGATGAAACCGAAGGAGTTCATGCTCTTGAGATGAATGTTTCCTGTCCAAACAAAGATACCAAGTGGAGAAGGATGGGATTAGAGCCAGAACTTTTAAGGGAAGCAGTAAGGAAAGTTAGACTTCAAATTAAAAAACCTTTAATAGTGAAACTTTCTCCACAAGTTACAGACATTGCTTTTATGGCAAAGATTTGTGAAGAAGAAGGAGCTGATGCTGTCTCTTTAATAAATACAATTCCAGCGATGGTTATTGATATAAAAACTCGTAAGAGCATGCTTGGAACTACTACAGGAGGACTTTCAGGTCCTGCAATTAGACCTATCGCTTTAAGAGCTGTATGGGAAGTTGTTCAATCTGTTAAGATTCCTGTAATTGGAGTAGGAGGAATCTTTAATGCAGAGGATGCTTTGCAGTTTTTTATTGTTGGAGCAAAGGCTATTCAGGTAGGAACAGCGAATTTTATAAATCCCACCGTAACAGTTGAAATAATTGAAGGAATTAAGCAGTTTTTAATTGATGAGAGGATAGAGGATATAAATGAGATTATTGGAAGTTTCAAGGAATAAGATAATTACACTTCTTACTGATTTTGGCTATGATGATCCATTTGTTGGCCAAATGAAAGGAGTAATACTAAAGATAAACAGTAATGTAGAGATTGTTGATATTACTCATGGAATTCAGCCTCAGGCAGTTGAAGATGCTGCTTTTGTTTTATGGCAGAGCTTTAAGTATTTTCCTAAGGGAACTATTCATATTACTGTTGTTGATCCCGGAGTTGGTTCTCAAAGAAAGGCTTTGATAGTTAAGTCTCAGGGACATTACTTTTTAGCACCTGACAATGGAGTTCTTAGTTATGTTATAAAAAAACCATTTTTATGTGTATCTATTGAGAATCCGAAATATATCTTACAGAAGGACAGTCCCACTTTCCAAGGTAGAGACCTTTTTGCACCTGCTGCAGCATGGCTTTCAAAGGGAATTTCAATAAAAGAATTTGGAAAGCCTATAAAACAGCCTGTTTTATTTGAACTTTCCAACCCTGTGGTCTTACACGACAGAATATTGGGTCAAATAGTATATATTGATAGATTTGGTAATGCAATAACTAATATAAAACCAGAAGGAAGAAAAATTAAAGAGATAAGAGTGGGAGATATGATTTTTCCAATGGTAAATTTTTATGCTCAATCTCCAGATAAACCAGCAGCTCTCATAAACAGTGAAGGACTTGTTGAGATATTTATCTACAAAGGTAATGCTGTAAAGAGTTTAGGATTAGAGAAAAAACAGAAGGTGGAGGCTTTATTAGATGGATGAAGTTTTAAAAGGATTTATAAAAGAAGAGCATGTTCTTGTTGTATCAACAATCTGTACAGAAACAGTTGAGTATGCAAGAAAAATTCATGATACCTGGCCTACCGCAACAGCAGCTATGGGAAGAGTTATTGCTGGTAGTCTGCTTCTTGCATCAACTCTAAAGGATGGACAAAGGATAATGATTCAGGTAAAGGGAGATGGACCTTTAAATGAGGTAGTAGCCGAAGCAGACTCTTACTACAGGGTTAGAGCATATGTAAAAAGACCTCATATTTATATGGGTTTAAAGGATGAGAGAATTGATGTAGGGAGAGCAATTGGTAAGGGTTTTCTCAATGTAATAAGAGATTTAGGTTTAAAAGAATACTATCAAAGCAGTGTTGCACTTCAGACAGGAGAGATTGCTCGAGATCTTGCCTATTACCTAAATGTTTCTGAACAGATTCCTTCAGCTGTTTCACTTGGAGTTTATGTTGAAACAGACAACTCAGTTAAAGCAGCAGGAGGATTTATGATTCAGACTATGCCTGAGACAAAAGTTGAAATAATTGATTTTCTTGAAAGAAAGCTTTCCCAATCTAAATCAGTTTCATTAATGATACTTGAAGGAATGAACTGTTTACAAATACTTGAAGAAGCAGTAGGATTACCAATTGAAGTTTTACACAGAGGCACTGTCACATACTTTTGCCCATGTACCAAAGAAAGAGTTATTAATGCCATTGTTACTCTTGGAAGAGAGGAAATTCATAAGATGATTAATGAAGGTAAAACAGTTGATGTTGAGTGTTATTTCTGTAAAAAGAAATATGAAATAAAATTGGAAGAGTTAAAAACTCTGCTTAGGGAGATTTAAGTTTAAGTTTAAAGTTATAGTCTGCAAACTCGTCTTTTTTCTTAATAAAAAGCCACTCATCAGACTTTCCTTTAAGTTTTAATAAAACAAAGTTTCCTTTCAGGATTTTACCTTCCATAAATATTTCCCACTGTCCTTCCTCAAGAGAACCTTTTACTGTCTTATACTCTCCTTTATCCCATATTAAGACTTTACCTGCACCATACTCACCTTCAGGAATTATACCTTCAAAATTTCCATACTCTAAGTCATGGTCTTCAACTTGAATTGCAAGGCGTTTATCCTTAGGATTCATTGATGGACCCTTGGGAATTGCCCAAGATTTAAGAACTCCGTCCTTTTCCAATCTAAGATCAAAATGAAGTCTCTTTGCATGGTGTTCATGAACTACGAAGTAAGGCATGATTCCTCCTTTTTTCTGCAAATATTCTTTTTATAACTACTGTTGCATAGGAACCTCTTGGAAGAGTAAATTCAAGAATGAGTTTATTTTTGTTTTTATAAACTTCGTCGTTTTCTATTGTATAATCTATTTTTGGAATAATAACTACTGCTCGCATAGAGGATTTGAAAAAAGCTTGTCTTATTTTTTTTAAGTTAAATTGGGATGGTTTTATCTGTCTTTCAGATAGAATCTCCATATATATCTTTTCAATAAATTTATCAGGCATTTTTGCCTTTGAAGAAGGAGTTGGAATTTCTAAAATTTTAAGATACTCAAAATTTTTATTATCAATCTCATCAAAGAAGATGTAATCTCCTGCTATTCCCTTATGAGTAATTAGAGTTTCATCTGGCAATAAACTCTTAATGAGTCTTCTTACTGTTTCATTCCAGAGAAAGCTTTGATAGGCAGAAAAAAACATTGACATTTCTTCCTTTGGAATTTTTTGAAGTAGTTTTATATAGTCTTTCTTATTTTCTATAAGATGGCTGAATGCAAATTTTTCAAATTTGGTTTTAGCAAAATTTAAACAAATGCTCCAGTTACCCCAGTATTCAAAAATTTTTCTTTTCCTTTCTTTTGCTTCTTTCTTGTCTTCGGGATGTATATGGGTTAAGTAAATTTTAAGTGCACCATTGTAGTGGCCTTTTATTATTTTTTCAGCAATAAATCCCTGCTTTGGATCAAAGCTTCCAAATCTTTGATCATCAAAGTAGTTTATGAATCCATATTTTTTGATTTTTTCAATTTGAAAGATAATTGAATCAATTTTTTCTTTAGGGATAGCTCTCACAGTTATTTTGAACAAGTTGTAATTAATTAATCGAGGATTCATTGGTTCATCTGAAAAGCCTATATGTTTAAGTTCGAAGTTATTCTCTTTTATTTCTATTTTATTTGGAGGATTTTTTATTGTTATGAACTGTTCAGTAATCGCATGTCTGTCCTTTTTACCACCATAGGAAATATTATCAAAGGGAATTTTAAGTTTTTGGGCAATTTTTTTTAGTAAATCAACAGTATTCCAACCTTTCTTTTTAAGAAGAAAAACTCCAAACTTTCCATTTTTCTTTAAGGAAATTGAACTTATCTCTTTTACGATGAAATCCTCAGGCTTTACTTTGATTTTGTATGACATGTTAAAATTATACCACTTATGATTGAAGAAAAGTTGAAAGATTTAGGCATATTACTTCCAGAGCCTATAAAACCTGTTGGTTCCTATACTTCAGCAATAAAGGTAGGAAGTTTTTTATTTTTAAGTGGAATTCTTCCTTTAAGAGATGGAAAAATTTTAAGAAAAGGTAAGGTTGGACAAGATTTGTCAATTGAAGAGGCATCAGAGGAAGCAGTTCAAGTTGTGTTAAATGCCTTAGCAATTGTAAAGGATCATATAGGTAGTCTTGATAAAATAAAACAATGTATAAAGATTACAGGCTATATTGCTTGTTCAAGAAATTTTACAGAGCATCCAAAAGTGCTTAATCCAGCATCAGAGCTTATGATAAAGATATTTAAAGACAAAGGTAAACACTGTAGAGTAGCTGTAGGAGTATGTAGTCTGCCTTTTGATGCTCCAGTAGAGATGGATTTTGTGTTTGAAATTGAGCTATAAATTTAGTTTCTTTTTTAGTTTTTCTATCTCCTCCTTCGTAAGAGGTCTTAATTGGCCAGGTTTTAGTTCACCTAATTTAATCCCATCTATAGCAATTCTTATAAGTCTTATCACCGGATGACCAACACGCTCAAGCATTTTACGAATCTGACGTTTTTTTCCTTCATGAAGTGTTATTCTTATCCATGAATTAGCTTTAAGTCTTCTTACAAGTTGAACACTTACGGGTATGGCAAGTTTACCTTCAATTTTTATGCCTTTTTTTAATTTTTCAATAGTCTCAGGCTCAATTAGTCCATCTATCTTTACCAGATAAGTTTTTTCTATCTGATAGCTGGGATGCATAATTTTGTAGGCTAAATCTCCATCATTAGTAAGAAGAAGCAAACCTTCAGAGTCAAAATCAAGTCTTCCTACAGGATAGACTCTAAATTTTATTCCTTTTAGAAAATCTTTTATTGTTGGTCTTCCTTGTGGATCAAAAAGTGAAGTAATAACTTTTCTTGGTTTATAAAAGGCATAATATACCTTTGGTTCTGGTTTAATAAGAAGTTTTCCATCAACCTTTATATAGTCTTTCGTAGGGTCTGCCTTTTGTCCTATTACTGCAACCTTTCCGTTGACTGTTACTCTTCCTTCCTTTATAAGTTTTTCAGCATGTCTTCTTGATGCAATCCCATATTTAGATAATATTTTTTGCAGTCTTTCAAGCATTTTTAATTCATAATCTCAATATAAGCTTTTTGGCGAAGTCCTCTTGTCCATAACTTATATTCTTTCTTAAACTTCTCTTCCTCTAAGAGTCCTTTTACATAGTTTGTTAACTGTTCAGAGCCTTTTTTAAAGCAGACTCCATCAAGCCTAAAGATAAAAATACCATGCTCACTTATCATAGGTTCGCTTATTTGTCCTACACTCATTCTTGAAAATAGATTTGACAACTCAGGAGCAATTTCTTTTTTCTTAAGAAGTCCTATGGATCCTCCTGTCTTTGCTGTAATATCTTCACTCATTTGATAGGCTACTTTACTGAAAGACTCTCCCTGAACAAGTTTCTTTAAAATTTCATTTATTTTTTCCTTTAATTCTTCTTGATTTTCTCTTTTTTTCAAAAATATCTGACTTATATAGTATCCGTCATCATCACATGAAAGCTCTGGATGGGCATTAATATATTTGTTTATCTCTTCCTCAGTAATTATAATTTTGCTTCTTACCAAAGAGTTTAATGCTCTGCCAATTATTATTTGTTCTTTTAGCATTCTTTTATAATCATTTAAGCTCATGCCTTCTTTTTTGAGAGCTTCTTCAAAATCTTGATTTGTAAGAGAGTATTTTTTCTTTATTTCATCTATTGCTCCCTCTATCTCCATATCAGTAACATGGATTCCATATTTTTCAGCTTCTTCAATCTGAAGCTTTGTATCAATCAGTCTTTCAAGAAACTCCTCCTCATGAGCCTTAAAATATTTGAATTTTTCATCAGGATTCAGTATCTTAATCTCATCCTTTGCGATAAACTCCATATATTTGTAAAGTTCGCTCCATGTTATTACATCCTTGTTTACTACAGCTACAACTTTGTCAACAAAAAATCTATTCTCTTGGGAGTAAGAAATAGAGATTAAAAAAGATACAACAGAAGCTATTAGAATTAATAAAACACAAAGTTTTCTCATATTAAAACTTCCTAACATATTCTTGGTAGTTGCTCTCCTGCAAGCATGTCAACAATTCTTGTTCCTCCAATAGATGTTTTAAGAAGAACTCTTCCTTTGCCTTCTGTGACTTCTCCGATTATAGCAGATTCTTCTCCAAAAGGGTGAGATTTAATTTTTTCATTTATTTTTTCAGCCATTTCTGCTTTAACAATGGCAATGAATATTCCTTCATTTGCAACATATAAAGGATCAAGTCCGAGAAGCTCACAAGCGCCTTTTACTGTATTATGAATAGGAATAGCATTTTCGTATATTAAGATATCTTTTCCTGACTCTAAGGAAAGTTCTTTAAGAGTTGTAGCAATTCCTCCACGAGTTGGGTCTCTCATTATTTTAATATATGGAGCAAACTCCTTTATTATATCTCCAATTAATCCATTCAAAGCTCTTGTATCACTTAAAACAGGTGGTTCAAAGTTAAAACCATTTCTTTCACTCATTACAGCGATACCATGATTTCCAATAGAACCACTTACTATAACTTTATCTCCAGATTCTATTTTCAAAGGAGAAAGCTCAACTCCTTCAGGAATTATTCCAATACCTGAAGTATTTATAAAGATACCATCTCCCTTTCCTTTTTCAACAACCTTTGTGTCTCCTGCAACTATTTTTACTCCAGCTTTTTTTGCCGATAAAGAAATGCTGATAAGAATTTTTTCAAAGTCTCTGATAGAAAATCCCTCTTCAAGGATAAATCCAACAGTAAGATAAAGAGGTATTGCACCTACCACAGCTAAATCATTTACAGTTCCGTTTATAGCAAGCTCACCAATGTCTCCACCTGGAAAAAATATAGGAGATACAGTGTAAGAGTCGGTTGTTATTGCCATCTTTCCTGAGTGATTAATACTTACTACTGCAGAGTCCATTAAAGAAGGAAGTTCAAAAAAAGGAGCGATATATTTTCTTATAAGTTCATGCATTAACTTACCACCACTTCCATGTCCAAGAAGAATTTTATCCACTTTGCACCTCCACCTTTATCTCTACTGGCTCACTTTCTTTTAAAGGGCCTATTGTTGTAATTTTATAATAAATAGCTTCTTTTTTATTTATATTATAATCTGCATCAAAAAATAAAGGAATCATCGTTTCAGCAATTGGTCTAAAGTCTTTTTCATCTTTACCCTTTCGGTATATTCTATATCCTTTAAGCCACTTTTCAGAAGCCTCTTTCCAAGAGATATAAACTCCTTGTTCATTGATTGTCCAGAAAACTTCTTCAGGCTTTGATGGAATAAAAAACTCAAGAGGGACTCTTATATTAGTTCCCTTACTTTCTATATATGTTGAGCCATAGGAAACAGAGGTAGTAATAAAATAGCTTAATTCAGGCATTAAGGGATCTATAAACTCATCTATACTGGAATATAAAAGTTCATCCAAGAAGAAATCTTTATCTGTTGAGCCTATCTTTATTTTTTCATTTTTTTTATTTACTCGATAGATGTTATAAATGAGCGAATCATTTAAAGTCCATGAAAACAAAACTCCATCAAGTGTAACTTTATAATTGATTTTTTCAACTTCTGGTAGTTTTTTAGTAGTAATTACTGCCTCGGTAGGTTTACTGTAGATTCCCTTAGGAGTTATAGCAAAAATCTGATATTTGTAAGTCTTTTCAAATTGAAACTCTCTGTCTTCCAGTGATGTTGTGTTTTTATCATAATAACCAAGAACTTTTATTTCGCTATCACTTTGTCTTTCAATTAAAAAACTCTTTATTTTTTCTTTTGCTTTTTCAGGATAATTCCATGTTATAAGGATTTTATCATGAGTTGCTATTAGATTTAAGTTTTGCACAGGTTCAGGTGGAAGATAGTCTTCCATAGTGGGATCTGCTTTTTTGCCACAACCTGAAAGTAAGAATAGTATTAATAAAAATAGGAGCAAACATAAGTAGTTTTTTTTAGGATTTAATGAATATTTATCGTTAAACATTTTCATTCCTTTAAAATTTTTCTCAGTAACTTTATTTGCTCCTTTATGCTTCTTTTAGAAGTGCTTCCATAGGAGACTTTTGCGTCAATTGAACCTTCGGGAGTCAGTATGGTATAAACATCTTTTTCAATTTTATCTGAAAATTTTTTAAACTCTTTTATGCTTAACTCATTAAGAGCTTTTCCCTTTTGTATACAGTAAAGCACAATCTTGCCAGTTGTCTCATGGGCTTGTCTGAAAGGTATTCCTTTTTTTACAAGATACTCTGCAAGATCTGTAGCAGTTATATAACCACTTTGGCATGACTCTTTCATTCTTTCTTTATTAAACTTAATCTCAGGAAGCATCTCTGTGATTACTTTAAGACTCATGCTTACTGTGTCAACTGTGTCAAATACAGGTTCTTTGTCTTCCTGCATATCTCTGTTATAGGTAAGAGGAAGTCCCTTCAGAGTAGTAAGCAGACTGATTAAATTTCCATAAACTCTTCCAGTCTTTCCTCTAATTAATTCTGCAGCATCTGGATTTTTCTTTTGAGGCATCATGCTTGAGCCTGTGGAGAATCTATCAGGAAGTTCAATAAATCTGAATTCCTCTGTTGACCAAAGAATAATCTCCTCAGCAACTCTGCTAAGGTGCATCATTATCATGGCACCTGCGTATAAAACATCACATACAAAGTCTCTGTCTGATACTGCATCCATACTGTTAGGAATTGGCATTTCAAAGCC
Source organism: Thermodesulfovibrio sp. (assembly GCA_039630505.1). Lineage (GTDB taxonomy): Bacteria > Nitrospirota > Thermodesulfovibrionia > Thermodesulfovibrionales > Thermodesulfovibrionaceae > Thermodesulfovibrio. Next base: position 100,784 of record JBCNUV010000003.1, read on the forward strand.
AAGCTCCTTTGATGTGAAATCTCTATCAATAGGAATACTTGTGCCTGCCATAGCACCAGCTCCAAGAGGAGATTGATTTATTCTTTTTAGAGTCTCTTTAAGTCTTTGTCTGTCTCTTTCAAAGCTCCATGCATGGGCTAAAAGATGATGAGCAAGAAGCACAGGCTGAGCCTTTTGTAAATGGGTATAGCCTGGCATTATGGTATCAATATGTTTTTCAGCAATGGAAAGTAATGTTTTTTCAAGTTCTATAAGTTGATCTATGATTTCCTTAATTTTTTTTCTTAAATAAAGCCTTAAGTCAGTTACAACTTGATCATTTCTTGAACGGGCTGTATGAAGTTTTGCTCCTACTAAGCCTACTCTTTCAATCAGAGCCCTTTCAATGTTCATGTGAATATCTTCAAGTTCAGCTTTAAAATGAAACTTGCCTTCTTTTATCTCTTTTTCAATTTCTAAAAGTCCTGTTATAATCTGTTTGAGCTCTTTATCATTAATAATTCCTTGTTTATGAAGCATTCTGACATGGGCTATGCTTCCTTTTATATCTTCTTGCCAAAGTCTCTGATCAAAAGAGATTGACTGAGAAAACTCCTCAAGAGTTTTAGCTGTTTCTTCCTTAAACCTTCCACCCCATAGTTTTTTCATTTATTTTTTACCTCTTTGATTTTTATTTTATTTGGAAAAAAGAGGATGGATTGAGCAACTTTCAAAATTCTTGAGTAACAATTCTTAGCGAAACGGAACATCCACAGCCAAAACTGTAAGAGCCTTAAAGGCGAGTTTTTTAGCTGTAGTGGAGCAAGCTTAGAATTCTCCCACAATTTTGTAGAAGCGAAATACATCTTTATTGTTTTATCTTACTCCTCTGCCTTTGCCTGACGCTCTTTCTGTCTTTGTTCAATTATCTTTTGAGCAATATGAGAAGGTACTTCTTCATAATGAGAAAACTCCATTGAATATATTCCCCTTCCTGATGTCATACTATGTAGCTGATTTGCATAAGTAAGCATCTCTGCCATAGGAACAAGAGCTGTTACTTTTTGATTTCCACCTGCTTGAGGTTCAACTCCTTGAACCTTTCCTCTGCGGGAGTTTAAGTCTCCAATTATTGTTCCTAAGGTTTCCTCAGGCACAATTATCTCAGCCTTCATAATTGGCTCAAGCAATACTGGTTTTGCTTGCATAAAGGCTTTTTTAAGAGCTAAAGAACCAGCAATTTTAAAGGCCATTTCTGATGAATCAACAGGATGATATGAGCCATCATAAAGAGTTACTTTTATATCAATAATTGGATAGTATGCTAATATTCCTTCCTTCATTGTCTCAAGAATTCCCTTTTCTACTGCAGGACGATACTGTTGAGGAATAACTCCACCTACAATTTTATCAACAAACTCATATCCACCACCTCTTGGAAGTGGTTCAATTTGAATCCAACAGTCTCCATACTGTCCTCTTCCACCAGACTGTTTCTTATATTTACCTTGAGCAGAGGCAGTGGCACGAATTGTTTCTCTATAAGGAACCTTTGGTGCCATAAGATTTACTTCTACTCCAAATTTTCTTTTAAGTTTCTCAAGAGCAACTTCTATGTGAACCTGTCCCATACCGCTTAAAATCATGTCTTTTGATTCTTCATCTCTTGAAAATCTAAGAGTTGGATCTTCTTCAAGAAGTTTATGAAGTCCTGCACTAACCTTTTCTTCATCACCTCGTGTTTTAGGTGCTATAGCATAGGATATGATTGGTTCAGAAAATTTTACTTCTGGAAGCTTAATTGGATTATTTTCATCGCATAGAGTATGACCTGTGAGAGTATCTTTAAGTTTGACAGTTGCTACAATCTCACCTGGTCCTGCTTTTTGACAGGGAGTTTGAGTTTTACCAACAACATAATAAATCTGACCAACTCTTTCCTTTGTGCCTGTATTTGGATTGAATACTATAGAGTCAGCTTTAAGTACTCCTGAGAAAACTCTCATATAGGAAATCTTTCCTGCAAAAGGATCAATCACTGTTTTAAAGACATACGCTGAAAGTGGTTCTGTATCAGAAGGCTTTCTTGTAACTTCACTTCCATCCTTGGGATTAATTCCTTTTATTGGATATATATTTGCTCTTTCCTTAGGATCGGGCAGTGTAAGAATTATGCTGTCAAGTAAAGCTTCAACACCAATTCCTAAAAGTGCTGAACCAGCAAGCACAGGTATAAATCTACGGGCAATGGAGGCATCATGTAAGCCTCTTCTTAATTCTTCTTCAGTTAATTCTTCTCCTTCAAGATATTTTTCAAGGAGGCTATCATCAAGCTCTGCAATTTTTTCAACGAACTTTTTTCTGTATTCCTCTACTTTTCCAGAGAGTTCTGATGGAATAGGAATTTCCTTAACTGATTTACCATCCTGCACAAAACCTTTAAGAGATATTAAATCAACAATTCCATTAAGTCCTGGACCTTCACCTATTGGCAAAGTAAGAGGTATGGCTTCTTGTCCAAATACCTTTTCAATCTCTGCTAAGGCTCTATCAAAGGAGGCATTTTCTTTATCAAGTTTGTTTACGAAGACTAATCTTGGAAGGTCATAGTCATCGCAGTATTTCCATATCCTTTCTGTCTCAGCCTTTACACCTGAGAGGGCACTTACAATTACTACTGCACCGTCTGAAACTCTAAGGGCATTTTTTGTATCCTCAAGAAAGTTTACAAAGCCTGGTGTATCTATAATATTAATTCTATAGCCTTTATAATCACAATAAGCCACCTTACAACTAAGGGTCATGTTTCTTGCTATTTCTTCAGGTTCATAATCAATTACTTTGCCTGTGGCTTCTCCTGTTACTACTCTGTCAATCTGTCCTGTTTTAAAAAGTATTTGTTCTACAAGCTTTGTATTTCCTGCCCCTGCATGGGCTACAATTGCGATGTTTCTGATTTTTGTGATATCTCTACTCATACCAATTCCTCCCCATTTTTAAATTTTTATTCAAAAACTCTTCTATATATATAGTCAATATTTCTTGTGTAATAGTTTAGCTCAAAAATGCTCTTTATTTCATCATCGGTTAAATATTTTTTGACAGTTTCGTCTTTAAGCAATACTTCCATAAATTGAATTCCCTCTTTCCAGCTTTTCATAGCATTAGCCTGTACAATGTTGTATGCTTCATCACGGGTAAGACCTTTTTCTACCAAAGCAAGAAGCACTCTCTGGGAGTTATAAAGTCCATAACTAAGCTCAATATTCTTAAGCATTCTCTCAGGATATACTGTCAAGTCTTTTATTATTCCATAGAGTCTATTAAGCATATAATCAACAAGAATGCAGTTGTCTGGAATTATTACGCGCTCAACCGATGAATGGGAGATGTCTCTGTCATGCCAAAGAGCAATGTTTTCATAGGCTGCAAAGGCATTGCTACGGACAAGTCTTGCAAGTCCACTTAGATTTTCGCAACCTACTGGATTTCTTTTATGAGGCATGGCTGATGAGCCTTTCTGCCCCTTTGTAAAGGGTTCTTCTACCTCAAGCACTTCTGTTCTTTGAAGATGTCTTATTTCAACTGCGATTTTTTCAACCATAGCTGCAATAAGGGCAAGCACATTCAAAAACTCAGCATGTCTGTCTCTTTGGACAACTTGTGTTGCAACAGGCTCTGGTTTAAGTCCAAGCTTCTTTAGTGCAATCTCTTCAAGTTCAGGTGGAATATTTGAAAAAGTTCCAACAGCACCTGATATCTTACCAACTGATACTCTTTCAATGGCTGAGACAAGTCTTTCAATATTTCTTTTTGTTTCTTCATACCAAAGGGCAAATCTCAAACCAAAGCTTGTTGGTTCTGCATGAACTCCATGACTACGTCCCATGCAAATTGTGTTTTTGTAAAGAAAAGCCTTTTCCTTAAAGATCTCAAGAAGCTTCTTTAAATCATCCAAAATAATCTCGCCAGATTCTCTAATAAGAAGTGCTAAGGCAGTATCTACAACATCATAGGATGTAAGTCCAAGATGAATATATCTTGAAACTGGTCCAATTTTTTCTGCTACAAAGTTTAGAAATGCTATAACATCATGCTTTACTTCTAATTCAATCTCTTCAATTCTTTTTATATCATCTTTTGATTTAAACCATTCCTCAGGCTTTATCTTTGTTTTAATCTCTTGTAATGCTTGAGAAGGAATTTTACCAAGTTCTGCCCATGCTTCACATACGGCAATTTCCACAGTGAGCCATTTTCTAAATTTGTTTTCATCACTCCATATCTCTCCCATCTCTTTTCTGGTATACCTTGCTATCATAAGTCCTCCTCCCAAATTATTCTTTCAGGTTTTATGATTAAACCATTACTGTAGCCTATTCCTACTATTTTTCCTTTGTTGTCTTTTACTTTTAAAAATCCTTTTGGAACTACTGCAGAGGAAATTTTAATTGGATTGCCATTAATAAATCTCCTAAGAAGTGCGTTATGTATATTGACAGAAGGCAAAAAATACAAAGCATCATCTATGGACATTAATCCCTCTGAATTTTTAATATTTGATATTTCCTTTAAGCTTTTTAAATCAATAGAGTTTTCTACTTTAAACTTTCCAATTCTTGTTCTACACAACTCAATTATGTGTGCACCAACTCCCACTTCTTCTCCGATGTCATGACACAAAGATCTTACATAAGTTCCTTTACTACATACAACTCTGAATATAATAAAAGGTGGCTCAAAACTTTCTATTTTTATTGAGTAAATTGTAACCTTCTTAGGAGTTCTTTCTATCTCAATTCCCTTTCTTGCAAGCTTATAAAGTGGTGTTCCCTCTACTTTTTTTGCTGAATACATAGGAGGGATTTGCATTATTTCTCCTGTAAATTTTTTTATAACTTCTTCTAACTTTAATCTGTCAAGCTCAAAATTTTCTACTGTTTTTGTTATCTTACCTTCTGCATCATGAGTATCAGTAGAGATTCCAAATCTCGCTTTGAAGAGATACTCTTTTTCAAGTTCCATTAGAAAAGATGTGATCTTTGTTGCTTCATTAGTGCATACAAGTAAGACTCCTGTGGCCATTGGATCAAGGGTACCAGCATGTCCAGCTTTTTTGACTTTTAGAATTTTCTTTACTTTACTAACAGCTTCTTGACTTGTAAAACCCTTAGGTTTATTAAGAAGTACTACTGCGTTCATAGACTCTTATTGTACCTAATCCTTTTAGTTCAAAAACTACAAGAAAACTAAACTCTGAAGTTTTTCTTCCTTGTATTTCAACAGGTCTTCTTGTTACTGAGATATTTGCTGCCCAGCAAGCTTGTGTATATCTTATATTTAATGAGCTGTCTCTTAATTCAGAAGCTTTTGCATCATAGTTTACATTTGTTGTAAAGAACAATCTTTCTGATAGTTTTTTAGCTACTGTAAAGGCATATGTTTTAACTCCTACTTCTTTTTCTTGGATTTTATATTGATCTCTAAATGTGGGAGACCAAAGATAAGCAGGAGAAAGAGCTCCATCCCTTGTATATCTTTCACTAAAGGAAAAAGAAGTTGTATCATCTGGAGAAAAGCTTATATCACTGTTAAATCTTTCCATTCTTCTTTTTGATATATTCTGAGATATGTCAAATCCAAAGTTTATTTTCCAGAAAGACACTCTTCCCTCAAATAAGATTGGATATAGTTTGTCCCATTCATTTTTTGCCCTAAAATCATAAACTTGAGTAACTCTTGCTTGTAAAGAAAAGTTTTTGAAGTTTAGCCTATTGTATAATCCAGCCCTTAAAAGTGTTGTATTATCAATTGATTCGGTTTCTTTTAGGATTGGAGGTTTACCATTAACTCCTATAAAGACTCCCTCCAAAAATGGCTCAATAATATGAGTAAAATTTTGGGCTTTACTGTAAAATCTCATAAAACTTTTTGCATTGTAATGGATCATCTCTCTATGAGATGTATCTTCATATGGAAATGTTTTTTCAAGATTATAAAAAGTCTCCTTTAATGTCAAACTTTGTGTTAGTTTAACACTGTCTCCCATACTATAACTTATTTGAGGGCTTATTTCCAATCTCTGACCTTTAAGTCCATCTTCTTTGTAAAACTCAGCCAGATTGGTATTAAAGTTTATATTGAGTTGTCCAAGACTATAAGGGTAAACCACATATCCCAGTTCTAACTTTATTGGTGAACTTGTAGTTCCTTGTTTTAAATCTTTCCATCCTTGACCAAGTAGATAAAATCTTGACTGAACCGCTGCAACAGAAATCTCTGCAGAGGACTGGAGAAATCTGTCATATCTTGCAGAGAGATCTTTCCCAAACTCTTTAAAAACAAATGTGTTTGAGACTGACCTAATGTCTCCATATTCTCTGTAAAAATCTTTTTTGTTTACATAGTTTAAATCTAAAAGCAAATCAACTCCTTTGATTTTTTGAAGATGAACTCCCCTTAGCTCAATAAACTCTTCGTTGAGTTTTCTATCTTTAATTTGATATCCATACCACATACCTTTCGTATCAAAGTCTAAATATCTATATTCCACTCCTTTTCCTGTGCCAGTTTTTGAAAAATAATCAAGATAAAATGTGGCATCTTTATTGCTGTCAATTACAAGATAGTATGCGGGGCTTAGATGAACTCCGCGAATGTTTGAGTTTCCAAATTTAAGTGGTAAGAATCCAGATTTTTTCTTATTTCCTCCCGGTCCCCAGAATATGGGAGAAAAAGCAACAGGTACATCCTTTACTCTAAAAGTGGTAATCTTTGATATCAATTTATCATCCACCACAAGGTCGACAAACTCTCCAGTAAAACACCATGGTTGCGAAGTTTCTGGTTCTGGCTCACATGTGGAAAAAGTGGCTTTTTTAGCTTTGTATGTAATCTCATTTATTCTTTCAATTTCTGCTGCTTTTATCCACATATCTTGTTTTTTTATGTGAAGAAGAGCATTTTTTAAAAGACCTGTCTTTTTATTTCTGTTGAATTTTCCTTCTTCTGCCCATACTGTAATCTCATCATCATTGTAGTAAAGATCTACATAGGCTTCTATGTCACCGCTTTCTTCATAGTAGATTACTTTTTGTGCTTTAAGATCAAAGGTTATATCACTCATATAAACATCCCCAATTGCGATAATTTTTTTTTCTTTTTCTATATGTTCTAAGGTTTCAGAGACTATTTCTATATCCATACCATAAGAAGCCTCAGAGAAAAAGACAAATAAAATAAAATAGAGAAAAAAGCTATATTTGCAAATTTTCATAGAATCTCTCCAAGGCTTCTGTATAATGTTTTTTCTCCAAGATGTTCCTTTATTTCTCCAATTAGATAAGATGAGCCAGTACATAAAAGATATGTTTCTTGATTTTTCTTACACATATAGAAAGCATTTTTAAAAGCTTCAAAAGAATTATGAATAAACTCAAATTTTTTATTACTCATCTTTTTTGACAACTCTTCGTATGTTAAAGCTCTTTCATATTTAGGAACTGTAAAGATAAATTTATGTGCATAACCTTCAAAAGCTTTTATAAACTCAGTTACATCTTTGTCTTTCATAATTGCAAAAACCACTATAGGTTTTTTATCTGTAAGAGCTTTTAGTGATTTTACCAAAGACTTAGCTGCATCAGGATTATGAGCTATGTCGAAAATAACAAGGGGGTCATAAGATACTATCTCAATTCTTCCAGGAAGTGTTACATTTTTTAGTCCCTCTCTTATAAGATCTTCCTTCCAGGACGGATAAGCTGTCATAAAGGCTTTCAATGCTACACATACATTTTCAAGTTGATGAAAGCCTGTAAGAGGTAAAAATAAATTTGAGTAAGTATCTGAGTTTAATTCTTCTTCTGAGTGATGAGTTTTTGATGGATAAAAATCAAATAAAATACCTTCAAATTTAATAGAGTTTAACTTTCCGCAGAAATCTCTACCATAAATAAAAAGAGGAGCTTTCGTTTCTTCTGCTTTTTTTATTATTACTTCTTCTGCTTCTTTTTCTTGAGAAGATGAAACTACAGGAACTCTTTCCTTTATTATTCCTGCCTTTTCTCTTGAGATAGATACTAAATCTGGTCCTAAGAACTCTTGATGATCTAATCCTATCTTTGTTATTACTGATACTACTGGAATGACTACATTTGTGGCATCAAGTCTTCCTCCCATGCCTGTTTCAATCACTGCATAATCAATACCTTTTTGTCTAAAATACTCAAAAGCCATAACTGTTACATACTCAAAAAAGGTAAGTTCATCTGAAAAAGGTTTAATTTTCTCAATTAAATGTACAACTTCATCTTCAAGAATTTCGGAATCGTTGACAACTATCCTTTCTGTAAATCTCGTAAGATGAGGAGATGTGAAAACTCCAACACTACATCCATGAGCTCTCAGAAGACAGTAAACTATCTTACAGACAGATCCTTTACCATTTGTTCCTGCAATATGGATTGATTTGAAATACTGATGAGGATTACCAACTCTTTTAAGTGCTTCAATAACTCTATTAAGTCCAAGTTTTATGCCCTTTGTTCTTCTTTTATAAAGCTCATTTATCAACTCTTTATATTTCATTTATTCTATTATTTGTTCAGAGTCATTGTTTTCTGAAAAATCTTTTGAAGACAACTCATCCTTACTCCTAATTACGGAAGATGCTGGCATAAGAATTTCAATGAGTTTATAGATAGTATTTTTTAGTTCCTTTCTTTCTACTATGAGATCAATCATTCCGTGTTCAAGTAAAAATTCTGCTCTTTGAAAACCTTCAGGTAGTTGCTGTTTTATTGTCTCTTGAATAACTCTTGGTCCTGCAAATCCTATAAGACTTTTAGGCTCTGCAATTATTATATCGCCAAGCATTGCAAAGGATGCTGTAACTCCTCCAAAAGTTGGATCAGCTAAAACTGAAATGTATAAAATTCCTTTTTGTTTAAGTTTTCCAATTGCTTGTGAAGTTTTTACCATCTGCATTAAAGAAAACATGCCTTCTTGCATTCTTGCTCCACCTGAAGAGGCGATGACAATTAAAGGTACCTTTCTTTCAATGGCTCTTTCTGCTGCTCTGGTTATTTTTTCTCCTACAACTGTTCCCATGCTTCCGCCCATAAAGGAAAAGTCAAGTACTGCAATTACTATATCTCTTCCATTTATTTTTGCATCTCCATAAATTGCTGCTTCTTTAAGTCCTGTCTTCTTTTCATTTTCTAATAATCTTTCCTTATAGGATATTGTATCTTTAAACTCAAGAGGATCAGTACTTTGAAGTTCAGCATCAAATTCATTAAAACTTCCACTGTCTGTCAGGAGAGCAATTCTTTCTCTTGCGGAAATTCTGAAGTGATAATGACATTTTGGGCAGACTTTTAAATTGTTTTCAAGCTCTTTGCGATAGATTATTTCTTTACAGTTTTCACATTTAACCCATAATCCTTCAGGAATCTTTACTTTTTTTTCTATCTTTTCTATTTTTGGTTCTTTTCTTTTAAACCATGCCATGTTATATTACCTCTCTAAGAGATTTAATGAAACTGAAGGCTTCTTTAGGCTTTTCATAAAATACTTTTACAATTGCACTTCCCACAATTACTCCATCAGCAAACTGAGCGATATATTTAGCCTCTTCAGGATTGCTTACACCAAAACCGATACAGACAGGTTTGCCAAAACTCCTTACAAGCTCTATATGTTCCTTAAAAGATTTATCAAGATTAAGTTTATTGCCTGTTATGCCTGTTATTGAAACATAATAGACAAAACCTGTTGAGGCTTTAACGATTCTTTTTATTCTCTCAGGAGTTGATGTAGGTGCTACGAGAAATATTATATCAATGCCGTATTTTTGAGCAAGAATTCTATACTCTTTAGACTCTTCTATTGTAAGATCAGGGAATATGACTCCTCCTAAATTTACTTTTTTTGCTTCATCAAAGAATTTTTCAACTCCATAACAGAAAACAGGATTTAAATAACTCATAAGAACTATGGGTGTATCGAAGTTTTTATTGAAATCATGAAGAAAACTCAGTATTTTTCTCAGAGTTGTTCCAGATTTTAATGCTCTTTCTGCTGCTTTTTGGATTATAGGTCCATCGGCAAGAGGATCTGTAAAGGGAACGCCAAGTTCTATAATATCTGCACCTATTTCATGAAGAAGTGTTAGTCTTTTCGCAGTTTCATCCAGATTAGGATCACCTGCCATAATATAGGGTATAAATGCCTTTTTCCCCTGCTTTTTTATCTCATCAAACTTTTTTCTAACAGAAAAACCTTTCATAAAGATATACCTCTGATTCTTGCAACTTCCTGCACATCTTTGTCTCCTCTACCAGATAGATTTACAACTATTATTGAGTCCTTTGACATTTTAGGTGCTCTTTTTATTGCTTCAGCAACAGCATGGGCTGACTCAAGAGCTGGTATAATGCCCTCAAGTCTGCTTAAGAGTTCAAAGGCATAAAGTGCTTCTTCATCAGTAGCATATGTATAATGAACTCTTCCTATGTCTCTTAAATAAGCATGTTCAGGTCCTACAGAGGCATAATCAAGTCCTGCACTTACAGAGTGAGTTTTAAGAATATTACCATTTTCATCTTCAAGAACATAGCTTAAACATCCTTGAAAAATTCCCTTTTTTCCTCCTTCAAATCTGGCTGCATGAAGTCCAGTATTTATTCCTTTACCGCCAGCTTCTACTCCAATCATTTCTACATCCTTATCATTTAAAAAGGCACTAAAAAGACCAATAGCATTGCTTCCACCACCAACACAAGCAATTAAAAGTGAAGGTAGCTTTCCTTCTTTGCTAAGTATCTGTTTTTTTGTTTCTCTTCCTATAACACTTTGGAAGAATCTAACAAGAGAAGGATAAGGATGAGGACCAAAAACTGTTCCTAAAACATAATGGGTTGTTCTTACATTAGTAGTCCAGTCTCTTAATGCTTCATTTATTGCATCTTTAAGTGTTTTTGATCCAGTATCAACGGGAATAACTCTTGCACCAAGAAGATTCATACGGAAAACATTAAGTGCTTGTCTACGTATGTCTTCTGTTCCCATGTATATATCACAACTAAGACCAACAATAGCAGCACCTGTGGCAGTTGCAACACCGTGTTGACCAGCTCCTGTCTCAGCGATGACTCTTTCCTTTTTCATTAGTTTACTTGCCAATAAAGCCTGTCCTAAGGCATTATTTATCTTGTGTGCACCTGTATGGGCAAGGTCTTCTCTCTTTAAATATATTTTTGCTCCTTTAAGATGTTCAGTGAGTCTTTTTGCAAAGTAAAGAGGTGTAGGCCTACCAACATAGTCTTTAAGAAGAGCTTCAAATTGATTGATAAAACCTTTGTCTTTTTTAGCTATTTTGAATGCATTGTCAAGTTCTTCCAGTGCAGGCATTAATGTTTCAGGGACAAAACAGCCTCCATATAGACCAAAATATCCCTTCCTTCCACCCATAAAAAGTATTATAGCATGAAGATTTTATGTTTTTCATTGATAAATTTTGGTTTCAGTTTATTGTGTTATAATAGTTTCAGTAAATGGATATTTTAAAACTCAGAAAAACTTATTTTTCAGCAAAAAGACTGCAAGAAATAATCAATGTATTCCTAAAACACGGATTTGGACAAATAATTGATCAGATTCATCTTGGAAGATTTATCGCTTTAAAGAAGAGAATTAGAAGTTTTGGAAGATGGCCCTACTATAAAGTACCTTCTGTTGGAGAAAGACTTAGATTAGCCTTTGAAGAACTTGGTCCTACCTTTATAAAACTTGGTCAGCTTCTTTCATCCCGTCCTGATTTGGTTACAGTAAACTATGCAAAAGAGTTTAAAAAACTTCAGGACAGAGTTCCTCCTTTTGATGTTGAAAAGGTCTATAAAATTATACAAAAAGATTTAGGAGTTTCAATTGATAGCATTTTTAAAAGCTTTAATCCTGAACCAATTGGTTCAGCATCAATTGCACAGGTTCATGAAGCAGTATTAATGAATGGCCAAAAAGTTATTGTTAAAGTTAGACGTCCTGGCATAAAAGAACAGATTATGCTTGATCTTTCAATACTTCAAAGTCTGGCTAAGCTTATTGAAAAATATATTCCCGAAAGTAAACTATTTGATCCAGTTGGAATTGTAGATGAGTTTTCAAGATCTATTATGAGAGAACTTGATTTCAGGAAAGAGGCAAGAAATGCAATGATCTTCAGGGAAAAGTTTAAGGAGGATGAAAAAGTTTATATTCCCCATGTTTTTAATGAGTTTACCACTGAAAGAATTCTTGTGATGGAAAAGGTAGAGGGAGTAAGAATTGATGATGTTGAATCAATTAGAAAAAAGGGATTTGATATAGAGGCTTTATTAAATGTAGTTATTGATATGTATTTTAAGCAGATTTTTGATTATGGTTTTTTCCATGGAGATCCCCATCCCGGAAATATTCTTATAAAAGATGATGCACGCATAGCTTTGATTGATTTTGGGATAGCCCAAAGAATTGATGAGGAATTAAAGGAAGCCTATGCCAATATAGCATTGGCAATAATAAATCAGAATACTGAGCAGTTAATTAGAGAGTATCTTAAACTTGGAATAATTCCAGAGGATATTGATATAGAAAAAATTAAAAGAGAACTAAAAAGCGATATAGAAGAAGTTCTTTTCCCAATTTATACATATAAAATTGAGGAAATCAAAATCTCAGAGGTGATTGAATCAATTATGAGGGTTAGTTTAAAATACAGACTCAGATTTCTTCCTGAACTTCTACTAATTGACAAGGTTTTAATAATGCTTGAAGGGTTAACCAGAGAGCTTTGTCCAAATATATCTATTATTGAGCTACTTAAGCCTTATGCAAAAAGGATTATATCTAAGAGATTGCATCCAGAGTTTTATCTCAAAAAAACTATTAAAATGCTTCGTGAGTTTCGGGATGCTCTTGAGAATATTCCCTTTCAATTTAAATCACTTCTTAGAAAAGCAATAAGGGATGAGATAACTGTTAGAATGTATCATGTTAATCTTCCTGAGTTTATCAAGGATATTGATAAAGCAAGTAATAAGATTGCATTTAGTCTTATTGTAAGTGCTATGATACTAAGTTCTGCAATAATGCATGCAACCCAAGTAAAGCCATTAATTTATGGAGTTTCTCTTTTTGGTTTAATTACCGGAGTTTTTGCATTTTTTCTTGGTCTTTGGTTATTGATATCAATAATAAGATCAGGGAAGTTGTGAGAAAAATTTTTAACTTTTGATATAATTGAATATGGTTAAATGGTTTAAGATATTATTGATTTTACTTTTATGCTTTAGTGATAATACTTGGGCAGATACAATCTGTATTAAGATAATTGATGGTGAAAAATTTTATACCAATCTTTGTGAAGAAAATACTAAGAAAATATCAATACAGAGATTAAACAGAGTTCAAAAATCTTCATATCAATCAGTTTCTTTAGTTTCCAGACAGGAACTGGAAAAGATAGTAGAGGAAAAATCTAAGTTTTACGGTGTTGATCCTAAGCTTATAAAGGAGATAATAAGAGAAGAAAGTGGTTGGAATCCCTATGCTATATCACCAAAAGGTGCGATGGGAATTATGCAACTTATGCCTCAGACAGCAATTCTTATGGGAGTAAAAAATCCCTTTGATCCTATACAGAATATAGATGGTGGAATAAGATATATGAAGTATCTTCTTGAAAAGTTCAATGGCAACTTTAAGCTTGCCTTAGCTGCATATAATGCAGGACCTAATCTCGTTGAAAATCTTGGAAGAATTCCTAATATTACTGAAACTCAAAACTATGTTAAAAGAATTTCCCTAAGATATGCTGGTGAGTCTGGACAATATAAGATTAAAAAAATGCCTATTAAAGCAATTATCCTTTCTGATGGAACTGTGATTTATACAAATAGGGAGGATTTATATATATGGTCAACGATAAAGTAGAAGAGATATTAGCTCTTAAAAAACAAAGAAATGCTATAATTCTTGCCCATAATTACCAAAGAGAAGAAATTCAAGAGATTGCTGATTTTGTAGGAGACTCTCTTGAGTTAAGTAGGCAGGCAACAAAGGTTGAATGTGATGTTATTGTTTTCTGTGGTGTTCATTTTATGGCTGAGACTGCTTCTATTTTAAATCCTGAAAAAACAGTGCTTCTTCCTGAGATTGATGCTGGTTGTCCTATGGCAGATAATGTAGATGTTGAAGAGCTTAAAAGATGGATTAAGAAGTATCCTGACAAACCCGTGATATCATATGTTAATACTACTGCAGAGGTTAAGGCACTGAGTTATGCTTGTTGCACTTCTGCCAATGCTCCTCAGATTGTAAAGGCAGTTCCTTTTCAATCAATTATATTTGTACCTGATAAAAATCTTGCAGATTGGGTAAAAAAACAAGTTCCTGAAAAAGAGATAATCCCATGGGAAGGTTTCTGCCCAACTCATCAGATGATAAAAAAAGAAGACATTCTTCGGGCAAAAGAAGCTCATCCAAATGCTATTGTAGTAGTTCATCCTGAATGTCGTCCAGAGGTTATAGAACTGGCTGATCATGTTGCCTCTACCTCTGGAATGGTAAGGTTTGCTAAGGCATCACCGCATAAAGAGTTTATAATAGGTACAGAAGTTGGACTTCTTTATCGACTTAAAAAGGAAAATCCTGATAAAATTTTCTATCCAGTAAAGACAACTATGTTATGTCCAAATATGAAGATTACAACACTTGATAGTGTTCTTACTGCATTAAAGGAGAATCAATATGTAATTAAGGTGCCTGAAGATGTAAGAGTAAAAGCCTTTGAAGCAGTCCAAAGAATGTTGACTCTTGTTTCATAAAATAGGTGCTTAAAGATTTAATTATTAAAAAAATCAAAGAAAATGGGCCCATTCCCTTTGATGATTTTATGCAGATGGCTCTTTATTGTCCCGATCTTGGTTATTACACCAAACCTGATATAAAGATAGGAAGACAAGGAGATTTCTTCACAGCATCCCATCTTGGTTCAGTTTTTGGCTTGATTTTAAGTAGACAAATAGAGATTTTCTATCAAAAACTTAAATATCCTGAAACTTTTATCATAACTGAGATAGGTCCAGGTATGGGATTTCTTGCAAAGGATATTCTTGAAAGTATTGAGTTTTCTATTAATGTAAAATACAATCTCGTAGAAATAAATCCTGCTTTGAAACAGATACAAAAAGAAAGCTTAAAAGAATACAAAGACAAGATTTTTTGGTATAGCTCAATTGATGAGCTAAACCCCTTTGAGGGATTAATCATATGTAATGAGATATTTGACTCTCTTCCTGTAAGATTATTTGAAGTAAGTGACTTAGGAGAGATTATGGAAGTTTATGTAGGAATTGACGATAAGGAGCAACTGATTGAAATACTTCTACCATGTAGAGAAGATACCTTAGAGTATTTGAAAGAGTTTGCTCCCTGGGTTTTAAATATAAAGGGATATCGTTCAGAAGTAAATCTTTCAATGAAATCACTAATTGAAAGCTTAGGTAGAAAACTAAAAAAAGGATATATCTTAGTCTTTGATTATGGCTATACCTCTCAAGAATACTATGATCCTCAAAGAAAAAGAGGAACTTTACTTTGTTATCATAAACACAGTATTAACGAAAATCCCTATATAAACATTGGATATCAGGATATTACCTGTCATGTTAACTTTACAGCTTTGGAAAAGTTTGCAACAGTGGTTGGTTTTGAAGTAGAGAGATATTCTTCTCAAGGAAGTTATCTTGTGTCACTTTGTGATGAAGAGATACTTCAAAAAATTTATCAAAAAGATTTAAAAGAACATTTTAAAAGGCTTATACTCCCCCAAGGTATGGGGGAGTCACATAGAGTAATGATTTTAAGAAAGTAGTTAAATACCAGCCTTTGTAAGTTCTTTTATAATTGCCTGTCCTATAATATTTCTTTGAATCTGATTTGTTCCTTCATATATCTGAAGAATTTTTGCATCCCTCATCATTTTTTCCACTGGATAGTCTTTCATGTATCCTGAACCACCCATAATCTGAACTGCATCAACTGTTACTTTCATTGCTACATCTGTTGCAAATGTTTTTGCCATTGCTGAAGCCTTTGTAATGTCCTTTGCTCCACTGTCAATATATCTTGCAACAGAATAAACAAGAGCTCTTGCAGCTTCAATCTGAATTGCCATATCAGCAAGCATGTGTTGCACTGCCTGAAAACTTATAACAGGCTGCCCAAACTGGATTCTTTGTTTAGCAAACTTTGCTGCTTCTTCAAAAGCTCCTTGAGCAACTCCAACTCCTTGTGCTCCTACACCTACACGGCTTTGGTCAAGAGTTTTCATGGCTATAATAAAGCCCATGCCTTCTTTTCCTATGAGATTTTCTTTTGGAATTCGGCAGTTCTCAAATATTAACTCTCTGGTTGAAGAGGCTCTTATGCCCATTTTATTTTCTTTTTTGCCAAAACTGAAACCAGGGGTTCCTTTTTCAACAATAAAAGCTGATGCTCCTCTTGCTCCCTTGCTTTTGTCTGTAAGAGCAATAACTGTATAAATTTCTGCTTCTCCACCATTTGTTATCCACTGCTTTCTTCCATTAAGAATGTAATAGTCTCCGTCTTTTGTAGCCGTTGTCTGAATTCCTCCTGCATCAGAGCCAGCATTTGGCTCAGTAAGTGCAAAAGCAACAAGACGTTTTCCATCAGCGATATCTGGTAAGTATTTTCTTTTTTGTTCTTCTGTTCCAAAAAGAAGGATAGGATATGTTCCCAATGCATTTGCAGCATAAGTGGTTGATACTCCAAGACATACTCTTGATAGTTCTTCTATCACCAGACAGAGTTCAAAAGTACCAGTTCCAAGTCCTCCATATTCACTTGGAATAAAAACTCTGAACATATCTGCCTGAGCAAGAATCTTCATAATCTCCCATGGAAACTCTCCCTTCTCATCAAGTTCTGCTCTGACAGGAAGAATATGCTTTTCTGCAATCTGCCTTGCTAAGTCTTTTATCATCCTTTGTTCTTCAGTTAAAAAATAATCCACAGCAGTCCTCCTTTAACCAGATATATCTGCACCCTCCACAAGAAGGGTTGGGGAACCAATATTTCCAAAAAATTTTAAATCATTAGCTAATGCTTTGATGTTTTTAAAAAGTTCTATTACATTTCCAGAGTATACTACTTCCTTAACAGGGTATTTTAACTCTCCCTTTTCTATATAAATACCTGAGACTCCTACTGAAAAGTCTCCACTTACAGGATTTGCTGTATGCATACCCATAACTTCAACGACATAGATTCCTCTGTCAACTTGTTTTATTAAATCCTCTAAGTTTAGCTTTTCCCCTTCATTATCAATGTAGAGATTTGTGGGGCCAACAGATATTCCTCTTTCTGTTCTAACTGCATTTCCTGTAGATATTGTTCCTGCTCTGTTTGCTGTATATGTATTATGTAGGAGAGAACTTAAAACTCCATTTTTAATTAAAAATTTTTTCATCGTTGGTACACCTTCAGCATCAAAGGGTGTTGAGCCAAATCTTTCTGGAGCTAATCCATCATCAATAATGTTTAATGTCTCATTAATAACAATTTCTCCTATTTTTCCAGAAAAAAGAGACTTTCCCATTTGATAGTTTTCAGCGGAGATAGAATGAGCTATAAGCTCAAGAAATTCACATGCCACATAGGGAGACAAAACTGCCATTCCTTTAAAAGTTTTAATTTTTCTTGGTGAAAGAAGCATTAAAGCTTTTTTGCTCGCTTCTGTTCCAACTTCTTCAAAGTTTATGTTTTTTAAGAATCTTTCAGTTCTGTAAGCCCATCCCATTTGGGAGTCCTTTTCTTCAGCAATTGCAGTGATATGAGCCATTATAGTTGTAAAAGGCTGATAAACAGAGACTCCCTTTGAGTTTATTATGCCTTTTTCATCAATTATAAAGTTTATTTCTGCATTTCTAAGTTTTTTGATTCTTTTATCAAAAAAGGCTGATTTTTGCATATTTATGAGAATTTCTGGTAGTAAATCTATCTTTTCTATTAAACTCTCATCAAAAACATCAACTTTTTCTGTTTGTTTTGGATAAGGAAGGGTTAAAAACTCATCTTCATCAGATATTTGAGCAAGATCATATGCTGAATGGAAAGCCTCTGTAATTTTATCTATTTCACTACAAACTGAAAATCCAGCTTTTTTGTCCTTTATCACTCTTATTGAAAATAACTCTCTTTTAGCATTCTTTTTTTTATCAAGTTTTAAATCCTTTCCTTCCACTGAGTGAGTATTTCTTTTTAAAAAATAAATTTCCCATTCTGCATTAATTTTAGGTATTTTTTCTAAGATTAAATCTAAATATTTATTCCATGTATGTGGCAGATGCATGATCAGACTCCCATACAGTAACGCTATAAAGTTTTATGGATCCCCCATTGAGTTTATCCTTCAAAGAAAGATATATCCATCTTGCTATGTTTTCACTGGATGGATTTATTTCATTAAAAGGTGGAATTTGATTTATAAATGTATGGTCAAGCTTAGATATTACTTCATCTACAATTTTTTTTAATTCTTTAAAATCAATAGCAATACCTATTTCATTAAGTTTTTCCGAGATCACTTCTACTTCTACCTTCCAGTTATGTCCATGAATATTTTCACACTTTCCCTTGTAGCCTCTCAGTTGATGAGCAGCATCAAAGCCAGTAATAATTTTCAATTTATACATTACTTTACTTCTTTCTTAAAGACTGTTATATAGGGAAGATTTCTGAACATCTCATGATAGTCAAGACCATAGCCTACAACAAATTTATTGGGGATTTTAAATCCAAGATAATCAACGGGAACATCAATAACTCTTCTTTCAGCTTTGTCAAGAAGAACACATATCTTGAGAGAGGCTGGATTCATAGAGAGAATCTTTTCTCTTATAGTGTTTAAGGAAATTCCTGTATCAATGATATCTTCTACAAGAAGTACATCTTTTCCAGTAATTTCTTCCCTTGGAAAATAGTGGATCTTTACTTCACCAGAGGATGAATCTTTAATATAGCTTGATGCAATAATAAAATCAATCTTTAAGGGATTTTTAATATGTCTTATAAGATCTGAAAAAAACATGAATGAGCCTTTAAGAATTCCTATTACAAGTAAATCCTTGTTAGCATAGTCTGAAGATATCCTATAGGCAAGCTCTCTAACTTTCTTTTGAATTTGTTCTTCCGAAATAAGCGGTGTTCCAATAAACATAATTGAGCTTATTATACCAAAATAAAAGTTATTTTTTCTAATAAAAGGTAAAAATACTATGGTAAAGGATGTATAAAATTTCCCAAAGTCTGTCATAACTTAAGTTATTTTTTCTTTGACTTCATCTTTGATGCAGTGGATTTTTTAAGGAAAAGACTTAATTATTTTAAAACAGAAAGATATAGTAATTGGGAAGCCATGGTATTGGGATTATTAAACCAGAACCTAAAAGTTATGACTCTTTAGTGATTGAAGCTACACTAAAAAGTCAAATATAAAAAATAAGCATATTTTGATGTGGTAGGAAAATTTTATTAAACTTGAAAAGTTGACCACTATTTGGTAAATGTTTTAAAATTTTCAAGATTCATCCTGAAGGATGACTTAAAGCCATGAAGGCTTAAAGAGCTTTCATGGCTTTTTTTGTTAATAAAATGAGAGAATTTTATAGGAATAAAATTCAAAATTTTCTTTTGCTTTCTGTCTTTCTTCATTTTTTAATTTTCTTAACAATTTCAGGTTTTGTGAAATTAAATCAAGACTATCAAGAAATTGAAGTTTTTATACTAAAGGATTCAGATAGCTCATACAAGGAATCATCTAAAATTTCAAATAAATCAGTAAAAAAACAAAGTTCTTCTACTTCTAAAACTGCTGGATTTGTAGTAGTTGAAACTCAAAATCCTGAACCTATAATGAGTTCTTCTATATCTTACTTTGAGCCATCACAAAGATCAACTTCAGATGAAGGTATCTCAGGCTCAAAATCAGAAAAAGATAAAATTATTGATGCAGAGTTTGGTACTGTTTCTGGTCCAAGATTTATTCATAGAGAAGTTCCTATATATCCTCAGGTTGCAAGAAGACTTGGTAAAGAGGGTAAAGTTGTATTAAGGCTAACTATTGATGAGAAAGGAGAACTTGTAAATATTGAAGTTTTAGAAGGAGCATCTTATGGTTTTACTGAAGCAGCTATAGAGGCAGTAAAAAAATCAAAATTTGCACCTGCAATAAAAAATGGTAAACCTGTAGCTTCTCGTGCAATCCTTCCTGTAAGATTTATTCTTAAAAACTAATTTTAAATTTTTGAAATATTGATAGTTTTTTTGTAAACTAAATAAACAAACATCGAAAGGAGGAATAGAATGCAGATTCAGTATGCTGAAAGGATTAGATCCTTGCCACCTTATCTTTTTGCAGCAATTGACCAGATGAAAAGAGAAGCTTTACAGAAAGGAGCAGACTTAATTGATTTAAGCATTGGAGACCCAGATATTCCAACTCCTTCACATATTATAGAGGCAATGAAAAAAGCTGTTGAAAAACCAGAACATCACAGATATCCAAGTTATGAAGGGATGTTTTCATACAGAAAAGCTGTGGCTGATTGGTACAAAGAAAGATTCAATGTAGAGCTTGATCCAGAAAAAGAGGTTATAAGTCTTATTGGTTCAAAAGAAGGCATTGGTCATATTCCTCTTGCTTTTGTTGATCCTGGTGATATTGTTCTTGTGCCGTCTCCTGGCTATCCTGTATATCCTGTTGGAACAAAGTTTGCAGGAGGTATTCCTTACTTTATGCCACTTAGGCAGGACAACGGATTTCTTCCTGATATTGACTCAATCCCAGAGGATGTATGTAAAAAAGCAAAACTTATGTTTATAAACTATCCAAATAATCCTACATCAGCTTGTGCAAATGAGGATTTTTATAAAAAAGTTATAGATTTTGCAAATAAGTATAATATAATCATATGTCATGATGCTGCTTATTCAGAGATTTACTATGAAAAAAAACCTATTAGCTTTATGCAAATAGAAGGAGCAAAAGAAGTAGGGATAGAGTTTCATTCTCTTTCAAAAACCTATAATATGACAGGATGGAGAATAGGATTTGCAGTTGGCAATAAAGATATTATTTCTGGACTTGGAAAAGTAAAAACAAATCTTGATTCTGGAGTTTTTCAGGCAATTCAAGAGGCAAGTATAGTGGCGTTAAAAACTAAAGATGAAGTATTAAAAGGTATCAGAGATATATACAAAGAAAGAAGAGACATTTTATATGAAGGACTTAAAGAAATAGGATTTGATCTTAAGAAACCAGAAGCAACCTTTTATTTATGGGTAAAAGTTCCAGATGGAAACTCCATTGATTTTGTTGTTAAACTTTTAAAAGAGGCAGAAGTATTATGTACACCAGGAGTAGGTTTTGGAGAACACGGGGAAGGATATGTCAGATTTGCTCTTACACAGCCTAAGGAAAGAATAAAAGAAGCTGTAGAAAGAATAAGGAGGCTTAGGTTATAATGAAAACTTTAACTGTAAAAAGTTCATCAAGAGAAGAATTTATTGATATTACTGAGGATGTAGAAAAAGTTGTAAAATCCTCAGGAGTCAAAAGTGGAGTTTGCTATCTTTATGTTCCCCATACTACAGCAGGCATAACAATTAATGAAGGAGCAGATCCTTCAGTAAGGAAGGATATAATTAATGCATTAAAGAAAATAGCTCCCTATGCAGCAGGTTATCTTCATATGGAAGGCAATGCAGACAGTCATATCAAGGCAACTGTTGTAGGTTCATCTGTTAGTATAATTATAGAAAATGGAAGTCTTATTTTGGGTCAATGGCAGAGTATATTTTTCTGTGAGTTTGATGGTCCAAGAACAAGAAAAGTTTACTTAAAAATAATTAAGGAGGAATAAGTAATGTTAAACATTGATGTAATTGCTCCACAGGAGCTTACGCTTGAGTCAGTCTTTAAGTTTCGTTGTTATCCTGGAATATCCTGCTACAAAAGCTGTTGTAAAAATATTGAGATATTACTTACTCCGTATGACATTATAAGACTTAAAAGAAGGTTTGGTATCTCATCAGGTGAGTTTTTGATGAAATACACCTATGTTTTTGTTGAACCAAGAAGTGGATATCCTTTTGTATTTTTAAACAAAAATGATGATGAAGAGAAAACATGTCCCTTTCTTTATGAGGCAGGATGCTCCATTTACGAAGACAGACCAGCTACCTGTAGATACTATCCTATAGGGCAAGCATCTCTTAAAAAGTTTGATTTTACAGATGGAATAACTGAGGAACACTACTTTTTTGTTAAAGAGCCTCATTGCAAAGGATTTGAAGAGGAAAAGGACTGGACAGTTGAAGAATGGAGAAAAGATCAAGGAGTTGATCTATATGATGATATGAACAGAGGATGGCGCGAACTTTTTTTTACAAAGAATCTCAAAGCAGAAAAGCTTGATGAGAGAAAACAGAGAGCATTTTATACAGCTTGTTATGATATTGATGCATTTAGAAGATTTGTTTTTGAAAGTAGATTTCTTAAGATCTTTGATGTTCCAGAGGAAAGAGTAGAAAAAATGAAAAATGATGATATAGAGCTTATGAATTTTGCCTTTGATTATGTTAAATTTCTTCTCATGATAAAGGAAACTTTAAAGCTTAAAAATAAATAATTTTAAATATATAAATTTAAATATATAAAGCTTTTAACTGTCCACAGGCAGCAAGGATGTCTATACCTTTACTTTTTCTTATAAAAACTGAATGTCCCTTTTTTATAAGTATCCTTTGAAAATTAAGCACTTCTGTATCGTCAGGCCGTTCAAACTCACATCCTTCCCAAGGATTGAAAGGAATTAGATTAATCTTTGAAGGAATTCCTTTAATTATCTCAGAGACTCTATAGGCATCCTCTTCAGAGCAGTTTACTCCCTTTATCATTACATATTCAAAGGTTATTCTCTGTCCCTTTTTTAAGGGATACTCTTTGAGAGTCTTTATGAGCTCATGAATTGGATATGTCTTGTTTATAGGCATTAGATAACTTCTCTTTTCGTTGTCTGCCGCATTTAATGATATCGCTAACTTAATATTAGGAGCTTTGTAAGGTAACTGCTTTATTGCAGGGATTATTCCAGCAGTTGAAAGAGTAATTCTGCGCGGAGAGAATAATATTAAGTTCTTAAATCTCCATAATGCATCTGTTACATTTTCAAAATTCAAAAGAGGTTCACCCATTCCCATGAAGACGATATTAGTAATTTTTTTATTTTCTTTCTGTATTATTTTGCTTACTTGAATATACTGGTCAACTATTTCCCAACTTTCTAAGTTTCTTTTAAATCCAATCTTTCCTGTAAGACAAAATCTGCATCTAAGGGGACATCCAATCTGAGTTGACAAACATAAAGTTAATCTATCCTTATCAATTATTAAAACACTTTCTATTTTTTCACGGTCTTCAAGCTCCCATAAAAATTTTATAGTTCCATCAGTACTTATTTTTTTATCAAAAAGATTTATTTTGCCTATGTAAAATTTTTCTGAAAACTTTTCTCTTAATGATTTAGGCAATTCTGTTATGTCGTTTATAGAGTCTGCATATTTTCTGTAGATCCATTGAATAATTTGTTTACTTCGATAAGAAGGAAGGGATTCGTTTAGTATTATTTCTTCTATCTGGTGTGGAGTAAGTGCTTTTAAGTTTTTTTTATCCATTATTTATTGTAAAAATCCGGTAATGAAACTCCAAGACGGGTAAGGTAATTTCTAAGATAGCCAACAACTGCTTCAGGATTGTCTATTACTTCAAGGTATTTAAAATCATCAGAAGTTAGTGCTCCAATACGTTGAGGTGAGTCTTTGAGCCAATCAAGAAGTCCTTTCCAGTATTCAGAACCATATAAAACAACTGGGAAGGAGATAATCTTACCTGTTTGAACCAATGTTAATGCTTCAAAAAGTTCATCAAGAGTACCAAAACCACCTGGAAATATAATAAATCCTATCGAGTACTTTATGAACATTAGTTTTCTTACAAAAAAGTATCGAAAATTAAGATAAATATCAAGATATTTATTTGGATGTTGTTCTTGGGGAATCTCTATATTTAATCCAATTGATTTACCTTTCCCCATTTTTGCACCTTTATTGGCTGCTTCCATTATTCCAGGTCCACCTCCTGTTATAATGGAAAAGCCTGCTTGACTTAAAAGTTTTGCTACCTTAAAGGCTTCCTGATAGTAAAAATTATCTTCTGTTACTCTTGAACTACCAAATATTGATACAGCAGGTCCTATTCCATGAAGTGTTTCAAATCCTTCTACAAGCTCTGATTGGATTCTAAAGACACGCCATATATCTGTAGATTTAAAATCCTCTATCATCTTCATCCTCTACTATTGTTGTTCTTATAAGTGCGAGTATGGCTGAATGAGGAACGATTAGATACTTTTTTTCTTCAAACTCTATTTCAATTGCTGCATCTTTAAGAAAAAGAGCATAGTCTCCTTCTTTTGCTTGAAGAGGAATATATCTTATTGGCTCAATATTTGACTGTTTCCATGGTTCGTCAACAATCGCAGAAGGATCATTGACAGGATAACCAGGACCAACTTTAATAACTCTGCCACTGAGAACCTTATTTTTTTCCTTAACAGTAGGTGGCAAAAAAAGACCTGCTGAGGTTTTATCCATCCATTCATCTGGCTCAATAAGAACTCTGTCTCCAACTATTATAAACTCTCTTTTGGTTTTCATAACTTTATTTTAGCTACATTTAGTAAATCCACAGCTATGACATATAACACAACCTTCTTCATATGAGAGATAACTTCCACATTCAGGACAGGCTCCATAGTGAGCTATCTCTGAAGTAGTTGTTATGGTATCTTTTTTCCCTAAATCATTTCCCTTTATTTCTCTTAATTCTGCCTCTATTGCCTTTGCAATTGCATCTGAACAGCTTGTAATTTTACCATTACTGGACCATACAGGAGCATGACATGAAATACCTTTAAGCTGTTTTACTATCTCCTTTGGTTCAATTCCACTTCTTAATGCAAGGGATATAAGTCTTCCAATTGCTTCTGCTTGAGAAGCAGCACATCCTCCAGCTTTTCCTATATTTGTAAAGACTTCAAAGAGATTTCCGTCTTTGTCTTTATTTATTGTTACATAAAGATTACCACAGCCTGTCTTCATTAGTCTTGTAACTCCATTAAGAATTTCAGGTCTTTTTCTTGGTTTTAGATTTATCTGTAATGTAGCAGACTCTGTTTTGCCCTTTTGAATGACCTGTCCTTGTCTTGAGCCATCTCTGTAAACAGTAACTCCCTTACATCCAAGACGATATGCGAGAAGATAAACTTCTCTGACATCCTCTTCTGTTGCATGACTTGGAAGATTTACAGTTTTGCTTACTGCATTGTCAACATACTGTTGGAATGCTGCTTGCATTCTTACATGGTCAGATGGTGGGATCTCATGGGCTGTTACAAAAATTCTTTTTATTTCTTCAGGTATTTCTTTTATACTTTGAATTGAACCACTTTCTGCAATTTTGTTTGCCAGAGTCTCAGACCATATTCCTAATCTTTCCATTTCTTTCTTAAAGTATGGATTGACCTCTATAAGTTTTGTTCCATCCATTACATTTCTTACAAAACATATGGCAAAAAGAGGCTCTATTCCTGATGAACAACCTGCAATTATTGAGAGAGTTCCTGTTGGTGCAATAGTTGTTATAGTTGCATTTCTTAGAGGCATTTTACCATAGTAGATGCTTTTTTCATAGTTTGGAAAAGTTCCTCTTTGTTTTGCCAGTTCTTGAGAGGCAAGTCTTCCTTCATGAAGTATAAACTTCATTACCTCTTCTGCTAAACTTAGAGCTTCCTTTGAGTTGTATGGAATTCTTAGTTGAATAAGCATATCAGCCCAACCCATTACTCCAAGTCCTATCTTTCTGTTTGCCTTTGTATTTTTCTCTATTATTGGTAAAGGATATTTATTTGCATCAATAACATTATCAAGAAAGTGAACAGCCTTCCATACAGTATCCTTTAAAAGTTCCCAATCAACGGAGTTTCCTTTGACCATTTTTGCAAGATTTATTGAACCAAGATTGCATGACTCATATGGTAGTAGGGGTTGCTCTCCACATGGATTGGTTGCTTCAATCTGACCAAGCGATGGTGTTGGGTTTGCAGCATTTATCCTGTCAAGAAAAACAATACCTGGTTCACCATTTTTCCATGCTTGATGAACTATTAAATCAAAGACTTCTTTTGCCTTAATTCTTTTTACTATTTTGCCTGAACGAGGATTAACAAGATTGTACTCTTCATCATTTATAACTGCCTTCATGAACTCTTCTGTTAAGCCTACTGAGATATTAAAATTCGTAAACTTTGTAAGATCATCTTTACATGTTATAAACTCTAAGATATCAGGATGGTCTACTCTTAGAAGTCCCATATTTGCGCCTCTTCGCCTTCCACCCTGTTTTACAGCCTCTGTAGCAGCATCAAAAACACTCATAAAAGAAACAGGTCCTGAGCTTATACCTTTGGTTGAACCTACAACATCACCCTTTGGTCTTAGTCGAGAAAAACTAAAGCCTGTCCCTCCTCCAGATTTATGGATTATTGCTGCATATTTTACAGCATCAAAGATTCCCTCCATAGAATCCTCAACTGGCAAGACAAAACAGGCACTCAACTGTCCAAGTGGAGTTCCAGCATTCATGAGAGTTGGTGAGTTTGGTAGAAACTTTAAAGATGTCATAAGTTCAAGAAACTCTTCCTTTGTTTTGTAAACCTCCTTTTCTGATTTTCCATACATGGCATCTATCTGAGCAATTGCATTTGCAACTCTTATAAAAAGTTCTTCAGGAGTTTCTATAATTAATCCCTCTTCGTTCTTTTTAAGATATCGTCTTTTTAAAACTTCTATTGCATTATCTGTTAATTCAAGTTTTTGTTTTACTTTCTCCATTTTACCTCCTACTTTTTTAGGAAAAAAATATTGTTAATAAATGAAGCTTTAGATTATAATTTTAAGCATGACCGAAGATATTTTTCTACTCCTTTTTAATCTTTTGTTGATTTTGCTTAGTGCAGAGGTATTTACTAATGGCATAGAAGTCTTTGGTAAAAGGCTTTCTCTAAGTCAAGCAGTCGTTGGAAGCATTCTGGCAGCTGTAGGGACAGCACTTCCTGAAACAATTCTTCCAATGGTAGCTATTTTCTTGCATAAAGGAGAGGCAGGCCACAGTATTGGAATTGGCGCAATATTGGGTGCTCCCTTTATGCTTGCTACTTTGGCTTTCTTACTTATAGGATTAACAGTTTTAGTTTCTTATATCTCAAAGAAAAGAAGCTTTATTTTTGATGTAGAACTTCCAACAGTAAAAAGAGACTTAATATTCTTTTTATGTATGTATTCTTCTGGAATTTTTTTGCCGATGCTAAAGATGCCACATATATTAGTTGCTCTTTTATTGATTGTTGGCTATATAGTATATCTATATCTTACTTTTAGGAGTGAAAGTGATGCTATTCCTCATGAAGAAAAGCTTTATCTTGAAAAGATTTTTGGAAAGTTTCTTCCAATAGAAAGATTCAAAGGTTTCTTTTCTTTTATTCAGGTTTTATTAGCTCTTTTTATAATGATAGAGGGTGCTCATGGATTTGTATCTGCTCTTAAGCATATTTCAGAAATGCTTGGTTTTGATCCTCTTCTTTTTGCTCTTTTAATTGCACCTGTTGCCACTGAACTGCCTGAGAAGTTTAATTCAGTGACATGGACATTTAGAGGAAGGGATACAC
This sequence comes from Thermodesulfovibrio sp., assembly GCA_039630505.1. Lineage (GTDB taxonomy): Bacteria > Nitrospirota > Thermodesulfovibrionia > Thermodesulfovibrionales > Thermodesulfovibrionaceae > Thermodesulfovibrio. Next base: position 128,671 of record JBCNUV010000003.1, read on the forward strand.
TTGCCATGGGAAATGTAACTGGAGCAATGGTTTTTCAATCTACTTTTCCTGTATCAGTTGGGATTGTCTTTACTGAATGGAATATAACAGGATATGCGCTCTTGAGTGCTTGTCTTGCAATTTTAGCAAGTTTAATAGTTTTAGGGGAAATTCACTTAAGGAAGCGAATTTCCCCGCTTACTTTGATTTTTTCTGGCTCTTTTTACTTGATTTATGCAGTTTTAGTAATCAAACCTTTTTAATTTATTCTTCTTCTTCAAGGAGTTCTTCAACTTCCTCTTTGCCTTCCTCAAGTTCATCTTCTTGTTCTTCATCATTCATTAAAAGCAATGTAAGAAACTCTCCTACATGGGTTTTTTCCTCTCTTGCGATATCAAGAAAAATTGTTTTAATCTTTTCATCATCTGTCAAAGAAGCAAGCTGTTCATAAAGATTAATAGCATCAAGCTCAGCAATAAGCCCAATCCTTAGTATCTGCCTGTTAATATCCTCCTGGGTAAGATTTTCCATCTTAAAAGGAATTTTTGAAAGCATGAGATACCTCCTTTTACAAAGTTTTCATAAATTATATCTTATTTTGACTCATTCTTTAAAGTTAGAAAATTGACATGATAATAGATTTAAGGAAATAATAATTAATATGGCATATAAAGATTTGAGAGACTTTATTAATGTAATTGAAAAAAAAGGACTTCTTCATAGAGTGAAAGTTGAGGTTGACCCTATACTTGAGATTGCTGAAATTACTGATAGGATGTGTAAATCACCAAATGGCGGAAAGGCTCTTTTTTTTGAAAAGGTTAAAGGTTCAGATATACCTGTTGTTACCAATCTCTTTGGATCCTTTGAAAGAATGTGTCTTTCCCTTGAAGTAGAAAGTCTTGATGATATTGGTAAAAGGATAGAAAAACTTCTTAATCAGACACCTCCAAGAAGTTTTAAAGAAAAAATAAGAGCCTTTTTTGATCTTATTGAAGTAAGTAAATATCTTCCGAAATTAGTAACTAAAGCACCTTGTCAAGAAGTAATAAATCATGAGCCTGACCTAAGTAAATTTCCTATCTTAAAAACTTGGCCCCGTGATGGAGGAAGATTTATTACTTTACCAATGGTTTTTACTAAAGATCCTGAGACCGGAAAACAAAACTGTGGAATGTATCGGATGCAAGTGTATGATGAAAAGACAACTGGTATGCATTGGCACATTCATAAAGATGGTGCCACACATTACAGAAAGTATAAAAAACTTGGCAAAAGAATGCCAGTTGCTGTAGCAATTGGTTCAGATCCTGCAGTTATTTATTCTTCTACTGCTCCTTTGCCATACGGAGTAGATGAGATGGTTTTTGCAGGATTTTTAAGAAAGAAATCTGTTGAGATGGTAAAATGTATAACTTCTGATATAGAGGTACCTGCAAACTCTGAGATAGTTCTTGAAGGGTATATTGATCCTGATGAATTAAGAGATGAAGGTCCATTTGGTGATCATACTGGATTTTATTCTCCTGTTGATAAATTCCCTGTTTTTCATATAACCTGCATTACCCATAGAAAAGATCCTATATATCCTGCAACAGTGGTTGGAAAGCCTCCAATGGAAGATTGCTATATTGGCAAGGCAACAGAAAGAATTTTTTTACCTTTACTTAGACTACATTTTCCAGAGATAGTAGACATAAATCTTCCAATGGAAGGAGTTTTTCATAATGCAGCTATAGTTTCAATAAAGAAACAGTATCCTGGACATGGTAGAAAGATTATTCATGGACTTTGGGGCATGGGGCAGATGATGTTTTCAAAGCTTATAATAGTTGTTGATGATGATGTGGATGTTCATGATTTGTCAACAACCGCATGGAAGGTTTTAAATAATGTGGACTGGCGAAGAGATGTAATAATTTCTGAAGGTCCTGTTGATGAGCTTGATCATTCATCAAACTTTCCAAGATTTGGTGGTAAGATGGGAGTTGATGCAACTCGTAAGAGTCGAGAAGAAGGCATGATGAGAGACTGGCCAGAGGAAATAACTCAATTAAAGGAAATAAAAGAGCTTGTAACGAAGAGATGGCATGAGTATGGCTTCTGATTTTTTTCTTGGTGTTGATGTAGGAAGCGAAACAGCAAAAATAGCAGTTCTTGATAGAGATTTTAAGATTCTTGAAAAAACCTATGTAAAGCATTTTGGTAAACCTGCAGAAGTAGTCTCTCGTATTTTAAGAGATACTATTTTAAGATATGAAAACCTAAAAGTATGTTTTACTGGTGTCTCAGGAAGATTTATTGCAAAAGCTGTTAATGCTCCATATGTAAATGAGATTGTTTCACAGGCAACAGCAACATCATTCTTTTATCCTCAAGTAAGAACAATTATTGAAATTGGTGGAGAGGATTCGAAACTTATTTTTCTTGATAAAAATGGAAGAATTAAAGATTTTTCCCTAAACAGCATATGTGCAGCAGGAACAGGTTCATTTCTTGAGCAACAAGCAGAGCGTCTTGGATTGACAATAGAGCAGTTTAGTGAAATTGCCACTAAGTCAGAAAAACCTTCAAAGATTGCGGGTAGATGTAGTGTTTTTGCAAAGTCAGACATGATTCATCTACAGCAGATTGCAACTCCTATTGAAGACATAATAGCTGGATTATGTTTTGCTCTTGCGAGAAACTTTAAGGCAACAATGTTTAAAGGAAGAGCAGTTGAGCCAGTGCTGGCATTTCAAGGCGGTGTTGCAGCAAATAAAGGAATGGTAAAAGCATTCAAAAAAATTTTAGATATAGATGACATACTTATACCTGAAAATTTTGAGGTAACTGGGGCAATAGGTGCAGCAATCAAAGCACAAAAAGTAGGTATATATCTTAATGGACAAATTATTGATAAATTAAGTCAAATAAGAGTAAAGATTGAGTATGGATTACAGCCTTTAAAAGAAAAAATATTTACAATCCCTGAAAATTCAAGAAATGAAAATTACAAAAAGCTTTCCTCTGTCTCTGCCTATCTTGGAATTGATGTTGGCTCTGTAAGTACAAATATTGTGCTTATAGATGAAGAAGGTAATCTTATTACTAAAAAGTATCTTCCAACAGGAGGAAAACCGATTGATGCGGTTAAAAGAGGTCTTAGTGAAATAAGTGAAGAATTTCAAAATATTACAATAAAAGGCGTTGGAGTTACAGGGTCAGGAAGATACATGATTGCTGATTTTGTAGGTGCTGATGTTGTTAAAAATGAAATTACAGCTCATGCTGTAGGTGCTTTGCATTATGATAAAACCATTGACACTATTTTTGAAATTGGTGGACAAGACTCAAAATACATAAGGATTAAAGATGGAAAAGTAGTAGACTTTGAAATGAATAAAGCATGTGCAGCAGGAACAGGCTCTTTTATTGAAGAACAAGCTGACAAACTTGGTATCACTCTTGAGGAATTTCAAAGACTTGCTTTTTCATCTGAGACACCTTGCAAACTTGGTGAAAGATGCACAGTATTTATGGAAAACTCTCTGGTTGTAAATCTTCATAAAGGTGCTCGCAAAGAGGATATTGTCTCTGGCCTTTGCTACAGTATTGTGGAAAACTATATTAACAGAGTTGTTGCGGAAAAACCTATCGGAAAAAAGATATTCTTTCAAGGCGGTGTTGCCTTCAATAAAGCTGTTATTGCAGCTTTTGAAAACTTTTTAAAATCAAAAATTGGCAAAGACTGCGAGTTAATTATTCCTCCTAATCATGAAGTAATGGGAGCAATTGGTGTTGCGTTACTTGCCAAAGATTTTATGAAAAATGGTAAGGAAACTAAGTTTAAAGGTTTTTCTCTTAAAGATACAAAATACAATATCTCTTCTTTTGAATGTAAAGGTTGTCCAAATTTCTGTGAAATAAATAAAGTCAAATTGGAAGGACAAGAAGGATATCTATTTTATGGTGGTAGATGTGAGAAATATGAGAAGAAAGACCTTATATCTAAGTTGCCAGATCCTGTAAAAATAAGAGAGGAACTACTATGGAAAGCACATAAAGAGTATGAAAAACATTATAAAGACAGGAAAGCACCTGTAATAGGAATTCCCTATATCTTTTTCTTTCATGACTATCTTCCTTTCTGGAGTACATTTCTATGGGAATTGGGCTTTAATGTTATAGTTTCGGACAAGACAAACAAAGAAATTATTAATAAAGGAATTGAAAAAGTCTTATCTGAGGCATGTTTTCCACTGAAAGTAGCCTACGGACATATAGCAGATTTGGTTGAAAAGGGAGTTGATCTAATATTTATGCCAAGTTTTATAAATCTTAATATTTATGACGAGTATGAAAGGGGGCTTGCTTGTCCACTTGTTCAGACAATTCCTTATGTAAGTAGAAAATTATTTAGGGAGGCAAAGATTCTTATACCGAGAATAGATTTTTCAAGAGGATTTGATTACTTAAAGGAAGAACTTTGTCGGAGCTTTAAAGGGATTATAAACACTAAAAACATTGATTCAAAAATAGCTATTGCAAAGGAAAAACAAAGTGAATTTGTTAATGCTCTTAAGAAAGAAGGTTTAAAATTTCTTGAAACAGCAAAGGACAGATCACTGGGACAGAAAACAACAGTTATTATAATTGGTAGATCATATAACTCTTTTGATCAGGCAGTCAGCCTTGATATTTCAGGAAAGCTTACAAGACTTAATGTTCTTCCAATTCCTATGGATATGTTACCTCTTGAAAAGATAAACATAAAGGATGAATGGAGCAATTTATATTGGCGTTCAGGTCAGAGAATAGTAAGAGCCTCAAAGTTTATCAGTAAGTTAGATGAAGTATATCCTATTTTTGTAACTAATTTTTCTTGTGGACCTGACTCATTCATAATAAACTACTTTAAAGAAGTAATGGGTAATAAACCTTACTTAATAGTTGAAATTGATGAACATAGCGCAGATGCAGGATTGGTTACCAGAGTTGAGGCTTTTATAGACAGTTTAGAAGGCAGAAAAGAAATAAAAAATAACAAGATATTTATTCCATTGTCTATCAAAACCTCCAATGATTTATCAAAAAGGACTATATACATTCCAAGAATGTCTGATCATGCCTTTGCCTTAAAGGCAGCTTTTAATTACTGTGGAATTGAGGCAGAGGTAATGCCTCCTTCAGATAAAGAATCTATTGAAATTGCAAGAAAATATGTAGGAGGTGGAGAGTGTTTTCCTTATGTTGTAACATTGGGAGACATGTTAAAAGTAGTTTTTTCAAAGGATTTTAATCCAGATAAAGTAGCTTTCTTTATGCCTTCTGGTGCAGGTCCTTGTAGATTTGGTCAGTATAATGTTTCCCATAGAATGATGCTTAAAAAATTAGGTTTTGATAATGTTCCAGTATACTCACCTCAGCAAGATGCTCAGTTTTACAGAGATTTAAATATCGCTGGAGGAGAGTTTTCACTTAGAGCATGGAAAGGAGTTGTGGCTTATGGATTGCTTACAAAGATTTTACTTCAGACAAGACCATATGAGAAAAACAAAGGCGAAACAGAAGCTCTTTATGAGTATTATCTTTCAAAGATTTATGAAGTTTTAAGAAGCAAAAATGGAGATATTGAGGCTTTAATAAAAGATATGAAGAAGGATTTTATAAACATTCCCATATATAAAGAGAAAAAACCTCTTGTAGGAATTGTAGGAGAGATATTTGTCCGTTGTCACTCTTTTTCAAATGAAAATTTAATAAAAAGACTTGAATCCTTAGGGGCAGAGGTTTATCTTACGCCGATTGAAGAATGGATTCACTATGTTAATAAGATTGCCTTAAGAAAAGCCTTGATAAAAAAGGATAAATCTGCTATTATAAAAATTCTTGTGAATAAATTCTTTCAATGGAGGGTAGAGAGAAAATTCTTGTCAAGCTTTAAAGGAACGGTAAAGTTTTTACATGAGCCATCTATAAATCAACTTTTTAAATTTGCCTCTCCGTATGTTCCTGATAGTTTTGAGGGAGAGACTATTTTGAGTGTGGGTAAAAGTGTGGATTTGATAAAAAGAGGAGTAAACGGAATAGTAAATGCAATGCCTTTTGGATGTATGCCAGGTGCTATTGTTACTGCCTTTCTTAGATTTATTCAGAGAGAGTACAATATACCTGCTATATCACTTGTATATGATGGTACACACTCTACTGTAAATGAGCTTTGGCTTGAAGCTTTTATGGAGACAATAAGAAATTAAAATTAAAGAAGGAGGTGAAATAAGTGGGAAGTGTTCTTAAATGGAGAAAGAAAAAGATAAAAAAGCACAAATACAGAAAGCTTCGTAAGAAGATGAGAGCACAAAGAAGAAATAAATAGAGGATTAAAAAATGAAAGATTTAATGATTTTAAAAGAGCAAATTGCACTGATTGACAAAGAGATTAAGATTTTGTCAGAAAAGATTGATTTAATTGATAAAAACTTAAAGAAAATAGAAGAGATTGATTTGGAGTTGAAGGCAATTAAACTTTTCTTAAAAAGAGTTTTTCCAGATTTTAAAAAGGAGTTTCCTGATATACTAAAAAAACTAAGCTCAATGGAGTAATTGAATGTTTAAACCATTCAGCACAACTGGCATAGGAAGTATGCCGCATAATGATGTATTTTCTGCTTGTGAGATTATCTTAAAGTATTTTGATATTCCATTTTGGCCTCAAATGCCTAAATACTCCCAAAAAGAACAGATGATTATTCAGTTTTGTGAGGGATTCCCAGGAGTTGTTCTTAATTCAGAAAAGGTTTATATAAATAAAGATGAAGAACTTATAACTGAATGGTTAAGTAACTATACTGAAGATATGTCTTCTCCTTTAAGTAAAGATTATGCTATTGGACTTTATAAGATGAAAGAAATAATAGAGGATAAAAAATTAAAAATCTTTAAAGGGCAGATTACAGGGCCAGTAACTTTTAGCCTTTCTCTTAAAGATGAAGAAGGTAAAAGTATTTACTTTGATGAGACTCTTAGAGAGATTGCAATTATGCATCTTAAGGCAAAGGCTAAGTGGCAGATCGATTTTTTAAAGAGTTTAGCTGAAGATGTGGTTGTCTTTATTGATGAGCCGATACTTCAGGCAGTTGGTACTTCTGCATACATCTCTGTTGAGCAAGCTGAAGCAATGAGACTTATAAATGATCTTGTTTCTTTTATTAAACAACAGGATGCTAAAGTAGGAATTCACTGTTGTGGAAGGACTGACTGGAGAGAAATTTTATATATTGGTATAGATATTCTTAGTTTTGATGCTTTTTCGTTTTTTGATTTTTTTAAAATTTATAAAGATGAAATTTTAGAGTTTCTTAAAAAAGATGGCTATGTTGCATGGGGATTTATTCCAACAACTGACGACCTAAATACTCTTAGTGATGAAGAAATCATCAATCAAGCACTAAGAAAAATTGATGATATGTCAAAGTTTATACCTTCCATTAATAAAAACTCACTTATTACTCCATCTTGTGGCATGGGTTCTCTTGATATTTTAAGTGCCGAAAGAGTTTGTAAACTTCTTCAGAAGTTAAAAAATACACTGATAAATGAATAAAGGAATATTTATAACTTTTGAAGGGATAGAAGGCTCAGGGAAAACCACACAAGGAAAGATACTTTCAGAGAGGCTTAAAAAAGAAGGATTTAAAGTTTTATATACCTATGAACCTGGAGACACCGAGGCTGGAAAGTATATTAGAGAAATTCTTCTTAACTCAGAAATTAAAATAAATCCAATATGTGAGCTTCTTCTTTATTTTGCAGATAGGGTTCAACACATTCAGGAGAAAATAAAACCATCAATTGAAGAAGGTTTTATTGTAATATGTGACAGATTTACAGATTCAACTTTAGCTTATCAAGGATATGCAAGAGGTGTATCAATTGATTTAATTAAAAAGATAAATGAAATACTTCTTGATAGTTTTATGCCTGATTTAACAATATTACTTGACTGTCCAGCTAATGTAGGGCTAAGTAGAAATAAAAAGATTTATAAAAAAGATAGATTTGAGATGGAAAATTTCGAGTTTCATGAAAAAGTAAGGAAAGGATATCTTGAGCTTGTAAGATTAGATAAAAAAAGATTCTTTGTTTTAGATGCTACTGAACCCATAGACAAGATAGCTGAAGAAATATATAAAAAAGTAAAATCAATTATATCTTATGGGATTTGAAAACATTTTATCTCAAAAGAAGGCTAAAAGACTTCTCAAAGGTACATTAAAGACAAAAAAAATTCCTAATGCTTTGTTATTTATAGGAGATGCCTATATTGGAAAGACCACAACTGCCATTGCCTATGCTAAGGCATTAAACTGTCTGAATCCTAAGGATGAAGACTCCTGTGATATTTGTCTTTCATGTAAAAAAATTCAACAAGGACTTCATCCAGATGTTAAGGTTATAGTTCCTGAAAAGGATTTAATTACTATAAATACAATAAGAGAAGTTGAAGAGTTTGCTTCACTGACTCCTCTTGAAGGAAAATACAAGGTTATTATTATAAAACAAGCTGATAAAATGAACAATGCAGCAGCAAATGCATTTCTTAAAACAATTGAAGAACCGCCCTTGAATACTGTAATAATTCTTACTTGTGAAAATATTTATAGTTTACCTGAACCTCTTATTTCAAGATGTTTTAAGGTACATTTCAGTCCTCTTTCAATTGATTCAGTAAGAAAGTTAATACCTCAAATTGAAGAAGAAAGTTTTTTAAGAATTATTATGGGAAAGCCAGGACTTTTTATATCAAGGGATATAATCCAAGACATTAAATGGTTTGCTGATACAATAAGAAACATAAAGGAAAGAAATAGAAAACCTATATGGAAGGAAAACGAAGAGATTAAATGGTGGATAGATCTTTTCTTTATTTTTCTGAGAGACTGTCTTGTTCAACTCATAGTTAAAAATTCATCGGATTGTTGCTCAATCTTACCATTAGATTTTAAACTAAAAGAAAGTATCTCAGAAGATGAAATTTTTAGAGTATATGAAGACTTACAAAACATAAGAAAAAGCATTGATTTAAATCTAAATAAATCAATACTGTGGAATTATGTTGTTTCCTCTTTGAATAAACTGATTGTTAATATAAAGCAGTAGGGAGAATTTCAAATGGATGAAATAGTATATGTAAGAGTTAGACCTTTCGGAAAAGTTTACCGATATATAAACAGACTTGAAGAGGAGATAAAACAGGGTGATTTTGTTGTTGTAGAAGGTGATTTTGGGTTAACCTTAGGCTATGTTATAAAAGTATCTCCCAACAATGGCGAAGACTCTTTAAAACCAGTGTTAAGAAAAGCAAATCAAGATGATATTGAGGCATTTGAGAGGAATCTTTCTCTTGAGAAGGAGGCATGGAGTTTCTGTCTTGAAAGAATTAAGGAACGCAAACTACCTATGAAACTTTTAGTAGTTGAAGCTGCTCTTGACAGAAAGAGAATAATTTTTTACTTTACTGCAGAAGGAAGAATAGACTTTAGAGAGCTTGTTAGAGACCTTGCAGCTAAATTTAAAACAAGAATAGAGATGAGACAGATAGGAGTAAGAGATGAAGCAAAATTTATAGGTGGGATAGGTGTTTGTGGAAGAGAGTTTTGTTGTAAGACATTTATTAGCTTTTTTAAGCCAATATCTTTAAAGATGGCTAAGGATCAGGAAGTGGTTCTCAATGTTTCCAAACTCTCAGGTGTTTGTGGAAGATTGAAATGTTGTCTAAGGTATGAATACTATGGTGAAGAAGAGACTCTTCAGGATGAAGAGATTATTACTCAAGAAGAAAAAGAGCCTGAAATTAAAAAGTTTTCCTTTATAATAAAGGAAACTGATAAAGACTCAACAGAAAATGCTTTTGGAGGAAATAATGGCTCAAAATAAAGGATTCTATATAACTACTCCAATTTACTATGTTAATGATACTCCCCATATTGGGCATGCTTATACAACCATAGCAGCAGACATACTGGCAAGATATATGAGACTAAAAGGTAAAAAAGTCTTTTTTCTTACAGGCACAGATGAGCATGGTCAGAAAGTTGAAAAGGCTGCTTTGCAAAAAGGAAGACAACCTAAGGAACATGCGGACATTATGGTTGAAAATTTTAAGTCTTTGTGGAAGGCTTTGAATATAAGCAATGATGCTTTTATAAGAACTACAGATGAACATCATAAAAAGATTGTTCAAGAGATTCTTCAGAGGCTTTATGATAAAGGCGAAATACAAAAGAGAAAATACTGTGGTATGTACTGTACTCCTTGTGAAAGATTTTGGACTGAAAAAGATCTAATTGACGGAAAATGTCCTGACTGTCTAAGGGAAGTAGAATATATAGAAGAAGAAAACTACTTTTTCTTGATGTCAAAATATCAAAAAGCATTAATCGAGCATATTGAAAAAAATCCTGAATATATACTACCTGAGAGTCGTAGAAATGAGGTTTTAGGTTTTTTAAAAAATAAGCCTCTTGGTGATCTCTGCATATCTCGTCCTCGTCAAAGGCTTGAGTGGGGAATTCCATTGCCTTTTGATGAGAATTATACAACCTATGTATGGTTTGATGCCTTAATAAACTATTACTCTGCTTTAGAGTATCTTGCACCAAAACAGATAAATTGGTGGCCTCCAGATCATCATCTTATTGGAAAGGATATCTTAACAACTCATGCAGTTTATTGGTCTACAATGCTTATGGCACTTCAATTACCACTTCCCCGTAATATATTTGCTCATGGTTGGTGGACTGTAGAAGGAAGAAAGATGTCAAAATCTATTGGAAATGTGGTAAATCCATGGAAAGTAATAGAGAAATATGGTGTAGATGCATTTAGATACTTTCTTTTTAGAGAAGTATCTTTTGGGCTTGATGGAGATTTTTCGGAAGAGGCATTGATAAGAAGAATTAACAATGATTTAGCAAATGATCTTGGAAATTTGCTTAATCGTTTTCTTGTAATGAATGAGAAATATATGAATGGAATTCTAAATTTTAATATAACTGAATCAAATAATGAAATAGATAAGGAATTTATTTTTCAATTCAAAAGTTTAATTTCAGAGATAGATGATGAAAAAATATGGGATCAATTCAAATTCAACATTATCCTTGAGAAAATATGGTCTGCTATTTCATTGGTAAATAACTATATTGCAAAAACACAGCCATGGAAGATAGCAAAAGAAAACTCAGAGAGGCTTTCTTATTTACTTTTTAACATTTGGAACTCAATAAGAGTTATTGCAGTTTTCCTTTATCCTTTCATGCCTAATACTGCTTTAAAGATGTGGGAGTCTCTTGGACTAAAAGATTATTATATTGAAAGCAGTATGCTAAGCTGGGATACTAAGATAAGAGAAATAAAAACTGAGAGAATTGGACAGCTTTTTCCAAGAATAGAGCAAGTAAAGGAAAAACAAAAGAAAGATACAAAGGAGGAAGTAAAAGTGGAGGATTTAATCAGTATCGAAGATTTTATGAAGATAAAACTAAAAGTAGGAAATGTAATCTGTGCAGAAAGAATAGAGGGGTCAAAGAAACTTATAAGACTTATTGTTGATATTGGAGAAGAAAAACAGATTGTTGCAGGAATTGGTGAGCAGTATTCACCAGAGGAACTCATTGGAAAATCTGTTATAGTTGTAAGCAATCTTAAACCTGTAAAGCTTATGGGAGTTGAGTCTCAGGGAATGCTTCTTGCAGCCACTGATGATGATGGCAAGATATCAATAGTTACAATAGATAGACATGTTAATGCAGGCTCATTGGTAAAATGATTTCATTGAAAAAATGGCCAGATGATGAAAAACCAAGAGAACGACTTATCAAATATGGTGTAGAAAATTTGAGTGATGCTCAACTTCTTGCGATAATACTAAGAACAGGTTCAAATAAAAAAAGTGTAATTGATACCGCAGTGGAACTTATTCAAAGCTTTGGAGGACTTAGAGGACTAAGTGAGGCTTCAGTAGGAGAACTCAGAAAATTTAAAGGGCTTGGCATTGCTAAGATTGCTCAGATTAAGGCATCCTTTGAACTTGGAAAAAGAGTTCTCTCTGAAAAGGGATCTGAAAAATTCTTTAATTCAGCAGATACTGTGTATAAATACTATTATCCAAAACTAAAAGGTTTAAAAAAAGAGATATTTATAACTGTTTTGCTTGATGCTAAGTTAAAATTTATAAAAGAAGTGAAAGTTTCAGAGGGAATACTAAATCAATCACTGATTCATCCAAGAGAAGTATTTAAAGAAGCAGTAAAAGAGTCAGCCTATGCTATCATACTAATTCATAATCATCCAAGCGGAGATCCCACTCCGAGTGAACAAGATATTGATATAACGAAAAAACTTAAAAAGGCTTCTGAAATTCTTGATATCCCAATTCTTGACCATGTAATAATTGGAGATGGAAGTTATTTTAGTATGAAAAACAAAGGATTTATTTAAGTTTAACTACATGAGAAAACTTATGAAAAAGCTTGCTGTTTCCATAATTGGTGCAGGTCCTGCAGGAGTTGCTGCAGCAGTTGAATTAAAGACTGCAAAAATAGACAATATTGCTATTTTTGAAAAATCAAGTAATTTTTGTTCTACAATAAGAAGGCTGTATCCCGAGGGTAAAAGAGTAGATACGAACTACAAAGGGTTAAACATAGCTGCAGAGGGAGTTTGTTTCTTTGAGACAGAAACAAAGGAAAAGTTTCTTGAAAGAATTGAAAAGTATATAAAAGACTATAAAATAAAGATTTTTTACAATACAGAAATTAACGGCCTTGAAAGATCACAACAACACTATGTTCTCAAAACCGGTACAAATGCAGTTGCTCAATCATATGTAGTAGTTATTGCTACAGGGGTTTTTGATAAACCTAAGAAACCTTCTTATCCTATACCTGATGAAGTAAAAGATAGAGTCTTTTTTGAGATTCCAAAGGAATTACCAGAGGGAGAAAAGGTATTAATTGTTGGAGGAGGAAACACAGCTGCTGAACTTGCTTGTATTTTATCAGGAAGATGTGATGTTTATCTGTCTTATAGAAGAAAAGGTTTTTTTAGAATAAATGAGGAAAACTTAAGAGAGCTTGAAAAGAGAAAGGATCAGATAACTTTCTTTTTAGGGACGGATATAAAGGCATTAGAACCTGAAAAAGATTCAGTAAAGGTTATATTTCAAGATGGACACAGAGAGACATTTTCAAAAATCTTTTACTGTCTTGGAGGAAGTACACCAAGAAACTTCTTAGAAAAAATGGGCATAAAATTTAAAGACTCTCTTCCAGATATTGATGAGTTTGGAGAAAGCAATCTTGAGAGAGTTTTCCTTATAGGTGATATAGCAGTAAAGAAAGGCAGTATACTGTATGCTTTTAACTCAGCTCACAAGGCAGTAAAAAGAATAATTGATAAATATCACAGTCTCCTTATAAGTTCTTCTTCTTAAATTTATTTGATCACATATTCTTTATAGTCTGCTTCTTAATGGAGGATTCTCGCTGATGAATTATATTTTTTCTTGTTATTCAGAAATTAATCTTTAAATCCAAAATTTCATCTTCTTAAATTTTTTTACTTTCTAAGGCTGTTGTGTCTTTGTAAATTAATCTTTTGCCTTGCTATGTGTAATTTTAGTCTTATAATGAAAGGCTTTATTAATATTTGCCCTAAATTATCAAAGTAAGGAAACTCTGCCTACCTGTAAGAGACATTGTTTTTATGGTTTAAGAACACTTTTTTAAGTTTCTATTAAATTTCCCTTCTTAGAGCTAAACTTTAGAGGATAATATTTAAATTAAAAGTTTTTGATGTTATAATCTTACACTATGAGTCAGATTAAAATGACTATTCAATATGATGGAACTAATTACTTTGGATGGCAGAGGCAGAAAAAAGAGCAAACTATACAGTCAAAGATAGAGGAGGCTCTTTATAAGATTTTTAAAAAACCAATTAAAATTCGTGGAGCTGGAAGAACTGACGCAGGAGTTCATGCTTTGGGACAGGTTGCTTCATTTAAGGCAGAACTTAAAATGCCATTAGATGTTTTTAAGAGGATTTTAAATTTTTTATTACCTGATGATATAAGAATAATAGAAGTTGAAAAGGTTGATGATAGTTTTCATCCGCAGTATTCAGTAAAGAAAAAATCTTATATATATTACCTATGTCTTGATGAAGAATGTTCATGTTTTATTCAAAGATATGTTTGGCATTATCCATGGAAGTTGGATTTATCATTAATGCAAAAAGCTCTAAGCTTGTTTATAGGAACAAGGGATTTTTCAGCATTTTCAGGAAGCACAGATGTGAAAAACAAAGTAAGAACTATATATGAGTTTACAATGGAGTCACTTTCTAAACTTTGTTTTATGGATATGCAGTTTAGTGGAAGTTTTATAAAATTTCGTATTGAAGCAGACGGTTTTTTAAAATATATGGTAAGAAACTTAGTAGGATGCGTCGTTGAAATAGGAAGAGGAAAATTAAGTATTGACTCCATTGAAAAGGCTTTTAATTTAGGGAAGAGGCCATCTCCTATGCAGACAGCCCCTTCCAAAGGTCTTTTTTTAGAGAAAATATTTTATTAACTTTCTTCGCTTTCAAATTTTTCCATCATTTCGATCTTTTCCTGACAATCTCTACAGTATATGGCAAATGGCAGAATTTTAAGTCTTTCTTCTGGAATCTCATCTCCACACATCTCACATATTCCATATGTTCCTTCTTCAAGTTTTCTTAAAGCTTCTTCAATTTTCTTAAGAATATCTCTATGAGTGCTTAACTGTTTTAGGCTTATATCTTCTGACAGATCAATAGCACTTAAGTCAGCATCATCCATTACAGTCTCTACAATCTGTCTTTTCTCTCCTGTCTGAAACTTTTTTATCTCTTCGCGATCTTCTTGAAGAATTTGTTCTTTCATTTTATTGAGCATTTTCTTTAGTCTATTTTTTCTTTCCTCTTCAATATTCATTTAAACCTCCATTATTTCTTTCTCTTTCTGTTCAAGAGCTTGGTCAATTTTTTCAATAAATGAGTTTGTTATCTTTTGTATTTCTTCTTGTATTTTACGAGATTCATCTTCACTCAACTTTTTTTCCTTTTCATTTTTTCTTATTTCTTCAATAATGTCTCTACGAATATTTCTTATAGCTATCCTGGCTTCTTCAGCTCTTTTTCGGACAACTTTAACAAGTTGTTTCCTTCTTTCCTCTGTTAATGGTGGAATGACTATTTTAATCATTTTTCCATCATTAATTGGTGTAAGACCGAGGTCTGATTTCATTATAGCCTTCTCTATCTCTGAGATCATTCGTTGCTCCCATGGCTGGATTGTAATGACTCTTGGTTCAGGAATTCCAAGTGTTGCAACTTGATTAAGCGGAACCATGCTGCCATAGTATTCAACTTTAATATTATCCAGGATTCCTAAAGAAGCTCTTCCTGTTCTAAATGTTGAGAGATCTTTTTTGAATATTTCCAATGCTTGATTCATTCTTTCATTAGCCTTCTTCTTGAATTCCTGCATCATTTTTCACCTCTTTTAAGACAATACTTCCTATCTTTTCTCCCAAAATTATTCTCTTAAAGTTATCTGGTTTTTTAATGTTAAATACAACAATAGGAAGATTATTCTCCATACAAAGAGTAATCGCGGTAGAGTCCATAACTTTCAGTGAATCTCTTATGACATCCATATAAGTAAGTATATCAAATTTTTTAGCTTTGGAATCCTTAAATGGATCGGATGAGTATATTCCATCTACTTTTGTTCCTTTTAGAATAACATCTGCACCAATTTCAATTGCTCTTAGGGCAGCTGCTGTGTCAGTTGTAAAGTAAGGATTACCTGTGCCTGCAGCAAATATTACCACTCTACCTTTTTCAAGATGTCTTATTGCTTTTCTTCTTATATAAGGCTCAGCAAGTTGTCTCATATCAATTGCTGACTGGACTCTTGTATCAACTTCAAGTTTTTCAAGAGAATTCTGAAGAGCTAGTGCATTGATTACCGTTGCGAGCATTCCCATATAGTCTGCTGTTGCTCTCTCAATTCCTTGTGCCTGAGCTTCGCTACCTCTCCAAATATTTCCTCCTCCAATTACAACAGCAATCTCAACTCCCAGCTGATAAGCCTTTTTTATCTCTTCTGCCATGTAGTTTACAGTAAATGGATCAATTCCATAGCCCTTTTCACCCATAAGAGCTTCTCCACTAAGTTTTAAAAGCACTCTCTTATAAAGAAGTTTACTCATTCTTGCGTCTGACCTACTTGAAATCTTACAAATCTTTTTATCTTTATATTTTCGCCAAATTTAGCAACTTTTTCACTAATAAGATCTTTTATCTTTTTTTCTGGCTCCTTAATAAAGGGTTGATCAAGAAGACACATCTCTTCATAGAACTTTTCAAGTTTGCCTTCCACAATTTTTTCAATTATCTGAGGTGGTTTATTGCCTTTTATCTGGGCTCTATAAATTTCTTTTTCCTTTTCTATAACCTCTTGAGGAATATCTTCTCTTTGTATATACTGGGGATTTGTTGCTGCTATTTGCATTGCTATGTCCTTAGCAAGTTGTTTAAATTCTTCGTTTCTTGCAACAAAATCTGTTTCACAGTTAAGCTCAAGCATTACTCCTATTTTGTCCATGTGAATATAGGAGGCTATGATTCCTTCTCTTGCCTCTCTTGATGCCTTTTTTTGAGCTGTTGCAAGCCCTTTTTGTCTTAAAATTTCAATCGCTTTATTAAAATCTCCTCCTGAGGCTTCAAGAGCTTTCTTGCATTCCATCATTCCAGCGCCTGTTTTTTCTCTGAGTTCTTTTACCATTTGAGCAGTTATTTCCATAGCATTCCTCCTTTACTTTTCAATGTATTCGTCCATTGATTTTTGATATTCTTCTTCCTGAAGTATCTTTTCTTTTATTGCTGCTTTCTCATATTCTTCTTCAAGTTTCTTTCTAAAGATTTCTTTTCCCTCAATTACAGCATCAGCCATCTTAGATGTTATAAGCTTTATTGCCCTTATGGCATCATCATTTCCAGGTATTACATAGTCAACAAGATCAGGATCGCAGTTTGTATCAACTATGGCTACTATAGGAATTCCAAGTTTTAATGCTTCTTCAACAGCTATCTTTTCTTTTTTTATATCTACAATAAATACTGCCTTTGGAAGCTCTATCATATCCTTAATCCCAGTAAGATTTAGTTCAAGTTTTTGCCTTATTTTTTCATATTTTGCAATCTCTTTTTTTGTGTGTAAATAAAGAGTTCCATCTTCTTTCATTTGTTCAATTCTTTGCCATTTTTCAACGCTTTTTCTTATTGTTGAAAAATTAGTAAGCATTCCTCCAAGCCAGCGATGATTTACATAAAAAACTCCAGCTCTTTTAGCTTCCTCCTGAATTGCTTCTTGTGCCTGTTTTTTGGTGCCAACAAAGAGAATGCCTCCTCCTTCTGCTGCAACATTTTTTAAGAATTCATACGCTTCTTCAATACCTTTAACAGTCTTTTGAAGATCAATGATATGAATTCCGTTTCTTTCAGCAAAGATATACTTTTTCATTTTTGGATTCCATCTTTTGACTTGATGTCCAAAGTGAGCTCCTGCTTCAAGAAGCTCTTTCATTGTAACTACTGACATAAAAACCTCCTAAAAATGGTTTTTACCTCCGCCTTTTCTCCTTAACCCTTACGGGACCATCGGAGAATTTTTAAGGCGTGTGTTTTTATAAAGAGTCAAAGACTCTTTATATCAAATTTAAAATTTATCATATTTTTTTATTTTGTTTCAATTTCTTTTATTATATCTTTTATTTTTTTAGCTTTAAGAAGTGCTTTATCTATATCTTTAAAGAACTCCTTAAAGTTTTTATAAAACTTGTCTTTACTAAT
Source organism: Thermodesulfovibrio sp. (assembly GCA_039630505.1). Lineage (GTDB taxonomy): Bacteria > Nitrospirota > Thermodesulfovibrionia > Thermodesulfovibrionales > Thermodesulfovibrionaceae > Thermodesulfovibrio. The sequence goes on from JBCNUV010000003.1 coordinate 146,581, forward strand.
ATAGCCTACAACACCAGTAACGCTAACAGAAGCTTTTTTATATGAGTTTTTAAATTTTTCTTTTATTCTCTCTGCAGTTTTTTTTGCTCCTTCAAGAGAACTTTCAATAAGAATGCAACCAAACTCATCTCCACCTATTCTTGCTACAATGTCTTCTTTACGTGTATTAGTCTTTAAAATTTTTGCAAAAAGCTTTAGAAGTCTGTCTCCTTCAGGATGTCCAAAGGTATCATTGATTTTTTTAAGATTGTCAAGATCAAAAAGAACCACACAAAAGGTGCTTTCATGTCTTAGGGTTCTTGCATATTCTTCTTCAAGTCTTTGAAAAAAGAATCTTCTATTGTATATTCCTGTAAGATAGTCTGTGATGGAGGCTTTGTAAAGTTTTCTGTTTGTCTGTTGTAATTCTAATGTCTTTTTCTTAATTTCCTCTTGCAATTGCTCCTTAAAATCTAAATTTTTTCTGTAAAGTTCAAAAAGGGTTATTATAGCAGAAAAAAATTGAACTATGGATACAAGAAAGAAAATACTGAATTCATCAAAGGCATTAACTTCTTGATGAGAGAAGTTTATTACTCCTATAACTTCATTTTTTAGCTTTACAGGCACTGCAAGAACTGATTTTATTGAAACTAATGTGGAAAGTTTTGAACTAAAATCTTTATCTGTTGTTATATCAGAAACATAGACAAAATTTCCTTCTTTTAAAGCTTTACCTAAGAGTGTGTTGTTAATATTAAATATTCTGTTTTTAAAATCTTTTAGTTTAACTCTTCCTGAAGTAACCCTTAAAACAAGCCAGTCTTTTTCAGGATGTTTTTCAAAAAATGATAGGTTTTCAGTAGGAAGTATTTTTAAAAACTCATCAAAACAATATGAAATAAATTTATAGAGATTTTTTTCAAAATAAATTCTGTCAATAATGCGATTAATAGAAGATATAATTTTTATTAAAATTTCAGAACTCCAGCAAAGCTCTTCGCTTAGTTGAAATAGAGATTTTTCAACAACAAGTTTCTTTTTAATTTTTTCTAATATTAAATTACTTAGTTGGTCATCATCAAATTTTTCTAAATTTTTAATTTCTAATAAACTGCCAAGTTTTAATAGAAAATCTCTCATAGGTTTTCTACTTCTTTGATAATCTCTTTTACTTCTAAGATTATTTCATCTATCTCTGGAAGACTTAGAATTTTGTAAATACTTTCTTTATGAAGTGTAGGCTTTGTTTTAACTTCAAGGGGATAATAGCCTAACTGGTGAGCAATGAAGTTTGAAAGCTGAACTAAGGCAACAGTTTCTGGATATTTTTTAGATTTTTCAGGAATGTCATTGTGATAAAGTATAACTTCACATATAATTTCTGGTAGTCCCCATATCTCAGCTAACCACTTTCCTATTTTTGAATGAGTTGTTCCAAGAATTTTTTCCTCTGCCTTTTTTAAAGAGGATGTAGAACCTTCTGAAAGAGCTTTTTCAATTTTTTTCAAATGATCATAAAAGGCATAATGAATAGCAAAAAATCCTATATCATGAAGAACTGCAGCTGTAAAGCTTTCCTCTATACTTTCATTTAAAAATCTTGCTGAAATAAACGAAGAAATTGTTCCTGTAGCAATGGAATGATTAAAAAGTCTTACATAACTTTCTTCTTTTTCTTTTGAGGACTTAAAAATACTAAATATTGAAATACTTAAGGCAATATTTCTTAAAATTTTAAATCCTATCTTTAATAAAGCATCTTTAACACTTGTAATAGGCTTATAACTTCCAAGATAGATTATGTTAGCAACTCCTAAAACTTTTGACATAATTGGTGGATCTTTTTCAATAATATTGACGAGATCATCAAGATGAGTTAATTTATCTGCGGTTAAATTAATTATCTTTTCAGCAGTATAGGATAAAGTAGGAAGCTTATTCAGCTTGCGAATATCAATTTTTATTTTGTCAACTTGGGAATTCATGTTTTTTATCATAAAATTTATCATAAAATATAAATTATGGAATCTTCAATAAATTTTAGTAATATTATTGGAATTATAGCTGGAGCAATTACAACATCCGCCCTTATTCCACAAGTGTTAAAAATTTATAAAACAAAGTCTGCCAAAGATATTTCCCTTACAATGTTTATCTTTATGGCAGTGGGAATATCACTATGGCTTTTGTATGGATTTTTGATTAAGGAGTTTCCTATAATTTTAGCTAACAGCGTTTCACTACTTCTAATTGGTTTAATAATTATAATGAAAATGCGTTATGGTTAAGTACTATCGGGGTGAGAGGATTTGAACCTCCGACACCACGGTCCCGAACCGTGCGCGCTACCAGACTGCGCTACACCCCGTTTTTAAAATTTATAATTATTATAACATTCCTATTATTCCGTATTGTCTTCCTGCTTTTTCTTTATTAAATCTATAAGAAGCATACTCATTGTTTTTACAATATGTGCAGTCTTTTGAAAACCATATATTTTCCTTTTTTACTCCTACTGATAAGGCTTGAATAAGATTTGCTATACCAATATCAATATGTTTTTTGCTATTTATCTTAAAGATATATTCTTCGTTAAAGGTTTCTCTTTTAATTTGTTCAATTACCTCATCACCAACCTCATAACAACAAGCTTTAATATATGGACCAAAGGCAATTAATAAGTTTTTAGGCTCACATCCATAAATTTCTCTCATTTTATTAATGGTTTTTTTTAAAATTCCTTTTGCTGTTCCTCTCCAACCAGCATGTACAGCTGCAATAATCTCTTTTTGAGGATCAAATATCAAAACAGGCAAACAATCTGCGGTCTTTACTCCAATGAATAAATTTTTTTTGTCTGTAATTACAGCATCTGCTACAGTAGACTCTGTATAGTTGTTCAAAATCTGTACATTGTCTGTATGTTTTTGAATAGGTAAATAAAATTTAAATGGTAGAGAGTTTTTAAATTTTTCAAAATCTAATATTTTCTTTGTGAAAAAAGCTTCTATTTGGTATCCTTTAAATATTTCTGGATACTCTCTCATTTTTTTATTATAAAAAGTTTTTGAGTAAAAAATATTCCATTTTAGAGGCATTTTTTGAAATAATTAAATAGTGAAGTACAAATCAAAAAGGATAGAGGTTTCGGACAAAGACCTTTTAAAGATTGATGTCAATAGAATAATATTAAATAGACCCTTGCCTTTTGATGTTTACATCAAAGAGGCAGGAGTATATAAGAAAATTTTCAATAAAGGCAATATAGTTTCAAATTTATTCTTTGAGATACTGAAGGAAAAGAATATTGATTATGTTTACATAGAAGAGTCAAAAATAGAAAAACTCAAATCTTCAGCATTAAAGACATCGGAAACAGTTTTAGAATCTCCTGTTGCTTTCAAGAACTATTCATTTTTTAAAGAAAATTTCTATCAGATAGATAGAAGATTTCTCATATCAGGTACAGAGATTGATTTTTCTATTTATCAATTAAAAAACTTAAAATTCATTAAAATCATCGATGCTTCAACAAAAAAGCCATCTATGATTTATGATGATGCCATACCACAAGATTGTGATCTTTTAATTGAAAAAAAGGATTTACCTTTATACAAGGAATATATTGAATTTTTAAGTAAAAGACTTGATAAGATTTCAGAAGAAGAAAATGAAGAGTTTAAAAACTTATTGATAAAGGAGTCAGCAAAAATTTTGATGATTCAAGTTTTAAATGAACCAAGAAGTGGAGAAAATATAAAAAAAATGGGAGATGTTGTAAATAATATTATAGATACAATGCTTAGTAAACCAGACTCAATTTATAATCTTTTGAATTTAAAAAACTATGACTACTATACCTATACTCACTCTGTTAATGTAGGAGTTTTAGCAACAGGACTTGGAATACAGATAGGAATGGACAGGGATAAATTATATAAATTGGGAATGGGTGCTATCTTACATGATATAGGAAAATCCCAGATTCCCCATGAAATACTTAATAAACAGGGTAAACTTAATGATACAGAATACAATATTATAAAACAACATGTCTTGTTAGGTTATGAAATTCTTGAAAAACAGAAGGAGTTTCCAGAAGAATCATTGATAGCAGTTGTTCAACATCATGAAAGACTTTCAGGAAGAGGATATCCCTTTGGATTGAAGAAAGAGGAAATAAAGCTTTTTGGAAGAATTACAGCAATAGCAGACTGTTATGATGCTTTAACAACCAAAAGACCCTATAAACCTCCTTTAACTCCTTATTTTGCTCTATCCATAATTGTTAGAGAAAAAGGAGATCATGATATTGAACTTTTAAAGGCTTTTATAAAAATGCTTGGTAAAGTAAAATGAGTGATTTATTTGATAAAACTATAGAGGCTTATAAAGAAAAACCCCTTGCTTACAGAATGGCTCCAAGAAATCTTGAAGAATATGTAGGACAGTCTCATATTCTTTCCGAAGGAAAGCTTCTTCGCAGAGCAATTGACTCTGATAAAATAACTTCACTAATCTTATATGGACCTCCAGGAGTTGGGAAAACAGCTCTTGCAAGAATAATTGCTAATAAGACAAAAGCCCATTTTCAGTGGTTGAATGCAACTACATTGAATATGGAAGAGATAAGAAAACAAATCTTTTTTGCAAAACAAAGGCTAAATAAGGGACAAAAAACAATTCTTTTTATTGATGAAATCCACAGACTAAACAGAATTTCTCAGGATGCTTTACTTCCTGATATCGAAGAAGGGAATATTATACTCATAGGAGCAACAATTGAAAATCCCTTCTTTTATCTTAATTCAGCCTTACTGTCTCGGAGTCATGTTTTTGAACTTAAACCTTTGACTGAGCAAGAAATTATAACAATTCTAAAGCGAGCTATAAATGATAAGGAGCGTGGATTTGGAAGTTTAAAAGTTGATATTACTTCAGAGGCTTTGTTTCATATTGCAAAATTTTCAGATGGTGATGCAAGAAAAGCTCTTTCAGCTTTGGAAATTGCTGTTTTAACAACAGAGCCTGACAAAGATGGAGTAATTAGAATTGATATTAATGTAGCTGAAGAGAGTATTCAAAAGAAACACATTGTTTATGATAGAGCAGGAGATGAACATTATGATACAGTATCAGCTTTTATAAAAAGTATGCGAGGAAGTGATCCAGATGCTACAGTTTATTGGCTTGCAAAGATGATATATGCAGGAGAGGATCCTCGTTTTATTGCAAGAAGAATAATAATTGCAGCAAGTGAAGATGTTGGAAATGCTGATCCTATGGCTTTGGTTTTAGCAACTAATGCTGCAAAAGCAGTGGAAATTGTTGGAATGCCAGAGGCAAAGATAATCCTTTCTCAAGCAGCACTCTATGTTGCTTTAGCCCCTAAGAGTAATGCCTGCTATAGAGCAATACAAGATGCCTTAAAGGATGTGGAAAATGAAAGAACTCTTAAAGTTTTAGAACATCTTAAAGATGCTCATTATTCTGGAGCTAAAAGGCTTGGACATGGAAAGGGATATAAATATCCCCATGACTATGGAGGATATGTTAAACAAGATTATCTTCCTGAAAAGAAAAAGTATTATAATCCTTAAACACCTCTTATATCACCAAAAATGTACTTATGAATCTGAAGGTTCAATCTTACTGAAAGTCCATCATTAACTATCCATTTTGCAAGCTCTGCTGGATTTAGTATTCCATAGGCAGGAGAAAATAGAATTTCTTTAGCTTTTATTTTATAATTTCTTATAAAGTTTTTTGCCCATTCATAGTCAATTCTGTCTGTTAAGACAAACTTAACTTCGTCATTCTCTTTAAGAAATCTTAAATTTTCAATATAGTTTCTTTCACTCATTCCACTTCCTGGAGTTTTTATATCCATAATTATCTTTACTTCAGGTTTAACTTTCTCAATAGAAATAGAGCCATTGGTCTCAATAATAACATAATGAGTCTTTAAGAGTTCATCTATTAGAGTATATGTTTCATCTTGTAATAGAGGCTCTCCTCCTGTTATCTCAACATATTTAAAAGGAAAGGAGTGAATTTTTTTTAAAAGCTCACTTATTGAAACTTCCTCTCCTTCATAGTAGGCATACTTTGTATCACAGTATGTGCATCTTAGATTACATCCTGTCAGTCTTACAAAAATCATAGGTATTCCTGAAAGAGAGCCTTCTCCTTGAATACTTGCAAAGACTTCGCAGACTTTCATATTCTGAGATGACAGTTTAATATTTTATAACCTTGATGAGACTCCTTTAACCAAACTTTCACAGTAAATCTATCATTTGGTAAAAATCCGTAAGAAAGCTCTCTCCATAAAACTACAGTTACATCTCCTTCATATTTGATCTCTGCTACAGGATGTTTTGCAAAAGAAAGAAAAACCTTTACGGATTCAGAGTCTTTTGATTTTAAAATCGCAGGTTCATTTTTAATTTTATATCTTTCATCAAAATAGACTTTTTTTGTAAACATATCAACAAATCCTGTTATATATTCATCTGAGTATTTTGCTACAAACCACCATCTTAGAAAATCATTTGGAAGAGGATAAACTCTATACTGATGGGCTTCTATTTTCTGCTTTAATAAATCTCTTGCTTGTTCTTTAAGATATACCTTAGTTCCCATATAAATCACAATAAATATCATTGAAATTACATACAAAAGTTTTGCTTGATTTTTTAGTTTTAATGACAATAACAAAGCAAACAAAAGAGGAAATAAAACATATGGATCAATTATAAAAGCTAATGAAAGACTATAATAGTTCCAGTCAAGAGGTGAAAGAATTTTTACTCCATACTGATTTGTAAAATCAAGTAAAATATGTAGAGCATAGGCTAAAAAAGAGGCAAAGTATGTTTTTAAAAAACCTAATTTTTTATTGAAAAATAATGCAGGTAAAATAGGAAATATAAATAAAGCTCCAACTCCATGAGTAATGCCTCTATGATACATTAGAAAAAGCTCTTTACTATGAAGCCTCAGAAGAATGTCAATATCAGGTATAAGGGTGCTAATAAAAATAATAGCAAGAATTTTTTTGTTTTTTGTTAATGTTTTCCCTAATACAAATCCAGAAAGAGCATGTGTAACAGGATCCATAAAAAATTGTAACAAAATTTAGAGAGTTTAAACGATATACTCATTGAAAATTTCTTGACTTTATTATGTATGAATAAAAGGATGCTGCTTTAGTTGGAGTTCTTTTGTATGTTCTAAAATCTACTCTGTAAAGTCCAAATCTTGCATCAAGTCCATGAAGCCATTCGTAGTTGTCAATTAATGACCAGTAGAAGTATCCCTTAACATTTATTCCTTCAGATATGGCATTCTCAAGAACATCAATATGTGCCTTAATAAACTTCATCTTCTTGTTGTCATCCTTAGTGGCTATCCCATTTTCTGTTATTATGAGCGGAACATTTAGTTTAGATGCATATCTTAGAACTTTCTTTAATCCCTTTGGATATATTTCCCAACCCATGTCTGTAAGTCCATGTCCATCTATATCTCTGTGTCTAAACTCAATAAATAGCTTTCTAAAAGGATTAAATCTCATATGAACTCTTGTGTAGTAGTTTATTCCTAAAAAATCAAGTTTACCTTGAATAGGTACATCTATCTCAAAGGTTTTTCTAAATGGTATAGGCAGTTTAATTTTCCCACTTATAAATCCTTCAATAACAGATTGATTATAGAATTTTTTTGCAATCTTTGTTAAAAATCTATCCAAGGGATTCCACTTTATCCAAGGAGCAAATACAGCCATGTTATGAGCTATGCTTACCATACTATTTTTATTCTTTAGATGAATAAGATCATAAATCTTTCCGTGGCATATAAATATATTTTTCAGTGCCTTTATGGCTAAGCTTAAGTCTTTATATCCTGGAGGGATACATCCTTCAACATATCCTCCGAGGATTAGTATATATGGTTCATTAAAGGTTATCCAGTAGTCAACTCCCTTTATATTTTCAATTAATCTTTCTACATACTCTGTAAACTTGTCTATGGATTTTTTCTTATGCCATGGATACTTTGTTATAAACCAAACAGGATGAGTAAAGTGGTGAATAGTAACCATAGGTGTTATGTTATTTTCATTCAATAGATCAATAATCTTTTGGTAGTGATTTACTACTTCCTTATTCCAGTACTCTTCTGATGGTTGAATTCTACTCCATTCAATTGAAAATCTATAAGCATTGACACCAAGATTTTTTATTAATTTTATATCTTCCTTGTATAGTTCGTAATGATTTGTAATTTTTGGATTAAGATTAAAGATGCTATCCCATGTAGACCAATCTGCATAGGGAGATCCTTCAAGCTGAAAAGCTGAAGTTGCCACACCCCATAGGAATTTATTGTTTTTTCTATCTGCTTGGGATTGAGATATGGACTTTTGTTCCTTTGCCATATTCGCTTTCAATTGAGATACTTCCTCCAAGAATATTTATTAACTGTCTTGTTATGTAAAGTCCAAGTCCAGAACTTTCATATGTTTTTTCATGAGAAAAATTATTTAAGAAGAATCCTATTCCTGTGTCTTCAACTTTAATTAAAACATAGTCATTTAATTTACTAAGACTGAATAGAATATAACCTTCTTTTGTAAACTTTGCAGAGTTTGATGCAATATTTATAAGAATCTGTTTTATTTTAAGTGGATCTGAAGATATAATAAGTTCTTTTTCGGCAAAATCAGTTTTTATCTGTATGGGTTTATTTTCTATTAGTATTTTCGTTATTTCAACTATTTCATGAAGAACTTCAATAATATTGAAATTTTCGATAACTAAATTTTGCTTGCCTGATTGAATTTTATCAAGTTCAATTGTGTTTGAAATATAGTTTCTCATAAATATTACTTGGGATGTAATGATAGATGTATATTTTTTTATCTTTTTCTTGTTTGGTTCTTCAAGGCTTAACTCAATAAGTTTGGCAAGATTAAGTATAGTATTGAGAGGAGATTTAAGTTCATGAGAAAAGACTAATAAATCTAATAAATATGGAATATTATCCTTAGTCATTTCTTCTGTCTTTAAATACTACCGAACCGTTACTTACTCTTGCAATTCTTTTTGCTTCTGCCTTAACTTCTGAGGCAATTGAGGCAAGATGAGCAAAGGAAATTATATTTCTTGTTTCTGTGCTTACAATTGCACAGGTAAGGGAAAGAAGTTTGAATACTTCATTTTCTTCTTTTCTGTTTTTTGAGATATAGTAACCTTTTATAAAGTCTTCTCCATGAAAGTATGGTAGAAGTTCTTCAAAGGCTTTTATTATGTTTTGACATATTAATATAGAAACTTTTGGTGGTGATATAAAAATAAAGTCATCTCCTCCAATATGCCCTATAAAGATTTCAGGAAAGTTTTTTGCCATCTCTTTAAGTATATTTCCAACACTTATAATTACTTTATCTCCCTTTTCAAATCCATAGCAATCATTAAAAGGTTTAAAATGGTTTATATCTATGTAACATACATCAAAGAGACATTTACATTTAATTCTTCTTTCTATCTCTCTTTGAATAGCCCAGTTTCCAGGTAGTCCAGTAAGAGGATTGGCATCTTTTGCTATTATCAATGATCTCTGAGTTATTGCTTCAAGCAAAACACTTATAGGAACAACTCCATGATACTCATTATTTTTGCTTACGATGATGTCATCGTATATTTTTTTGATCTCTCTTTTTTGAACTATCATTGAGGCTTCTTCAAGAGTCATAGAATAATCAATAATAAAAGTTGGTTGTTCCATCACTTCAAATACGCATTTTTTAGCATTTAGGTGAATTCCATAACCAAATCTTCCGAGAACTATATTTTCTAAAAATCTATTTCTGTGAAGTTGTCCTATTACAATATTTTTGTCTACTATCGGAATTAGGTTTAGTTTTTCATCTTTCATAAATCTAAGAAATGCATCCATAATCTTAGCTTCCTTATTTAATGGTTCTACCTTAACCGCGATATCTCCTATTGATAAATCTAATATTGATGGTTCTATATCACACTTTATATAACTTAGATCATTTATCAACATTTTTAGTTTTATTTATTTTTTCTTCAGGTTTTCCAAGATAAAATCCCTGAAGAAGATCGGCTCCTATGTTTATAACTTCAGTTAATTGAGTAGGGGTTTCAATTCCCTCAGCTACTACCATTATATTTAATTTATGACAGATTTGTACTGTAAAGTCTATGAAATACCTTGAAAAATCGTTTGTTTCTAAGGTATGTATAAAATACTTATCTATCTTTACAATATCCGGTTCAATAAGACTAAGAAGCTTAGGACCTCCGAATCCTACTCCAAAATCATCTATTGCTATTTTGTAACCTCTATTTTTATAGTAAGATACAGACTTAATAAATATTTCATAGTTTTCAATGGCTGACTGTTCAGTTATCTCAAGGACTATTCTATTTTTTGGAAAGCCAAACTCTTCAGCAAATCTGTCAGTTATACCAACTTCATGTTGAGGAGATGATAGAGTTTCAGGACATATGTTAATAAAAAGATAACTGTCAATATTTTGTTTTGAAGCTTCTTTTATTGCATTTCTTCTACATATCATATCAAGTATAAATATCGAGCCATTTTTTCTTGCTTCAAGAAAAAGATTTTTTATGTTTATATTCATTGATTTATGTCTTGTCAGAGACTCATAACCAAAGATTGTACCAGTCTTTGCAGAGAATATAGGTTGAAAATGAACTTTAAGATCTGAATATGGTAAATCTAAGTTTTTATGGTGATAGATCCTATATTCTGTCTGTAGCACTTTTGCCTCCCTTTTATTTTTCTTTATGAAAATTATCTCATAGTTTTGTTACAGGAAAATTAAAAGATTGTTAAAGTATCGTTAAATTTCAATGAAAAATTTAACAGAAATTTAAAGAACATTTAACTTTCATGTAACTTAATAGGTTTATTATTGAATTAAAAATGCTGTTGTGTGATTTTCATATTCATACTAAATACTCAGATGGTTCTATGGAGCTTAAAAATGTAGTTGATCTTTTCGGGCAAGCAGGATTTGATGTTATTGCTATTACTGATCATGTTGTAAATGGAGACAGTATGATTGGAAAGTTTGCATATAAGTTTAGATTTACAGTTACTGAAAAAAACTTTAATGAATACATAGAGAACATAAAATATGAAGCAAAAAGAGCTTGGGATAAATATGGAATGCTTGTTATTCCAGGTGTTGAGATAAGTAAAAACTATTTTTCTGCTGAAAAATCCGCTCATATTTTAATAATTGACATAAAGGATTTTATTCCTGCCTGTGAATCCTATGAAAAGATATTCCTTGAGGCAAAAAGACAAAAAGCTTTAGTTGTTGCTTGTCATCCTCATCATATGAAGGGAGAAATTCGCAATACTTTGTATTTATGGAAAAACAGAGATAAATATGGAAAGTATATAGACGCATGGGAAATAGCAAATAGAGATAATGTATTCAATGTTGTAAATGTTAAAAAATATTCTTATATAGCAAACAGCGATTTTCACAAAGCAAGCCATCTTTACTCATGGAAAACACTTCTTAACTGTAAAAAGGATGTAACATCTGTAAAAAACTGCATAAAGGAAAATAAAGGTGTAGCAATAACAGTTTTTAGGAGGTAAGAATGATTCTATGGATATTTTTGTTTTTAGTTTCTTTAAGCTTAGCAGTGTATATTTTGCAAATTTTAGCATTAAGAAAAAAACTTATAGAAAATTATATTCATAACAGTCTTCCTCCAGTATCAATAATTAAACCTCTTAAGGGACTTGATGACAATCTCTTTGATAATCTTGAAAGTTTCTGTAGACAGGATTATCCTGAGTATGAAGTTATTTTATCTTTAAACGATTATAATGATCCTGCATACAGGATTGCTGAAAAAATAAAAAGCAAATATCCTCATCTTGTAAGGATTATTGTTGACAATTCATCTAATGCTTTAAATCCAAAGGTAAAAAATATGATTTCTGCCTATGAAGACTCAAAGTATGATTATTTCCTTATAAGTGATAGCAATGTCTATGTTGAGTCAGACTATTTACAAAAAACTGTTTCTGCTATGACTCCAGATACAGGTCTTGTTAGCAATCTTATCATAGGGCAGGGAGGTAAAACCTTTGGTGCCAAACTTGAAAATCTCCATTTAAACTCCTTTGTAATTACAAGTGTATGTTTTCTTGATAAATTTCTCAAGATGCCATGTAGTATTGGTAAGTCCATGCTTATGAGAAAAAAGGATTTTGAAGAAGTAGGCGGTTTTAATGCAGTAAAGGATGTTTTGGCAGAAGACTATATAATAGGAAAACTAATGAATGAAAAAGGTAAGAAAGTTGTTCTTTGTAGCTATACAGTAAAAAATATAAATGAATACTGGTCATTTAAAAAGTTTTTAAACAGACATACAAGATGGGCAAAAATAAGATGGAAAATAGCAGGATTAAAATACTTTAGTGAACCTCTAAGTAATCCTGTCTTTTTATCATCTTTTATTCCAATTTTAGAGGGATTTTCAATGATTTCTATAACAGCATTTATAGTAACAGTTACAATAAAGCTTGCTTTTGATCTCTATATAAGCAGAATGATTAAGTCTCCATTAGGATTCTCAGGCCTTCTTATTCCAATTAAAGATTTGATAGCTGCTTTTATATGGTTTGTTCCTTTTATTAGTTGCAAAGTTAACTGGAGGGGAAATATTTATAAAATTGGAAAAAATACTCTAATACTGCCGTATGAAGGAAATTCCTCTATAAAGATTATTTTTAATAAGCTTAAAACAGCTATAACAAATTAAAGGAGAAAAAACATGGAAAGAAGAGATTTTTTAAAAGCTTCTTTAGCAAGTTTTATAGCTCTTATTACTTCATCAAAGGAGGTTTTCGCAAGGCTTAGTGATTTAGAAGTTTCAGGAGCAAAAGGAATAATATTTGTTGTAGGTGATGGCTGGCCTCTTGGAGTTATTAAGGCAATGAATGAGTTTATGGAAATGAAGTTCAAGGAAAAAAGCAATATTTTAAATCTTATTAAAAATCCTAAGACAAAACTTTTACTTCAGAATACTTCCTCTCTTTCTTCTGTTGTTACTGACTCTGCACCTGCATCTGTTGCTTGGGCCACTGGTTCAAAGACAATAAACAGAAGTCTTTCTGTTTTACCTGATGGAAGAACTCTAAAAACCATATTTGAGCTTGCAAAGGAAAAGGGAATGTCTTGTGGATTTGTTACTACTACAAGGATAACTCATGCAACACCTGCAGCATGGTATAGTCATAACTCTAACAGAGATGATGAAGAAAATATTGCCCTTGAGCTACTTAACTCTAATTTAGATGTGGCTATGGGAGGCGGTGACAGATTTTTAAATAAAGAAAAAAGAAAGGACAAAAAAGATATCTATGCAATGTTTTTATCAAAAGGCTACAGAGTAGTTAAGTCTAAGGAAGAGTTAATAAATAGTATCTATGATGAAAAACCTATGATTGGAGTTTTTAGCTCATCCCATATAAGTTACTTTGTTGATAGAGTTAATGATGAAAAACTAAGCCAAAAAGAACCTTCTTTACCAGAGATGACAGCAGTAGCTCTTAAAAAGTTAGCAAAAAACAAAAGAGGCTTTATTCTTCAGATTGAGGCTGGAAGAATTGACCATGCCTGTCATGCTAATGATGCTTATGCTGCGATGATGGACTGTTACGAGCTTGATAAAACTCTTGGAGTAGTCATGGATTTCATAAATAAAAATCCAGATGTTTTATTAATAGTAACATCAGATCATGGAAACTCAGGTTATGGAATAAACGGAACAGGACCTGAGTACAATGATGCCACAGAGGCTTTGATGCACTATAAAAACAGAGCTTCTTTTGAGTACATGATTAAAAAGATGAAAAATCAAGATTTAAAAACTGTAAAGGATATCTTTGAAAACTATACTCAACATAAGATTTCCATGGAAGAGGCAGAGCAGATATATAAAAAGCTGAATGAAAAGACAAATATAGTAATCAATGACATATGGTATGAACCAGAGGCTACGATGGGAAGAATTCTTGCAAAGAGTATATATGAATATGAAAATGAAAGGCTTATTAAACCTGCTAAGGAAAGAAGGGGAAATGTGGGTTTTACATCAACAAATCATACTGCCGAAGACCAAATTGTGTTAATTTATGGAAAAAGATTCTCAACAGGAGAATTAAAAAGCCATATAGACAATACTGAGCTTTATAGTTTTATGTGTAAATACTTAGGAATAAAGCATATAAATCCAAGGATGAATAGGCAAGATGCCATTGCCTATGTAAAAGCTATATCTAAGGATGAATGGCAAAGACATCTTAGACTTCATATATCTTAGGAGTTTTTAATCTATGAAGATAGGAATATTAGGTGATATTCATGGGAATATAGAGGCTTTAAAGATTGCCTATCAAACTGCTGTTGAGGAAGGTGTTGAAAGAATTTATCATCTTGGAGACCTCGGTGGATATGCACCTTTTGTTAATGAAGTAGTTGAATTTCTTATAGAAAAAAATATTGAAGGAGTTCAAGGCAACTATGATGAAGCTATAGCATATAACAAGGCTCATTGTGGATGTAAGTATGAAAATGATTTTCAGGCTAAGATGGCTCAACTTTCCTTTGAGTGGACAAAGAGAGCTGTAAACGAAAAAACAAAAAACTACATGAAAAATCTTCCTTTTAGTATTTCTCTTCAAGTTGAAGGCAGAAAAATAAAGATATTTCATGCTACACCAATAAAAAATAATCTCTACTGGTATGAAGAAAGAGAAGAAAAATTTTATCTTTTAATGGCTCAAAAAGCAGAAGCTGAAATAATGATTTATGGACATACTCATATTCCATATTTTAAAAAGATAAAAGACTTTTACTTTATTAATGCTGGAAGTGTAGGAAAGCCAAAGGATGGTGATCCAAGAACATGTGTATGCATAGTTAATATTGAGAGAAAAGATGTCAAGGTAAGTTTTATAAGAAAAAACTATGATATTAAAAAGGTGGCAAATGCAATAATTGAAAGCGGACTTCCTGAGTATTTTGCAGAAAGATTGATTTTAGCTAAATAGGAGGTATCATATGAAAAGAGGTAAAATATTATTAGTTGATGATAATGAGAATGACTTAATGACTACAAAAGAACTCCTTGAGAAAGCAGGCTATACAGTTATTCAAAATTTGGGATGGTTTGGTGTTACTAAAAATGTTAAATTTTTAAATCCTGATTTAATTCTTCTTGATGTGAATATGCCAGCATTATCCGGAGATTGTCTTTGTGATTTAATAGACAAGTATGTTAAAGAAAAAAAGATCCCAGTTTTGTTTTATTCTGCATTGGATGAAAACTATCTTAAAAAACTAAAGATTATGAAGGGAGTTACAGACTATATTGTTAAAGGAGATATATTTCAACTTTACAGAAAAATTTCTCATTACATAAAAAAATCTAATTAGCCTATTTAGTTCCCCGCCCCCTCCTACAGAGAGCCCTGAGCATTCTTTAGCTCAGGGTTTTTTAGTTTGAATAACTTAGTCTAAAACTGTTAAACTTTGAAATGGTTCTGAAAAACATACCTGCCATAGCTGTTGTCCTTACAGACAAAGATGTTTTTTCTCTTTCTGAGGAAGATTTAAAAGGTGCTGATCTAATTGAACTCAGAGTTGATATGTTTAGTCAGATAGAAAATATAGAAGATATTTTTGCTTTAGCAAAGAGAAAGTATGGTTTACCTCTTTTATGCACGGTAAGATTGCCGAGTGAAGGTGGTAAAAAGGAAATAAAAAATAGGCTTAATATATATGAAAATGTAATACATTTTTGTAGTTTTTTTGATATTGAGATCTTTTCCGATGAGGTTTTTTTATTAAAAAAGTTAATTGATGGTTCTGATATATCTCTTATTGGATCCTATCACAATTTTATTAATACACCATCTTTGGAGGATTTGGAAAAAATCTTTGAAAAAGCTAAATTTTTAGATATTGATATTATTAAAATAGCAACAATGGTAAAAGAAGAAAAAGATTTAGAAAAACTGCTTTATTTTACTATAAAACACAAAAATGACAAAGTCATTGTTTTAGGAATGGGACAAAAGGGAATTCCTTCAAGGATAATAAATCCAGTTTTTGGCTCAATAATAACTTATGCCAGCCTTACTGAGGCTTCTGCACCAGGACAGATTCATTTAAAAGACATACTCCATATTTTTAAAGTTATAGGCTTAAGAAATTAAAGATTCTTTATTTTATATAGTTTTTCCAGTATGCCCTAACTTTATCTTTTAGACTTTGTGGCAATGGTACATAGTCAAGCTTTTTTGCAGTACTGTCACCATTTTTAAATGCCCAGTCAAAGAATTTTATTACTTCTTTATTGATCTCATTTTTTTCTCGGGCAAGTAGTATATACGTAGCACCTGTAATAGGCCAAGCCTTTTTACCTGGTGCATTTGTCATCCATGCATAAAAGTGAGTTTTTGCATCAAGATTTGCAGAGGATGCAGCTTCAGAAAAGCTTTCAAAGTCTGCTTTTACAATCTGTCCTGCAGAATTTTTAAGCTTTACAACAGTAAGCTTATTCTGTTTAGCATAGGCAAACTCAACATATCCAATTGAGTTTGGAGTCCTTTTGACATAGTTTGCAACTCCTTCGTTGCCTTTTGCTCCAATTCCTGTTCTCCATTTTATAGAAGTTCCATATCCAACATTTTCTGCCCATTTTTTACATGAAGTACTTAAGTAGTGAGTAAAGATAGCTGTTGTTCCTGAGCCATCAGAGCGATAGATAACAGTTATGGATTTTGAAGGTAAGTTTAAGTTTGGATTTAATGCTTTAATTTTAGGATCATCCCATTTTTTTATTTCACCAAGAAATATTTCGCAGAGTGTTGTTCCATCAAGAATCAAGCTGTCAGAGGTTATACCTTGAATATTTACTACTGGAACAACACCACCAATTA
This sequence comes from Thermodesulfovibrio sp., assembly GCA_039630505.1. Taxonomy (GTDB): domain Bacteria; phylum Nitrospirota; class Thermodesulfovibrionia; order Thermodesulfovibrionales; family Thermodesulfovibrionaceae; genus Thermodesulfovibrio. The sequence goes on from JBCNUV010000003.1 coordinate 163,597, forward strand.
CAGCAGGAAATTGTATAAGTTTTGACTTTTCTATTTCTTCAGGCTTAAGTGCCATGTCAGATGCACCAAAATGAACAGTTCTTTCAATAATTTGCCTTATTCCACCACCTGATCCAATAGATTGATAGTTAACTTTAATTCCTGTAGCTTTATAATAATCAGTTGCCCAACTTGAATAAAGGGGGTAAGGAAAGGTTGCTCCAGCTCCATTAATCATATCAGTAGAGTATGAAAAATTAACGCTAAATAAAATTATTATCATAATTAAGAATGTCCATTTTTTTAACATAAGAGCCTCCAAACATATTTGATTTTTCTTATTTTATCACATCTTTGTCTGTTTTGTAACAGAAATTTAACATTTTTGTAAAGTTAGTGTAACATTAGCTTTTTATAATACATAATAAAAATAACAAAAAGGAGGATATCTATGAGAAACGTAAGAGGTTTATTGTTAAGTAGTGTGTTTCTTTCTGTATTGCTTTTGCTCTTTTCTTTTACTGTAACTCATGCTCAACCTATTATTAAGATTGATGGTTCATCAACTGTTTTTCCCATTACCGAAGGTGTGGCAGAGGATTTTCAGAAGGCAAAGAAAGGTGCTGTAAAGGTTACAGTTGGAATTTCAGGTACAGGTGGTGGATTTAAGAAGTTCTGCAGAGGAGAGACAGACATATCTAATGCTTCAAGACCTATTCAGAAGAAAGAGATGGATGCATGTAAAGAGGCAGGTATTAGATATATAGAACTTCCTGTTGCTTATGACGCTCTTTCTATATTTGTAAATACAAAGAACAACTGGATAAAGGGAGATTGCATAACTGTTGAGCAGCTTAAAATGATATGGCAGCCTGAAGCTCAAGGCAAAATTACAAAGTGGAATCAGGTTGATCCAAGCTGGCCTGACAGACCTTTAAGGCTTGCAGGTCCTGGAGCAGACTCAGGAACCTTTGAATACTTTACAGAGGCTGTTATGGGTAAAGCAAAGGCAAGTAGAGGAGACTATGTAGCAAGTGAAGATGACAATGTAATAATGAATGCAGTAATAAAGGATGAGGGTGGCTTAGGTTATGTTGGTTTAGCCTATGTTATGGAGAATAAAGGAAAGGTAAAACCTTTGGCAGTTAAAAATCCAAAGACTGGTAAATGCGTATTTCCAAGCGAAAAAACCGTTATGGATGGTTCCTATCAGCCTTTTTCAAGACCTCTTTTCATTTATATAAATGAAAAGTCAGCAAAAGAAAAGCCTGAGGTCAGAGAATTTGTTGAGTTTTACTTAAAAAATGCGGGTAAGATAGCAAAACAGGTAGGATATATACCTCTTCCAGCTAAAGCCTATGATTTAGCTAGAGAAAGATTTAAGAAGATGCAGGTTGGAACAGTGTTTGGTGGTCAGATTGAAGTAGGTCTTACTGTTGAAGAACTTCTAAAGAGAGAAACACAACACTAAGAAGAATAAATGGTGTTTTCATTCATAGCATATAAAAAATTGTTAGACAAATGTGTGCTGGCGGTGTTTTTCACCGCCGGCTTTATTACAATATTTATAACCATTGGAATAGTTTATGTTTTACTTTCAGATGCCTTAAAGTTTTTTCAGGAAGTTCCAATAGAAAGATTTCTAACAGAGAAAGAATGGACACCTGTTTTTGCTACTAAGAAGTTTGGTATATGGCCTCTTGTAGCAGGAACATTTCTAATAGCAGCCATAGCAGTATTAGTCTCTGTTCCTCTTGGTTTAATTATAGCTATATATCTTAGTGAATATGCCTCAGTTAGGGTTAAAGAAGTTGCTAAACCTATTATTGAATTCTTAGAAGCTGTACCAACTGTTGTATATGGTTATTTTACTCTTCTTTTTGTTACACCAATTTTACAGAAGATAGTTCCAGATTTAGAAGCTTTTAACTCTCTTGCACCAGGAATAGTGCTTGGGTTTATGATTCTTCCATATACAGCATCAATGGCAGAGGATGCAATGAAAGGTGTACCACAAAGAATAAGAGAAGCCTCTTATGCACTTGGAGCAACAAGATTAAGAACAGCTATCAGTATTGTATTGCCTGCTGCAATATCAGGAGTAGTGGCAGGATTTATATTAGGTGCATCTCGTGCTATTGGAGAGACAATGGTTGTAGCAATTGCTGCAGGTATGTATCCTAATCTTACCTTAGATCCAAGAGAACCTATTCAGACTATGACAGGATATATTGTTCAAGTTGCATTGGGTGATTTACCTTATGGATCAATAGAGTATCTTTCAATATTTGCTGTTGGTTTTGCACTTTTTATTATTGCCTTTATCTTTAATTCCATTGCTCTTTGGCTTAGGTCAAGAATAAGAGAGGTTTATTAAGATGGGTAGGAAAACTATTAGTTCTAAACCAGACATAATATTTCCAATAATAGGTTTTCTAGCGTTTTTATTGGTTGTTTCCTTTATGATTACACTTATTGTTGATATAGCCATAGATGGTTATGAAAAACTAATAGATCCTTCTTTCTATACATCATATCCTTCAAGATTTCCTGAAAAAGCAGGAATACTTTCAGGATGGGTTGGAACAACTCTTGTCATGGCTGGTGCTATATTTTGGTCTCTTCTTATAGGAATACCAGCAGGAATATATCTTGAAGAATATGCAACTAAAAGAGGAATTATAGGAAAGATTGAGACAATTATAGAGCTTAACATAAATAACCTTGCTGCAGTGCCAGCTATAATTTATGGACTGCTTGCTCTTGGAATTTTTGTATATAGATTTAAACTTGGAGAAAGTATTCTTACAGCAGGACTTACTTTGAGTATATTGATGTTACCAGTTATTGTGGTAAATACAAGGGAAGCAATAAGAAGAATTCCTCGTGATATAAGAGAGGGAGCCTATGCAGTAGGAGCTACAAAGTGGGATACAATAAGAGACCATATCCTGCCATACTCCTTAGGAGGCATACTTACAGGTCTTATAATTGCTGCATCTCGTGCTATTGGAGAGACTGCTCCTCTTGTAACAATAGGTGCTTTAACTTTTATTGCTTTTTTACCTCCATCGCCTTTTACTTCAGAGTTTCCATTTTTTTCATTGGAAAAAGCTTGGGAGGTTCTGATGTCTCCTTTTACAGTTTTGCCTATACAGATTTTTAACTGGGTTTCAAGGCCTCAGGCTGCTTTTCAGATAAATGCTGCAGCTGCAGGATTTGTTCTATTAGTTTTAACAGTGATAATGAATGCTTTAGCTTACTATCTCAGGCAGAGGGTAAGGAGAAAGTATATATGGTGATGGTTAGCACAATAATTCATAATATTAAATCTCTATTTTTAAAAACAACAAATAAGACTACCGAGACTGTTAAAATTAAAACAAAAGATGAGGTCAAAAAGGAAGGTGATATTAAACTTGAAGTAAAGGATTTAAATTTTTACTATGGTAATTTTAGAGCTTTAAAAAATATAAATCTAAAAATTCCTACGAGAAAGATTACCGCATTAATAGGTCCAAGTGGATGTGGAAAGACTACTTTGCTTAGATGTTTTAACAGAATGCATGACTTATATCCTGGTTCAAGATATGAGGGCTCCATCATCTTTTATCCTGATGGAATAAATATAGTGGCTCCAAATATAGATCTTCTTAATCTAAGACGTAAAATAGGAATGGTATTTCAAAGACCTAATCCATTTCCTAAATCAATTTTTGAAAACGTTGCATATGGACTAAGAGTAAATGGAATAAGAGATAAGAAACTAATTCAGGAAAAAGTTGAATGGGCACTTAAGTCTGCGGCACTTTGGGATGAGGTAAAGGACAGACTTAATGCAAATGCTTACTCTTTATCGGGAGGACAACAGCAGAGACTTTGTATTGCAAGGGCTATAGCAATTGAGCCAGACATAGTTTTGTTTGATGAGCCTACCAGCGCACTTGATCCTATATCAACAGCAAAGATTGAAGAGCTTATAATGACTCTTAAAGAGAAACTTACAATAATTATTGTCACTCACAATATGCAGCAGGCAGCAAGGGTTTCAGATTATACTGGTTTCATGTACTTAGGAGAACTAATTGAGTTCGATAAAACGCAAAAAATATTTACTGTTCCATCACAAAAATTGACAGAAGATTATATAACAGGCAGATTTGGATAAAGATGATTCACTTCTTTTGTCCTTCTTGCTGGAGAGGCATATCGGAAAATACAATTTTATGTCCCTATTGTAACTACGATTTAAATAAATTTAATGCTCTATCCTATGAAGACAAGTTGCTTTTATCACTAAAACATCCTGTAAAGGAGATAAGAAGACTGATAATCTTTGTAATAGGCTTAAAAAAAATGAAGAAAGCTCTTTCAGAAGTTGAGAAAATGATTGATCAAGAAGAAGATCCAATCATATTGATTGAAATAATAAAGGCATTGCAACAATTCAATGATAAAGAAGCAAAGGCAATTTTAGAAAAAATAAGGTCCCACAGATTTTCAATAATATCTCAGTATATTGAGCATATAGAATATCCTCAGATTAAAGAATTTTATGAAAAAACAATAAAATTTAATAATAGATGAACTTGTTAACAAAAAACTCTAAGCTGTATAATAAGCTAATGATAAGATTAGGAGGAAGTAATGGGTATTTTAGATGAGGAATTGAGAAAATTAAAGGAAAGAATTTTAATACTTGGTTGTCTTGTAGAGGAAGGAATAAGAAAGGCAGTCAAGGCATTAATAGAAAGAGATAATGAACTTGCTAAACAAGTTATTTCAAGAGACAGCCTTATAAATGGGCTTGAAGTTGATATAAATGAAGAGTGTATAAGGCTTATTGCTCTTAGGCAGCCTATGGCAAAGGATTTGAGATTTATTACTACAGCTATGAAGATAAGCACAGATCTTGAAAGAATGGGAGATTTTGCAGTAAATATTGCAGAAAGAGCAATTGAATTAAATCAAGAGCCATTTCTTAAGCCTTTTGTAAATATTCCAAAAATGGCTGAGATTACAGAAAGTATGGTAGAGGATGCTATTAATGCCTTTGTAAAAGAAGATGTAGATTTATGTTATGAAATAATCAAAAGAGATGATCTTGTAGATAACCTTCTTGAGAAAAATCATAATGAACTATTCAACTTAATGATAAAAAATCCAGAAATTATACCCATTGCCTTAAAGAGAATGTTTATTGCTAAATATCTTGAAAGAATAGCCGATCATGCAACAAATATAGCAGAAATGGTTATTTATATGGTTGAAGGAAAAATGCTAAGAGGAATTTTTGTAACAGAGGAAATCCATAAGCTTTGTCTTGAAGATTTTATGCCTAGACAAAGATTTTAATAAAACCAGCATCTAACTAAATGTCCTGGACTTACTTCGTGAAGACTTGGAGATTCTTCCATACAGTTTTTATTTTTATAACTACATCTTGGATAAAATACGCATCCTTTTGGTAAATTTTTGAGATTTGGAATATTTCCAGGAATTCCTTTTATTTGTCCCTCCTCTCTTGGGATACAGTTTAAGAGAGCTTGAGTATAAGGATGTAAAGGATTTTTAAAGATTTCTTCAATTAAGCCAATTTCCATAATTCTGCCTGCATATAAAACCATTACTCTGTCTGCATATTCACCAAGGATGTTAATATCATGGGTTATAAGAAGCATCGATCTATTTTCTTTTTTTACAAGCAAGTATAAGAGATCAAGAATTTCCTCCTGTACAGTTACATCTAACGCTGTTGTAGGTTCATCAGCTATAATAAGTTCTGGTTCACATACCACAGCCATAGCTATCATTACTCTTTGTCTCATTCCACCTGAAAGTTGATGAGGATAACTATTTATTACATGAGATATTTTAAGTTTGGAGAATAATTCTTGGGTTTTCTCTAAGGCTTCTTTCTTAGATATCTGAAAATGATAAATAAGCATTTCTGCCACTTGATATCCAACTTTTAAAACAGGATTTAAAGATGTCATAGGATCTTGAAATATACATGAAATCTCTCTTCCTCTTATCTTTCTAATTTCAGAAGCATTAAGACTTAGAATATCCTTTCCTTTAAAGATTATGTTGCCCTTAATTTTGAAATAGTTAGGTAAAAGATTTATTATGGATAGTCCTGTAAGGGTCTTGCCGCTACCACTTTCTCCGACAATAGAGAATATTTCACCCTTTTTAATCTGAAAATTGAGATTCTCTATAATGTTTAAATCGTTATAATAAATGTTAAGATTTTGAACATTTAAGAGCACTTCATTTATTCAAAGCTTCCTTGAGAGCTTTACTCATTTTAAAACTTATTACTCTCTGAGCTGGAACCTTAATTTGTTGTCCTGTCTTAGGATTTCTTGCAATTCTTTCTGGTCTTTGTTTTACTCTAAAGTTAGCAAATCCTCTTATTTCAATCTTCTCACCTTTTGAGAGAGTATCTTTCATGCATTCAAAAATCATATCTATTATTGTTTCAATCTGTTTTTTTGTTAAAATATCCACTTTTTTAGAGACTCTTTCAATTAAATCCGATTTCTTCATGCAATAGCCTCCTTGTTAGTTTTTTTGTAATATTGGCGAATATAGATAATAAACTTGTATATAAGGTAAGAATCTTTTTATTAATGACTCAGTATCTCCATTTAAGAGTTCTCTTAAAATAGTTGATTTTCTCATTACTATTTCTGGTTCTCCCTTTATTTTAGCAAGTTGAGCAGCTATTTTTATTGCATGATCAAGATCACCTATTTCATCTACAAGTCCAAGTTCCTTTGCTTTTAGTCCTGTGAATACCCTTCCATCTGCTATCTTTCTTACCTGTTCAATTGGTATCTTTCTTCCTTCAGATACAGCCTTAATAAACTGCTCATGTATATCATCTGTTAATTTTTGTAAAATCTCTTTTTCTTCATTTTGTAAGGATTTAAATGGTGATGTAATGTCTTTGTATTTACCACTTTTTATTACTTCTGTTTTAACTCCTACTTTATCAAGTAATCCTTTTATATTAGGTATTTCTATTAGTACTCCTATTGAGCCTGTAAGCGTTCCTGGATTGGCAACAATCTTTGTAGCCGGACAAGAAATATAGTAGCCTCCTGAAGCTGCTACAGAACCCATAGATACTACGACTGGTTTAAATTTAATCGTTCTCTTTATTTCTTCATATATTTCCTGTGCAGGAACAACAGCTCCTCCAGGACTTTCTACTCTTAAAACAATAGCCTTTATAGAAGGATCTTTTCTGTACTGTTTAATCTCATCGATTGATAATCTTGAATCTACGATAATGCCCTTAATATTTACAATTGCTACTTTACCTGTACTTATGCTTATTTCCATAATAGTTATTAAAAGACTTATTAAAATTAGTGTTCCAACAATTATAAGAAAATATTTAATCTTTCTACTTTTCATCTTCATATGCTTTTTTCATACTAAGTCCAATTCTTCTTCTTTCTTTATCTACTTTTACAACCATTACCTTTATCTCATCTCCTTCTTTTACTGTTTGATTCTTATCAATCTCCGAATTGTAAACCAGTCCCTCTACAATGCCTTCAATATCAACAAATAATCCATGTTCTGTTTTTTTAATAACCTTAGCATTGTAGATTTCACCAACTTTGAATTTTTCAGGAATCTCTCTAATCCATGGATCCTCGTAAAGTTGTTTTATACCTAAAGAAAGTTTTTCCTTTTGTGGATCAAGATTTAAAATAACAGCTTCAACTTTTTCTCCTTTTTTAAAGACTTGAGATGGATGATCAATATGCTTTGTCCATGAGATATCAGAAATATGAACAAGTCCATCAACTCCTTCAGGAAGTCTAACAAATATACCAAAGTCTGTTATTGTCTTAACTTTTCCAGAAACTCTATCCCCTACTTTGTATTTTTTAGCAACAACTTCCCAAGGTTTTGGTTTTAGTCTCTTAAGGCTTAAAGAGATTTTTCTGTTTTCTTTATCAATATCAATAATCTTTACATTGATCCATTCATCTACCTCAGCATAATATGTAGGATGCTTAGGAGTTGTCCAGTCAAGTTCACTTATATGAACAAGTCCTTCAACTCCTTCTTCAAGTTCAACGAAAAGACCAAATTCTTCAATTCTTGTTACTTTTCCTCTAACCTTCATATCAGGATGATATCTTTTTTCAATATTTTCCCATGGATCAGGTTTTTTCTGTTTATATCCAAGAGTTATTCTTTCATTTTCGGTATCAGCTTTTAGAACTACAAACTCATACTCAGATCCTACTTTAAAAAACTGAGAAGGATGTTTCACCTTTCCCCATGAGATATCAGAAATATGAAGAAAGCCATCTAAGCCTCCAAGATCAACAAAAACTCCGTAGTTAGTTATATTTTTTACAACTCCTTTTATTCTTTCTCCTTCTCTAATTTTTTTAAATAATTCTTGTTTCATTCTTTCTTTTTCTTCTTGTAAATAGGCTTTTCTTGAAAGGATCAAAGATGTTTTGAGATTTCTCCAAGGTCCATAGAGATTTTTTGGTGGATCAATTTTTTCTATCTTTACTTTCAAAGTTTCTCCTATGTATTCATCAAGAGATTTTGGTTTTCCAAGTTCAAGTAGTGATGCCGGTATAAAGCCACTTATTCCATAGAAGGATGTTAAAACTCCTCCTTTTGTTTTTCCAGTAATCTTTACCTCAACTGGTATTCCTTTTTCATAGGCGTTTATCAGAATTTCCCAGCCTCTTATTCTTAATGCTCTATTTTTTGATAAAGATATTGTGCCTTGTGCATCGTCTATTCTTTCAATAAAAACTTCTATTTCGTCTGACTCTTTTATATTTGTCAGTTCTTCCTCGGAGAACTCATAAAGAGGAATAATTCCTTCAAATTTATACCCTATATCTACTATTACACCATCATTTCTTACTCCCATTATTTTGCCTTTTATAATTTCTCCCTTTTCTACATGAGATAGTGAGCCCTCATATAAACTTTCTAACTCTTGCTTTTCACTAATCTGATTCTGCATCGTCACGTTCCTCCTTAATTTATAAACTTTCTAATTTTATCAATAACTTCATTAATTATCCACTGTGGAGTTGATGCACCTGCTGTAACACCAATTTTTTTAGCCGATTCAATCCATTCTTTGTCAATCTCTTGAGCATCTTCTATATGATATGTTTTTACTCCTATTTTTTTACAGAGATTGGCAAGTTGTGTAGTGTTTGCACTGTTTTTCCCTCCAACAACAATCATCAAATCAACCTCTTTGGCCACTTTTTTTGTTTCCTCAAGTCTTTTTGATGTAAAATTGCACAATGTATTAAAAATTCTTATTTCCTCAAACTCATCAAGAGAGTTTATTATTTTATTCATTATTTCCTTAACCTTAGACAATGGTTGAGTTGTCTGTTGAATTATACCAATTTTTTTATCAAGAGTTGGAATTTTTTCAAGCCCTATAACTTCATTTTGAGCATAATTTATTACAACTGCTTTTTCTCCTGCATAACTAAGGATACCTCTTACTTCTGGATGTTCCTTGTCTCCGATGATTAAAACTTGATAGCCTTCATAAGCTAATTTTTCAGCAAGATTTTGAGCTTTTTTTACAAACGGACATGTAGCATCAATTACTTCACATCCAAGATTTTTTATTTCAACTAGCTTGTCCTTTGGAATTCCATGAGTTCTAATTATTAATGTTTTTATGTTCTTTTGAGAAATATCCTCTACTGGATGTACTCCTAATTCCTTTAGTTTTTCTACAACTTGAGGATTGTGAATTATAGGACCTAAGGTAAAAACACCATCTTTATGTCTTTTTGCAACATCAAAGGCTATATCAATTGCCCTTTTTACCCCAAAACAAAAACCTGCACCTTCTACAAGAATAATATCCTTTTTCATCCTGTTTTTGATAATACATGATATTAATCATCCTCTGCAACTTTTTTTAAAACTATTGAAACAACCTCTTGTAGTGTAAGTTCTGATGTATCAATATAAAAAGCATCACTACTTATTCTTAATGGAGAAATTTCTCTTAATGAGTCTTTCTTGTCTCTTTCTATTACATCTTTTAATGCTTCTTCAAAGGTTATATTTTTACCTGATCTTATAAGTTGTTCAAATCTTCTCTTTGCTCTTATCTCAGTAGATGCATCAAGGTAAAACTTTTTCCATGCATCAGGAAAAACAACTGTTGTCATGTCTCTACCTTCAGCTACAATGTTTGCTTCTTTAGCAAAGTTTCTTTGAATAGGAAGTAAAAAATCTCTGACAACCTTAAGCATAGAAATTTGAGAGGTAATATCTCCAATTTTTGGGTCTCTGATTAAATCTGAGACATCTTCATCTGATAGGAAAACTCTTCCATCTTTATAATGAATCTTTATATTTTTAAGTTCTTTCTCTATTTCTTGTTCATTTAAAGATAAAAAATCATTGATATGATTGAATTTTTTAAAAAGGTAGTATGCTACTGCTCTATACAAGGCACCTGAGTCAAGATATTGAAATCCTAAAGCTTTTGATACTTCTTTTGAAACTGTGCTTTTTCCTGCTCCTGAAGGTCCATCAATTGCTATTACTTTTTTCATCTTTGAAGCATCATCAATAACTCATAAAAATTAGGAAATGATATGTCAACACATTCTGCGTTTTTTATCGTAGTTTCTCCCTCTGCGATTAATCCTGCTATGCTTAATGCCATTGCTATTCTATGGTCATGATAGGAGTAAACCTCAGTTCCAATAAGTTTACATGGTCCTTGTATTTCTACTCCATCTTCAAACTCTTCTAAAATAGCACCCATTTTCTTTAACTCTGAAGTCATAGCTTTAATTCTATCTGATTCTTTTGTTCTTAAATCTTTGGCATCCCTTATAATGGTTTTACCTTCTGATTGAGTTGCTACTACACAAAGAACTGGAAATTCATCTATTAGTTTTGGAATTATATCTCCTTGCACAGTAATTCCTTTAAGCATAGGTGAGCTTTTTACAAATATATCTCCAACAGGTTCTCCTGCTTGTTCAGTTATATTTAAAACTTCTATATTTGCTCCCATTTTCTTTAAAGTTTCAAGAAATCCTGTCCTTGTATTATTAAGATTAACATTTTTAATTAATACTTCTGAGTTTGGCACTATGCAAGCTCCAGCTATAAAAAATGAAGCGGAAGAAAAATCATTTGGAATAGTTATCTCAAAACAATTAAGTTCATTTTTAGGAGGAGAAATTCTTATGGTATTACCATTTATATTGATATGAACACCCATATTTTTCAGCATTCTTTCTGTGTGGTCTCTGCTTTTATGTGGTTCTATTACTGTTGTTTCATCCTTAGCATAAACTCCTGCAAGTAAAATAGCACTTTTTACTTGAGCACTTGCTATTGGCATTTCATAAGTTATTCCTCTTAATACACCTCCCTTTATAACAACAGGAGGAAATCTATTTTCATCTCTTCCTATAATATTTGCACCCATAAGTGAAAGAGGATTTATAATGCGCTTCATAGGTCTGTATCTTAATGAGTCATCTCCTGTAAGAACTGTAAGGAATCGTTGTCCTGCAGCTATCCCACTTAACAGTCTTATTGTTGTGCCTGAGTTTCCGCAATCAATGACATTATCAGGTTCCTTTAAAGAATATAAACCTTTTCCATGAACTATAATCTCTTTTGAGTCGGTTATATCTATTTTTACTCCAAAAGATTTCATAGCATTTAGAGTACTTATAGGGTCTTTTGCCCATAGAAAGTTTTTTATTCTGGAGGCTCCCTTTGCCAAAGAGGCAAACATGACTGCTCTGTGAGATATGGATTTATCCGGTGGAGGTGTTATTTCTCCTTTTAGTGCTTTAGCTTTTTTTATTACTCTATCCATTTAGTCAATCTCTTGTCTTAGTTTTTTTGCTTTTTCTATAAATTTTTCTATTTGTTCTGAGTCTTTTTTATAAAGCATATTTTTTATTTTTTCAATATTCTTTATAAAAACTTCAAGACATTCTAAGATGTTTTTATCATTCATTAAAAAAATATCTTTCCAGATTTCTGGAGAGCTTTTGGCAATTCTTGTTGCATCCTTAAAACCTGAGCCAGCATAGCTTATGAAATTTTTATCCATCTCTGAAATTGTGTTTACCATACAAAAACATATTAAATGCGGAAGATGGCTTACTAAAGCATAAACTTTATCATGATGCTCTGCGCTCATGAATTCAACCTGAGCACCTAACTTCTGCCAAAGATTAGTTATTTTTTCCAGTGCAGATTTATTCGTATTTTCAGTAGGAGTTATAATCACCTTAGCTTTTTGGAAGAGATCTCCCCTTGCATTCTCAAAACCTGTCTTTTCTGAGCCAGCTATAGGATGAGTTCCAACAAAATATACTTCTTTTGGCAAGATTCTTTCAAAGATATCTACTACGCTTTTTTTTACACTTCCTACATCCATAATTATCGTTTTTTCCTTAAGATGTTTAATCATCTCCATTATAATACTCTCAAACACTCCAGTAGGTGTTGCCAATACAATAAGTTCTGCTTGAGATGCATCTTTAAATGAAGTTGTATAACTGTCTATTATTCCCAGTTTTAGTGCCTCTTTAAGTCTTTGCTCATTTCTTCCATAACCAATAATTTTTTGAGTTAATTTTTTTTCTTTTAATGCTAAAGCCAAGGAGCCTCCAATTAGTCCAACTCCAACTATTGATACGGTTTTAAATCCATCTTCCATGCTAAACTTCCCTGCCTATAGCTTCTGCAACAGCTTTAACCCTTTTCATCAAATCTTTAAACTGCTCTGGAGTAAGAGATTGTTCACCATCTGAGAGAGCTTCTTCAGGATTTACATGAACTTCAACTAAAAGCATATCTGCACCTGCAGCAACTGCAGCAGCTGCCATAGGTATAACAAGATCACGCTTTCCCACTCCATGACTTGGATCTACAGCAACAGGAAGATGACTTAAGGATTTAAGTAAAGGAACAGCACTTAAGTCAAGTGTGTTTCTTGTGGCTGTCTCAAAAGTTCTAATACCTCTTTCACAAAGTATAACTTTTTCGTTTCCTCTTGAAAGAATATACTCTGCTGCCATAAGAAGCTCTTTTATTGTTGCAGACATTCCTCTTTTTAGTAAAACAGGTTTGTCCACTGAACCTACTTCTACAAGAAGTTTAAAGTTTTGCATATTTCTTGTACCTATTTGGAGAATATCAACATACTGCATCATTACATCTATGTCTCTTGGATCCATTATTTCACTTATTATAGGAAGTCCTGTTTTTTCCTTTGCCTCTGCCAAATACTTAAGTCCTTCTACTCCAAGTCCTTGAAAGGAGTATGGAGATGTGCGAGGTTTAAAGGCTCCTCCTCTTAAAAAAGTAGCACCAGCAGATTTTATCTTTTCAGCAATACTCAGTAGAGTAATTCTATTTTCCACAGCACAAGGACCTGCTGCAACATGAACTTTTGTGCCTCCAATTTCAAAATTGTCCACCTTAATAATAGTGTCTGTTTTCTTAAAATCTCTGCTTGCAAGTTTATATGGTTTGAGAATCCTTAATACATCTTCTACGCCAGGAATGGCTCTTATTGCATTTTCCTCATCTTCTGTTATTTTTGATGTGTCCCCAATTACACCAATGATGGTTCTTTCAGTACCCTTTGAGATATGTGGTTTTAATCCTTTAAGTTCCAGTTTTTTAATAATTTTTTCAATTTGCTCTTCACTTACATCTGGTTTTAAAACAATAATATCCATACTTTAACCTCCTAGAAATTTTTTAAATGCTTCAATAAAGGCTTGATTTTCTTCTGGTAAACCAATAGTCACTCTTATTTGGTTTGGTCCTACAGGCCTTATAATGACTCCTTGTCTTAAGAGAAAATCAAAAGCTTCCTTTGATGTAATATTTTCAGGCAAGAGTATATAAATAAAATTTGTTTGTGTTGGTAAATACTTAATAGATGATATTTTATCAAGCTCTGTATAGAGATATTCTTTCCCTTTTTCATTTATTTCAAGCACTTTTTTTAAGTGTTCTTCATCCTTTAATGCAGCTTCTGCTGCCAGTTGTGCTATAGTGTTTGTATTAAAAGGCTCTCTTATTCTGTTCATCTCTGTTATAATTTCTTTTTTTGCAATTCCATAACCTATCCGCAGACCTGCAAGTCCATAGGCTTTTGAAAAAGTTCTTAAAATTAGTATATCTTTCCCTTCTTTAAAATATTTTAAACTGTCAGGATACTCAGGGTCTGTGACATATTCATAGTAGGCTTCATCTACAATGACTAAAATATTTTCTGGAAGAGCTTTAATAAAATCATCAAACTCTTTTTTGTAGTTCATAGTGCCTGTTGGATTATTTGGATTAGCTATAAATACAATTTTTGTTTTATCTGTTATTTCATTAAGCATTCCTTTAAGGTCATGTCGCCAGTCTTTAAGTGGTACTTCTTTTGCTATTCCTCCTTGAGATATTACACTCATTGGATAAACTACAAAAGATGGAGTAGCCATTACTGCTTCATCTCCTGGTCCTATATATGTTCTTACTGCAATATCTATAAGCTCATTTGATCCATTTCCAAGAATTATTTCGTCATGAGTTAGATTTACTCCTTTTTTAATAAAGAAATCACATAGAGCATTTTTAAGATAGTATCCGCTTCCCTCTGGATATCTTGCAAGTTCAACAGGATTTGATATTAAATCCTTAATTACTTCAATAACCTTTGGTGAAGGTCCAACTGGATTTTCATTTGATGCAAGCTTTATACACTCCTTTATACCAAGTTCTCTTTCTACTTCCTTTATAGGCTTTCCTGGAATATAAGGTTGAATCTTCTGTACATAAGGAAGTGGCTTAACCATAATATTTCCTCCTTCTATTTAAAAATTGGATAAGAGCCAAGATGAACAAGCTCTATACAGTAGTTTTTTACCTCTTGAAGGGTTTTCATAACTGTTTCATCTTCAATATGTCCAACGAAATCAACAAAGAATATATACTCCCATTTTCTCATCTTTGCTGGACGAGACTCTATCTTTGTAAGATTTATTCCTGAATCTTTAAAGGGTTTTAAAGCATTATAGAGAGCTCCAGGTTTATCCTGAAGTGAAAACATTATTGAGGTTTTATCAGAGCCAGTTTTACTTGGAAAGGTTTTTCCAAGGATAAAAAATCTTGTGTAGTTGTTTTTGTAGTCTTCTATGTGTCTTGCAACGAATTTTAGTCCATAAATATTTGCTGCAAACTCGCTTGCTATTGCTGCTACTTCTTCATCTAATGAAGCTTGTCTTGCTGCTTCAGCAGTGGATGCAACATCATAAACTGGAATATCTGGCATATTCTTACGTAACCACTCTCTGCACTGGGCTTTTGCATGGGGATGAGAGTATATCTTTTTTATTTTTTCCTTTTCTCCTGTAAGAGAAAGCAAATTATGTGTTATTGGGATTATTATCTCTCCAGCAATCTTTACTTCATACTCCATAAACATATCAAGAGTATAAGTAACTGTTCCTTCATTTGAGTTTTCTATTGGTACAACACCAAATTTTGTTAATCCTTTTTCTACACACTCAAAGATACTTCTTATATTGTCTTCTGGTTCAAACTGAGCAAAACTTCCAAAATATTTTATTGCTGCAAGATGAGTAAAGGTTCCCTCTGGACCAAGATAGGATATCTTCTGTGATTCTTGAAGTGCAAGAGTTGCTGAAAGAATCTCTCTAAAAAGAGTTTTAACTACATCATCAGGAAAGGGTCCTTCATTTAGTTTTAAGATTTTGTCTATGATATTTTTTTCCCTTACAGGATCATATAAGGAAAGTCCCTCTTTCCTTTTGATTTCAGCTATTTTTATTGCGAGTTTTCCTCTTTGACTTAAAAGTTTAAGAATTTTTGTATCAATTTTGTCAATTTTGTTCCTTAAATTCTGTAGTTTTTCATTTTCCATTTTTTATTCTATCACATAATATGCTAAAATTTTAAAACTATGATGAATCAAAAAAATACTCTTATGGATAGAGTCTTAAATTGGATTGCATCTCATGATGATGAACCTCCGTATCTTCTTCTTGACAGAGAAATACTGAAAGAGAAAATATCAATTATTGGAAAAGGAATTAAAAATTCAAAAGTTTTTTATGCTGTAAAAGCCAATCCAGATATAGAAGTAATAAGATATTTAAATAGTTTTAATATAGGTTTTGAAATAGCCTCAGAAGGAGAACTGGCAATTTTAAAACAATTAAAGATTGAGCCTGAAAGAATAATAACGAGTAATCCTGTAAAAACCTTTAAGTTTCTTAAAGAAGCTGTTGAATATGGAATTGAGTACTATGCTTTTGACTCTATTGCAGAGGTTGACAAACTTGCCAAATATACACCAGGAAAAAAAGTTTATGTGAGACTTTCTGTTCCAAATGAGGGAAGTGAATGGCCTTTAAGTAAGAAGTTTGGAGTTGAGATGGAAGAGGCAGTTCAGCTACTTATTTATGCTAAAAAGAAGGGTCTTGAGCCTGTAGGAATAACATTTCATGTGGGATCTCAATGCAGTAACATTTATAATTGGCATACTGCAATACATAAAGCAGCTCAACTGAAGGAACTTGCAAAAAAAAATGGAATTGAGATAACTATGCTAAATATTGGTGGTGGATATCCTATTGAGTATACAAAAAAAGTTCCTTCCATACAGACAATAGAGGCAAAGATTAACTGTCTCCTTGAAGAGTATTTTCCTGATGCTGAGATTTTTATAGAGCCTGGAAGAGCTGTTGTTGGAGATGCTGGAGTGTTTGTTTCAAGGATTATTGGTAAAGCTCAAAGAGGAGATGAAAATTGGTTATATATAGATGTAGGAGTTTTTAATGGATTAATGGAAAGCATAGGAGGTATCAAGTATCAATACGTTGTAGGAAGTAGAGGAGAAGAAAAGGAATGGACAATTGCTGGACCAAGCTGTGATAGCTTTGATGTAATTGACAGAAAAGTACTACTTCCTGAACCAGATGTAGGAAGCCTCATTCTTATTTTGTCTGCAGGTGCCTACACAATATCTTATGCCTCAGAGTTTAATGGATTTTCCATACCAAAAACATATTTAATTTAGGAGGATTAGAATGATTAAATTTTTTGAGAAAGACCCTTACTCTCCCATCCAGTATGTGTATGAGGTAGAAAAGATTTTATACAAAGGCAAAAGTAAGTTTCAAGAGATAATGGTTTTTGAAAATCCTTATTTTGGAAGAGTTTTAGTTCTTGATGGTGTTGTTCAGCTTACAGAAAGAGATGAGTTTATTTATCATGAGATGTTAACTCATGTTGTTATGCATGCTCATCCAGAAGCAAATAATGTGGCAGTAATAGGTGGAGGAGATGGTGGAGCAGTAAGAGAGGTTCTTAAGCATGATTGCGTAAAAAAACTTTATTTTGTTGAGATTGATGAAGAAGTTATAAATGTCTCAAAAAGGTTTTTTCCATCTGTCTCTTCAGCTATAGATGATCCAAGAGTGGAAATTAGATGCATGGATGGAGCAGAGTTTATAAAAGATATGAAAAATTCCCTTGATGTGATAATTGTTGATTCAACAGATATAATAGGTTTTGCTAAGAGCCTTTTTACAGTTGAATTTTTCAAATCTGTAAGAGATGCCTTAACTGAGAATGGAATATTTGTAACACTTTCAGAGTCTCTTATATTTCATAAAGAGCTTGTATATGAAGTGCAGTCCTCTATGAAACTTATATTTCCAATTGTTGATCTGTATACTGCAAGTATAGCAACTTACGCTGGAAACTGGTGGAGTTTTTCTGTGGGATCAAAATCGTTAGATCCTCGTGAAATGAGAAAGCCTTTGAAAATAGAGACAAAATTTTATACACCAGAGTTACATAAGGTATGTTTTTTGCCTCGTGATATTTATAGAAAACTCCTAAATAAGGAGCTTTTATGGTAGTAAAATATTTGACTTTTTTAGTATTGTCATGCTAATTTAAATATTAGCACTTAGATATGAGGAGTGCTAAATGAAAGATTCAATACTTGATGAAAGGACAAAAAGGGTCCTTTGTGCAGTTGTAGAAAGTTATATTGAAAAACCTGAACCTGTTGGGTCTCGGTATATCATGAAAAAGTATGGTTTTGATGTTTGTTCTGCTACAATAAGAAATATAATGTCAGATTTAGAAGATGCAGGCTTTCTCTCCCAACCACATACCTCAGCTGGAAGAGTTCCTACAGATAGAGCATACCGGTTTTATGTTGACTATATATTTCAAAAAAATTTGATCTCTCCGTCATCGGAAATTAAGAAGTTTATAGAGAATCTTACAAGAAAACTAAAAAAACTAAGAAACAATATGAATTCTTTATTCTTAGAGGCCACTCAAAGTCTTTCTCAGGCTACAAAATATCTCGGTTTAGCTCTTTTACCTGCAACAGAAAAAACAGCTTTACATCGTGTAGACTTTATAAAATTTAAAGAGGATCTTGTAATAGCAGTCATTGTAAATGATAAAGGTATTGTAAAGAGTAAAATAATAAAGGCATATCCTGAAATAACTCAGAAAGAACTTAACAGTCTTGCAGATTTTGTCAATAAAAACTATCAAGGTAAAACCATTGATGAAATAAGAGAAGATTTACTTATTAGAATAAAACAAGAAAAACTTTTCTGGGATAAACTCATCTCAAAGATTTTAAAAATGTGTCAAGAAGCGCTTTATTTTTCAAGAGAAGATGTATATATCTCTGGATTTTATAATATAATGCAACTGCCAGATTTTTCAGATATAGAAAAACTTAAAGAAGTTGCAAAAACTATACAGAATAAACATCTTTTAATTAAACTCTTTGAAAATATCTCTGAAGAAGAGGAAGTAAAGGTAATTATTGGACAGGAAAATCCTTTAGAGGAGTTTAGAAGCTTTAGCATAATTGCTTCACCTTATAAAGAAAAAGATAGATCGCTTGGTGTTATTGCTCTTGTTGGACCAAAGAGAATGGACTATCAAAAAGCAATTATTTTAGTGAATGCCTTTGCAAAATCATTAACCAGAACCCTTTCAGATTAGGAGGTGAGGTATATCTAAATGGAGGAAATAAAGAAAGATACATCTAATGAAACCCAAGAGGCTGGAGAAATTTCTTATAAAGGTTCAGCGCTTGAAGACAAACCGCGAGATGTTATTGAAACTCTTCAAAATGAGCTTGCACAACAGAAAGAGAAATATCTAAGATTGTACGCTGAGTTTGAAAACTACAAAAAAATGGTTCAGAAAGAAAAAGAGGAGTTGATAAACTATGCTAATGAAAAATTGATAAAAGATTTGTTACCAGTGATAGACAACTTTGAATTGGCTATAAAACATGCAGGTGGTGAGCTTAATTCAGAATGGCTTGAGAGCATGAAAAAGGGAGTTGAGAATACACTAAAAGAGTTTTTGAGAATATTAGAAAAATATGGAGTAAAACAGATTGAAACAGTTGGACAGGTTTTTAATCCAGAGTTACATCATGCTGTCTCTACAGTTGAAACAGAGGATATGGAAGATAACATAGTTGTAGAAGAACTTCGCAAAGGATATTTATATAAAAATAAATTATTGAGAGAGTCTTTAGTAGCTGTCTCTAAAAAAGTTAAATCCTCGGAAGAGGATTCTCTTTCTTCGCACCCATCGGGTGTTTACAATGATAAAAATAAAAAGGAGGATTGATCATGGGGAAAGCGATAGGAATAGACCTTGGTACAACTAACTCTGTTGTAGCAGTAGTTATAGGCGGTGAGCCTGTAGTAATACCAAATCAGGAAGGACAAAGAACAACACCTTCAGTAGTTGCGTTTACAGATAAAGGTGAAAGACTTGTTGGACAGGTTGCAAAAAGGCAGGCAATAACCAATCCTGAAAATACTATCTTTTCTATAAAAAGATTAATGGGAAGAAAGTATAACTCTCCAGAAGTTCAAGAAGCAAAGAAGAGACTTCCTTATAAAATTGTAGAAGCTCCAAATGGTGATGCACATGTTGAAATAATGGGAAAAAGATACTCTCCACCAGAAATCTCTGCTATGATACTTCAGAAGCTTAAACAAGCAGCAGAGGATTATCTTGGTGAGCCTGTAACTGAGGCAGTCATTACAGTGCCTGCTTATTTTGATGACAGTCAACGTCAAGCAACAAAGGATGCAGGAAGAATTGCAGGACTTAA
Source organism: Thermodesulfovibrio sp. (assembly GCA_039630505.1). Taxonomy (GTDB): domain Bacteria; phylum Nitrospirota; class Thermodesulfovibrionia; order Thermodesulfovibrionales; family Thermodesulfovibrionaceae; genus Thermodesulfovibrio. The sequence goes on from JBCNUV010000003.1 coordinate 183,800, forward strand.
TGTGCTTAGAATAATAAATGAGCCAACTGCTGCAGCACTTGCTTATGGACTTGATAAGAAAAAAGAGGAAAAAATAGCTGTATATGACCTTGGTGGTGGAACATTTGATATATCTATTCTTGAGATAGGAGAAGGAGTTATTGAAGTAAAGGCAACCAATGGAGATACCTATCTTGGTGGAGATGACTTTGATATGAGAATTATGGATTGGCTAATTGAGGAGTTTAAGAAACAAGAAGGAATAGATTTGCGTAAAGATAGAATGGCCCTTCAAAGACTTAAAGAAGCAGCAGAAAGAGCAAAAATTGAACTAAGCTCAGCAATGGAGACTGAGATAAATCTCCCATTTATAACAGCTGATGCCTCAGGTCCAAAGCATTTACTTATGAAACTGACTCGCGCTAAATTTGAACAGCTTGTTGATGATCTAATTCAAAAGAGTCTTGAGCCATGTAAAAAAGCTCTTGCTGATGCAGGACTTACATCTAATCAGATAGATGAGGTAATCCTTGTTGGTGGACAGACAAGAACTCCAAAAGTTCAAAAAGTTGTCCAGCAGTTCTTTGGAAAAGAGCCACATAAAGGTGTAAATCCTGATGAGGTTGTTGCAATTGGTGCAGCTATTCAAGCAGCTATTCTTAAGGGTGAGGTAAAGGAGGTTTTACTTCTTGATGTAACACCACTTTCACTTGGAATTGAAACTCTTGGTGGAGTATTTACAAGGATAATTGAGAGAAACACAACTATACCAACAAGAAAGTCTCAGATATTTACTACTGCTGCTGATAATCAGACTGCTGTTACAATTAAAGTATATCAAGGTGAAAGAGAGATGGCAGCAGACAATAAACTTCTTGGTGTATTTGAGCTTGTAGGAATCCCGCCTGCACCAAGAGGTGTACCTCAGATAGAAGTTACTTTTGATATAGATGCCAATGGAATACTTCATGTATCTGCAAAGGATTTGGCAACTGGTAAGGAACAATCTATAAGAATTACTGCATCAAGTGGACTTACTGAGGAAGAGATAAAGAGAATGATTAAAGAGGCTGAGGCACATGCAGAGGAAGACAGACGTAAAAGACAGCTTGCTGAAGCAAGAAATGAAGCAGACAATATGATATACACTGTTGAAAAAACACTAAGAGATATGGGTGATAAGGTTTCAGCAGATGAAAGAAAAAGAATAGAAGAAGCCATTGAAAAATGCCGAAGAATAAAGGATACAAGCAATGATATAAATGAGATAAAGGCAGCTATAGATGAACTTGCAAGAGCTTCTCACAGAATTGCCGAAGAACTTTACAAAAGGGCAGGAGCCTCTAGGGCTGAAGCTACAGGTAGTTCACAGACAAAAAAAGAGGATGATGTAATAGAAGCTGAAGTAGAGGATAAAGATAACAAATGAAAGACTACTATAGTATTCTTGGAGTAAGCCGGGATGCCTCTCAGGAAGAAATAAAAAAGGCATTCCGGCGTCTTGCAAGAAAGTATCATCCTGATCTAAATCCAGGAGACAAATCTGCCGAAGAAAAGTTCAAAGAAATAAATGAGGCATATGCCTGCCTTAGTGATCCTGTAAAAAGAGCTAACTATGACAGATATGGAAATCCAGATGGACCTACTGCAAGTGGATTTGGATTTGAAACATATACAACATTTACAGACATCTTTGAGGATATATTTGAGGGATTCTTTGGAAGTTTTGGATTTAGAAAAAATAAACCTACAAAAGGTGCTGACTTACGATATGATATTACAATAACTCTTGAAGAGGCTGCAAAAGGTGTTGAAAAAACTATAAGATTTTCTCGTTGGGATGTATGTAGAAGTTGTAATGGTTCTGGAATAAGGCCGGGTAGCGCACCAGAGTTTTGTCCATCTTGTGATGGTAGTGGATATATAAGGTATAATCAGGGATTTTTCTCAGTATCAAAGACATGCTCAAAATGTGGTGGAACAGGAAGAATTATTAAGGATCCTTGTATTGAATGTTATGGAAAAGGAAAGGTAAGGGTAGAACATGAACTTAAAGTAAAAATTCCTCCAGGTGTAGATTCAGGAACTAAACTAAAGGTTACTGGTGAGGGAGAACTTGGAGAGTTTGGTGGTCCAAGAGGAGATCTTTATATTTTCGTTAATGTTAAAGAGCATGAGTTTTTCAAGAGAGAAGGAATAAATCTTTATTGTTCAATTCCTATCTCATTTGTAAAAGCAGTTTTTGGTGGAGAAGTTGAAGTTCCTACTCTTGATGGGAAAGAAAAAATAGAAATACCTCCTGGGACTCCTTCAGGAAGAGTTTTTAAACTTAAAGGTAAAGGACTTCCAAGAGTGGGAGGAACTCAAAGAGGAGACCAGATTGTGACAGTTTACATTGATGTTCCAAAGAAGCTTACTGAACGTCAAAGAGAGCTTCTTGAAGAGTTTGCTAAAGCATCAGGAGAGGAGATAAAAAAAGGATCTAAAGGGTTAAAGGATAGATTAAAAGACATTTTTTCAATGTAAAAATTTTTTCAGCAAAAATATGAAAAAAAGCCATTTTATTGGTATTATTGTTAGTGTTGGATTTTTTGTTTTCATATCTTGTTCAAAAGCTCCTGAATCAATTCCTGAATCTAAGGTTTTAATTTATACAAGCTTTTATCCTCTTAAACATTTTACAAAATGGATAATGCCTGAGGCTCAAATTGAAGAGGTAATTCCTTCTCAAGTTGATCCTCACAATTTTGAGCCTTCTTTAAAAGATATTCAAAAGCTTTATAATGCAAGCATGGTAGTTTATCTTGGCAGTACAGATGTAGACAGATGGATAGACAAAATAAAGGAAGATCTTGCTTTGAAAGGTGTAAAATTAATAAGACTTCAAGATCATATAGAGTTTAAAAAATACTCATCAGCTAAGGAGTTAGACCCTCACTTATGGTTAGATCCTGTTTTAGTTTCAGAGATAATTAGAGTAATAAAAGATAAAGTAAAGGAGATTTATCCAGAAAACAAAGATGCATATGAAAAAAACTTTTCAATATACACTGAAAAGCTTAAGGAACTTGACAGAGAGTATAGGCAAAATCTATCAAACTGCTCATTGAAAGATGTCGTTACTACTCATGAGTTTTTAAACTATCTTAGTGCCAGATACGGATTTAGTTTTCATTTTGTTGTTCATGAACCTGATGAAGAGCCTTCATTGAAGAAGATTAAAAACCTAAAAAGTTTAATAAAGAAAAAATCTATTGAATATATTATTTCTGAACAAGAGGGAGAAAGGATTGCTCAGAGTTTGTCAGAAGAGACAGGAGTAAAAATACTAAAGTTTAATACATTTCATCAAAGCTCTACCTCAGATTACTTTCAAACGATGAGAGAAAATCTTAAGGTTTTAAAAACCGCTTTAGGCTGTAGATGAAAGCTATAACTCTAAGAAATGTTTATTACTCTTTTGATAATACCTTTGTGCTTGAAAATATAAACCTTGAGATCCGACAAGGAGATTATCTTGGAATCGTAGGGCCAAATGGAGCAGGAAAGACTACTTTGCTTAGATTAATACTGGGAATAATAAAACCTCATAAAGGTCAAGTTTTAATTTATGGACAGACTCCAGAGGATTATCTAAAATCTGAGCCTATTGGATATCTACCTCAAAGGATATCTCAGACACTATATGAGTTTCCTATTACAGTGCAAGAACTTGTAAAAAGCGGATGGAAAAAGATTAAAAAGGAAAATTTTGAGTGGGCATTAGATGTTTTTAAGATTTCTCACCTAAGAAAAAAGACTCTCAGGGAGCTTTCAGGTGGAGAGCGCCAGAAGGCATTTCTTGCCAGAGCTTTAGCTTTAAGACCAAGAATTCTACTTCTTGATGAGCCAACCACAGGTATTGATCCATACTCAATGGAAGGATTACTTAAGATACTTGAGAGTCTTAATAGGGATTTTGCTATCACAATAGTTGTGGTTACTCATGATATAGGGACTTTCGCTCATGAGGCAAAATGCATTTTATGTTTAAATAGAAGAGTTGTTTGTCTTGGAGAGCCACGAAAAATTCTTAAAGATGAATATATTAGCATGTTATATCCTGAACATACTATTTTCCCACATAAGGATGCTTGAAATTTTTGAGTTTAACATAGTAAAAAGAGCTTTCTTAGTCGTTAGTTTTATAGCACCTTTGGCTCCGATTTTTGGAATCTTTCTTCTTTTTAGAAAATATGCTTTTTTTGCAGATACTCTTGCTCATGTAGGTTTTTTAGCAGTTGCATTAAGTCTTTTTTTTAAGATAAACTCATTAATTTTACTTATTCTACTAAGTATAGCTGTTTCTCTCTCTGTTGAACATTTAAGAGATAAAGGCAGACTTCCAGCAGAAGGTTCTCTTTCATTTTTTCTTTATTCAGGAGTTGCTCTTTCAGTGGTTCTTATAACCTTTTCAGGTAATGTTGGATCAATAATGAATATACTTTTTGGAAGTCTCTCTACAGTTACAAAAGAAGATGTCTATCTTATTATTGCTGGAGCCTTTGTTTGCGGAGTTTTCATTTTAAAATACTATAAAAAACTTGTTAATTTCTGCATTGATGAAGAACTTGCTCATGCTTCAGGAATTAATGTATCACACATTAAACTAATATTTGCTACTACTACTGCGCTTTCAATTTCTATTTCAATAAAAACAATGGGCGCACTTTTAATTGGTGCTCTCATGATAATTCCTCCTTTGATTGCTATGCAGATATGTAGAAGTCTTAAAAATACTGTTATTTTAGCAATTTCTGTCTCTCTTTTGTCATCGTATGGAGGAATATTCCTGTCCTTTTACTCAGGAATTCCTCTTGGTGCATCAATCTCTACTGTTTTAGTCTTTTTCTTTTTGCTTTCTTTTATCTTTAAAGTATTTAATTTTAAGTTGTAAATTTTATTTTTCGTTCTTTTTTTCTTCCTCCTTTTCTTTCTTCTTTAGTAGTTCTGCCATTTCTTCAAGTTTTTTCATAATGATATAGTTTATGGTTCCTTCAGGATATGTTCCATCTGGTTGAAGTTCACCTGCTGGCATATCTGTAAGTATCTCAAGTCCTTCTTCTGCATAATCAATTGCATAGATATGAAAGGCTCCTTCTTTGATTGCCTTTTGTATTTCTTCCTTTAACATCAAATGTTTTATATTTCTTCTTGGTATAATTACTCCATGGGTTCCATCAAGTCCACGAATTTTACAAAGCTCAAAGAATCCTTCAATTTTTTCATTTATTCCACCAACTGGTTGGACCTCTCCTCTTTGATCCATAGAGCCTGTAACAGCTATATTTTGTTTAAGAGGTATTTCTCCAATACTGCTTAAAAGTGCATAAAGCTCTGCACATGTGGCACTATCACCTTCTATCATCTCATAGAGTTGCTCAAAGGTAAGGGATGCACTCAGACTTATTGGTTTTTTTATTGCATATTTACTCCAAAGATAGCTTGAAAGAATCATGATGGCTTTTTCATGTATCTTTCCAGACATCTTTGTTTCTCGTTCAATATTAACTATTCCAGCCTTGCCAAGATATGTTCTTGCAGTTATACGAGAAGGTTTACCAAAGCTGTAGTCTCCAAGATCAATAACAGCAAGACCATTTATCTGTCCAACCTTTTTACCAGATGTCTCTACAATTAATACATCTTCAAGAATTAGCTCTCTTAATTTTTCCTCTATACTGGCTGATCTATAAACTTTTTGTTCAAGGGCTTTATTTACATGTTCCGCATATACAGTATCCTTACCTTCCTTTTTTGCCCAAAAATGAGCTTCTCTTACTAAATCTGCTATAGAACTAAATTGAGTTGAAAGTTTTTCTTGGTGTTCTGCAAGCCTTGAACCATACTCAACAATTTTTGCTACAGCAGAGCGATGGAATGGTAGAAGATCTTCTTCCTTTTGACATAAAGCAACAAACTGAGCATATTTCATGATATTTTCTTCAGTTCTTGGCATTCTTATATCAAAGTCTGCTTTAACTTTGAATAACTCTCTGTATTCATCATCATAGTTATAAAGGATGTAATAAAGAAATGGTGTTCCTGTAAGAATTACCTTGACATTTAAAGGAATTGGTTCAGGTCTTAAAGTAGTTGTTGTAATAAGTCTGTACTGTTCCCATACATCTTCTATGCGAATTTCCTTACTTCTTAAGGCTCTTTTTAGAGAATCATAGGAAAAGAGATTTTTTATCAAAGCTAACGCATCTATTACAATATAGCCTCCATTGGCTTTATGAAGGGAACCTGGTTTAATCATCGTAAAATCTGTAATTGCCATTCCATACTGAATTTTATACTCAATTCTTCCAAAGAGATTAAGATAAGTTGGATTTGATTCATAAACCACAGGAGCACCTTCCATTGTAGAGTTATCAACAAGGACATTTACACTGTATTTAGCAAAAGAGACTTCTCTTTGGATTTTCATAAAAGGAGGCATTGGAGGAACGGTTTCTTCAGAAATTTTAAAATCCTGAATATTGGTAAGTATATCTTCTTTTACTGCATCAAGATAGTTTAAGATTTTTTCACTGAAGGAGTACTTTTTCTTAAGTTCTTCAATGGAGGGTTCTATTACTTCAAGAGCAATCTGACGTTCAAGTCTAAGAAGCATTTCTTTAACAATTTTCTCTGCTTCTTTCACAGCTCTTACAACATCATCAAGTTTTTCCTGAAGCATTTTACCAATCTCATCAATTCTCTTTCTTGTTTCAATGTCAAGTGATTGAAATTCTTCCTCTGTAAGAGGTTCACCATCTCTCTTTAAAGGAACAATTATAAGGCCTGCAAGAGCTTTACGAATTGCAAAGCCTTTTGATCTTGCCTCTTCTTCTACTGTAGAAAACCACTCTTTCTGCTTTTGTTGAAAATCCTCAAGAATTTTATTTCTCTGTTTATCATATTCCTTTGATTCAAAGGCTTTTGGAATTTCTATTTTTAGTGTATTAATAAGATTTTCCATATCTTTCTGAAACTCTACTGCTTTACCAGCAGGTAAACTAATAGCAATTGGAGCATCGGGGTTTTTGAAGTTATAGACATAGCACCAGTCAGGTGGTACAGGTTCTTTTTTTGCTTTTTCAGAAAGAAGGGTTCTTATAGCGCGCATTTTACCAGTTCCTGGTGCACCAAGAGCATATATGTTGAATCCCTTCGAGTTAAGATTTAACCCAAACTCTAATGATGCTATAGCTCTGTCTTGTCCAATAGTTCCTGTAAGAGGCTCAACCTCTTTAGTTGTCTCAAAATTAAAAATAATTTCCTCGCATCTTTTATAGACTTCTTCCGCTTTAAGTTTTATCGCCATTTTTACCTCCTCGGCATATTTTTTCTCTATTATACCATTAAATTTGAATTGCTAATTCAAAAAAGATTTTTGAATCTAAGATGGAAAAAAATATTTTATAATTAAATATTAAAATCTCAAGGAGAAGGGAATGAAAGCATCTTATCTTTGGAAAGAGATACTTAAAGATCCAAAGAAAAACTATCACTTTTTAAAAGATATTGAAAAACTCGCAAAAGAAAATGAAGAAAAAACTACGATTTATTTTGGTACTTCAGGCTGGAGAGGTGAGATAGGCTCAGACTTTACAATGCAAAATGTAAGAGTTCTTACAAAAGCCATCGTTGAGACAGTTAAGTCTGAGGAAAGACATATTCTTGATGCCTTTGGTGTAAAATCTTTTAATGAATTCAAAGAAAGAGGTATAATTGTAGGACATGATAATCGGTTACTTGGAAAAGAGTTTGCCTATGAAGTCATAGGTATTCTTCAATCTGAAGGCATAAACTGTTATTATGCTGGAGAAGCTTCAACTCCTGAGTTTTCTGCAGCTGTAGTTGAGATTGAGGCAGCAGGTTCAATAAATCTTACCCCAAGCCATAATCCTCCAAATTATGGTGGGTTCAAGCTTAATCCCTCTGATGGAGGACCTGCTCCTGAAGAACTAACAAAACCAATTGAAAACACTGCTAATGAACTAATGAAAAAGCCTGATTTAATTAAATCTTATGCTCCAAAGGAAATCAAAAAGATAGATGCCACAGAACTTTATATAGACTTTATCAAAAAAAGAGGTATGATAGATATTGATAAAATAAGGAATTTTTTAAATGCAAATAATCATATTATTGCCATTGACCATATGCATGGTGCTACACGAGGCAAATTAGCAAGAATACTCTCAGTTAAGCCAGGCACCTTTATATGTCTTAGAAGAGAGGATGATCCTTTATTTGAGGGATTGTCACCTGAGCCAAGTGAGGAAAATTTAAAGCTCGCTCTTTCTTATCTTAAGAAAGATACTCTTGGTTTTTCAGCAATTATAGATCCTGATGGAGACAGAGTAAGATTTGCAGATTTAAAAAGACAAATACCTATGAATTATTTTGGAGCAATGGTATTTCATTATCTTTATAATTACAGAGGATTAAGAGGAGTTGTAGTAAAAAGTGTAGGAACAAGTAATTTTGTCAATGCAATAGCAAAAGAATTGGCAGTTGAGGTTATTGAAACAAAGGTGGGATTTAAAAACTTTAGACCCTATCTTTTGCCTAATGCCTCTAAAAAAGCTATTGTTGCCTTTGAAGAATCAGATGGTATCTCCATTCAAAACCATACACTTGAAAAGGACGCTCTCTTAGGAGTTTTACTTGCTTTAGAAATAATGGCACATTTTAGAAAAAATCTTAGCGATTATCTTGAAGAAATAGAAGCAGTTTATGGTAAATATTATCCTGACAGAACAGGTATAGAAATTCCAAGAGATAACTTCGGACCACATATTAAAGAAAATGTGATGGAGTTGAAAAAATATTTTAAAGCTGGGGATTCTTTCAAAATAGGTAGGCTTGAAAAGAAAATAGCATCAATTGTCGATGTTGATGGAGTAAAGATTATATTTGATGATCTATCATGGATTATGATAAGGCCTTCGGGTACAGAGCCAAAAATTCGTATTTATATAGAAACTAAAGATGAACAAGAAAGAGAATTACTGCGTGAAGAGGCAAAAAAACTAACAGCTAAAATATGCATTGAAGGCATAGGAGGTTTGGTTTAGTATTTCTCTTAGGTATTTATCAAACAAATGAAGGCTTTCTTTATGTTTTTCAGTAAGCTCATAGTCCATATTTTCCTTCCAGTAATAGAGAATTTCTTCCTCTGTCAAAAAATCCTTTAGATAATAGTTCTTAACCATCTCTGAAAAGTAGTCTTTGCATTTCTGCTTGGCATAGATAAGTTTTTCCTTAAATTTGAGATATTTAGGATAGATTTCCCCTTCTGGCTTTGTAATTTCCTTTCTTACAATCCATAAAGCAAATACAAAAGGAAGTCCTGTATGCTGATACCATAAATTAGCAAGATCATAAACTTTTTTATCTTTATTTAACTTGCGATATCTTAAGGCATCATCTCCAATAAGAAGAAAACTGTCTCCTTTATAAGGTGCCGATGATATATCATAAGTAGGTTTTAAATCCAAAAATTTTTCAAAAATTATTCTAAGCAAAAAATGAGAAGTAGCAGAATGATCACTAAGGAGAATTTTGCTACCGTTAATTCTTTCAAGTTCATATTCACTAAAAAAAAGAACGCTTCCTACATATTCCTTTGAACTAATAGAGATTCCGTCAATGTATTCATATTTTTCTTTATTAAGTAGATACTCTACAGAGGATGAAGGACTTACATCAATTAGGTCATTTCTTAAAGCCCAATTAAGCTGAGATGGAACACCTTTTACAAGATGAATATCCTCTGTAAGTAAACCCTCTTTTTGAAGAACATAAAATATTGGATAAACATTGGCATACTGTATCCATCCTACTTTTAATTTCATCCTTTTATTACACCCATTGGTTTTAGTTTTACCACTTTTAAGGCAATACCTGCATTATGAACAACATCAACAACATTTGATACATCCTTATAAGCATCAGGCATTTCCTCTGCTAAGGTTTCTTTACCAGCGCTTCTTACTATTATTCCCTTTTCAGCTAACTCTTGCTTTATTGATCTTCCCTTTGCCTGTTTTATTGCCTGATTTCGGCTTAAAAGTCTTCCTGCACCATGACAGGTAGAGCCAAAAGTCTCCTCCATTGCTCTTGGAAGTCCAACAAGGACAAAGGAGACTCTTCCCATATCACCTGGAATCAAAACTGGCTGTCCAATATCCTTATAGCAGTCTGGCAGTTCTGGATGACCCTTTGGAAAAGCACGGGTTGCACCTTTTCTATGGACAATAAGTCTTCTTTTTTTGCCATCTATCTCGTGAAACTCTTCTTTTGCAATGTTATGAGCCACATCAAAGACAACAGTCATTCCTAAATCTCGGGGTGACATTTTGAATAGCTTCAAAAATACTTCTCTTGTCCAGTGCATAAGACACTGTCTATTAGCCCATGCATAGTTTGCAGCACCTTTCATTGCTGAAAAATACTGCTGTCCCTCTTTGCTACGGAAAGGCACACAGGCAAGCTCTTTGTCTGGAATCTCTATTCCGTATTTTTTTATTGCTTGTAGCATTATCCTTACATAATCATCACAAATTTGATGCCCGAATCCTCTTGAACCTGTATGAATCATGACAGTGACTTGCCCTTTCCATAGTCCCATTTTAGAGGCTATCTCGGGTTCATAAACTTCGGCAACATATTGAACTTCTAAGAAATGATTTCCTGAACCAAGCGTTCCCTGTTGAGCTCTTCCCCTTTCATAGGCTTTCTGACTTATTGCATCTGGATCGGCTCCCTCAAGACATCCATGAGATTCAATTCTTTGAAGATCATCTGCCTCTCCAAAACCTTGCTCTACTGCCCAAATAGCACCTTTTTTTACAACTTCTCTTTCATCCTTAGCTGAAAGCTTTATCTTACCAGTAGAACCCACTCCTGAGGGAATATGAGTGTAAAGAAGATCAACGAGCTCCTTAATCTTTGGCTCTACTTCCTCTCTTGTAAGATTACTTTTTAGAAGTCTTACTCCACAATTAATGTCGTAGCCAACACCTCCAGGAGATATGACTCCTTCTTCAGCATCAAAGGCAGCAACACCTCCTATGGGAAAACCATAGCCAGTATGAATATCTGGCATGGCAAGAGATTTTCCCACTATTCCTGGTAAAGTAGCTACATTAGCAACTTGACGAACTGACTCCAGTTCAAGTTCTTGCTCAAGAATTTCATCTACAAATATTATTCCCTCTGTTTTCATTCCTGGAACAAATCCTTTTGGAACTCTTATTCTATAGGGGTCTATTCTTTCTGTACCTTCAATCTTTGGCATGGGACACCTCCTTAGGAAAGGCTATGATTTTATTATAGCCTTAAATATCAAAAATTATCTCGGCTATCCATAAAGAGTTTTCTCTCTTTAAGGTAAGTCCATGATATGTAGCTGCCTTAATAAGAAGCTTTTTTTCATGCTTTTCAGGATTAAAGGTCTCTCCCTTAATCTTTGCTAAAAGTTTATTTTCCTTTATTGAGAGCGATATTTCCTTACCAATAAATCCGTAGGTATCAAAATAAAATATAAGTTCATTAAGAAAACTTACAAGAAGATTCTCAAGGCTTTCCTCAATTAACTCAATCTCCCTTTTTTCAATTGATTCAATGTTTTCTAAATCAGTTATGAGACTATAAAGTCCCATGGCAGCATTGATGAAGCAGTCCTCAATAGTTTTACCTTCAGCTCTTATTCCTACATCACCTGGCACATCAATAACTTTATAGCTCATATTACCTTCCAATTTATTGTTTATTTAAACTTTTTAATGCATCCTCAATAAACTCTCTTATTTGAGGATCCTCTTCTAATGAAAGTGCATCAATTAGCGCAGATTTTGCCGAAGTATCACCAATTATCTCAAGGGCATAGACTGCATCTGCACGAATTCTTTTATCTGGCGAACTAAGAAGGGCAATCAAAGAAGGAACAATGGCTTTTAAAGCTTCAGGATTTTTCTCTCTAAACTCCTCTATTATTGTAAAGGCACCTATTTTTAATCTCATTCTTTCATCAGTAAGCATCTTAGGAATTAAACTAAGTTGTTCAGGTTCGTGTTCAAAAAAAGTTATTATGTTTTCTAAATAGCCACTGTCAAGATACTCAAAGAGAATTTTTTCAAAATTCTCCCCATCCCAATTACTAAAACTTTTTCCATCCTTACTCATAACTTTCACCCATTCCAGTCTAATTTTATTTTATATCTTCCTCTTATATACTTTTCTGCACTAAGTGCAGCAATTGCACCTTGGGCACAGGCAATAATAACTTGCCTAAAATAGGGGCTTGCTACATCACCTGCAGCAAAAACTCCTGGAATATTTGTCTGCATGAAATTATCTACCAAAATAAAGCCTTTTTCATCAACTTTAATCGTTTCTCTAAGAAAATCAGTAATTGGCTGAGTACCATGAAGAAATACAAATACACCTGAAAGTTCAATAAACTCTTCTTTACCATTCTTGCTTAAAACAACTCCTGTAACAAAATCTGTTCCTTTAATCTCTTTTATTGAGTAGCCAGTTAGGATTTTAATTTTTTTGTTTGAAAAAACAGGATGTCCCTCTTCTACCTTAAGCTTTGATGATGAAGTAATCAAAAAACACTCCTCTACAAATTCTGTTAAATAGACTGCCTCTTTTGCAGCTTCTTCACTGTCTCCAAGGACAGCTACTTTCTTACCCCTAAAAAAGGGTGCATCACAGACAGCACAATAACTTACTCCTTTTCCAAGTAGTTCTCCTTCACCTTTTATTGTTGGTTTTCTACCCATTGAACCTGTAGCAATTATTACTGCCCGAGCCTTATAACTTCCTTTTATTGTTATTACTTCCTTTGTATCAGAAGAAAAATCAACTCCCACAACCTGTTCCTCTATGTACTGAGCACCAAAGGAGATAGCCTGCGCTCTCATCCTTTCAAGAAGTTCTTTCCCACTTAAAGGTTTTTCCATTCCCGGATAGTTTTCTATCAAAGAAGCATAGGCTAAAGCACCAGCTGTCTTTGATTTGTCAATTATCAATGTTTTGAGATTTGCCCTTGCAGAATAAATTCCTGCAGTCAAGCCTGCAGGTCCTCCTCCAATTATTACTACATCATAAATTTCATTCATTATATCCCCCTTAAAGAAGTTTTAAAAGTGTCTCCTTTATCCATTCTGGTAGTTTTCCATAGTCATCAAAGCTTAGGAGAAATCCATATTTTTATCCAAAATTTTACACTTCGCCTAATTTCAGGATATTTAAATGCAATTTTTTCAGTCTCCTCAAACTTTCCATATGTTAATACTCTCAGAATAAGTAATTCAAGAGATGCCTCCTCTTTATAATCCTACAAATACTTTGAAAATTCCTGAGGCACTTTAACTTTTTCAAAATAATCCCACTTAATTCTCATCAAAATATCTCAGGATTCTGTAAAATGTATCTCTCTGAGCAGGTCTAAATCCAGCACTTTTAATAGCATTTATTATCTCCTCAATTGTAACCCTGTAGGATACTCCTGCTGCACGGACAACATTTTCCTCAAGCATGGTTGAGCCAAAATCATTGGCACCAAAACGGAGTCCTATTTGGGCAATTTTTATTCCCTGTGTTACCCATGAAACTTGAATATTGGGAAAATTATCAAGATAAATTCTACTTAATGCAAGCACCTTAAGATACCTTATAGAACCTGCAGGCATAAGTTCTGGATTTTCCTTTTTAAGTTCAGTATTTCCAGGCTGAAAACTCCAAGGAATAAAAGCAGTAAATCCTCCTGTTTCATCCTGAAGGCTTCTTATTGCATCAAGATGCTCAATAATGTCTTCATCATTGTCAATGCTTCCAAACATCATAGTTGCAGAGGTTTTTATACCAAGCCTGTGAGCTTCTCGCATTACATTGAGCCATTCAGAGGAAGATATCTTATTTGGTGACTGTCTTCTTCTTACTCTATCAGAGAGAATCTCAGCACCTCCGCCTGGAATTGAGTCAAGTCCTGCCTCTTTAAGCTTCAATAAAACTTCTCTTATTGACAATCCCTCTTTTTTAGAAAGAAAACTTATCTCAGGAGGAGAAAAACCATGAACATGAATATTAAAATTTCTTTTTATAAATCTCAACATATCAATATAAAAGTCAAGTCCTAAATCAGGATGAACTCCACCTTGAAGTAGTATCTGAGTGCCTCCTTTTTTTATTGTCTCCTCTATCTTTTTTGCAAGTTCATCATAGGAAAGCAGATATGCTTCAGGGTGTTCCTTTGGTCTCCAAAAGGCACAGAATTTACATCTATTAATGCATACGTTTGTATAGTTAATGTTTCTGTCAACTACAAAGGTGACAATTCCCTCAGGATGAAGGCTTTTTCTTAATATGTCTGCCTCCATGCCGAGTTTGAATATGCTTTCTTCTTTAATAAGCTCTAAGGCTTGTTTTTTGTTAATTCTTTTCACCTTAAGAATCCTGTTTCAAAGAAAATTTTCTCTTCATCAATTCCTACAAATGCAATGTCCACATCGGAAAATTCAAAAAACTTATAAGGTTTAGTTATTAATGAAAGACAATATAAACCATTATTGACTTTCTCAAGAATGTTCTTTCTTAAGAGTTTTCTTCTTTTAATTTTTCTGTACTTTGCTTCTTTTAAAACTTTAAAGTTCATACTGTTTTAAAACATTATAAAAACTATCCCTTTCTGTTGGCACCTTTCCTGTCTCACGAATTAGATGAATTAGTTCTTCAACATTAATGCCTTTTTTAGAACGAGCACCTGCTGAATGGGCTATCTTTTCCTCAATAACTGTTCCTTCAATGCAGTCAGCACCAAAAAGAAGAGCAAGCTGTGCAAGTTTCTCTCCAAGCATTATCCAGTATGCCTTTATATGGGGAATGTTATCAAGTACAAGCCTTGAGATTGCAATAGTCTTTAAATCATCTATTCCCGATGGATAGGGCACTTTAATATCAGTATTTTCTGGTTGATAACTTAAAGGAATAAAAGCAAGAAATCCGCCTGTTTCATCCTGAAGTTCTCTAATTTTAAGAAGATGTTCAACTCTATCCTCATAGGATTCCACATGACCGTATAACATTGTAGCATTTGTTTTTATTCCAATCCTATGAGCAGTCTTTATAATCTCAAGCCATCTTTCACCAGAGATCTTTTCAGGACAAATTATATTGCGTACATTCGGAGCAAAAATTTCAGCTCCTCCACCAGGCATTAAGTCAACTCCAGCTTCTTTTAATTTTATTAAAACATCTTCTAATTTTAAGCCAGATTTTTTTGAAAAATAATCTATCTCTACAGCAGTAAAAGCCTTTATGCCAATATTTGGAAACTCATCTCTTATTGCCCTAATAATATCAAGATAGTATTCAAACTGCCATTCAGGATGCAAAGCAGATACAATGTGGACTTCACTAAGATAGCCAATACTCTTGCAAGCTTCCTTTAAACTTGATAGTATTTCTTCTATCGTCATCTCATAAGAGCCTTCTTCTCCCTTTGAACGAGAAAAGGCACAGAAACGGCAACGATTTACACATATGTTTGTTGGATTTATATGCCTGTTAATAATAAAGTATGCCCTATTTGAGTTTATTTTTCTTGATACATAATCAGCAAGCTCTCCGATTGAGTGAATGTCATCGTAATGAAAGAGAAATAATGCATCTTCCTTTGTAAGCCTTTGTCCATTTAGCAGTTTATCCCTTATTTTTGAAAACATAATTTATTATAGCTTTTTAAAACATTTATGAATCAAAATTTAAGTTTTTTCGGGTACTGCAACTTTAAAGGAGTTTGGTTTCTTTTAAATTTTTTGGATATTTGGAGTTAAACTAATTATTTTTGAGTTTTTTTCATTTTGTAGTACTTCTATCATGGCAGACAATGAATTCAGATGCATTGATTTAAGCAAATCTGTATTTTTTAGGTCTCCCATGTTGAAAGCAGAGAGAAATATTAATGATTTATATATTTTTGTGCTTGTTTTTAAAAATAAAAATGATTTTGTTACAGTCTGTTCAAGAAATCTTTCACTGGCTCTTTTTACCTTTTTGTTAATAGACATGATTTGAATCCAGTAATATCTGTCAATAATTCTGTCTGCTTTAAGTTCAAACAATGCATGTTGAAGTGTTGTCAAATTTTTAATATGGTTGTGAAGCACAGCATCAGCAGCAAGATGGGTTAAATATCCATAGGCAAAGGATTTTTCTGCAGGAGTTTTTGCCTCATTAAGTAGACAAAATCCTGTTTTCCATGAATGAGGATTTTTATCCTCAGGTAGATACTTTTTTCCTATTACAGTATCTGGAATAATATTTCCATAGATGAAGTACTCTCTATAAAGTTTTATTATTGTTATTACTGATACAGGAATTAACTCTGAAAAGGAAAGGATCTGCCCTGAAAGATAAGCATGGGTAAGAGGTCCCCATGCATAGGAGTTTTCTGGAAGTATAAGTATTAAAAAATAAAATACTAACAGTATGTTCATGATCTATTGTAAATATTCATTGCCTTATCTAAGCCATCATTGACTACAACAAAGACTGCCTCAACTGCCTCAGAGATTTTTTCCTTAATCTGAGCTTTCTCTTCTTTAGTAAAGGCACTTAAGACATAATCTGAAACATTCTCTTTCGGAACCTTACCGATTCCTATTTTTATTCTTATAAAGTTCTTAGTTCCAAGACTATCAATTATTGACTGAACTCCTTTATGTCCTCCAGAAGAGCCATTTCTCTTTATTTTGATCTTGCCTAAGGGCATGTCCAAATCATCATGCACTACGATTAATGAATTTGGTAAATTCCTTAGAATAGTTTCATTTGCTACTTTTTTTACAGCATTTCCACTCAAGTTCATATAAGTAGTTGGTTTTATGATATAAATATCTTTGTTTTCCAATTTCCATTCAGCAATATAGTAGTCATCTTTTTCTATAAACTTAAGGTCATACTTCTTTGCTAATTCATCGACAACCATGAACCCAACATTATGTCTTGTTTTTGCGTATTTTCTGCCTGGATTTCCAAGCCCAACAACTAATATCATTAAAAACTATTGCTCTTCTTCTTCAGTCTTCTTTCCTTTCTTTATTACCTCAGGCTCAAAATCCTCTTGCATTGGACTTACTTCTGCTTCCTCTTTTTCTACTGTAACTGTTGCAATTACTTCGTCAGGATTTGATATAACCCTTATTCCTTCTTCAAATTTAAGATCACTTACATGAATTGAATCTCCTACTTCTAAGTGAGACACATCAACTTCAATATGGCCTGGTATTTTTTCGGGAATTGCCTCAATCTCAATCTCTGATATTCCGTGCTGAAGAACTCCTTTGTCCTGTCTAACTCCTATAGGCTCACCTATAAGAATAACAGGCACAGTAACTCTAATCTTTTCAGTTGCACTTACTTCCATAAAGTCAACATGTAAGAGTTTACCCGTTACTGGATCAATTTGATAATCCTTAAGGATTGCCTTTTTTTCTTCTCCATTCAATTTAAGTGTTAAAAATAGTTTTTCCTTTGTGGCAATATTCATGAAATTATAGAGTTCCTTGGCAGATATCTGAATAGGAATTGAGTATCCAGCTTTATACACTACACAAGGTATAATTCCTTTTCTTCTTAATTGTCTTGCAGCACCTTTTCCAGTTCTTTCTCTTTTTTCTGCATTTAGAATAAAGTTTTTCATTTTTCGGTATCCTCCTTATACAAATAATGAACTTATCGAAGTTTCTTCATGGATTCTTTTTATTGCTTCACCTAAAAGATGAGCAACAGTAAGGACTTTTATTTTTGGACATCTTTCTTTCTTTTCATGGACAGGAATTGTATCAGTAACTATAACTTCTTCAAGCACTGAGTTATTAATTCTTTCAATTGCAGGACCTGAAAGCACTGCATGAGTGCATGCAGCAAAAACTCTTTTTGCACCTTTTTCCTTAAGTGCATTAGCAGCTTGAACTAATGTACCACCTGTGTCAATCATATCATCAATTATTAAAACATCTCTGTCTTTAACTTCACCAATAACATGCATAGCTTTAGAGACATTTGGAGCATCTCGCCTTTTGTCTATTATTGCAAGAGGTGCGTTAATCTTCTTAGCAAAAGCTCTTGCCCTTTCTGTTCCTCCTGCATCAGGTGAGACAACAGTGATATTATTTATAAGATTGTTTTTTCTTAAATAATCCAAAATTACAGGAGTAGCAAGGAGATGATCAACAGGAATATCAAAAAATCCCTGAATCTGTCCTGCATGTAAATCAATAGATAAAACTCTATTTGCTCCAGCAACTGTAATTAGATTTGCAACTAACTTTGCTGATATAGGAACTCTTGGTTGAACTTTTCTGTCTTGTCTTGCATATCCGTAATAGGGAATAACTGCAGTAATTCTTGCAGCTGATGCTCTTTTTAATGCATCAATAATTAAAAGCAATTCCATAAGATTGTGATTTACAGGAGTACAAGTAGGTTGTATAACAAATGCGTCAGAGCCTCTAACATTCTCTTTAATTTGAACCATTATCTCGCCATCACTAAAGGTACTTACTACAGTTTCAGTGAGAGGAATTTGAAGATACTCACTAACTTTCTTTGCCAGTTCAGGATTAGCATTTCCAGTTATCAACTTAATTCCATTAGGCATCCTCAACTCCTCAAAAATAAAATCACCCTCTTTCTGAGGGTTTATTTACTGGGGAGGCAGGATTCGAACCTGCGAATGGCGGATCCAAAATCCGCTGCCTTGCCGCTTGGCGACTCCCCAAAATTAAGATATTTATGATTCAACAAGAGTGTGAACCACTCTACACCAATGTCCTTTAAAAAACCTTATAGCATCTTTCGCCTTAACTTCATCCTCAAATAAACCAAATACTGTAGAACCACTTCCAGTTAAAAGACTTATTTTTGCTCCAGCTTCTACTAATTTTTTCTTAATTTTATCTATTTCCGGATATCTTTCTAAAACAGCCTTTTCTAAATCATTCCATAGACAAATTTTATCAATTTCTCCAGTACAAAGATAATTATACAACTGCCAAATATTATTATTTATTTTTTCGTATTCTGTTGTCAATTCAGTTTTTAAATTTAAACTCTTATATGCCCATTCTGTAGAGATACTGAAGTCAGGTTTTACAAGTAAGAGACTGTAAGATTTTGAGATTTTCAATGGCTTAACAACATCGCCTTTTCCTTCCACAATACAGATCGGAAGATAAAAGAAAAAAGGCACATCACTACCAATTGAAGCACCTATTTCATGGAGTGTATCTATATTAAGATTAAGGTTCCATAGTTTATTTAAAGCTTTTAAAGTAGTTGCTGCGTCAGAGCTTCCTCCTCCAAGACCTGCTCCTAATGGGATTTCCTTCTTAAGGGTTACTTTTACACCTTTTGTTAATCCTGTATAATCTTGTAATGCTTTTATTGCTTTGTATACTAAGTTTTCTTCTTTCTTTATAGATAAGTTTGTTTGTATATCTACTGTGTCAGAAGGCTCAAAACTCAGTGTATCATGTAAATCAATAGCCTGAATTAGGGATACGATATCGTGGTATCCATCTTCTCTTTTTTTTATTACTGAGACTGCCCAGTTTATCTTCGCAAATGCTCTGTAGATAAGCATTAGTCTTTTATAAGAGATTGAACCTCTCTTATCTTCTTTTCCACTCTTTCTTTTAAGCCTTCTTCTTTTTCATGATACTTTATTGCCTCTTGCCATGCCTTTAATGCCTCTCTATAATTTCCAAGCTCCTTATATACATCTCCAAGATGTTCAAGAATTACAGGATCATCTTTTACGTACTTTATTGCTTCAAGAAGGTATTTTAAAGCATTCTCTTTATCACCAAGTCTGAAATAAACCCATCCAAGACTGTCAAGATAGTATCCATTGTTTGGCTTAAGTTGGACGGCTCTTTTTATGAGAGACAAAGCCTCTTGAAGATTAATTCCTCTGTCAGCATAACTATAACCAAGATAGTTAAGAGCTTCGGCATGGTCAGGTTTTAAAGAAAAGGTCTTTCTCATGAACTTTTCTGTTTCTTCAAACTTACCAAGTTTATCAAATACTACTCCTGCCATAAAATTTATATCTGGATTATCTGGAAATTTTGATAGTGCATCTTCAATATAATTTTTTGCCTTTTGATAATCCTTTAAATCAATAGCGATTTCTGTAGCATAAAGATAGATTTCAGGTACTTCAGTTGTAAACTGAAGAATCTCCTCGTATATATTTAAGGCTTCTTTAAGTTTTTTCTGCTTTAGATAAACTGTGGCAAGATTAACAAAGGCATTAACCTGCCTTGGATTTATTGAGATGATATTTCTTAATAGATTTTCTGCTTCATTTAGCTTTCCTGTTTCCATATAGATTAGAGACAGATAATACATAAGATTTAAATCTTTTGGATGTTTTGACAAAAGATACTCAAGTTCTTGTGTAGCTTTATCATACTGTTTTATTTGTAAATAAAGTTGAATAAGTTTTTCACGAATTTGATCTACTTCTGATTTTTGTTCTTTTAGTGTCTCAAGCTCTTTTATTGCTTCTTTATATGATTTCTGAGAGATATAAAGATTTATTAGACGTTCTCTTGCAAAGAGATTTTCAGGATTTAGTTCTAATGCTTTCTTAAAGTAGTTTTCTGCTTCTTTAAGATTGCCAGCAAGCTCTTCAACTGCTCCAAGATTGGTATATGCTGGAATATATTCAGGATTAATTTTAAGAATCATCTTAAAACTTTCTCTGGCTGCATTAAGATCTTTTTTTTCAATATATATTACTCCAAGAAAGTGTAAAGCCATAATGTTGTCAGAGTCTTCCTTTAAAACTTCTTTAAAGGCTTCAATAGCTTTTTCATACATTCCTAAGGCAAGATATAGATTTCCGATCTTTGATAGTATCTCGATTTTATTTGGTAAATGCTTAAGAATCTTTTCGTAAACCTGAATGGCATTTTTAATTTTCTTTTCTTTTACATAGATTGAGGCAAGCACTTGTAAGGCACTTACATTTTCAGAATCTTCATTTAGTACTGAGTTAATATAATTTTTTGCATTTTCTAAATCATCATTTTTTAAATATGTATCAGCTAAGATTATTCTTAAAAACTTTGATTGAGGATTTATCTTTAATGCTTCTTTGTAATGAAAAACTGCTTTATTTAAATCACCGTTTATACTAGCATAATATCCAGCCACGAAATTATAATATGCATTTTCCTCTTCAGCAGAAACTGAAAAAGGCGTAAAAAAAAGAAGAATGAAAACAAAAAATAAAATATACCACATAAAATATTATCGCATAATAATTAGCAATAAAAAAAGGGGGATTTGATCCCCCCATTTTAACAAGAACTCTTACACTTACAAGTTGGCATAGGCTTTACTGATACTTTCTTAATCATTTTTAAATACCTCCCCTTCATAGGGATTCAAACCTCTTCATGAGGTTTTTTTCAGAACTTTATGTTCTTAATTAGATTATAGCAATTTTTTATATAAAAAAAGCACAAAAAATTATGTGTCATTCAGAAAAATAGTTAAATTAAGGACTTAAAATAGGAGGTCTGTCAAAGAAGATGTTTTTACCTTTAACACTTAGAGGAATGCCAAGTATTATTTGAGCATCCATAAGTCCAAGCTTTTTAACAGTAGCACCTATTGAGTACATTACTCTGTTGTCCACTCCAAGTTCTTTCGCAACAGAGACAAGTGAGCCTATTGCTATTCCTAAATCTATTGCTCTTATTGTACAGACAGGTCCTGAGTATTCAATCTGAAATGTTTTCTGTTTCAGAATTGTGTTACAGTCATATCCACATGCTCCACAGTTTACTCCTACAGGTTTTTTAAAGTTAAGTCCCACAAGTATTACTGCTTCCGCATCTCTTACATTTTGAGCATCTCTTTTGAAAAACTTATGAGTTTCTTTCTGCCCTATTAACTCCATCTCATTAGCAACTTTTTCCTTTTCCTCTTCAGATAAAATTGCTGTAACAATCTCATCTTCTCCCTTTGCCTTTGGTGCTGTTCTTGCTGAAATAAGCATTAACTTTGCAACAGTCTCAACTGCTTCTTTTTCTGGATTAATTTTCATTTTTTGTCCTCCTTACTTAGTATTGATTTAATATTTTATCATACAGTTAGAATAAAAAATGCACAAAACCAACAAAGAAGAGTATCTCATAATAAAAGGAGCAAGACAGAATAATCTAAAGAACATAGATGTTATCATACCCCATAATAAACTTACTGTAATAACAGGAATTTCTGGTTCTGGAAAATCATCTCTTGCCTTTGATACGATTTATGCTGAAGGACAATGGCGTTTTATTGAATGCATGTCAAGTTATGCCAGAGTATTCATTGAGAAACTTCCAAGACCTGATGTTGATCTTATAGATAACTTAAGACCTACAATAGCACTTGAGCAAAGAAATCCAGTTAAAGGTTCAAGAGCAACTGTTGGGACTCATACTGAGATTTATGACTATCTTAGAATATTATTCTCAAAAATAGCAAAACCCTTTTGCCCTAAATGTAAAAAGGAGATAAAATCTTGGAATTCTTCAAAGGTTACAAAGGAGCTTTTAGAAAATTATCATGGAAAAAGAGTTTTCATATTATTTGAAACTGAAGAGAATAAGGAAAAACTTATTAAGCTTGGATTTTCAAGAGTTTTAACATTTCAAAACAGTAATCCCAATGTAATGGAACTTATAGATTTTGATGAGAAAATTAAAATGGTAGTGGTTGACAGACTAAGGATAACTGAACCATCAAGACTTAATGATTCTGTTGAAATAGCCTTTAGAATGGGAAAAGTAAAAGTTTATATCGTTGAAGATAAAACTCTACTTCATTTTCCATCTGAAGCAGTATGTCCTCAATGTGGTATAGAGGCTTTAGAGCCTTCTCCGCTTCTTTTTTCATTTAATCATCCTCAAGGAGCATGTCCCGAATGTAAGGGATTTGGTTATATTTTAAAATATGATGAAACTGCTATAGTGCCTGATCCTGAGCTTTCACTTAGTGAAGGAGCTATTGAGATATGGGAAAGACCCACGCTCAAGTGGTGGAAACAACAGCTAATAAAAGGAGCAAAGCTTTCAGGGATAGATATAAACACTCCTTATAGACTTTTGCCTCAAGAACAAAAGACCTTAATTTTTATGGGAAATCAATATTTTTATGGAATAAATGACTTTCTTGAGGAGCTTGAAAGAAAAAGATATAAGGTTCATGTAAGAGTTTTTCTTTCAAAGATTAGAAAACCTGATTTATGTCCATACTGTAAAGGCAAGAGACTTAAAGAGACTGCATTGATGTTTAAAATAAATGGATTGGATATAGGAGACTTAAATTTTATGTCAATAACTCAGCTAAAAGAATGGATTCAATCACTTAGACTTACTCAAGAGGAGGCAAAAATCTCAGAAGAAGCTATAAGACAGATTTCTGAAAAACTTAAGTTTCTTGAGACAGTAGGACTTGATTATCTTACACTTGACAGACAGATTAAGAGTCTTTCTGGCGGAGAGTATCAAAGGCTTAATATATCAAATCAGCTTTCAAACAAACTTACAGAAACTCTTTATGTTCTTGATGAGCCTACTGTGGGATTACATCCAAGAGACACTGACAGAATAGTTTCGGTTTTAAGAGAGCTTACGGATTATGGAAATACAGTTGTAGTTGTTGAGCATGATAAAGATGTTATAAAAAGTGCAGACTGGATAGTTGAGCTTGGACCTGGAGGTGGAAGTCTTGGTGGTGAAGTAGTTTACTGTGGAGATTTAAAAAATTTTTTAAAGCTTAATACTGTAACAGCTAACTACTTAAAGGAGTCTAAGCCTCCTATAATAAAAAATCATGGAAATTTATTTAAAAGCTTTATAACCTTAAAAAATGCCCATGGACACAATCTCAAGAACATAACAGTTCATTTTCCAATGAATGCCCTTACAGTTGTCACAGGAGTATCAGGTTCTGGAAAGAGTTCACTTGTTGTTGAAACTTTTTATAAAGCAGTTGCAAACCATCTCGGAGTGGATACACAAAAAGCCCTTCCATTTGAAGATATTGAAGGGATAAAAGACATTAAAGCTATAAAACTAATTGATCAATCTCCTATTGGAAGGACTCCAAAATCTATGCCAGTGACATATCTTGGTCTTTATAGTAGAATTAGGGATATTTTTGCTTCTCAAAAAGATGCTAAACTTAGAGGATTCTCTTCAGGATTCTTCTCTGTAAATAGTCCTCAGGGTTATTGTCCATCCTGTAAGGGAGAAGGCTATATAAAGGTCCAGATGTTTTTCTTTGAAGATTTATTTCTTCCTTGCGAGGAATGTGAAGGCAAAAGATTTAAAAAAGAAGTACTTGAGATAAAATACAAAGATAAAAATATACATGAAGTTCTCTCAATGAGTTTTGATGAAGCCTATGAGTTCTTCTATGAAGATAAAATTTTAAGAGAAAAGATAGATATTGTAAGACAGTTAGGTCTTGGATATTTAAGATTAGGGCAACCTGCCACAACTCTTTCTGGAGGAGAAGCACAAAGGATCAAAATCTGCGAAGAAATTCTTAATTCTGTAACAGGAAAAAAGTCAAATCTTAAGGGATTTGTATATATACTTGATGAACCTACAGTAGGTTTACACTATGAAGATGTAAAAAAGTTTCTCAATGTTATAAAAAAACTTATTGATAAATCAGCAACAGTCATTATAATTGAACATAATCTTCAAGTAATATCAGAAGCTCACTGGATAATTGATCTTGGTCCAGAAGGTGGCCACCAGGGAGGATATCTTCTTTATGAAGGGATCCTCCCTGATTTTTTAAAAATTGAAAACTCTTACACTGCTAAATACTTAAGAGAATATTTAAAATCTTAGGAAAGCTCCTATTCCACCGTATTCAAGAAGTTTTTTTCTATTTTTTTCTTCTTTTACAACCTCAACTAATGCAGCTTGCTCAATTGCCATCTCTGTTGCTTTTTCTATTAGATTGTAGCTTTTCATTACACAACTTTCGCATTCCATACAACATTCCACATTTTGAGTTGTAGCAAATCCACAGTTTTTACAAATAAAACCTTCTAATCTATGATCTTTTGCTATGATAAGCTTCATAACTCTTTTGTCTCTTAAGTATTTAAGTACATCATCAATTCCCATAACTGCATTGTCATTTTTCAATGATCTTGTAATAAGTTCGGAGACTGTTTCTTCTTCTTTTAAGTTTTCATAGCCTTCAATAATAGGAAGAATTTTTTCTAAGACTTCTTCCTTTGAAGCATATTTTTCAATATTTGTTATTCCAACTATTTTTTGCTTTATTTCTTCATCGAGAATGTTCATTAATTCAGAGATTGCTTCATCTGGTCCTGCAACGATAAGCCTTCTTATATTTTTATCCTTAAGAAAGCTATTAAATTTTTCAATCACATCCTTAAGATGCATCTTTACATGATAATCAATATGTCTTTCATATCTTTTTTCTGCAAGGGCAAACCATCCACCTTTTTTATGTTTTCCGGGAACATCTTCATGCTCAACTATTCCATACTCTTCAATCTCTCCAAGAAAAACCAGAAAAACTCTGGCTGTACGTTTATCAACAAGAAGAACACCATATTTCTGATAGTTATCAAGTAAATCAAAAAGAGGACTTATATATGGACTTCTGTCAACAATTATATCGTCTTTGAGTTCTACATTTAAATCGTATCTTACCCAGAGATTCTTAGGAGAACAACTATAGATAACAATAGACTTTTTAAAGGATTCTCTTTCGCTTTGTAAAAAAGCTTCTATTCTATTAATATCTTCTTTACAGGCATTGTGAATATCTTCTGGTAAAGTTTTTACAAGATTTTTAAACTTTGACAAATAAGCTTGTTTTTTTCTTTCCTGAGGAGAAACATTAAGAAAAAGGCTTACAACATAAGCATCATTGAAAGTAAACCTTTCAAGTTGTTCTAAATCTTTCCTTTCAAACATTTTCACTACCTCCTACAAAGTTCTTTAGAATTTCTAAAAATGAGACAAATAGGCTAAAGACAAGAGGTCCAATTATAAATCCAATAAGTCCAAAAACTTTTATTCCACCAAGAACAGAAAGAAATATAAATATAAGAGGAAGTTTCACTTTTCCTTTTAGAATCACAGGTTTTAAGATGTTATCAATAAGACTTATCACAAAGGCTCCCACCACGATAAGAATTAATCCTTTTATAATAAATCCATTTGCTAAAAGATAAATAGAGGCAGGTGCCCATACAGTAAAGGCTCCTAAGACAGGTATAAAGGAACAAACAGCAGTAATAAATCCCCATAGTGTTGGTGAAGGAATATCAAGAAAATAAAAGGTTACTCCAAGAATCGTTCCTTGAAGCATAGCTATCATAATACCACCATAGAAAGTTGTGTATATAATGTTTTTAATCTGATTTCTTATGGAAATTTTATCAGTCTCTGCAAAGGGTAAAAACTCTTCAATTTTTCTCACAAAGACGTCTCCATCTTTTAAAAAAAAGAAAGCAATAAAAAAAGTAAGTATCAGATTAAAAAGAAGGGTCATCATGTCTCCGAAGCCATGTGCAATTTTTAAAGCTCCCTCTTTTAGTAGTCCACTTAGTTCATTTTTAATTAAACTTTCAAGTGAAGAAATATTGCCTCCTGTGATAAAACCTATTTTTTCAAGAATCTTTGAAAGCAAAGGATTGGTTTTTATTTTATTTATAAGTTCTGGAAGATTAACACTGCGTATAAGCTCTCCTGTTTCAAGAATAATTTGATATGAAACATAGACAAATGGAAAGAGAAAGAGAATTATAACCAAAAACATTGTTGCCAAGGCTGTAATTCCTCTGTATTTTAAAAATTTTTTTAAGAAATCAAAAACAGGATAAAAAACCAAAGCAATAACTATAGCCCAACCAGCAGAAATAAAAAAAGACTTAAGAATCTGATAGTTTAAATAACCAAGTATACCAATAAAGAAAAGCAAAATCCAGATATAAAAACTTCTTTCAAGAGAAATTCTATATTTTTTTGAAGGACTCATATTTTTTTATTTTATCTTTTTTGCAAAACTATTCCAAAGATGTAAGGAGATTTCTCCATTATGTCTTTCTGGATGCCATTGAACTCCAACAAAAAAGGGATGATCCTTAAGATAAACTCCCTCTATGACTTTATCTAATGCAGTACAAAATATCTGAAGTCCTTTACCCAAGACTTTAATGGCTTGATGATGAGAGCTATTTACGGTATATTGTCCCTTTTTAAATAAAAAATCGTCAATTATTTGAACTTCATGATTACATGATTGATGTTTTATATTGGTTTCAATATTCTGATATAGGCTTCCGCCTAAGAATATATTCATAAGTTGCATTCCATAACATATTCCTAAAATAGGCTTTTCTGTTCTAATAAATTCCTTAAGAAGTTCCATTTCTGATAAAACCCTCTCGTCAGGAACAAGATTTTTACAGGCTACATTTTTTTCTCCATAAAAATGTGGATTTATATCGCCTCCTCCAGAGATTACTAAAGCTGAAATTTTATTGATATTCCTTATTATCCTTTCCGTCATCTCAGGTGATATCATCAATGGAACAAATCCAAGATTAGTAATAGTTGTAATATAATCCCTGTTTAAATAAGTTTTCCTTTTATCAAGGCTACATGTTATTCCAACAATCTTCATAAAAGAATTTTTCCTTTTCTTTTTCCTGTAAATGAACCTTCAGACAAAACAGTTTCTCCATTTACAATAACATATTTAATACCCTTTGAAATATTAAATGGTTCTTCAAAAGTTGCTTTATCTTCAATTTCTGAGGGATCAAAAATAACAATATCTGCGAAATAGCCTTTTTTTATAACTCCTCTTTTTTCAATTCTAAATGTTTTTGCTGGTAAATATGTAATCTTTTTTATCGCTTCCTCAAGACTTAAAAGTTTTTTTTCCAAAACATATCTTCGTATAAATCTGGGAAAGCTACCAAATCCTCTTGGATGAGGTTTGCCTTTTTTAGTGACTCCATTTGTACATCTGGCAGAACTGTCAGTTCCTATCATTACATATGGTTGAGTCAGAATTTTTTCAAGATTATCTTCACTCATTCCAAAATATATCACTCCTACCATAAGATTGGAATTAATCAATAAATCACATATAAATTGAGCAGCATTCTCAAGGCTTACAACTTCTGCTAATTTTTTACCTTCTAATTTTTTATATTTTTCCGAGCCTACATCAGAAATTATAAGGCTGTTTAGAAAATCTTGCCCTTTTTCTTTAATATAGTTTTTAATTTGAGCTCTTATATTTTTATTTTTTAGCTTTCTTATAATATCTTCTTTACTTCCTTCAACTATCCAAGAGGGCAAAAAAGCATCAAGATCTGTTTGAGATGCAGTATATGGATATCTGTCTGCGGTAATCTGTATTCCATTTTTTTGTGCTTCCTCTATTATTTTTAAAACTATATCTATCTTCCACCAGTTGTCTTTTCCTGATGTTTTAAGATGAGAGATGTGAACAGGAATCTTAGCTTTCTTGGCAATAAAAATAGTTTCTTCAATGGCTCCAATAAGATTGTCACCTTCACTTCGCATATGAGTTGCATAAATGCCTTTTGATTTTCTTAAGCTTTTTGTAAGTTCAATAATCTCTGTTGTATCAGAAAAAACTCCTGGAGGATATATCAAGCCTGTTGAAAGCCCTCTTATCTTGTGAGAAAGTAAGGATTTTAAAAGTTTTTTCATCTTATTTATCTCTGTTTTGTTTAATTTTAGGTTTTTATAGCCAAATATAGAGCCTCTCAGATTTCCATGTCCACAAAGGCTTACAAAATTAACTGCAGGTCTTACTTTTTTCAGTAGATTTATGTATTCTTCACAACTATTCCATGGATTAAGGCCAAGAGTTTTTAACTCTGGAAGTCTTCTTTCAAGAAACTCGCCAAACATCGGAAATCCTGATATTCCACAGTTGCCATTTATTTCAGTAGTAATACCCTGAGTGATTTTTCCCTCTGCTCTTGGATCTGCCAAAATCGTAAAGTCAGAATGAGAGTGAGTATCAATAAAGCCTGGAGTAAGTATTAACTGTTTTGCTTCTATGATTTTTTTTGCAGAAAAATTTTCCTTGCCAATGTATACAATTTTGTCTCCTTTTATTCCTAAATTGGCTTTAAAAGGAGAGTTGCCAAGTCCATCAAATATAAGAGCGTTCTTTATAAGTAGATCCATTTATAAATTAGTTTTCTTAGTTTTATTGATATTTGTTCTAATTGTTGAAGACTCATGTTTTGTATACTTAACTTTTTTAATTTGATCTGTCTTCATAAAGTAGTTTTTTATTCCTTCAACAATTGATTGAGCTATTTTCATTCTATATGAATCTTGACTAAGAAGTCTTTCCTCTTCAGGATTGCTTATATAGGAGACTTCAAGTAAGCATGAAGGCATTTGAGCGCCTACTAATACGTAAAAAAGAGCCTGTTTTACTCCATTGTCATTTCTAAGGAAAGAATTTTTTAAACCATTTATGATAGAGTTGTGCACATATCCAGCAAGTTTTACAGAACTGTCTCTTTTTGCTTCTCTTTCTAATGAAGCAAGCATAAAACCAAGTTCATCTTTTAGCTGTTTCATCTTTTTTACAGAAATGGCGTTTTCTCTTGCTGCAACTCTTATTGCTTCTTCATCATCTGTCCAGTTCAAAATGTATGTCTCTATTCCACGAGCTAAAGAGTTAGGAGAGGCATTAGTATGAATTGATATAAAGAGATCAGCTTCTACTTTGTTTGCAATTTCTGTTCTTTGATTAAGTGGTATAAATACATCTTTGTCTCTTGTTAAAATCACTTCAAAAAAGGGGTCATTTTTTAAGATATCTCTAATTTTTAATGCTATATCAAGAGTAACATCTTTTTCTTTTAATCCTGTAGGACCTATTGCTCCAGGATCCTTACCTCCATGTCCGGGATCAATAACAATTTTCCGCTTAAACATAATTTTTGATTCTTTTTCTTCGGATTTTTTAGGTGATCTTATGTTTTCATGCGAGTATATATCAATTACTATTCTGAAGGGATCTTCAAGTTGTATAATCTTAAATTCGTAATCAGACTTTTTAAGATCAAAGACAATTCTTACTGTGTTAACATTGAACTGTCCAACTCGGATTTTGCTTACAACTGGATCATTTACTGAATACTCTCTTTTTAATTCTTTGTTAAGAATTGAGTTTTTTATATCAAAAAAAAGTCTATTTGGATTTTTAAGTTCTCCCTTTACAAACTCTGTAACTGCAGTGATTTCAACTACTACTCTTAATGCCTGAGGAAGTTCATAGTATCTTATGTCTTTGACTTGAATTCTTTCTTCTGCCTCTGCTTGAGAAAAATAAGACAGAGTTAATAAGATCAGAAAATTGAATGAAACTAATAAAAGTTTTAGCATTATCTTAGACAGCTACAACTTCTTTAACCTCTGGAATCTCGCTTTTTAGTGTTTTTTCAACCCAATTTTTAAGAGTAAGAGTTGCCATAGGACATGTTCCGCATGCTCCCTTTAATCTTACATAAATTACATTATCTTTAATATCAACAAGGTCGATGTTTCCTCCATCTGCCATAAGACCAACTCTAATTTTACCTAATACCTCTTCGACTTTTTCTTTCTCAATCATAGCATCCTCCTAATATTTTTTAAATTAATTATACATCATTTAAAATTTATTTTCTCAAGGACATTGATATTTGCTAAAACACATTGATTTTAGATATAATTAATATTGTTTGGCGGCGTAGCTCAGCTGGTCAGAGCAGACGGCTCATATCCGTCGTGTCAGGGGTTCGAATCCCTTCGCCGCCATTTTTTATTTTAGTTTTAACTATAAAAAGAGGAATATTGACAAAAAAAATAAAAAATTGCTATATTTCAAAAGTTTTAGGCGCGTAGCTCAGTGGGAGAGCGCTTCCTTGACGCGGAAGAGGTCGTGGGTTCGATCCCCTCCGCGCCTATCTGGATCTTTTAAGAGTTTTTAATGGGCCGTTAGCTCAGCAGGTAGAGCAGCTGACTCTTAATCAGCGGGTCGGAGGTTCGAATCCTCCACGGCTCATTGATTTCCAAGGTTTTCAAACTATTGAAAATAACACTTCTTCCAATAACCATATAAAATGTTTATTTTTTTATGATACATAGCAGACTTAATGTTAAAATTAAAGGTTTTATCAAATCTTAGCTTAATACAGTAAGTCCAAATACTACATAGTCGACAACTACATCTGAAAGTCCTCTTATTTTTAATCCCACATATGCTGCAGAATGCATTGCTATTTGTTCAGGAATTGTTTGAGTAATAGCAATTCCTTCCTGAAAGATAATAAATTTTAATGTTGACATAAATGTATCTTTCATGTTATTGTTCAAATTATGAACAAATCTCAAATAAACGACGAAATTTCTCTTAAGATTCTCGAACACATTCAAGATAATCCTTTAATTACACAAAGAGATCTTTCATCAAAGCTTGGCATAGCCTTAGGTCTTACAAACGCTTACATAAAAAGGCTTGCTAAAAAAGGTTACATAAAGATAAAGAATCTCACAGGAAAAAGGATAATATATATTCTTACGCCAAAGGGAATTCTTGAAAAAACAAAGCTTACCTTTAATTACATGGCAAGGTCTTTTAACTACCTTAAAGAAATTAAACATAAGATAGATAAAACTTATGAAAAAATTATAGCCTCAGGACAAAGAAGTATTCTTATTTGGGGAAGCGAAGAACTGGCAGAACTCTGTTACATAGCATCAAAGGGACTACCAATTAAGATTGTTGGAGTTGTAAGTTTTAATGGAAGGAAGAATTTTTTTAACTGCAAGGTTTACTCAAAGGAGGATATAAAAAATATTAAGTTTGATGCTATTGTTGTGGCAACCTTTGAAGAAGGAGAGATTGCTGAATTGAAAGATGTAGATGCTAAGGTTTACTATGTATGGGAGATTTAGCAGTTAGTTGTAATTGGTATTGTATATATGTTAAATCAAGGCATGAGTTTAAGGTATTTGAGAGACTAACGAAGGCAGGAATAGAGGCATTTTTACCTGCTGTTGAAAGGCTTAGAAGATGGAAAGACAGAAAAAAGCTTGTTAAATTTCCACTTTTTCCTGGATATCTTTTTGTTTACATAGAAAAAAGCTATGAATTAATGCTTAGAGTGCTTAAGACTCCGGGTGTTGTAAGTTTTATCAAAAATCCAAAGGGAGAACCAGAGCCTGTTCCAGAGGATCAAATAATACCACTTAAAAAGGCAATAGAAAACAATAAAGATATAGATCCTTATCCTTATTTAAAGGAAGGTCAGGAAATTAGAATAAAAAGAGGTCCCCTTGCAGGAGTTAAAGGAATATTAAAGAAAAAAGAAAAGGAACACTACTTAATTGTATCAATACACATACTTCAAAGGTCTGTAAGTATCAGATTAGATGCCTCTGAAGTAGAACTGGTTTAATTTACTGAGTGTCTGTTTAGTTACTGAGATATTCTTTAATATTATGCTGATGTAACTGAGAAGACGGAGCATTTAAGAAATGATCAAAAAGGTCCTTTGAGACTTTTAAAACAGATGCAGTAATGCATTTTGCAGCTTTTATCTTTGTGCCAGAGTAAGTTAAGGAGTCTGAAAGATACTATAAAAACAACTTTTGCAGTATATGGCATACCTGAAAAAGTCCGGTAGATGAGAATTCTTCTCTTAATTCGATTAATCCCTATGGTTATTCAAAGGTAATGGTGGAAAGATTGCTTTCTGATGTCTCAAAGACGCATGATTTTAGATACGTATCTCTTTGTTACTTTAAATGTAGCAGGTGCTGATTCAAAGGGATAGAGAACAAAGGAAGAGTGGAAGATCCGTAAGAGCTTGTGGTAAACCGTATGAAAAATAAAGAACTTGGTTGGATACCAAAAATATAATGACCTTGAATAAATAATAAAGACAGCTCTTAAATGGGAAAGAAAGTTAACATATTAGAAACTGTGGATGAGATTCTTCGGCACTTCGTGCCTCAGAATGACAATTGTAAGTGTCATTCTGAGGGGTCTCAATGACCTTTATTGTCATCCTGAGGCAAAGCCACCCATTGTCATCCTGAGGCGAAGCCGAAGGATCTCAGGGCTACAGTTCATAATGTTAAAACAAAGAAATTTTGATATAATTAAATAAAGAAACAATTAAGGAAGGTTTAAAAATGGGAATTTTTTCAGTAGAAATATTTGAGGAAATTGAAAAACTTGAGCCTGACCTAAGAAAGGCACTTATTAAAATCTTAAGAGTCATAGAGAAAAATCTCGGTGAAGTAGTAAAGAGAGAGGATTTCATACAACTTTACAATGTAGTCAATAAAATTGGCGAAAAAATAACCGAACTTACAGAGGCTCAAAAACATACTGAAAGGACAGTAAATGAACTCGTAGAGGCTCAAAAGCGCACTGAACAAAGGATAAATGACCTTGCAGAAGCCCATAAACGTTCAGAAGAGAGAATAACAAGGCTTGAACAAGCTGTTGCTGAACTCACTGAAGCCCATAAACGTTCAGAAGAAAGAATAACAAGACTTGAGAAAGCCATCGCTGAACTCACTGAAGCCCAAAAACAAACAGAACAAAGAGTAAATGAACTCGCTGAAGCACAGAAGAAAACAGAAGAAGAAGTTAGAAAGCTTGCCATAGGACTTGGGAATCTTCGTGGTGAAGTAGGAGGACTATCAAGAACAATAAGTTATGCCTTTGAAAATGAAGCATACAGAAAACTTCCAGAATACCTATTTAAAAAGCATCATATTGAAATAACTGAGAAATTTATTAGAACTGAGATTAATCAAGAGGAGATAAACTTTTTTGCCAAAGGAAGGAAAAACGGGAAAGAACTCTACATAGTGGGTGAAGCTAAATTAAGGTTAGAGGAAAACAAAAGAGATTTTGAGAGAGTTTTCAAGGAACTTGAAAGGAAAGTAAAGGCTATAAAGAGCGAATATGGAGAAGTAGAGATTGTAAAGATGATAGTAACCCACTTTGCAAAGAAAACTGCCATTAAATTAGCAGAAGAAAGGGGAATAATAATAGTCCAGAGTTTTGAGTTTTAACTCTAAAATTCCCTTTCCGAGGCATTATCCCATCGTATCCTTAATATTGAGACAAAGCCAAACATATTCTATAATTGTGAGTATTTTTATCCATTCGGTCATCCTGAGTACCCTTCTTAAGGGGGTGCAAAGAATCTCTCCATTCTATCATTCTGAGCACCCTCAATGGGTGCGAAGAATCTCTCTTTTATGAAAAGATTCTTCGGCACTTCGTGCCTCAGAATGACAATTATAAGCGTCATTCTGAGGGGTCTCAATGACCTTTATTGTCATCCTGAGGCAAAGCCACCCATTGTCATCCTGAGGCGAAGCCGAAGGACCTCTTCCCTTACTCAAGGCTTAAACTATAAAGTAACGATAAATCATAAACTACTCCCATTTCTATTAATTATGATAAAAAGCAATTGACATAAGAATGCTTTTTATGTTAACGTTCAAAATATGAACAAATTGAAAGCAATTGAGAGTATTAAACTATCTTAAAGTGAACGAACCTAAGATAAAAAAATCCATGAATATAACATATACTTCAGAGGTTTTTAATGTTAAACTGAGATGCCTCTGAAGTAGAACGGTTTAATTAGTAAGTGCCTACTTGGTTACTAAGGCTTTTCAGTTTGAGGCCGATGTAACTGAGGAGGCGGAGCATTGAAAAAAGAAACTACCGTTGAAATTTTTATATTAATCCATTTTTACCCAACAAACTTTAGCATTCATAAGTTCGGTTTAACAAACAATAAATTTTAAAAGAAAAATGAAAAAGATAAAGGGCTATAAAAGAAAATACATGAAAGTTTTAAGTCAAATAAGGGATTTATGCATCAGTTATTATAAAGATAGATTGCTATCCCTTGTTGTTTTTGGTTCAGTTGCAAAGGATAGTTTTAGCCCCGTATCAGAGATTGATTTATTGAGAGTTCTTAGGGACAAGAGAAATCAATATAGAGAATATACGGATTATTTCAATAATGTGGAAAACAAGATATCCTTTGAGAAAGAACTTCCTTTAGAGATTAATCCTATTTTCCGATCTTCCAAGGATTTGAAAGTTAAGACTCCTTATCTATTGGAATACTGAGTTTTTAATAATCTATGATAGGCACAATTTTTTTAAGGAATTCTTAAATAAATTTGAGGAATTTAAAAGAAGCCATATTGTTATACATTTGTTATACATAAAGAGCCCATTGAATACACAGAATTAGTCAATGAGCAATAAGGCACTCTAATTTTTAAAAGAAAAAGACTATGTTGATGTTATAAGAATATGCCAAGAAATTGTAGAGTTTGTTCAGAAAGCTATTTTTCTTAAAATGGGAATAAGTCCACCTAAATGGTATGATGTAATTGACATAATTCTGGAAAATAAAGAAAAGTTAACAGAGAAAATTGCTAATGAATTACTCAAACTTAGAAAAGACTTAAAATGGTTAAGAACTCAGAGAGAAGTAGAATTTTACGATAATATAGATTTTATTTCAACAAGAGACTACACCTTGAAGGATGCCAACAAGGCAATATCTATTGCTAAGAAATTCTTAGAAATTTCAGAAAGGATATAAAAAGTGAAATCACCTTTAAAAGTTCTTGTTACTGGTGGTGCTGGCTACATTGGAAGCCATGTGGTTAAAGCACTTGGTGAAAGAGGGTATAATGTGCTTACCTATGACAATCTCTCCTATGGACATCGTGAGGCAGTGCTTTATGGAGACATTGTCGTAGGAGATCTTTCAGACAAGGAAACATTAAATAAAACATTTGAGACTTTTAAGCCAGATGCAGTAATGCATTTTGCAGCTTTTATAGTTGTGCCAGAATCAGTTAAGGAACCCTTAAAATACTATAAAAACAACTTTTGTAATAGCCTTAATCTCATAGAGGCATGCCTTGAGCATGGAGTAAAAAACTTTATATTCTCATCTTCTGCAGCAGTATATGGCATACCTGAAAAATGTCCTGTAGATGAGAATTCTTCTCTTAATCCCATTAATCCCTATGGTTATTCAAAGATGATGGTGGAAAGATTGCTTTCTGATGTCTCAAAGGCGCATGATTTTAGCTACGTATCTCTTCGTTACTTTAATGTAGCAGGTGCTGATTCAAAGGGAAGATTGGGACAGAGAAGAAAAGATGCCACCCATCTTATAACCCTTGCAGTAAAGACAGCACTTGGAAAAAGACCTTATCTTGAGATATACGGAACTGATTATCCCACAAAGGATGGAACTTGCATAAGAGACTACATCCATGTAGATGACCTTGCAGATGCTCATATTCTGGCTCTCGAGTATCTATTGCAAGGTGGTAAAAGCGATATATTTAATTGTGGATATGGGCATGGATATTCTGTAAGGGAAGTTATAGAGGCAACAAAGAAAGTTTCAGGAGTTGATTTTAAAGTAATAGAGAGTAAAAGAAGAGATGGAGATCCACCAGAGCTTGTCGCAGATAACACAAAGATTAGGAGAGAACTTGGCTGGATACCAAAGTATGATGATCTTGAATACATAATAAAGACAGCTCTTGAATGGGAAAGGAAGTTAGCGTATTAATAAATGTGGATAAGAATTCTTCGGCACTTCGTGCCTCAGAATGACATTTGTTAGTGTCATCCTGAGGCGAAGCCGAAGGATCTCTCCATTGAGTTCTTCTTCGCCTTAGGCTAAGAATGACATTATGGCAGCGGAGGAGATTCTTCTCTCAGCTACATTTCTTTCAGAATGACACTTACATTGTTATCCTGACGAAGGAATTCAAAAAAGATGTATTCTATAAATAAACTTATAAAAATCCTAAAAATTTCAAATAATCCAGAAACTGTCCTTGAGGGTGCTATAAGGTCATCCATCATAAATGTTTTTGCCCGCGGTATAGGATACTTAAGAAACGTAGCCATAGCAGTTATTCTTGGATTTAACTATCAGACAGACGGCTTCTTTATGGCTTTAGCTTTAGTTGGAATATTCCTTATATTTGCAGATGTTTTTGACTCAATAGGAGTTCCACAGCTTGTTAAGGCAAGAATGAAAAGTGAAGAAGAGTTTAAAAAGCTTGCTGGTCTTTTGTTTAGTTTTACTCTTCTTCTTAGCCTATCCATGAGTTTGCTTGCTCTTGTTCTTATGGAACTTATCCTCAAAATACCAGCAGGCTTTAGCACTCAGGCTATAGAGGCTACAAAAACTTCATATATTCTTCTTATTCCTTATATTTTCAGCTCTTTTATTTTCCATCACTTCGGAGCTGTTTTGAGAAGTCAAAGAAGATTTACACAATATTTTATCGGTGAATTCTTTATATCTGTAGCAAACTTCATAGCAGTTCTGATGGGACTTCTTTTCACTAAAGACTACAGAACTCTTTCTGTCTCTCTTTCTATAGCTTACATAGTAGGATGCATCTATATGCTTTATGTAGGTAGAGAATACATACATTTGAAGTTTTACCTTGAGGAAGGCACCAAAAAGCTAATACTTCAATTCTTTCAACTTTCAATTCTTTATGGAGTGCTTCATCTTTATATTCTGGTAGATCGTGCCTTTGCTTCTTACCTTGGTGAAAAGGCAGTTTCTGCCTTAGCCTATGGACTTCTGATAGCAAGCATTCCAAGAGCAATTTTAAGATTTGAACACATGGCAGTTACTTCTCTTTCTGAGAGTAATGGCTCCATAGAAAAGTTAAACTTTTATCTTAAAAAGCTTTTTCTCTTTAGTATACCTTTTATGATTTTCTTTTTTGCCCTTCCATGGCTACCTGTAAAGCTACTTTTTGGATATGGAGCTTTCTCAAGGGTTGATATAGATTTGACTTCTACTGCTCTTCAGTTTTATGCTCTTTCAATTCCTTTTATGTTTTTCTGGCCTGTTATATACAGAGTATTTCAGATAAAAGAAAGGCTTTTTGGTGTGGGTTTTGTTGCGATTCTTGGAGTGATAGCGAACTTTGTGCTAAACTATGCTCTGGTTTTTCACTTTAAGATGGGTTTAATGGGTATATGTCTTGGAACATTAGGAGCTTATATAGTAATATGCAGCATAGGATATTTAATGCTAATTAGGGAGGTAAACTATGCCAGTTTGTCCCTCGTGCGAAAGTAGCATGCCTAAGGAAAAGCACATAGAAAGCTACATTGCACCTTTTAATAATCAAGAGTATAAACTTTATCACTGTTCTAAATGTGACCTCCAATGGTGGGAGCCTTTGAAGATTGTGCCTGAGTATTACGAGGAGGAAGGTGAAGAAAGCTATGCTGTTTTTCACATGGGTATAGAACGTGCAATATGTGAAAACCATAAGATGTTTTTCAAGCATATGCCTTTAAAGTCAGGAAGACTGCTTGATGTAGGTTGTGGGGATGGAGTTTTTCTTGTAGAGGCTCAGAAAAGAGGCTATGAAGTTTGGGGTATAGACTTTGACAGAAAATCAATAAAGGTTTGTCAAGAAAAAATAAGATTAAAAAACACCTTTGCCATACTATAGAGTCTTTAAAATATTCTTTGGCAAAGATGATACCATATATTTTCAGGCAAGTATAGAAGAAGTGTATTAATAAATTTGGAGGTAATAATGAAAAGAATTCTCGTGACAGGTGGAGCGGGGTTTATAGGGAGCCATCTTTGCGAGAGGCTTCTAAATGAAGGTAATGAGGTTTTGTGTGTTGATAATTTTTACACTGGTTCTAAACAAAATATCTTACATCTACTCAAGAATCCTTTTTTTGAAGTTATTCGTCATGATATTACCTTCCCTCTCTATGTTGAAGTTGATGAAATTTACAATTTAGCTTGTCCAACATCACCTGTTCACTATCAATTTGATCCAGTGCAAACAGTTAAGGTTTCAGTTCACGGGTCAATAAATATGCTTGGACTGGCTAAAAGACTCAAGATAAAAATACTTCAGGCATCAACTTCAGAGGTTTATGGAGATCCACTGATTCACCCTCAGCCTGAAACCTACTGGGGCAATGTCAATCCCATAGGACCAAGGGCTTGCTACGATGAAGGCAAAAGGTGTGCAGAGACGCTCTTCATGGCATATCACAAACAACACAACTTGAGAATTAAGATAGCACGAATTTTCAATACTTATGGACCGAGGATGCATATCAACGACGGAAGGGTGGTGAGTAATTTTATTGTCCAAGCTTTAAGAGGAGAGCCTTTAACAGTTTATGGAGATGGTTCACAAACAAGAAGTTTTTGTTATATTGATGATATGGTAGATGGATTGATAAGGCTTATGAACTCATCAGATGAGATAACAGGTCCCATTAATTTAGGTAATCCTCATGAAATTACCATTTTAGAACTGGCAGAGCTTGTTTTGAAGTTAACTAAATCAAAGTCAAGAATTGAATTTAGACCACTTCCACAAGATGATCCAATTAGGAGACAACCAGATATAACACTAGCAAAGAAGCTTATCCATTGGGAGCCCAAGATACCGCTAGAAACGGGCCTAACTAAGACAATAGAGTATTTTTCACGTATACTACGTGAGCTAAGATGAGATATGATATACGACTGCTTTACCTTTTTTAACGAGTTGGATATTTTAGAGATACGACTTAATGAATTGAACGAGGTTGTTGATAAATTTGTTATTGTCGAAGCTACCAGAACTCATCAGGGAAAAAAGAAGCCTCTCTATTTTCTCGAGAATAGAGATCGATTTAGAAATTTTCAGGAAAAAATAATCCACATAATAGTTGATGATCTAATATCAGAGCCCCAGGACAGAACAGGTTATGATTTTTGGTCTTTGTTTTGGTTTGAAGGCAAATCTCCCTGGATGAACGAGGGGATTCAGAGAAATGCCATTCTTAAGGGCTTGGCTGATTGTAACTCAGATGATATTGTTATCATTTCAGATGCCGACGAAATACCCAATCCCGAGAAAGTACTTGAATATAAAAACTTTCAAGGATTGAGAATCTTTAAACAAGTTTTGTTCTGCTATTATCTGAATCTTAAATCCACAGTTAACTGGTATGGCAGTATTATGCTTTCATTCGAGGATCTTTTAAATTTTCAGGAGCCTAATTTGTTAAGGAAAATAACTCACAACCTGGTTAATATCAATAAACCAATAGACAGATTAAAATTGCTTATGAAAGGATTAATCATAAGCCTAAAGAAAAGAAGATTTTTTAAGCAAATGTTGTTAACTCCGGAAATACACATTGTTGAAAATGGAGGTTGGCACTTTTCCTATATGGGTGGTGTTGACAAAGTGATACATAAGCTAGAGTCATTTGCCCATTTTGAACTTAATACAGAGTTGTATAAAAACCCAGAATATATCAAATCTATGTTATTGCAGTATAAAAATCCAATTAACGGATCGAGATTAGAAAGAGTTAATATAGATATGACATTTCCAAAATACATCCAAAAAAATATAAATAAATTTTCACATATGATATTATCATGATGTAAGTGTGAAACAGATGGAGCAGTTTTGTTTAATCCAATACGAGATTTTTGTAAAATTTAATTGTCTAATTGATAATCTTCAGATAAAATAGAAGAAAAAGGGATGTATACAAAATGTATAGAAAAAAGTTCAACTCAATTAACATTAGGAGAAAACCTTCTCTATCAGGATCTTCACGAGGATACCCTATCAAAAAGAGATGCTATAAAAACTGCTTTCAAATATGGCATAATTGAGAACGGAGATATATGGTTAAGGATGATCAGTGCAAGAAATCTCACATCTCATACTTACAACGAGGGTATAGTGGAGTAGTTATTAAAGGAAGTTACCGGCTACTATTACGTAGAGTTTGAAAAGTTGCGGAACAAGTTTTTGCGGTTTGGAGAGTTTGATGAGCAATATTGAAGCTGAGACTTTTGGTCTATCTGAAAAGCATCTGGAAAAATTGATAAGAGTATT
>JBCNUV010000030.1:0-13289 GCA_039630505.1 Thermodesulfovibrio sp.
ACTATCCGCTGTGGTAGTGTGGTTACTATATTAAAATGTCACACATAATTACTAAAAAGAAATGTCACATATATGTTAGCCTTCTTTTAGAGTTTAGCTCTAAAAGGAGGTGGCTTAATGAGGAAAATATATATTTTTACGAAGGAAGAGTTGAAAAAAGTAGAGGTAATAAACAGAGTAATGTCAGGCAGTTTAAGCCTTAGACAAGCTCAAAAGCTCCTGGGACTAAGTTATAGAAAGACCTTACGGATAAAGAAGAGATTTATCACTGATGGATTTGAAGGACTTTTAATAAGAAAGAAAAAGAAAGTTTCAGCTTTTAAGATTATTCAAGAAGTAAAAGAGAGGGTTTTAAACTTAAGAGAGTCTCTTTATTGGGACTTTAACATACTTCATTTCAGGGATAAGCTTAAAGAAAACCATGGAATATTTCTTAGTTATGAGAGTATAAGAAGGATACTCACTGAAGGAGGGCTACATGAGCCTAAGAAAAAGAGGAAAGTTTACCGAAGACGTAGGAGAATGCCTATGGCAGGTATGTTAGTTCAGATGGACTCTTCACAGCATTGTTGGATAGAAGCAATTAAAAAACCCTGGTGGCTTGTAACCATGATTGATGATGCATAGTGCATTTTACTGTAGTAATAAAATGTGACTTGCTTTTAG
Organism: Thermodesulfovibrio sp.; assembly: GCA_039630505.1. Taxonomy (GTDB): domain Bacteria; phylum Nitrospirota; class Thermodesulfovibrionia; order Thermodesulfovibrionales; family Thermodesulfovibrionaceae; genus Thermodesulfovibrio. The sequence continues at coordinate 667 of JBCNUV010000030.1, forward strand.
GAATAATACTATATAAACTTACTGTAGAGAAGATGCAGAAAGAATATAATGAGATTGGATTATCCATTAACCTTTAAAAAAATCTTTGCTCGTTTTATAAAAAGGAAAAATCGTTTTGTAGTAACTGTTTATGTTGATGGAAAAGTTGCTGAATGCTATCTTCCAAATTCAGGAAGACTTTGGGAGCTTCTAATTCCAGAAAAAACTGAGTTAATGCTCGTAAGGAATCAAACTTTTCAAAGACTTCCTTTTACTGTTTTGGCATGTAAGAAGAAAGACCACTGGGTTTTACTTCATACTCATCTTACAAACAAGATAATTAAGTCATTAATAAATGAAAATATATTACCAATCTATAAAAACTTCAAAGTGGTCTCTGAAGAAGTTAGGATAGGAAAAGGCAGATTAGACTTACTTCTTGAAGATGAAAAAGAAAAAATTTACCTTGAAGTGAAAACATGTACTTTATTTGGAGAAAATGTTGCCATGTTTCCTGATGCAGTAACTGAAAGAGGAAGAAGACATCTAATGGAGCTTAAGAGTCTGGCTCAAAAGGGAATGAGAACATCCGTACTTTTTGTTGTAATGAATCCAAATATAAAGTTTTTTCTTCCTGCTTATCATATTGACTTTGAATTTTCAAAAACTTTTATGGAGATTAGAGAAAAAGTTGATATAAGAGCAGTTTCATTAGATTGGGACAGTAGTTTTAGTTATGTAAAAACAGTAAAAGAATTAGAAATACCCTTTGAATTCCTACAAAAAGTTCTTAAAGAAAAGGGAGTGTATCTTTTAGTGACTTATCTTGATACTCCTAAATCAATAGTTATTGGAAGGTTAGGCAATATACATTTCCGTAAGGGCTATTATGTATATGTTGGTAAAGCCAAAAGAGGATTATTCAGAAGAATAAAGAGACATAAGGAAAAATCTAAAAGGATGCATTGGCATATTGATTATTTCCTTAAAGAAGCTAAAATAATAAATGATTTTCCTATATTAACAGACAAGGATATTGAATGCAGATTGGCTTATAGTCTATCTAATATAAGTGATGCTACAGTGCCTGAGTTTGGTTCTTCAGACTGTCAATGTAAAAGCCATCTTTTTTATTTTCAGGAAAATCCAGTTTATAAGATAAGTTTTATAGAAATCGTTAATCAATATAGATTGGATATTTTAGTCTTTGACTAATCAAAGATATTTAAGATTCTTATGTTAGAATATAAAAAAGACATAAGGAGGAAAGCTGGTGAAGTATACAGTAGTCACAGGAGGAGCAGGATTTATTGGAGCAAATCTTATAAAGAGGCTTAACGAACTTGGAGAGGAAAAAATTCTTGTTGTAGATAATTTAAATAAGTCTGAAAAGTGGAAAAATCTCGTTGATTTAAGTTTTGAAGACTATATCCATAAAGATAAATTCATTGAAGAAATAAGAAATGAAAAATTCAAAGACTCAATAAAAACGATAATTCATCTTGGTGCAAGAAGTAGCACTACAGAGAAAGATGTTGACTTTTTAATGGTTAATAACTACGAATACACAAAAGAGCTGGCAAAATGGTCTTTAAAAAATAATGTGAGATTTATTTATGCATCAAGTGCTGCCACTTATGGAGATGGCTCTAAAGGATTTTCTGATGATCACTCTTTGCTCCCTACTTTAAGACCTTTAAATGCTTATGGATACTCTAAACATATGTTTGACCTTTGGGCTATGAAAAACGGAATTCTTGATAAGATAGTCGGTTTGAAATACTTCAATGTTTATGGACCGAAAGAGTGGCATAAGGGTGATATGCGGAGTATGGTTTTAAAAGCCTACGAACAAATTAAAAGGGATGGAAAAATAAGACTTTTTAAGTCATATCATCCTGACTACAAGGATGGAGAACAATTAAGAGACTTTATATATGTTAAAGATGCAGTAGAAATGACTTTATTTTTTCTTGAAAGACCAGAGATAAATGGGATTTTCAATATAGGAACCGGAATACCACGTTCGTGGAATGATCTTGCAAAGGCTGTATTTGACGCTTTAGGAATGACTCCTCAGATTGAATACATCGATATGCCAGAAGAAATAAGAGGAAAATATCAGTATTTTACAAAAGCTGACATAAGGAAGATAAGAAATTTAGGTTATGACAAAGCTACTTTATCTCTTGAAGAAGCAGTAAAGGATTATGTTCTTAACTATCTTGAAAATAATTAAAGTAAAGAGCTATTTTAAAATTCTTTCAAAAAGCTTTTGTAAAATAAGCAGTCTGAAAGTAACAGATATAAGGTGAAAATGTCATCTTTTTGCATCAAAGTAATAAACTATCTTCTTTGGGCTGCTTGTCCAAGCTGTTGGAGTAGGTTGAAAACTATTGTTCCAAGAGTCTTCTTCTGGTGTACTACTTAATCCTCCATTTGAGCCTATTACTCTACCTTGCTCACCGTCTAAGACTCCATCTATAGAAATATCAAGAGCTTCTGCAAATATTATAGCTTCATCATTGATAGGGTCACTGCAGGTTGGGCTTCTGTAACATATACTCATAAAATTTCTCGTATTGTCATTGCCAAAAAAGACATAAAAGACATAGGGACCAACTGTTATTTTGTTTTCTGCATTATTGGACGAACCCTCATAGGGAGGATTTATAAATTTAGCATTTAATAAATCCTCTTTTACACTTCTTGAACCAATTAATTCTCCAAAATTTGCACCTGCAAATCTTCCTTTTCTGTCTAAATGATTCCATTGAGCGAGTTCCCATGCTTTAATTTTATTAATAAACTGTTTTGTTCGGGCAGTATTAATTAGGTCTTGTCCTTTTATTACAGCTCCGAGAATAATTCCTATTATGACCAATACAATTGCTAACTCAATTAGAGTGAAACCTTTATGATTTTTGATTTTTCCCATAAAAATTCACCTTATTTTTGTCTTTCTTTAGAAATGTTATTTTAAAATTAAATAGATTGTCAATATAGTGCCTTGAAGAATTATATTCTTAATCTTAAAAAATTTTTAAGTTTTACTTTGAAGTAATCTCATAAAAAGATAGATTTGACAAAATCTTTCAAGAAGTTCACATACGGTATAAGCTTCATCAATATTTTTACCTACTGCTACAGCGCCATGTTTTGATAAAAAGACAGCTTTTTTATTTTCTAATGCTTTAGTAGCTTCCTTTGCTAAATCTTCAGTGCCAGGGACTGCATATTTTGCGACTTGAATTTCTCCTCCAAGAGCAGATTTTTGTTCATCAAGAATTATAGGAAGAGAATAATTTAAAGATGCCATAATACATGCAAAAGTTGAATGAGTATGAATCACTGCATTAATATCTTCTCTATTTTTATAAATTTCAATATGAAGTTTATACTCAGAAGAGGGCTTTCTATGTCCTTCTATTATTTTTCCATCAAAGTTAATTTCAATAATATCTGAAAATTTGAGATTCTCATAGGATTTAGAACTTGGAGTAATGAGTATAGTGTTTTCTTTTGTTTTTACGCTTAAATTTCCGCTACTTCCTGAAACAAATCCTTTCTGATAAATCCTTTTTGCAAACTTTACGATTTCCTTTCTTTCTTTTTCCCATCGCATAGTTTTATTATAAACAATATGAGAATTCTTAAGAGGCATTTTATGAGAAAGTTTATTAATCTTTTAATTTTAGCGATGATTCTTTTCCAATTTCTTCTCATGCTTTTAGAGTCAATGGATTTCTTAAAGAACTTGATAATTCTCAATGGAGGGAAAAATTTTCTGATCTCTAATATGCTTTCAGTTGTTATAAAACTTGCCGATGCAAGAGGATAGAGGTGGCGATACAGAATAAGAACTATAACTTTTTGGAAATATTGGTAGTTCTGAGTCAATGGAAGCTTTATTGGATATGTTTCAGGATTCCTTTTTTTATCATGGATGTCTATCCTTTCTTGCAGAGGCACCGGAAATTTTAAACCAAACAAAGGATTTTTTAAAATACTAAATGAAGGCTTAAAATATTCAGAAGTTCTTACAATAGAGGCTACTGCTAAATTATTGGGAAGACTTAGGATAGAGGAATCTGTTAAATATTTAAAAGAGAGTTTTTTATCTAAAAAAACTTTGGCAGTAAAGATAGCAATGATAGAAGCGCTAAAATCAATAAAAACGAAGGAAGCTTTAAACTTTATAAAAGAATTAGCTTCTGATATTAAAAATAAGGAGTCAATAGATGTATTCAAAGATTATTTATGATCCTGAACTAATTAAAAGCTTAGAATCCGATGAAATTATTAAAATTTTAGAAAGAGCAACTGAAATCTTAACCGAAGAACCTCCTTATATAAAGCTTAATTATTCAGAAGGAGAGGCAGTCTTTATTGGAGATACTCATGGAGATTTTTCAACTACAAAGTATATTGTAAAAAAATTTTTTCAGCAAAGTAATGTAAATTTAATATTTCTTGGTGATTATATAGATAGAGAACCTGAACCGGAAGGTTCTCTATATAATCTTGTCTATCTATGCTTACTTAAGATAAATTTTCCAGATAAAATCTTTATTCTAAAAGGAAACCACGAGGCACACTATGCAGTATATTGTTATCCTTATGAATTTGAGAGCGAACTTATAGATATATTTGGAAACATAGGTATAAAGATTCATGAGACTGCTGTAACTCTTTTTAAGGAAATGCCTTTAATGATTCAGACAATAAATGGAGTTGTAGCATCCCATGCTGGATTTCCTCTTCATGGACAAAAGATAGATGACAAATCAAGAAGAGATTTAATTATAGATATACTATGGTCTGATGCTTCAGTGTCTTCAGTTTTTAGAGGATTTGGAATTCCTAAGTTCACAGAAGAGCAACTTATAAGTTTTTTAAATAGTATAAATGCTTCCTGCTTTATAAGAGGACATGATTATAACATAGCAGGTAAAGCTATTTATTCGAATAAATGTATTACAGTATTTACCTGCCGTAGATATGCCTCAATGGCAGGTATAAAGGTTGCAAAAGTTGATCTATCAAAAAAAGTTAATGATGCAAAAGATATTGTCTTAGAAGACCTTACCTTTTACCTTGATACATGGATATAAATCTTCTAATGCTTCTGTCATATGTGGCTTCTACCTCTGCAGTAAAATAGCATGCTGGAAGTTCTCCTCTTTTTCTATGATAGTGTAAGCATTCACAACATATTCCCTTTTTCTCGCAAGGATCATAACTGCAAGTACAGATTTTTTTGTTTCTTTCAATTTTACACTCCATTTTTCATCCTCCTTTAAGCAGAGATTTAATTTTTAATTATTTATTAAATTTAAAAGTCTTTCTATATCTTTGATAATGATTTTGCGATTCTGTTCAACTATGTAACCTTCTTTTTTTAACTTACTTATTATTCTTATTGCTGTCTCTGTAGTGGTTCCTGCCATTTCTGCGATATCCTGTTTTGTAACTCTTAAGTCTATTAGAATACCTTCTGGTACTTTTTTCCCATATTTATTAGCAAGTTTAAGAATTTGATAGACAATTCTTGATAGAACATCACCTAAAGTCATATTCTTAAGAGTTTCAATTATTGATTTTAATCTTGTGGTAATATGATAAAGTATTTCAGATTTTAATTCAGGATATTTATTAACTACCTGAAGGAATATATGGTAAGGAATATTTCCAATCAAGCATTCATCAACTGCTATAGCGCTGGCAGGATAGGGGATATTCTTAAGTAAAGCTAATGTTCCAAAGAAATTTGGTGCATCTAATATCTCAAGAATAATCTGTTTTCCATTTTTTGAAATTTTAGATATCTTAACCCTACCTTTAATTAAAATGTGAAACTCTTTTGGTGTTTCACCTTCATTAAAAATTGTTTTTCTTTTTTTAAATTTTAATATTTTAAGATTTTCTTCAAGAGTGTTTATATCGTCTTCTTTGAGTTTTTTAAAGACAGGTAAACTTTCAAGCATTAATAAAATTTTAACAAATTACGACAAAAAAAGCTTTTTTTATCTATGTTGATCTGACTCCATCCAGTGATGATAGCCATAAAAATTTAACTTATTTAACTAATAGCCCATCTTTGAATTTCAAAACTTTTGGTGTTTTTTTGCTAAATCTAAGTTATGGGTTGCCACAATTATTGTAAGACCTTTATTATTCAGAGTGTTAAATATTTCAAATATTCTTTCATTATTTTCAGTATCAAGACTGCCTGTAGGTTCATCGGCAATTAATATCTTAGGTTCATTAGCAAGAGCCCTTGCTATTGCCACTCTCTGCATTTCTCTGTCACTTAATTGATGAGGTTTATGATTTATACGATGGGATAGTCCTAAGTCTTCAATGAGGGATAAAAATTTTTTTTCTATAATTTTTTTCTGCTAAAAAGCAAGGGAAGTGATATATTTTCATAGATGTTTAGGGGCTATCAAGACAACCTATTATATGTAAAAAAAGTTGATTTTCCTAAACCTGATGGTCCTGTTATAGCAATAAAATCTCCTTTTTCAATATAACAATCTATTCCTTTAAGGGCATATAGTTTCTCTGCGCCTCTTTTATATATCTTTTTTAAATTTCTTACTTCAATCATGTTTTTATTGCCTCAATAGGATTTATTTTAAAAGCTTTATAGGCAGGATAGAGTCCTGAGAGTACTCCTATAAAGAGTGAAAATATCAAACAGACTAAGGCTATAGGAAACTCAAAAGTTATCAGTTTGCCTGAGGGAAGATAAAATAGAAATTTCTTGAGAAATTTTTCAATTACTGTAGAAGAAATCACAGAAAATAAGATTCCAATGACACCACCTAAAATACTAAGCAATATATTTTCCATTATTATTCTGAAGATATCAAATTTTGAGGCACCAATTGCTCTCATAATTCCTATTTCTGATGTTCTCTCAAAAACTGAAGTAAGAATAGAGTTCATTACACCTACAGCACTAATAATAACAGCAATTATAGCTATTGAAAGACTCAATATTTTTGCAGAAGTTGCCATAACTGAAAGACTGTTTACAACTTGACTCATGGTTACTATTTGAATGCCCGGAATTTTATTTGATAATTTTTGTAAGCTTTTTAAGGGGATATAAACATAGGCATCTTCTTGGCTAAAAGTCCTTTTAATGATCCCGGAGATTCTGAATTGAACGCCTTTGTAGTTTAAGGTGTCGCCAATTTTTATTTTATAATGTTCTGCTATATCTGAACCTACAATAATCTTGTAATCACTTATTGGAAGACTTCCTTCAATATCCCAATAGGGCTTTAGAGTTTCTAAATTTGAGAACTCTATTTCGTATAGAATATCTAATTCTGTCATGTTTAATATTAGGAGCCTGAGTAACTATTATTGGAGATATAAGCTCTATTTCTCTGAAATTTTTTAATTTTTCAGTTATATCCATATCTAAAAATTTGGGAGAGACTGCTCCATGTAAAATCAAAGAAGCTACTTCATGGGGACACCCAGAAGGAACTATCATAAAATGTAACCCTGTCTTTTCTGTCTCTTTTTTTATATTTCTCTCAAAACCTCTATTAAATGAGAAAATAGAAAAACAGTATAGCAATAGATGCAGAGATACCTATTACTGTCAGAAGAGTCCGGATTTTGTTTCTAAAAAGAGAGTTAATGGACAACCTTAAAAAGGTCATTAATTGATTTCTAATCCCTCTGCATTTATTATTGTATTACCTTCCATAGTAACTATTTTTACCCATTACTATAGCTCTTTTACCTGTCTTAGGAGGTAAGTTTATGCCAATAGGTGCAAGATTTATAAATATACTACCTGTATTGTCATTCATAAAAAACCAACAGCCTTTGCTTTGACATTGGGTTATTATTATTCCTTCAACTATTACCCTCTGCCCAATCAAGGATTGATTAATGAAAATATCTTTAATTTTTACCTTCTTCAAAGATTTATCAAGGTCTTGTCCATATTTTTCTGCACTACATGATAATAAAGAATTACAATTATTAACATAAATGTTACAATTTTCTTTATCACCGAATCCTCCGAAAAGATATTTATTATGAAGCTTCTACACCCGAGTGTCTCTAAGTGTAGAAGCTTCAGTTATTAGTTAAGTTACTTAAGTATAGCCTCTATATTCTGTTGTGTGCCATAGGGATCTTTAAATTCCTGTTCAGGTTTGAAGTTAAGTTTTTTGGCTCCTCTATTGTTTAGATATTTTGTTAGTTCAAGTTCAACCTTTATAGGAACCTGAACTCCTGCATTGCTAAGCATTGTTCTTAAAAGCATCTCAGTGTTAGAGCCATAGGCATAAGCATCTCCAAGTATTCTTCCTGCTTCAGTGGGATTATGAAATCCCACTGAGTTTTCTGCAATTATGAAGATAAGTCTATACATTGCTTCAAGATACATATCCTTTGCCTTATCATAAAGCTTTTGGTCTATTTGTTTACCTTCTTGCTGAACTTTGTGAGTAAACTCAAAGAGTTTTGCAGCACGGGCTATTTGATTTCCTGCTCGGATAAGTAGACTTACTGTTCTGTCTTGTATTGTAAGCACTTGTCCCTTTAACCACTCAGGAGTCTGACCATGACATTGTAGACATGGTCTCATATCATTTTTAAGAGGACTCATAATTCTGTGTTCAGATACTTTAAATCCACCAGCCTTTTTGAAAGGCATATGACAGTCTGCACAGGATGCACCAGCATTCCAGTGTATTGAGTTATTGGAGAAAAATTCATATTCAGGATGTCTTATAAAGCCAAGCTTAAATCCTGTAACTGCTTGTTTCCATTCTGCATAGGAAGGATCGCTTTTTAATATTTTTATTATATTTTCAATGGATATTCCTCCAATTTTGCTGTTTTGCCATGGGAAGAAGATTCCCTTAGGTTTCATTTCTTGATCTCTTGGAATTATATAAGTTACATGGCATTGAGCACACACTAAGCTACGCATGTGCTGATGAGGTATGTTATTAGTGTCAATTCCCATACTCTGAAGAGCTTTTCCAAGAGTAAACTGTCTACTAATTCTTAAAGAGGCATCCTTAGGATTATGGCAGTCTGCACAGGAGTCTCCTAATTCTCTGTGTTTTTCTGGAATCCAGTTAATAGCCTCTCTAAAAGGCGTATTATAGTAGGCAAGTTCATGTTTTGCCTCAAGCTGAGGTGCATAGGGAGATTTACAGGTAAGACACACTCCTCCAGGTTTATATCTTGATGAATCAATTTCAAGAACATCCTTTAGTCTGTAGTAATGAGATCTCGGCTCATTGTATTCAATACCAAAGCCAAAACCATTATATAGAACTCCAAGAAAGGGAAATTCTGACAATTTATCCCATATTATTTTGTCTGTATCCCATCCTCTTTTATATTTACTCTTGCCAGATGGAGTTGGCTCTTGAGATTTCTTATACATTTCATAATGCACTGGATATGCCTTGCCCCATACTTCAGGGTCAAGTTCTCCTTCTGCAATTGCTACTGCCCTGAATTCCTTTGGTTTTTCTGGCGCACAGGCAAAAATTAAGACAAAAGATATTAGACAAAAAAGTAGAATAAAAATACTTTTCATAAAGCAACCTCCTTAAATTGTCTCTAATAAAGCCCTATTTTTATGGGTTACCCTTCTGTGACAGTCCCAGCATTTTCTGTCTGATATTTCTATACGAGAGACCATTCCTTCATGACATCTTATACAGTTTTGCTGAATTGTTTTTTTACTATGGGCTGATATGATAATTCTTTCAGACACACTGCCAGAGTAAAAATGGATCGCATCCTTTGTTCCATCTACTACCTTCCAGATATAAAAATTAACCTTTGAATCATGGGGAAGATGACAGTCAACACATTTGATAGATTTATGAGGTCCTCCTTTCATTAAGGTAAAATATTGCTCTTGCATTACATGACAGCTTGCACAAAATTCAGGAGAGTTTGTTTTTGCAAGAAGATAGGGAGTTAGAATTGCAAAAAGAAGTAATAAAAATACAGTTAATGAGATAAAAATCAAAGATCTTTTCATTTTTCACCTCATTTCTGAAAGTTAGTAAAATTATATAAGAAAATTTAGGTATGTTCAACTTTCCGCTTTTTCTCAAAATAATTTCTTCTGAAAACTATAGATAAAGTTATCATTATCAAAACAAAAAGGATAAAGCAGTAGTTGTAACTTACTTTATGCTTAAAGGACTCTTAAAAATAGGGCATTAATAAAGATGTGGACACTTAGACACAGCAAAGCTTTCACAGGAAAAACAAAAGCTAACAGAGAAATTATTTATTGTCTATGAAAAAACTTATAAGATATGAAAATTTTATTTTGAGGAAATACGCTTTTAATATTTTATGGGATGACAAAAGGGAATTTTTTATATTAACCTAAGATTATTTTATTGGAGGAGCAAAAATATGGCTCATGGAAAGATTAATTTTAGCAAGAGAGACATCATTTTAATTGTTACCCTTTTGGCTTTACTTTTTTTTCTCTCCCATCTTTCAATTTTATACTTTGGCTCATTTATACAAAATGTAAGTCACCATGTCCATGGAATGACGATAGTTTATGAATATGTTAAGACAATTATTGAAATAGGCTTAATTGTTTTTGCTTCCCTAAAAGGGAAATCCGCATGGAAATGGATAAAAAACCAACTTGTTAGAAAAGAGTTTAAAGGAACTGGAGAGCATTTTGACTATTTAAAAGAGAAAGTAAAAGCTATTGTAATACCTGTAAGCAGAAGGGAACAGCCTGAATGGATAATTAATCATCTTAATCCAGAGTATGTTGCCCTTTTGTATACAGAACAAAGTAAAGAAGTTGCCTCACAAATTACTAAGGATTTTTCAGAGAATATCCATTTTGTTAGAACTGTTTCTGAGATTGATAAAGGAGTGGATATGATAAAAAATCCCGATGATCCCCTTGAGTCAAAATCCCTTACGAGAAAATACATTGAGCAGTTTATTAGAAATGGTGTAGACGAGTCTAACATCTTTGTTGACACAACAGGAGGAAAGGTTCCAATGTCAATAGGTGCCTTTCAGGCAGCAGAAGAGATGGGTGTATCATCAATATATATAGTTGGAAGAGTCAATGGTAAGATAGTAAATCCACAGATTAGAGAGCATGGAGATCCAATATTTATAAGTCGGAAAAAAATTTGATGGAGAATTGAGACAATGAAGGAAGTAGTTATAGAGATAGATAAACTTTATGAGGGAGAGCAGGCAAAGTTAGCAAAGCTTGATGAATACTTAGAAAAGGCATTAGTTCAAGCAGGTGAAGGAAACTCAGTAGTTCTTACAGGGCAGGGACCAATATGGCTTTATCTTAAAGTAGCCCATGCCCTTCATGGAAAGGCTATGAAACTTATCTATCGCAGTCCAGTTACAGGAGATGTTTTAATCTTTGATCATTCCCCTTTTTAGTAGGTCTTTATAGATTTTGTAAGCCCTAATATCTTTCTTTTTTCATTATTATTTGCCTCAATGACTCCCTTCCTTTTCATTCTGAGACCTTTTTGTGTTTCTTTTGTTAAATTTAAAACTTTAACTATAAATAACCTTTTCAGAACGTAAATACATAATTCCTGTTATGATCCTATAAATGAACCAAACTATGGCTACACCAAAAAATACAAAAGGCAATATGACAGTAAATGTAGTAATAAGACCAAAGACAACCAAAACAACTACTATCCAAAATGTTCTTATCTGGTAAGTAAAATTATCCACAAGGAATTTGATGCCTTCCTTTTTAGCACTTTCTCTTGCAAGATATGCAACTATTACACCAATAACTGCTGTTATTCCAAGAATAAAAGAAAATAAATAAAGCCCATAAACTATGTAAGCCTGCGTTTTTAGGGATGAAACTCTTTTTTTGACTGCATCAGATAAGTCTGAAATAAATTTGTCTACTTTGTTTTCTTCTTTTTGTTGCATTTGAATTTTTTCATCCATGGCTTTCTCCTTTCTTTTTTGTTTTTTATTGTCTTTATAAGTTTATAACATAAGTAAACTACTACCACCAAGAAATAACATTTTAGCCTTATCATTCAACTCCTTCCACTTATCTACCATAAAGCTTACACTAAAATTCAATCCTACTTTTCCTGTTCTCCTTGTCTATGTAACCTTAACTGCTACAGATTTGAGAACTATAAGCAAGATTTCTCAGCCCCTGACGTCATGGATACCTGTTTGGAGTTTATTAACAAAAATGCAGAATTTTATGGAGTAGACCTTGAGAGAAATCCTTGTTTACCAAAATTTGTAAAGTTTGAAAAATTGATATGATATATATAATAAAGGGCTTGATTTACTTATAAAGCCAGTATCTAAAATTGATGTTTAAGTATTAATTTGCTAGTAAAGATAAGGACCAGAGAAAATTAAGGGAATTTATTAGTACTAAGGGATTGAAGGATAAAGTCAGACTATTAGGCTTTATTCCAGAAAGGGAAAAGTTTGATTTTATAAGACCTTGAGAAGCACTTTGGTATAGGACCTCATACTATATCTTTTCCAAGACTTGAGCCGGCAGCAAATACTCCTTTCGTGCAGGAGAGTCAGTATAAAGTTTCTGATGATGACTTCAAAAAACTCATAGCTGTCTTAAG
>JBCNUV010000031.1:0-39029 GCA_039630505.1 Thermodesulfovibrio sp.
TCATAGAAAAACCAAATTCTCTTGAAAAGCCAGTAAAACCTAAAAAATCGCTCATTTTAGCTGCATCAGCAATAAGTTCCCTCTTCTTAGGAATTTTTCTTGCCTTTGTGGTTGAATGGTGGAGCAATATGAAGGCAAGAAAACAACAGTAAATTGGAAATACTTGTTTTAACAAATTTGGAAAAATAAAATTAATCCTCAGTATAATAGGATTAATCCTGAAACTGGAGGTTTTTTTATGGATGAAAAAGTTTTATTAGAAATAGTTAGAAAGGCAGTAAGGGATGAGTTAAATATTTTCAGACAAGAGATGGCTACAAAGGAGGATTTGAAAGCTTTTGCTACAAAAGAAGATTTAAAAGCTTTTGCTACCAAGGATGATTTGAATAGATTAAAAGGCGAGTTAATGTTTGAAATTAACTATATAAAATCCGAAATGGTAACCAGAGATGACCTTAAAATCTATATTACAAAAGAAGACTTCAATAGCTATATTGAGGCTATATCTGAAAGGCTTGATAGTTTTTCAAGAGCCATCATGAGAATGCTTGAACAATACGAGAGAGATGTTAGGGAACTTCATAAAAAGTTTGAACTTATTGATTTTGGACTATTTCTTACTCATCTTGACAGGCTTGCAGGTTATATGGAAAAGAAAGAACAGGAAAGAATCATTGCTGAAAATCAACTTAAAAGGCAATATCTTGAAATAAGAGATCGTATCAAAAAAATAGAAAATATACTAAATATATAAAAATCATTCATTTCTGTTATAATTTTCCATGTTTTCATTTATCATCTCTTTCTTGGCATCCCTTTTAATCTGCTTTCTTATTATTCGCTACAGTCACCTTTATGGTCATATAATTTTAGATCCTGTCAAAGGAGGTCCACAAAAGTTTCATACAAAGCCAACTCCTCGTATAGGTGGAGTGGCTGTATTTGGAGGAATTGCAGCAGGAACGATAGTTTTTTACCTTCAAGATAAAGATTTTAAAGAACTTTTTGCAATAATCTTCATATGTTCTCTTCCTCTTTTTTTAGGTGGGCTTGCAGAGGACTTAACAAAGAAAATCTCAGCTAAAATAAGACTTTTATTATGTATAGTCTCTGCCTTGTTAGTATGTTTCATAGCTGATGTAAGAATTGTAAGATTTGACTTATTATTTGATGATTTATTAAAGTTTCTACCAGTCTCTCTCATTATTACAACACTTGCCATAGCAGGTTTTTCAAATGCCATAAATATAATTGATGGTTTTAATGGACTTGCAAGTGGAGTGTCAATAATAATACTTACTGGTCTTGCTTATGTAGCATTCAAAGTAAATGATATGTTTATTCTTTTTAGTTGCACTGTTTTAATAGCAGCAATTGCTGGTTTTTTTGTATGGAATTATCCAAGAGGATTAATTTTTCTCGGTGATAGCGGAGCCTATTTAATTGGATTTTTTATTGCTGTAATATCAGTTTTACTTGTAAAGAGAAATCCACAGGTATCTTCATGGTTTCCTATGTTGCTCGTCGTATATCCTGTATGGGAAACGCTTTTTTCTATATATAGGAGAAAAATAAAGAAAGGATATTCTCCCAGCAAGGCTGATAGGTTACATTTTCATTCGTTAGTCTACAGAAGAATTCTTAAATGGGCTTTCGGACCAAAGGATGCTAAATATCTAACAAGAAGAAATTCAACTACTTCTGTCTATCTCTGGGGACTTACATTTATTAGCTTCATTCCTGCAGTATTATTTTGGCAACAAACCCTGATTCTTCAGATATGCACTGTTTTATGGATACTTATGTATGTTTGGCTTTACAGAAAAATTGTAAGATTTAAAATACGTGAAATTAAAAACAGGAAAGTTTTTTCCTGATCTTACTTACCATCTTCCCCAAGCACAGTAGTAGTCAAACTGATCATCATAAATCTTTAGTCTCCTTTTAATAACAAAAACTCTATGTAAAACAATACCGAATAAAAAACCTCCAATATGTGCCCACCATGCAACACCACCTACATCTGAAGGTGAAAGTAAAGAACCAACTCCAGAGAAAAGTTGAATAAAAAACCACATTAATATATAAAAAATAGCTGGTAAGGAAAAGAAAAATGGAAAAAATAGAATTGGAACCAATGTTATCACCTTTGCATGGGGAAACATAACCATATAGGCACCTAAAACACCTGATATGGCACCAGAGGCACCAACTGTCGGAATAGTTGATGTAGGATTAATTAGGCAATGAATCCATCCTGCTCCAAATCCACAGATTAAATAAAATATTAAAAATCTAAAAGAACCCATTTTATCTTCCACATTATCAGCAAAAATCCACATTATCCACATATTACTTATAAGATGAAACCATCCTCCATGAAGAAACATGCTCGTTAAAAATGGAAGATAATATAATGGATCAAGGGGAAGACTTTCAACTAACATATATCTTGCAGGCACTATTCCAAAAATATGAAACAGATAATCAAGGTCTTCTTTACTGAACATAAGTTCAAAAATAAAAATAAGGCAGTTAAGCGCTATAATAAGCCATGTCATATAAGGTGTATATCTTCTTGGAAGACAGTCTCTTATTGGTATCAATTGCTTTTACTCCTTTTTTATTGATATAGCTTTATATATTGTAGGAAGTAGTGAGACAATAATGATTCCCAATATGAACAATGAGAAGTTTTCTTTCACAAAAGGAAGATTTCCAAAGTAATATCCAGTTACTATAAAGGAGCCACTCCATAGAATGCTACTAAAGATGTTGTATAATTGAAATTTAGGATACTTCATTCTGCCTATTCCTGCTACAAATGGAGCAAAAGTTCTCAATATAGGAAGGAATCTTGCAATTATTATTGTTTTAGCACCATGTTTTTCATAAAAGGCAGCTGTTGTCTCAAGATGTTTCTTATTAAAAAACTTTGATTTTTCCTTTGAGAAAACTTTTGGTCCCACATACTTACCAATGTGATAGTTGACTGTATTACCTAAGCTTGCAGCTAAGCTTAAAATTATAAAGGAACTCCATGGACATATTAATTCTCTTGAAGACAAAGCTCCTACTGCAAAAAGTAGAGAGTCTCCAGGCAAAAAGGGAGCTACTACAAGACCTGTCTCAGAAAAAACAATTATAAATAAAACAACATAAATCCACTTACCAATTCGAGAAAATATAGTTTCAAGATAACGGTCAATATTAATAATAATATCAACTATCTCAAGCATAGCCAGTTATAAAAAAATCCATAAGCTTAAAGCCATTTTCTATTTTTATGTCTGGATATTGTAGGATTTCCTCTGAAAACTTTCTCTTTTTTTCTTCTTTCTTTTTACTATTATATATTACAAATGGCACGGGATCAGCTGTATGAGTTTTTACTTTAATTGGAGTTGGATGATCAGGCAAAAGAAGAATTTTAAACTCTTTAAATCTTTTGGGTGCTTCATTGAGTATTTTTCCTAAAACAATTTTATCAATATCTTCAATGGCTTTTATCTTGAGTCTGTAGTCTCCTTGATGGCCTGCCTCATCTGGTGCTTCAATATGAATATACACAAAGTCAACTCTTTCAAGAGCATTTAAGGCATACTCAGCCTTACCTTCATAGTTTGTGTCAATCCATCCTGTAGCACCAGGCACATTTATAATATGAAATCCAGCTAAAATTCCCAATCCCTTTGTAAGATCTACTGCAGATATTAAAGCTCCATTTATTTTATATTTTTCTTGATAAGTTGGCAGATGCGGAGTTCGTCCCTGTCCCCAAAGCCAAATGCTGTTTGCAGGCTTTTTCCCTTCTGAGATTCTCTTTTTATTTACATGATGCTCCCTCAGTATTTCCATTGATTTAAAAATTAGTTCTTTTAAAAAATTAGCATTCTTACCAATTGGAAGATATTTAGTTATTTCTTTGCCTGTTATGTCATGTGGTGGAATGCATTCTACATCTTCAGTGCCATCTTTCCATATCATTATGTGTCTATAGCTTACACCAGGATAAAATCTTAATGAGTCACTGCCAAGTTTTTTATTAATCTCCTCTATTAATATTTTTGCTTCTTCGCTTGTTATATGCCCAGCTGAGTAATCCTCCATAAAGATTTGTTTTTTTTCAAATCTTAATGTTACGAGATTACATCTGTAGGCTATATCGTTTTTAGAGAGTGTAAGTCCCATGCTTACAGCTTCAAGAGGAGCTCTTCCAGTGTAGTAAATCCTTGGATCATATCCAAGAATGCTTAAGTTAGCTACATCACTTCCTGGAGGAAATCCTTCAGGTATGTTTTTTACACAACCTACTATTCCGTTTGAAGCAAGAAAATCCATATTAGGTGTATTGGCCACTTGTAAAGGAGTTTTTCCACCAAGTTCATCAACAGGATAGTCTGCTGCACCATCTGGAACAATTACTATATATTTCATAAAATTTTCTCCACAAAAGCTTTAACGCTTTTTAAATCAGCAGGTAAAACATAAGGTTCATTTGTCATCTTAAAAACAATATCAGGATCCTTTAATCCATTGCCTGTAAGTGTGCATACAACAGTACTTCCCTTTTTGAAGTATCCTTTTCTGTATAGTTTTATTACTCCTGCCACTGATGCTGCAGAGGCAGGTTCACAAAAGATTCCCTCATATGAGGCAATCATTTTCTGAGCTTGCAGAATCTCTTCATCAGTAACAGTATCTATTGTTCCTCCTGACTCATCCCTTGCCTGAATAGCTGTTTGCCAACTTGCTGGATTTCCAATTCTAATAGCTGTTGCTACTGTTTCAGGCTTTTCAACAGGATGTCCAAGAACAATTGGTGCTGCTCCTTCTGCTTGAAAACCAAGCATTTTGGGAAGACTGTTTATTCTACCTTTCTCTTTATACTCTTTATAACCTTTCCAATAAGCTGATATATTTCCTGCATTTCCAACAGGAAGAGCATGATAGTCTGGCACACGACCAAGTTGGTCACATACTTCAAAGGCTGCAGTTTTTTGTCCTTCAATTCTGTATGGATTTATTGAGTTAACAAGAGTTATTGGATACTCTTCAACTATCTCTCTTACAATATTTAAAGCTTGATCAAAATTTCCCTTTATCTGAATTACGACAGCACCATGAATCATTGCCTGAACAAGCTTTCCAGTGGCTATCTTTCCCTCTGGAATAAGCACTATAGCCTTAATACCTGCTCTTGCAGCATAAGCAGAAGCAGAGGCAGAGGTATTTCCTGTTGATGCGCATATTACTGCTTTTGAGCCTTCCTCTAATGCCTTTGATATTGCTAAAGTCATTCCTCTGTCTTTAAAAGAGCCTGTGGGATTTGCTCCATCAAACTTAAGATATAACTCTAAATCCATATTAAGATTTTTTGTTAAGTTGTTTACCTTTAAAAGAGGAGTATTTCCCTCTAAAAGAGTCACAATAGGAGTTTTTTCAGTAACAGGGAAAAACTCAAAATACTCATTAATTATTCCTTTCCAAGATGATTTTTTATTCATGGCTACTCAATAACATCTCCCTCTATTAGTTCAACAACAACTCCTTGCTCCCGAAGGGAGTTAATTCCTTGTTCAAGATTTTCCTCTAAACCTTCAAGTTCAAGTATCATCTCTCCAAAAGTATCTGTTACTCTTGCCCTTCGAATATTAGGCATAACATCATATTTTTTTGCCATTCTAAAAAGTACAGGCTCTTTAATTAACTCTTGGGGGAAAGTAAGTCTTACTCTTAATTTTTTAACCTCAGACATTGTCTCCTCCTTTAGTGACTACCTCCTGCTATTGCAGGAACAATTGAAACTTCATCACCGTCTTTAACTAAGGTGTCTTCTCCTTGGAGAAATCTTATGTCTTCTTCATTCACATAGATATTTATAAACCTTCTTATCTTACCATCCTGACAAAGTCTTTCAGCAAACCCAGGATATGTTTTGTCAAGAGCATTAATTATATCTATTATTTTACCAGGTTCTGCTTCAACCACATCTTTGCCACCTGTAATTTTCTGAAGTGGTGTAGGTATTAAAACTTTTACTGGCATTTTTACCTCCTTCTTTTTTCATTAATTTTTTTAAGTGCTTCTTCAAATGAAGCAAGATTCGGTTTAATATAATATACCTCTGTTGTTTTTCCATTTAAAACTTCAGCTGTTTTAAGTCCATTTCCAGTAATACAAAGCACTGTACAGTCTTTTTTGTCAATTTTACCTTCCTTAAGAAGTTTAATATAAGT
Organism: Thermodesulfovibrio sp.; assembly: GCA_039630505.1. Taxonomy (GTDB): domain Bacteria; phylum Nitrospirota; class Thermodesulfovibrionia; order Thermodesulfovibrionales; family Thermodesulfovibrionaceae; genus Thermodesulfovibrio. Next base: position 6,240 of record JBCNUV010000031.1, read on the forward strand.
TGCAAGAGTAACACCGCCAGCAGTTTCAGCAAAGATTCCTTCAGTTTTTGAAAGTATCTTTATTGCCTCTATTATCTCATCATCTGATACATCCTCCATTGCACCTCCACTTTCTTTTACTGCTTGTAAGGCATAGTATCCATCTGCAGGATTGCCAATTGCAAGAGATTTGGCAATTGTATTAGGTTTTACAGGTCTAATTACATCTGTGCCCTCCTTAAAAGCTGTTGATATAGGAGAGCATCCTGTTGCCTGAGCACCATAGATTTTTGTCTCTACCTCTTTTATTATACCTATCTCTTTAAACTCTTTTAATGCCTTCCATACCTTTGTAAGAAGAGAGCCACTTGCACATGGAACAACGATGCTGTCAGGTGCTTTCCATCCAAGTTGTTCAACAATCTCAAATCCAATTGTTTTTGAGCCTTCTGCATAGTAAGGACGAATATTTATATTGACAAATGCCCATCTGTATTTGTTAGCAATCTCACTGCATAGTCTGTTTACATCATCATAGTTTCCATCTACAGCAACCAAGTTTGGCTCATAAACAATAGAGGCAAGAATCTTACTTTGTTCAAGTGTAGCAGGAATGAAGATAAATCTATTAAAACCTGCTTTTGCTCCGTGAGCTGAAACAGCATGCGCAAGATTTCCAGTAGAAGCACAGGCAGCTGTGTCAAAACCAAACTCTTTTGCCTTTGTAAGTGCTACGGAAACGACTCTATCTTTGAAAGATAAAGTAGGATGAGCAACAGTATCATCCTTTATGTAAAGTTCCTTGACTCCAAGATACTTAGCAAGATTTTCAGCTTTAACAAGTGGAGTAAATCCTGAGTTAAGTCCAACTTGTGGTTCACCATCTATTGGTAAAAGTTCTTTATATCTCCAAAGTGTCTTAGGTCTTCTCTGTATGACTCTTCTTGTAAGGACTTTTTTAATCTTTGTATAGTCATATACTACCTCTAAAGGTCCAAAACAAAACTCACAAACATATATTGGTTCAATAGGATACTCTCTTGCGCACTCTCTGCATTTTAGTCCCTTGACATATTTCATCTGTCACCTCCGATTTGAAAGATTAATTTATTATTTTAAATTAAAATAGCTATATATAGCTATATATTAATCCTGAAAAATAGTTCTTTTATGAATTCTTTTACTGCTGGATTTTCTGTTAAAGTAAGCTGTTGTCTGTTACCATCAAATATGATGCTACCGTCTTTTATAAAAATAAATCTATTGCAGAGTTGCCATGCTACATATACAACATGAGTAATTATCATAAAGCCAATGTTTTCTCTGTCTGCAAGCTCTTTTATAAGCGTGATTATTCTTTCTGAATTTATTGGATCAAGCCCCGCGGTAGGTTCATCATAAAGAAACATTTTTGTTTTTCCTACTGCTAAGGCTCTTGCAATTGCCACTCTTCTATGCATACCACCACTTAGTTCTTCTGGCATAAGCTCTTCTGCATCTTGAACACCAACAAGACTAAGAAGCTCTTTTACTCTTTCGTAAATCTTTTCTTCAGGAAGTTTAAGTATCTCTCTCATAAAAAATGCAACATTTTCTTTTACAGGAAGTGAATCAAAGAGTGCACCTTCTTGAAATACTATGCTAAATTTTCTTCTTATAGGAATTAGCTCCTCTTCACTAAGGTTGGTTATATCAACTCCATCAATTATTATTCTTCCTTTGTCTGGTGTTATTAAGCCTAAGATTAGCTTTAAGATAGTTGTTTTACCTCCTCCACTTTCACCAAGTACAGCAATACGCTCATCAAAGCTGGCGGTAAAACTTACACCTTTAAGTACCTCGCGATTCCCATATGAAAACCATACATCATCAAAGATAATCATAGGCTAAATCCAAGCACATAAAGAAGTAGCTTTGTTAAAATAAAATCCATAGCAATAACGACAACTATTGATGTAACAACTGCCTTTGTGGTGGAGGTTCTTAGCCCTTTAGCTCCTCCACGAGTTGTAAGTCCATAGTAACAACTTATACATGATATTAGATATCCAAAGATAAAGGGCTTTATTAAGCCAGAGAAGACATTTTCAAAGGTAAGTTCTTGAATTATACTTGACCAGTAAAAGGAGCCACTTTGATTACTTACAAAGACTGCTATGTAGTATCCGCCAAATAGACATACTAAATCACCAATAATTGTAAGACATGGAAGCATAAGGATTGATGCAATGACTCTTGGAATTACTACTTTTTTAATGGGATCAATTCCGTATACTCTTAATGTGTCTATTTGATGTCCCAATATCATAGAGCCAATCTCTGCAGCCTGTCCTGCTCCTACACGACCAATGAAAACGAGAGCTGTAACAAGGGGACCTATTTCTCTAATTACTGCTATTCCTACAATTTTACCTGTATACATCTTTAAGCCAAGTCCACTTAGTTCTGCACTTAGTTGAAGACTGAGTGCCATTCCAACAAAAAGACAAACTAAGGAAACAATGAAAACAGAGGATGAACCTGCATACTCCATCTGCTCAACTATATCCTCGATATAAAAAGGTTTTTTAAATACTCTTACTATGGAGTTAATACAGATAATATAAAAATCTTGCAGGTCAGAAATTAATGTTTTTAGTTTTGTCATTGATTTCATAGCAAAACAAAGATATCTTATCATAATTCATAGTACAAAGCAAAAGATTTGCCTAAAAGTTCGTTTTAATGTTAAATTAGAAAAATTTTTTGAAAGGAGAAAAAGGGATGAAATATTTAAAGTTTCTTTTCATTGCTTTTATTTTTTTAATTCTCTTTTCCTGTACTAAAGGGGATGAAGTAGTTGTAAAAGCAGGCTCTTCAAAGCTTACAAAAAAAGAGATTGAGGAGGATATAAAAAACCTTCCCCCACAGACAAAGATTTTTCTTTCATCTCCTGAGGGAATTGACAGACTAAAAGACGAAATAATTAAAAGAGAACTTTTATATGAAGAGGCAAAAAAGAAGAATCTTGCTAACTCAGAGGAGTTTAAAAGAAGAATGGAGGAGTTCAAAAAGATTACGCTGATAAATATGTTAATTGAAGAAGAGATTAAATCCATTCAGCAAGTTACTGAAAAAGATGCAAAGGAATACTATGAAAAAAATAAAGATATGTTTATAAAACCCGTTGAGGTAAGACTGAGTCAGATTGTTGTAAAAAACGAAGATGAAGCTAAAAAAGTTTATGAAAGAATAAACAAAGGAGAAGATTTTGCAAAAATAGCAAAGGAACTTTCAAGAGATGAAAGAACAAGGGCATCGGGCGGAGATATAGGTTTTTTCAAGAAAGGACAACTTAATCCTCAGATTGAAAATGTTGCATTCAATCTAAGAAAAGGACAAGTAAGCATGCCTGTTAATCTTAAAGGAGAGCTATATATCTTTAAAGTTACTGATGTAAAGGGAAAGGCAGTAGATTTTGAACAGATAAAAGGACAACTTATTGAGCAGCTTAGGGCAAAAAGACAGCAAGATTGGTTCAACAACTATATTGATGAGTTAAAGAGAAAACACAAAGTAGAAGTTAATGAAAAGGCTTTACAGGAAATAATTAATCAAGCTTTAATAGAAGGTAAAACTACACAGCCAAAGCAATAAATATTTATTTTCCAATGCAAAATTCACTGAAGATTAAATTTAGAATATCTTCAGTTGTAACAACTCCTACAATTTGACCAAGAAAACTAAGAGCCTCTCTGAGAAACATCGCAGTAATCTCAAGAGGCTCTTTATTCTTAAAACTCTGAAGAGCATTATCCAGTGACTCTAACGCTTTTTCAAGAGCTACCTTATGTCTTAGTTTTGTAACAACTAGTCCCTCTCTTTCATATTTTCCTGATATAGTCGTATTAAAGATAAGCTCTTTTAGTTGTTCTATTCCTTCTGCCTTTAGTGCTGAAATCTCAACAGTAGGTTTATTTTTTAAAGATTCAGGTATTTTAAACTCTTTACTTTTTATATCTTTTTTGTTTACTACGACAATTACTCTTTTTTGAATAACTTTGCTTATTATCTCTTCATCAAGGCTGTCAATAGGTCTACTTGAGTCAAGAACAAGCAATACAAGTTCAGCTAACTCAACGGCTTTTAATGTTCTTTTGATTCCCTCTGCCTCTACAAGATCATGAGCCTGTCTTATTCCTGCAGTATCAACTATCTTAAGTGGTATTCCTTTAATATTTATATACTCCTCAATTATATCTCTGGTTGTTCCAGGAATTTCTGTTACAATTGCTCTTTCTTTCATTAAAAGAGCATTCAAAAGCGATGATTTACCAACATTTGGCTTTCCAACAATGGCAGTTGTAAGTCCTTCCTTATAGATTTTACCTTCTTCATATCCTTCAATAAGCTTTTTTATTTCCTCTTTTGTCTTAGTTATCTCTTCTATTATCTCTTTCTCTGTGAGCCCATCAATATCTTCTTCAGGAAAATCAATATATGCTTCAACATGGGCACAGACTCTCATAAGACAGTCTCTTAACTCATTTATCTTTGTTGAAAGCTTTCCACTAAGATGATCTAAAGCTATTTTTTGTGCTTGTTCAGTTTTAGCTCTGATAAGATCAATCACAGATTCAGCTTGACTTAAGTCTATTCTTCCACTTAAAAAAGCTCTCTTTGTAAACTCACCAGGTTCAGCAAGTCTTGCACCTTCATTTAAAACAAGTTCAAGAATTCTTTTTAATGTGATATATCCTCCATGACAGTTTATCTCTACAGTGTCTTCTCTCGTATAGGTATTTGGAGCTCTCATAACAGTAACAAGAACTTCATCAACAATTTCTTCATTAGAAGGATCAACTATAAAGCCATAGTGTATTGTATGTGTCTTTACATTTTCTAATTTGATTCCTTTTGGAGAACGAAAAAGCTTGCTTGCAATTGGAATAGCCTGTTTTCCACTTATACGAATTATTCCAATGCCGCCTTCTCCTATGGGAGTGCTTATAGCAGCAATTGTGTCAAACTCAGATGATATCACGCGGACTTTTTAATCTTTTTATTAATATAAAACTGTTGAGCTATTCCAAAAAGATTATTTATTAACCAGTAAAGTACAAGTCCAGAAGGAAAGCTTAGGAAAAGAAGAGTAAATATTATCGGAAGAATTAACATTATCTTTTGCTGGGTTGGATCTGCAGTTGTTGGAGTCATCTTCTGCTGTATTAGCATAGTTGCACCCATAAGAATTGGAAGAATATAGTAGGGATCTTTTTCTGAGAGATCTTGTATCCAAAGCATGAAAGGAGCTTGTCTTAACTCTATAGCTACTGTAAGAATCTTATAAAGAGCAAAAAATATAGGAATCTGAAGAATTATTGGAAGACATCCACTTAATGGATTAATTTTGTATTTTTTGTAAAGCTCCATTATCTCTTTCTGAAGTCTTTGAGGATCGTTCTTATACTGTTGTTTTAACTGCATTAATTTTGGTTGAAGTTCACTTAGTTTATACATGGACTTCTGTCCACGATTTACTATTGGTATAAAAGGAGCTCTTACAATAATTGTAAGTATTATTATTGCGATACCATAGTTTCCTGTCAAACTGTAAAGAAGCTTTAAAAACCAAAAAAGTGGTCTGGCAATAATTGAAAAGAATCCGAAATCAACTATATGTTCAAGTCCTACATTAAACTTTTTAAGATAATCATACTCCTTAGGAGCAACAAATAATTTGTAGCTGTTTACACCTTCGTTAAACTCTACTGTTGTAAGAGCATTGCCATTGTAAGGAAAGACAACAAACTGATTTGGCTTGGTTACAGGCACAATAGCAGAAAAGAAGTACTTATCTTCTTGAGCAATCCATTTCACACCTTCTTTATATGTAGTAGCTTCCTTTACCTTTGAAGGATTAAGCTCTATTCTTTCAGCTTCTCTTAAAACTACAGGTCCCCAATGGGGCGAATCTTCTTTATTTAATACTCCAAAATCCTTTCCAAGTGTTACATAATAACTACCTAATCCACTAACTTCATCTTTAATCTCTACTAAATAGTCTGTTTTATTGAAGACAAAGGTTCTCTTTATTTGGATATTACTGTCAGAATAACTAAATGTCACTACTGCTTTTTCAGAATCTTTAAAAGAAGCCTTGGAATCATCTATGTTAAACATTAATCTTGGATAACTAAACTTGCTGTCCTTTGAAATTAAAAGAGCAGGAACTTCAGTGGATGTTAATATGATTGGCTTTCCATTTTTATCTTTATACTTTTTGAGTTCTACTGATTTTATCGTAGCACCTTCATTTGATAAAGTTACTTTGAAAACCTCATTTTCCACTGAAATCTCTCTATACTTTATGTCTTGAAAAGCAGGTTTTGGTTCTTCCTTTTTTAAAGCCTCAGTTTGAGAAGGCTTTATAACAGTTTTTTCTTCCTTAGGTTGTTCGGGAACTGGTTGAGGCTGAAAATACTTCATATAAAGATACTGACTACCAAATAAAATAATCATACTTAATATTACTGCTAAAAATGCTCTTAATCCTGCTCTTTCCATAATCTCACCTTAATGGATCATAACCTCCTGGATGAAATGGATGACATTTAAGTAGTCTTTTTAATATCAAAAAAATACCCTTTAGTCCATACTTAGTTATAGCCTGTTCAGCATACTCCGAACATGTTGGAATAAATCTACATACAGGAGGCATAGCTGGAGAAATAAATCTTCTGTATATTTTTATCAAAATTAGTAAGATTTTAGAAACTATGGAGTTAGTCTCCATCTACCTTTGGCTCTTCTTCTTTTTATGACTTTTCTTCCACCAGGTGTACTCATTCTTTTGAGAAATCCATGAGTTCTTTTTCTTTTAAGCTTATGCGGATGGTAAGTTGTATATGCTCCCAATTTTTAACCTCCTAACTAAAATTTATATGGAATAAGTGTCTTTATTGCCTTGTATTGAGTCTCATCAACTGTAGTAGGTTGCCTTAAATGTCTTGTTCTTTTTGATGGTTTACCAGTAAGCAAATGATTTTTATTAGCTTTTCTTCTCATAATTTTTCCAGTTCCTGTAACCTTAAATCTTTTTGCTGCTCCCTTGTGAGTTTTAAGTTTTGGCATAATAACCCCCTTTCCAATTTTAGATAGATATTTTAATAAATTTTTTCCTAAATTATCAATCTTTACCAGGGGCTATAATCATACTCATGGTGTGTCCTTCAAGACGGGGCTCTTGCTCAATTTTATGTGAAAATCCTACAAGAAGAGCTTTTATCTTGTCAAATACCTTAATTCCCATTTCAGCATGAATAATCTCTCTACCTCTAAAGAAAAGAGTTATTTTTGCTTTATTTCCATCTTCAAGAAATCTTTTAATATGCTTTACTTTAAGCTGAAGATCATGATCCGAAATTTGGGGTCTTATCTTTATTTCTTTTACAGTGGAGGTTTTCTTTGAAGAGCTTTTTTTCTCAAGTTGATACTTATACTTACCATAATCCATTATCTTGCATACAGGAGGATTTACATTTGGAGCAACCTCAACAAGATCATAACCTCTTTCCTTAGCAATCTGAAGGGCTTCTCTTATGTTTACTATTCCTATCTGTTTTCCATTTTCGTCAATTAATCTTACTTCTTTTGCTTTAATTGCCTCATTTACTCTAATATCCTTTGTTGCTATTTTATCACCTCCTTAGGTTTGTTTTTTCTTTATTATTTCATCATTAAGAGACTCTATAAATTCTTCAATTTTTATCAATTCCAGATTTTTTCCATCTCTTTTACGGACAGTTATAGCATTTTTTTCAACTTCTTTTTCCCCCACTATTACCATATATGGAATTTTATTCATAGAGGCTTGCCTTATTTTATATCCTATCTTTTCATTTTCAATATTTAACTTTACCCTAAATCCATTACTTTTAAGTTGATTATAAATCTTTGTTGCATAATCAATGTGCTTTTCTGAAATAGACATAACTTCAACCTGAACAGGAGCAAGCCATAGAGGAAAAGCACCTGCATAATGCTCAATAAGTATTCCAATAAATCTTTCAAGGGATCCCATCAATGCCCTATGTATCATAATCGGTCTGTGTTCCTTTCCATCCTTCCCTCTGTAAGTAATTTCAAATCTTTCTGGAATGTTGAAATCAACCTGAATCGTACTACACTGCCATGATCTATTAAGAGCATCTTTTATTTTTATATCAATCTTTGGTCCATAGAAGACTCCTTCCCCTGGATCAATCTGATATGGTAAAGCTCTTTTTTTAAGAGCTTCTTCTAATGCAGATGTTGCTCTTTCCCAATTTTCAATACTTCCAACATACTTTTCAGGTCTTGTTGAAATATATATATCATAAAGATTGAAACCAAATGTAGAAAGAATAAATAATGTAAAATCAAGTACTTTTTGAATTTCTTCTTCAAGTTGTTCTTCTGTACAGAATATGTGAGCATCATCTTGAGTAAAGCCTCTTACCCTTAAAAGTCCATGAAGAACTCCTGATCTTTCGTATCTGTAAACTGTGCCTAACTCTGCAAATCTTAAAGGAAGATCTCTATAACTACGAAGTTCGGATTTATAAACCTGAATATGAAATGGACAGTTCATAGGTTTAAGCTGATAAGATATTTCATCAATATCCATAGGTGAATACATATTTTCTTTGTAAAAATCTAAGTGTCCGCTTTTTTTCCATAAATCAAGTTTTGCAATATGGGGAGTATAAAGAAGCTGATATCCTGCTTTCAGATGTTCATCTTTCCAAAAATCTTCTATGGTTTTTCTTATAACTGCGCCATTTGGAAGCCATATTATAAGACCAGGACCGACTTCTTCACTTATCTCAAAAATTCTAAGTTGTTTGCCAAGCCTTCTGTGATCTCTCTTTTTAACTTCTTCAAGAAAATTAAGATAATTCTGTAGTTCTTCCTTAGTAGGAAAGGCTGTGCCATATATTCTCTGAAGCATCTTATTTCTTTCATCGCCCTTCCAATAGGCACCAGCTACACTTAAAAGCTTGAAAGCTTTAACCATACCAGTATGAGGTATATGGGGACCTCTACATAAATCTATGAAACTACCTTCTTCATATATTGAAACTTTTTCATCCTTTATTTCTTTTAGTATCTCAACTTTGTAAGACTCACCAATGGCTTCAAAAAGCTTTATTGCTTCATCTTTTGATATCTCTTTTCTTATAAAGGGTTGTTTTAGTTTGATTATCTCATGCATTCTTTTTTCTATTTTTTGAAGGTCTTCTTCTGTAAATGGAGTGTCTCTATCAAAATCATAGTAAAATCCATCTTCGATTGCAGGTCCTATGGCAACTTTTACATCGGGGAATAAATCCTTTACAGCATGAGCCATAATATGAGCTACTGAGTGCCTTAGTATTTCAAGACCTTCCTTTGTTTGAGGAAAGATTATCTCAATTTCTTCATCTCCATTTAGAGAGGATACATAAGATAAATCCTTTATTTCTCCATTTATTTTAATAGCAATTGCCTGATTTTCTTTGAGTATTCTTTCTAATTCCTCAGGCATTAACTCCAAAGTATGCTGTTTGAGCTTTACTTTTATGCCGAACCTCCTTAAAAATTTTAACTTTATATTAATCTAAAATCAACACAATAATCAATATCTTATACTAAAACTCCGTCGATCATTCTAAATCTTCTTGTGCAGTGTTGAGCAAGGTATTCATTATGAGTGACAATTATAAATGTAGTGCCAAACTCTGAGTTAATTTTTTTAAAAAGTTCAAAAAGCTCCTTGGCAGATTTTGAATCAAGATTTCCTGTTGGTTCATCTGTAAGTACTAAAGGGGGATTCTTAAATAAAGCTCTTGCTACTGCAACTCTTTGCTGTTCTCCTCCTGAAAGCTCACTTGGACGATGATAAGCTTTCTCTGATATACCTAATTTTTTAAGTAGCTCAAAGGCTCTATCCTTTAGTTCTTCATATTTTTGTTTTTTTCTTTTATGTTCATTTCCAATTAATTCTGGCATTATAACATTCTCTATAACATTAAACTCAGGTAAAAGATAATGAAATTGAAATACAAAGCCTATGTATTTGTTACGAAAATCTGATAAGGCATTACTTGACAGATTTAAAGGGTTTATGTCTCCATTAAACTTGTATGTAATTTCACCAGATGTTGGAGTATCAAGGGTTCCAATAACATGAAGAAATGTGCTTTTTCCAACTCCACTTGCTCCTGTAATAGCAATAATCTCACCTTTATAGGCTATAAAATCAATTCCTTTTAATACTTCTATTATTCCAGCTTTTGTTACGTAACTTTTTTTAAGATTTCTTGTTATAAGTATCTCTTTTTTCATGACGAAAGGGTTTTCCAAACTCATCTATTTTTTTCTTTATAAACTGATGAATGCTGTCAGCCTTGTCTGCAGCATACTGAAATGATTTCTTAACAAATCCTGTTGTTTTGTCTCCAACTTGCCTAATCTTTTCTCCACCATAAAATAATGCCAAAATGAAGAAAATGATAAATAAAACTATGCTTAGACATCCAATATTTCTTATAAGTTTAAACACTACTCATACCTCAAAATTTCAACAGGATTTATCTTTGAAGCTCTGTGAGCAGGATATATAGTTGATACAAGGCTAATAAATAATGCAGTTGCACATATCAATAAAACATCAAAGACTTTAACCTTTACAGGTAGTTTACTTAGATAGTAAACATCTGCTGGAAGTTTTACAATATCATAAGATTTAATGATTTCACACAAAATAAGTCCTAATGTTAATCCAATTAAAACTCCAATAAAACCAATAATAAGTCCTTGATACATAAAAATTAGCTTTATTAGATTGTCCGTTGCTCCCATTGATTTAAGTATAGCAATGTCTCTTTGTTTTTCAGTAACATTTACCATCAACATGCTTATTATATTAAATGAAGCAACAAGAACAATTAAGGCTAAAATTATAAACATTGCAAACTTTTCCAGTTTAAGTGCAGAAAAAAGATTTCTATTCATCTGCATCCAATTTTTAACATAAAAATCCCCTCTAAGTTGTTGGTTAAGAGAATCACTAACTATGTTTGCTTTATAGACATCTTTAAGTTTAAGTTGAATACCTGTGACTTTGTCTCCATAGTCAAAGAAATCTTGTGCTATTTTTAAATCTGTTATAACAAGATTCATATCATACTCAAACATTCCTATTTCAAAAATTCCTGTAACAGTAAACTTTTTAACCTTAGGTATTACTCCAAGTGGTCCTATTGTTCCCATAGGAGATATAGCTGTAACTGTATCTCCGGGAAGAACTCCAAGAAGATTAGCAAGCTCCTTTCCTATCATTATCCAAGGCAGTTCTGTATAGTGTTGATATTTATATTTAATATGTTTGAATACCTCTGTTGTTTTCATATCATACTCAGGTATGATACCTCTTAGATAAACTCCATGTGCTTTTTTACCTGATGAAATCAATACTTGTCCCATAACAAATGGAGAGCATCCTTGAATGTCCTGTTTTGTTGATAAAAAATTAATTAATTCTTTATAGTTAGTGATTCCTCCAGAGTAACTTAAAACTACAGCATGTGCTTGAGTTCCAAGAATTTTTCTCTGTAAATCTTCATGAAAACCACTTACTACAGATATCACAACAATTAAAGCCATTACACCAACTGCAACTCCACTTATAGAGATTAATGTTCCAAATGAAATTCCCTTTTTTCTGCTTTTTAAATACCTTAAGGCAATAAAAAGAGGAAGTTTCATTTCATCTCTGGTCTTAGAAGAGGAAAGAGAATAACATCTCTTATTGATTGATTGTTGGTCAAAATCATAACAAGTCTGTCTATACCAATTCCTTCACCGGCTGCTGGAGGCATTCCAATCTCAAGTGCTCTTATAAAGTCTTCATCCATTTCTGGAACTTCTTCATCTCCTTTAAGTCTTTCTTCAAGCTGACTAAGAAATCTCTCTCTTTGGTCAATTGGATCATTTAACTCTGAAAAAGCATTTGCAATTTCTCTGCCAGCAATAAAAAGTTCAAATCTTTCAACAAGTTCTGGATTATCCCTTTTTCTTTTAGCCAATGGAGAAAGCTCAACAGGATAATCAATAATAAAGGTTGGTTGAATTAAATCTGGTTCAACAACTTCCTTAAATATTTCATCGATAATTTTACTAAGACTGCTTTCCTTAGGAATATCTATACCTTTTGAATTAGCCCACTTTAAAGCAAAATCATGATTTCTAATAACCTCTTCTGGAACACCCTTTTGTTTTAATGCATCAAACATGGTAATTCTCTTAAATGGAGGAGTAAAATCAATCAGATAATCACCATACTTTACTTGAAGACTTCCACAGACTCTCTCAGTGATATAACATAAGAGTTTTTCTGTAAAATCCATAAGCCAGTTGTAGTCTTTATAAGCTACATAAAACTCTATCATTGTAAACTCAGGATTATGTTTTGTTGATATTCCTTCATTTCTGAAGTTTTTTCCTATTTCAAAAACTCTCTCAAATCCTCCCACTAAAAGTCTTTTTAGATAAAGCTCTGGAGCAATTCTTAAGTAAAGCTCCATATTAAGAGCTTCATGATATGTTTTAAAAGGTTTAGCCCTTGCTCCACCAGCTATTGTATGCATCATGGGAGTTTCAACTTCAAGAAAGCCTTCATTTTCAAGAAACTCTCTCAAGTATTTTATTATTAGCTGTCTTTTTATGAAAGTTTCTTTCACTGAAGGATTTACAATTAAATCCACATACCTTTGTCTGTATCTTGCTTCAATGTCTCTAAGACCATGCCATTTTTCTGGAAGAGGTCTTAAAGACTTACTTAAAAATACAAATTCGTGCACTTCTATCGTTAATTCATTAGTTTTTGTCCTAAAAAGTTTTCCTTCTACACCTATAATATCTCCAATGTCAAGATGTTTGATTAATGAAAATTTATCTCCTAATATGTCCTTTCTGAAGTAAATCTGAATTCTTCCTTTTGAATCTTGAATATGAGCAAAGACCGCCTTTCCAAAGTCTCTCATAAGAACTAATCTTCCGGCAACTGATATATTTATATTTTCATTCTTAAGATGTTCTGCATCAAACTGTCCAAATTTTTTGAATATTTCTTCAGTGTTGTATGAAGGTTCAAAGACTCCATCATAGGGTTCTATACCAAGACTTCTTAAGGCAGAAAGCTTTTTCATTCTCTGTTGAATTAGATCTGAAAGAGGTGCCTGTTGCATAATTTTTTAATTATACCTCCTGATAATTTCATTAAAAAATCGGGGCGAGCCGATTTGAACGGCCGACCACTCGCACCCCAAGCGAGTGCGCTAACCAGGCTGCGCTACGCCCCGATTCAAGAAAGCATTTTTAAAATCTCTTTAAGCCTATGTTTTATTTTTTCTATTATTTCTTCCTTGGATGATTTTTCCTTTGAGATTTCTTCGCTGTTAATTAATTTACTTGCCAATTTTTGCCTTACACCTTCTACTGTATATCTATCTTCATAAAGCATTTTTTTTATTAAAAGAATAATTTCTATATCTTTTTTAGTATACAACCTTTGACCACTTTTTGTCTTCTTTGGCTTTAAAAAAGGAAACTCTGTTTCCCAATATCTTAAAACATATGGTTCTACACCAACAATTCTGCTTGTTTCTCCAATTTTATAAAAAATCTTAAATGGTAACTCTTTCTTTAAGGCTTCTCCCATCTTAGGTTATATTTTTCTGAAGAGCCTGTTTTAGCTGTTCACTTGGCCTAAATGTGACTACTTTTCTTGGTTTAATCTCTACAATCTGCATAGTTTTTGGATTTCTTCCTACTCTGCTTCCCTTTCTTTTTACTGTAAAAACTCCAAAACCTGATATCTTTACTATTTCTTCTTCTAATAAAGCTTCCTTTATTGTATCAAAAACTATCTCTACGATTTTTTGAATCTCTGTTCTTGGTAGCCCAACTCTCTCAAAGATAAAGTTAACAAGATCTGATTTTGTCATTATTGCCTCCTGTATCTTTGTAATTCATTGAATTTTATCTTATTATGTTTAGACATTGTCAAGTTTATAAAGTCTCTCAAATCCATAATTATAGCCTTATTGGAATTCCTTTTTGCCTTAGAAACTCCTTTGCTTCTCTTATTGAGTATTCTCTGAAGTGAAATATAGATGCTGCCAAAGCTGCATCTGCCTTGGCATAGGCAAAGGCTTCATATAGATGTTCAAGTGTGCCTGCACCTCCAGAGGCTATGACTGGGATACTTACAGCATCAACAATTGCCTTTGTAAGCTCTATATCATATCCTTCCTTTGTTCCGTCTCTGTCCATGCTTGTAAGAAGAATCTCTCCTGCACCAAACTTTTCCATTTTTTTTGCCCACTCAATTGCATCAATTGGTCTTATAAGTCTTCCTCCATAAGTGGAAAGAACAAATCGGGTGTCTTCTCTGTAAAGAACATCTTTTAGTTCTTTATCATCAAACCATTTTTCAGAAGGATAAGCTTTCGGATTAAAGTTTTTGTCAACTCTTTTTGCATCTATAGCAATAACTATGCATTGGGAACCAAAGCGGATTGAGGCCCTTTGAATAAAATATGGATCCTTTACAGCTGTTGTGTTTATGGAAACTTTGTCAGCACCGGCATTAAGTAAATCTCTTATATCATCAATAGTTTTTATGCCACCACCTACTGTAAGAGGCATAAATACCACTGATGCAGTTTTCTCAACCACATTAATAATTATTTTTCTTTTTTCATGCGATGCTGTTACATCAAGAAATACAAGCTCATCGGCTTCTTCCTCATCATAATAAAGGGCATTTTCTACAGGATCACCTGCATCTTTAAGATTTAAAAAATTAACTCCTTTTACTACTCTTCCATCTTTAACATCAAGACAAGGTATTATTCTTTTTGCAAGCATAGGTTACTCCACAGTTTTTCCTGTATTAAAGAAAACTTGCTTTTTCTCAGAACATCATCATTAAGAAATTCACAACTTTTACCAACGTTTTTCTCTACTAATATTTTTATTAGTCTCATTTAACTAAATCTTTCAATTGCCTCTTTTAAACTAATTGCACCTGAGTATATTGCCTTTCCAGTTATTATACCCCATAGATTTGGAATTTCGCTAAGTTTTTTTATGTCTTCAAGTGAGGAAATACCCCCAGATGCTATTACAGGAACTTTTACTACCTCTACCAAAGCTCGTATTGCTTCAGTATTGGGACCTGTAAGCATGCCATCTCTCATTATATCTGTATATATTATTCCCCATATTCCATAATCCTGCATCTTTAAAGCAAGCTTTGTGGCTTTAATTTCTGTAAGTTCTAACCAGCCCTTTACTGCCACATATCCATCCTTTGCATCAATACTTATGATGATTTTATGTGGAAATCTTTCACATGCTTCTTTTACAAAATCTTGAGATTTTACAGCAACTGTTCCCAAAATTACTCTATCAATGCCTAAAGAAAAGAGCATTTCTATATCTTCAAATCTTCTTATACCTCCTCCTACTTCTATTTCTCCTTTAAAAACTTCTCTTATTTTCTTTATTGAGGAAAGATTTCTGATTTTACCTTCTTTTGCTCCATCAAGATCTACAACATGAAGAATTTTTGCGCCTTCTTGATACCACCTTAAAGCAGCCTCTTCAGGTTTTTCATAATAAACGGTTACATCATTAAATTTTCCTTGACGAAGTCTTACACATTTACCATCTTTTAGATCAATTGCTGGAATTATATGCATTTTTTAGTATAACATAGATGATATTCTTAGGAGGTTTTGTATCCTTAAGGAAACTAAAATAAGGATATTCATATGGATGAGCTTGCAAAGGAGTATGTGATTGATTTTTTTAACAAAAGACTTATTCATTTTAAAGATTCTCCTGAGGCTGTTGGATGGACTCCGAAAGGACAGATCCTTAGATATGAAGCAGTTGTTAAACTCATTAATCCTGAAGGAAAAAGCCTTCTTGATTTTGGCTGTGGCAAAGGCGATTTCTACGGCTTTTTAAAGGAAAAAAATATAAAATGCGACTACACTGGAGTGGATATAAATCCTTCACTTGTAGAGCTTGCAGTAAAAAAATATTCTAAAAAAATTTTTTATGTTAAGGATATTGAATTAGAACCCTTAGAAAGAACTTTCAACTATACAATTGCAATTGGAGTATTTAATCTTGCAGTGCATGGTTTAAAAGAGCTTATGCAAAGATGTATGGAAATTCTATTTAATCATACAAATGAGAAACTTATACTTACATGTCTTAACAAGAATACGAAACTTAAGGATATTGGCTTAGCCTATTTCAGCAAGGAAGAGCTTGAAGTATTTGCAAAAAGATTAACAGATAAATATCAACTCATAGATAATCTTGTAGATGGTGATCTTTTTTTGATTTTGGAAAAATGAAGATTATTTGAATTTAATCAACCAACTCTCTTAAAATAAAACTTATGAAAAATCTCATAGAGATAGCTCAAAGAGTTCTCACTATTGAAGCAGAATCCCTACAAGCACTTAAAGAAAGAATTAATGAGAATTTCTTAAAGGCTGTGGAGATAATACATAACTCAAAGGGAAGAGTTGTTGTAACAGGTATTGGAAAATCAGGACTTATTGGTAGAAAAATTGCAGCTACCTTGGCATCAACAGGTACACCATCTTTTTTTATGCATCCTGCAGAGGCAATTCATGGTGATCTTGGTATGGTTACAGAGGATGATGTGGTTGTAGCGATATCAAATAGTGGCGAGACTGATGAAATAATAAGGCTTATTCCCTTTTTAAAGTATTTCAATGTAAAGATTATTGCAATTACTGGAAATACTCAATCAACATTGGCTAAACAAGCTGATGTTGTCTTGGATGTTTCTGTAAAGGAAGAAGCTTGTCCATTCGGATTTATTCCCACTGCCTCTACAACAGCAACCTTAGCTATGGGTGATGCATTGGCAGTTGCTCTTATTATGCGTAATGGATTTAAAAAAGAGGATTTTGCCTTTTTCCATCCAGGAGGCTCTCTTGGAAGAAGAATGCTTACAAAAGTTAAAGACTTAATGCATACAGCAGATGAACTTCCAGTGTGTTTTCCTAATACTGTTATGATTGATGCTGTATTGGAGATATCATCAAAGAGACTTGGAGTTGTAGTTGTTATTGATGAAGATAAAAAAATTCTTGGGATTATTACTGATGGTGATGTAAGAAGAGGTGTTCAAAAATACGGAAAAGAGCTTTTTGATTTAAAAGCATCCCAGATTATGACTAAAAATCCTAAAACTATAAGTGAAGATGAACTTGCAGCAGTAGCACTCTCAGTAATGCAAAAATACTCAATAACAAGCCTTGTTGTTCCAGACAGTGATGGAAAACTAAAAGGCTTATTGCACATTCATGACATTCTCAAAAAGGGCATTTTTTAATGAAAATTATATATCGCTCTTTAATCCGTGAACTACTTCAGAACATAGGAATTTCAATTGCCTTTCTAAATGCTGTTTTAATAATTGAAAAACTCTTTAAATTAAGCATTACATTTACTTTTGTTGGAATAGATTTAATAAATCTTTTATTTCTTATACTTCTTATGCAGCCTCAATTACTTGTATTTACAACTCCTATGGCTTTACTTCTTGGTGTTTTGCTTACATATGGAAGAATTCAGGCAGACAATGAGATGATTATTATTATGGTAAGTGGAATGCCATATAAAAACACATTTAAGCCTGCTTTATATATTGGATTAATAGCATTTTTATTTGCTACTTTGATGAGTTTTTATTTTGCACCAATGGGAGTAAGTCTTGTAAGAGAGAGAATTTTGAATGTTCTTGCAGAACGAGCACCTCTTGGATTAGAGGAGGGTGTTTTTAATCAAGGATTTAAAAATATAACAATCTTTGTTAAGGAAAAACCAGAAAAACTGCATCTTAAAGAGGTAATAATCTTTGATGAGAGAAAAAGAGATACAAAAATAATAATTGCAAAGGAAGGAATAATAAAAAGGGAAAAGGAAAACATAAACTTGAGTTTATTAGATGGAAGAGCCTACTTTAATAGAGGAGATTCATTAAATGAAGTGATCTTTAAAGAGTATATCTTTAAGCTTACACCAAATATAGATACAATAGCAAAAAAAAATAGTGAACTTTCCTTTTTTGAGCTTATATGGAAGATTAAGACAGAAAAAGAAAAGGTTATTGATTATAAACTTGAGCTATACAAAAGATTAGCTTTGCCACTTCTTTGCATAGTAAGTGTTTTTTTAGCTCCTTCACTTTGTCTTATTGTTGGAAAAAGTGGAAGAGTTGGTGGAGTTACAGTTGGACTTGGAATTTTTGCTTTTTACTATACTCTAATGATATATGGAGCTAATCTTGCAAGAGCAGGAAAGGTATCTGCAGAGGTTGGTTCCTTTATGCCTTTTACAGTCATGGCATTTTTAGCTTTTTTCATGTATAACAGAATTAGAAAGTAAATCAATGAAGATAAATATTGTATGTAAGACCTACATAAAAGATTTTTTAAGAGTCTTTTTGGTTTTGCTTTTTTCAATGTCTCTTTTGCTTTCAATTGTTGGACTTATTGAGAAAATAGATGATTTTATGCCTTATAATCCCTCATTTATTTTTTTTGTTGAGTTTACCTTATACAGCATACCTCGTTATATTTTTTACTTGATACCTTTTATTACTCTTGTAAGTTCACTATTTGTATTTTCAATAGGAGTAAGAAGCCGAGAGTTTTTGATTTTATCTGTATCTGGTGGAAAGCTAAGAGAAATTCTGAAGCCTTTTTTGGTTTTGGGAGTTATTATCTCTATTTTAGGCTTTATATTCGGAGAGTTTGTCCAGCCAGCGTTTATAAAAAAACTAAATATTATGATTGAAGAGCTTACTCAGAAAGGAAAGGTTTATGTAGAAAGGGATATTTTTGTCAGAGACAAAGATGGAACAGTAATAAGAATTGGCAGTTTTTTTCAACAACAAAAAAGGGCAGAGGAAGTAAGGATATTTGTCATAAAAAATGATATCTTGGTCAAAAGAATAGATGCTCAACAGGTAGAGATACAACAAAAAGATTGGATTCTTAAAAAATGTACTGTTTATGATTTTTCAACTGGAAAAGTGCAAAAATATGATTCAATGAATTATCCAGTAAATATAAAAATTTCTATTGCAGCTTTTAAAGATATTAAGAAAATTGAAGAATTTGGTATTTCTGAACTTATTCAGAAGACAAAAGAGTTAAAAAAAATAGGGCTAAACAATCCAAAGATTGATACTGATATAAGTGGTAAGCTTTCCTATAATTTTGTAACTTTCTTTATGATGGTCCTTGGAATGTCTCTGCCTCTTGGTGCTTATGAAAGATTTATATTTCTTTTTTCAAAGACAAAAACTGGAGTTACATCAGGTGGTATAATAATTTTTGGAATAGGGCTTGTAATAACGATATTTTACTGGCTTTTGTACTCATTATTTATGTTCATGGGTTATTCAAAAATTCTTCCCTCTTTCCTTTCACCATGGATTACGCCTTTAATTTTTGGCTTTGTATCAATTAAGCTTTATTACTCAATAAAAGAGTAGTTTTAGTAAAAGGCATTTTCAATATGTTCAATTTTCTTTCCATTTATGGCTATTACATCAAATCTTACGGGATGTTCCTTTCCCTTTTTTGAGAGATAGTAAAGGGCTAATTTTTTAAGTTTTTGCTGTTTTTTATAGTTTACTGAAAGCTCAGGTTTGCCAAATTTTTTTGACATTCTTGTCTTTACTTCTATAATTACAATGAAGTCTTTATGCTTTGCTATTATATCAATTTCTCCAAAGACTGTCCGGAAGTTTCTTTCAAGAATTTTATAACCTTTTGATAATAAATAATCTATTGCTAATTTTTCACCTTCTTTTCCTAAGTCTACTGTTGCCATTCTCTTACATCAAGGCTTTTACCTGCTATTCTTTGAAAAAGTGATGGAATTTCCTCTATTTCTAATATTTCTTTCTGGCAAAGAACTTTCAAAATCTCTCTTATTGATGCAAAATCCTCCCACATTCCCTGTAGATTTTCACCTATCTTTGAGTAAAGCTCTTCTCCTTTTTCATCCCAATCAATAAGTAGAACAACTTTTTCAAAACGGTTGGCTATTGTCTCTGAAAACTCATATAATGATTTTCCGCTGTGAATAGTAATTATTTCCCCATCAAAACCTATATCACGTAAGGCTTTTTTGTCTCTTCTGCCTTCAACTATAATTGGGACAAATTTATTTATTTCGTAAAGATAGTGTAAAACTTCCTTAATTTTTTCTGCTCTTTCCCAGTCTATGGGAACAAACTCTTTTTTATTTTTTCTTGCTCTGTCATGTGGTGACATAGAAAAATCTTTTCTTAAACTCCTCTTCAGTCATATTTACAACTGAAGCAAGTATTTTAAGTCTTTCACCTTCAAAGTCCTCTGGCTCAAGCCTTATCATATACTTTCTTCCCACTTCATAGTTTTCAGATGTAATGTCTACTTTTCTTATTTTTACTTTACCTGTTTTGTAATCTATAAGTTCAACAAAGGGAATTGGGCGAAGATGTCCTTCTTCAAAAGTTATCATTGCACCTGTGCCACCTCTCAATAAATAGCGAACTGCTCCATATCCAAGGTTTCTTGTATACTCAATATCATAGGGAATTGGATTAGCAGATCTTAGTTCATAGCCTATGTTTTTGTCAACGATTGTTATTTTAATACCCATTTCTTCAAGAGATTTTTTTACAAAGTTTTTCATTATTCTTCCAAGTTGAATCTCACTAAGACGAACTCTTCCTGTTTCATCTCTTTCAAGTTGTTCATACTCACTTAACTCTTCTGGATCAAATTTTTCTGCAAGTCCTTCTGCTAAGATAGCAACTCCATGATCTCTTCCCATGCTCAATCTTTTTATAATAGAGCCTGTAAGAATATCTGCAACTTTTTTAAAAGATATTTTATCCTCTGGAAACTCTTCAGGAATTATAGTCAGAGTGGCTCCTGCTGCCTTTCCTACTCCTAAGGCTAAATGTCCTGTATGTCTTCCCATTATTGTTAGAAAATACCATCTTGATGTAACTTTTGCATCTTCCATTAAGTTTTTTACTATCTCAACTCCCCAATGTCTTGCAGTTTCATATCCAAATGTAGGAACTCCACCTGGCAAAGGTATATCGTTGTCAATAGTTTTAGGTACATGAACAACATTAATTTCACCTCGTGCTTCTCTTTCTATCCAGTTTGCCATAAAGAGTGTTCCATCTCCGCCTATTGTAAGTAAGTATTTTATTCCTAATTTTTTTAATGTATCCATTAAAACAGGAAATTTCTCTTTAACTTTCTCTGCATGTTCACGAGATGTCCTAAGAATTGATCCTCCCATAGTATGTATTCTTGATACATCATCAACAGTAAGAGGTATTGCACATTTTAGATTACCTTCAAAAAGAGGTTTGAACCCTCCTCTTATTCCTAAAACTTTTTTACCTTGATTTATTGCCTCAATTGTTGCAGCACTTATTGTTCCATTTATCCCTGGAGCAGGTCCTCCGCCTACAATTATTCCAACTGTCTCCATATAAGTCCCCCTAAATTTCTATCTTTACAGGAACTTTTACTGGACAGACAGTTTTCCTTACGATATCAACAGTGTTAGAGACTTTTAACTTCTCAAATAAGAGTTCAAATCTTTGTTCAAGCTCTTGCATTATAGGCTCTTTTACTTCCTTAGGAAGGCTCCACCATTGTTTCTTAAATGGTCCAAATCCCTTTTTGCGAGTACTGTATATAAACTGTTCTTCTGTTTGTCCTTCTTTCCATTCAGAGGCAAACTGTTGTTTCAGAAAATCATATATCATTTTTCTAAAATCCTCAGGTAGATGCTTGCTGTCATAGATTATATTTTGAAATCCTGTAGCAAGATGGATTTCTGATGTGCCGGTTTCTGGAAACTTATCGAAGGCTTCCTCAGGCAGTGTGCTTGCTCCATGTTGAACACATCCACTTAGTCCATATTCCTTGCGAACAAGCTCTGAGAGAACTTTTAGAGTCTCAAAATCAATCTTAACTTGTGCAATACTTCCATCAGGTAGTACCACTCCACCATGTTTTGTTCCTGTCTGCACACTGAGTTTACTCAGTCCTTTTTTCCCTTTATATACTTCTTTAAATCCATCAAGGTAGGCTCTTGCCTCTTCTGGAGTAGAGTTTTTACCACCTATTTCTCCTATTTCACCACCAATTGATATGGTAATTCCTGGAGGTTCAAGGCTTCTTACATATTCAGCTAAAAGAGCAGTGTTTTCAAAATTAGGTCTTTGTTGTTCATATACTGTTTCTTTGCTTAGGTCAACCAAAGTAGAGGTATCAATATCAATGTTATAAAACTCTGCATCAATAGCCTCTTTTATTAAACTTTTTACATAATCTATTTCTTTATCTGGTTCCTTTTCAAAATATTTTCTTACTATTTGGAAGTGATCACCCTGAATAAATACAGGACCTGTAAATCCTTCTTTTACTGCAGCAGCTAAAACGCAGGCTGAATACTCAAGAGGTCTTTGTTTTGTATAACCTATCTCAGAGCGAGCAATTTCAAATATAAGGGCACCCACATTTTTCTCTATAGCCTTTCTGAAAATAACTCTTGCTACATCATAGGTTAGGCCTCTAATATTAATTGCAGGAACTGTAAATCCAAGGAAGTTCTTTCCCATCTCTTCATACAGTCCCTGAATTGATGAAGGAATAGCTCCCATTTCTTTTGCAATTTCTTTTATGATTAGTAATTTTTTAGTTTTTAACTCATCTTTTTCTTCAAACACTGCATCAAATATAAGACTGTCGATTTCTTGTCTTACTTTTTCTTTATCCTTTATAACCACTTTGCCGTCTTTAATTTCTACAATCTGTGTTATCTTTTCAAAATCCATATTACACCCCCGAAAATTGTTTTATAAATTTTATACATTAAAATTATACCTATTTTTAATATTTTTACAAGGGGTTCTGATAGAATGAAAAACAGATATGCCGGTGGTGGGATTTGAACCCACACGGGATTGCTCCCAGCGGATTTTGAGTCCGCCGCGTCTGCCGTTCCACCACACCGGCAACAAAAAAAACAATAGCATAAAAAATTATAAAAAATCAATGTTTTATAGATTATTTAAAAAACCTCTTGACAAATTTTGAAAAAAATGGTAAAAAGGTTAAACCACAATAAAAATCTATTCAAAGGAGGGTCTAAAATGGCAAAAGTAGGGGTCTATCTGTGTCACTGTGGGGAGAACATCAAGGGCGCCATTGATATTGAAGAACTGAAGAAATATGTAGAAACACTTCCTGATGTTGTATTGGTCAAAAATTATGTTTTTATGTGTTCTGACCCTGGACAAGATTTAATTAAACAAGATATTAAAAGTGGAGCAATTGATCGCGTTGTAGTAGCAGCATGTACACCAAGAACTCATGGTCCCATTTTCAAGAAGGCTGTAGAGGATGCAGGACTCAATGGATATCTTCTTGAGATGGCTAACATAAGAGACCAAGACAGTTGGCCTCATTGGCATAATAAAGAAGGAGCTCTTGAGAAGGCAAAAAGACTTATAAGAAGTGCTGTAGCAAAAG
The DNA here is from genome assembly GCA_039630505.1 of Thermodesulfovibrio sp. Lineage (GTDB taxonomy): Bacteria > Nitrospirota > Thermodesulfovibrionia > Thermodesulfovibrionales > Thermodesulfovibrionaceae > Thermodesulfovibrio. The sequence continues at coordinate 29,900 of JBCNUV010000031.1, forward strand.
TAAGACTCAATGAGCCTCTTGAGGATAGATATGAAGACATGGAAAAGTCTGTATTGGTAATTGGTGGTGGAATTGCAGGTATGTTTGCAGCTCTTGATCTTGCAAACATGGGTTTAAAGGTCTATCTTGTGGAGAAACAGCCATCTATTGGCGGTAATATGTCTAAGATTGATAAAACCTTCCCTACAATGGACTGTTCTGCTTGAATACTTACACCTAAGACGGGCGAGGTCGCCCAGCATCCAAATATAGAACTCATCACCTATGCAGAGGTTGATGAGGTTAAAGGTTATGTAGGTAACTTTGATATCCGTATCAAAAAGAAAGCTAAGTATGTTGATTGGGATAAATGCATAGGCTGTGGTGTATGTACAGAGATTTGTCCAGCAAGAGTTCCAAATGAGTATAACTTTGGTTTAGATCAAAGAAGAGCTGCTTATATTGAGTATCCTCAAGCAGTACCAAAGAAAGCAGTAATTGATAGAGCAAATTGTCTTTATTTTAAATCACTTGAAAAAACAGGTAAACCAGCCTGTCAGATTTGTGAAAAAGGTATTCCACCAAAGGGTATACAAGGATGTCCTGCAAATGCTATAAAGTTTGATGATAAAGATGAATATGTAAATATTAAAGTTGGAGCAGTTATAATTGCAACAGGCTTCAAACCTATGTCAAAGCATCACTTTAAAGAGTATTCTCCTCATCATCCAGATGTAATAACCTCTATGGAGTTTGAAAGAATTCTTTCTGCAACAGGACCAACTGGTGGAGAACTTAAAAGACCATCAGATGGAACAAAGCCTAAAACAATTGCTATGATTTCCTGTGTTGGAAGCCGTGATGAGAGATATCATCCTTACTGTTCAAAGGTATGCTGTATGTATATGCTCAAACATGCAAGAATAATTAAGGAAAAATATCCTGATATAAAGGTCTTCCTATTCTTCATAGATGTTAGAACAGCAGGAAAGGACTTTGAAGAGTTTTATGTATATACAAGAGAGCTTGGAGCAAAGATAATAAAAGGTGGAAGAGTCTCTGCAGTGGATGTTAAACCTAATGGAAAACTTAGAGTAAGAGGATTTGATTCAGATCTTTGCTCACCTGTTGAACTTGAAGCTGATATGGTTGTTCTTGCTACTGCTATTGAACCACCAGATGGTATTGAAGAATTAGGAAGCATGTTTACAGCAACTTGTGGAAGAGAAGGGTTCTTGAGAGAAGTTCATACAAAACTTTATCCTGTTGAAACTCAAGCAAGAGGTGTATTTATTGCTGGATGTGTACAGGGACCTAAGGATATTCCTGAATCGATTGCTCAAGCTCGTGCAGCAGCAGCAGCGACAGCTGCTCTTGTAATACCTGGAAAGATTAAGTTTGAAGCTATAATATCTGAGGTTGACAGAGATAAATGCAGTAGCTGTGGAGTATGCGTACCACTTTGTCCATATACTGCCATCAAAATAGTTGAGTACAAAGGTAAAGAAAAGGCATATATTGAACCTGCATTATGTGCAGGATGTGGAGTCTGTGCCAGTGCTTGTCCATCAAGAGCAATCACCTTCCATGGATTTACAACTGAGCAGATAATGGCACAAATTGAAGCATTAACAGAACCATAAAAACAAAAGGAGGAAAAAATGGAAGAAGTTCGTGTAAATGTAATTGATCTTACTAATTCAGATGAAAATTTTGTAAAAGAGTTAGAGGAATTAGGTGCAGATGAACTTAGAGAGTGCATACAGTGTGGAAAATGTGCAGCTACATGTCCAATGGCTTTATCAGGCTTGGAATACTACATTAAGAGAATTATTCATGCAGCTAACCTTGGATTAAGAGATATACTTCTTGAGGATTCATCTGTTTGGGCTTGTCAGTCTTGTAACCGTTGTGTAGAAGTCTGTCCTATGGATATAAAACCTTATGAGGTTATTCAGGCTGTAAGAAGAGCAGCTATTAGGGTAGAGTCTTGCCCAGCAAATACCTATGAAGGACTTAGAAATCTTTATAGATTTGGACATGCTGTATTTCCAAAAGGCTTTGAAGAAAGAAGGAAGAAAGCAGGTTTACCAGAAAAACCTCCTACTGCATTGAGTTTTGAAGAGATGAGAAAGAAGTATCAAGAACTATTAAGAAATACAATATTGGAAGAAATTGCACCATTCCCTCTTACTTAAGGAGGATAAGATGAAAAGAATAGGACTTTTTTTAGGTTGTAATATTCCATTTAATAGACCTGATGTTGAATACTCTCTTAGATTTCTATTAAATGCCTTGGATGTTGAAATTGTTGAGATGGAAGGAGCTGCATGTTGTCCAGCATATGGTACCATGCCTTCATTGGGTATTTTTGAATGGGCAGTTGCTTCAGCATGGAACTTAAGTATTGCTGAGGAAAAGGGTGTGGATATGATTACAGGATGTGGCTCATGTTATGGAGTTCAAAATGAGGCAAACTACTATATGAAAAAACATCCTGAGATTAAGAAAAAAGTAGACGAAGTTTTAGCAAAAGTTGGTAGAAAATACAGTGGAAATGTAAAAGTTTGGAATGTTACAAACTTTTTGTATGAGCAAATAGGATTAGATAAATTAAAGGAAAAAGCAAAATACAATCTAAATGGACTTAAGTGTGCTATTCAGACAGGATGCCATAATCTATGGCCCAGCAGAGCCTTCCCTGCCAATGAAGACAATGTATTTATTCCAAAAAGAATGAGAGAAATATGTGAAGCACTTGGTGGTGTAGCACCTTATTATTCAACTATTACTGACTGCTGCGGAATGGGTGCATTAAGATCAAATGCTCCGGACAAATCTCTTGCTTTATTTAAAAAGAAGCTTGACAGTATAAAGGCAGAGGTTGATCCAGATGTAAATGTTATAGGATGTAGTTCCTGTCTTATGCAGTTTGATGCAGGACAGTCCTTGCTTATAGAGCAAAAGAAGATAAATTATAAGATTCCTGCGTTACATATAGCTCAGCTTGTAGCAATTGCTCTTGGTGCAGAAGTTGAGAAAGCTACAGCATTGGCAATAATTCCATTGAATGGAGTAATACAAAAGATAAAAGGAGGTAATTAAGATGGCATGGGAGCCAAGACTTATCGTTATTGCCTGCCATTGGTGTACTTATGCAGGTGCTGATTTGGCAGGAAGCCTGCGCTATTATTATCCGGCTACAGTTCATATAATAAGAGTGCCTTGTAGTGGAAGAGTAGAACCTGAGTTTATTGCAGAGGCATTGCAAAGAGGTGCTGATGGAGTATTCATAGGTGGATGCCATTTTGGTGACTGTCATTATAAAGAAGGTAACTATAAAGCAATAAGAAGATTTAAGCTTTTAAAGAGGGCTCTTACAGAACTTGGAGTAGATCCTGATAGAGTTCAACTTGAATGGATATCAGGAAGTGAAGGTAAAAAATTTGCTGAGACAATGACAGCTTTTGATGCCAGAATAAGAGAACTTGGACCAAATCCTATGAAAGGAGGGGCATAATGAGTAAGCCTAAGCTTGCATATTACTTAGCTGGTGGTTGTGGTGGATGTGATATTGCAGTAGTAGATTTATCAGAAACATTAGTAGATGTTGCTTTAGCAGTGGATATTGTTTTCTGGGCACCAACAGTAGCAGATGCAAAATACAAAGATTTAGAGGCAATGCCTGATGGTTCAATAGATGTGGGATTAATATCTGGAAATATTAGAAACTCCGAACATGAGCACATAGCTCATGTAATGAGAAAAAAGTGTAAGACTCTTATAGCCTTTGGAATATGTGCCACTAATGGAGGCATTAAGGGTCTTGTAAACCTATATACAACACAGCAACTGCTTGAAAAAGCATACATAGATACTTTAAGTACTGATAATCCAAACAAAGAACTGCCTCAAACAAGCATCACCTTAGATGGTAAATATGAGTTAACACTTCCATCTCTCATGTATGCAAGACCTCTTAATCAAGTGGTAAATGTGGATTACTATATTGGAGGATGTCCTCCTCATTATGAACATGTAAAGAAAGCATTTACAGCACTTCTTTCAGGGCAACTTCCACCGCCTGGTTCTTGGATAACAATGGGTAAAGCTGTATGTGAAGTCTGTGGTAGAAATCCTGTTTTGCAGGGCAAACCAAAGAAGTTTGCAACTACTGTAAAGAGAACCATTGAGGGTGTACCAAGTGAAGATGGTTGTCTTCTTGAGGAAGGATATCTATGTTTAGGACCTGTAACCCAGGGAGACTGTGGCTCTAAATGTCCAGCAGCAAATGTTCCATGTAGAGGCTGTGGTGGACCAATCCCGGGAGTTAAGGATTACAGTTTACGTGCCATCAGTGCTATTGCAAGTATGCTTGAAAATGAAGAACTTGTTGAACAGATTCCTGATCCGATACATCTATTTTACAGATATACTCTACCAAGCTCTTTTCCATACAAGAGATTAAAGAGCTAAGATAGAAAAATAACCCAGAAGGGGGGAAAGGGATGAAGAAAATTGAGATTAATCCGATGACAAGGCTTGAGGGCCATGGAAAAATAACAATATTCCTTGATGAACAAGGAAATGTAGATAATGTCTTTATGCAAGTTGTTGAGTTTATGGGATATGAAAAGTTTCTTATTGGAATGCCTATTGAGGAGGTTCCACGGACTGTAAGTACTATATGTGGAGTCTGAAGGGGTGTACATTTTACAGCCTCAGTGAAGGCTGCAGATGCAGTATATGGAGTAGAGCCTACTCCAACTGCTAAAAAAATTAGAGAACTCTTCTATCATGCACACTATGTAGAAGACCATACAGGAATTCTTTATGCTCTTAGTTTTCCAGATTTTGTATGTGGTCCTACAGCATCACCTGCTGAAAGAAACTTGGTAGGTCTTATTCTTAAAGTTGGTGCAGATGTTGGAAGACTTGTTTTAAAGAAAAGATACTCAGCTGTTAAGATCTTTGAGATTACCTCTGGTAGACCAAGTCATCCAGTGGCAGCGATTCCTGGAGGTTGGTCAAAGAGAATAACTGAAGAAGAAAGAAAGGAGATTCTTGCTTGTGCTGATGACTGTATAGAGCTTGCAAAACTAACCTTAGATGTCTTTGATAAAGTTGTTCTTCAGAACAAAGAGTATATGGATCTTGTAAAAGGAGATGTCTACAAGGTAGTCACTAACTATATTGGTACTGTTGATGAAAATGATAAAATTGCATACTATGATGGAACCCAGAAGATTATTGATACAAAAGGAAATGAATTGGGCAGATTTAAAGGAATAGAGTATCTTGACTACATAGCTGAGAGGACTTTACCATGGACATATCAGAAAGCACCATATCTTAAAAAACTTGGATGGAACGGCCTTGTTGATGGTGATGGAACAAGCATTTACAGTGTTGGACCTCTTGCAAGATTTAATGTATCAAGTGGATTTGATACACCTTTGGCACAAGAAGCATATGAAAAAATGCTTGCTGCCTTCGGTCAAAAGCCAGTTCATCATACTTTAGCTTATCATTGGGCAAGGGCAATTGAGCTTATGCATGCTGCAGAGAAGGTAAAACAGATTGCTTCTGATGAAAGCATTACAGATCCTAATGTTCGTCAGGAACTTGGAAAGCCTGTTGGTGAGGGTGTAGGAATTGTTGAAGCAGCAAGAGGAGTGCTTATTCATCATTACAGAACTGATGATAAAGGAATAGTTACCGATGCTAATTTGATTGTTGCAACTACTCATAATAAAGGAGCTATGAATATAGCTGTAAAAAGAGCAGCTCAGCACTTTATTAAGAATGGTAAAGTTGATGATGGAATTCTCAATCTAATTGAGATTGCTTATCGTCCATATGACCTTTGCTTTGCATGTTCTACTCATACACTTCCTGGAAGGATTCCTATAAGAATAGACATAATAGACCATCACGGAGAGCTTATAAAGAGTCTTAGAAACTATGAGTTAGCTTAAAAACCTCTTTTTTAAAGCGGAGGGTATCTCCCTCCGCTTTCATACTTAAATATCTTTGAGTTAAGATGAAAAGGGTTGTTATTGGTATTGGTAATCCTAATTTTAAAGATGATGCAGTAGGACTTAAAGTTGCTGAAAAATTTGAAGGAATTGTTGACACAGTAATGCTTTTTAATATAGGTTTTAATCTTATTGATTGTCTTTTAGGATATGAAAAAGCTATTATTGTAGACGGAGTAAAGACAGGAAGAGAACCTGGCAGTATCATTGAGTTTGATGTTAATTTTTGGGGTAATGTCTATGCAAGTGGTACTCACAATTTTTCAATTTTTGAGATAATTAGAATTGGTTACTCAGTATTTCCTGAAGAAATGCCTAAGGATATTAAAATCATAGGAATAGAAGTACAAGATGTGGATACTCTTAGTAGACAGTGTAGTCCTTCCGTAGAGTCAGCAATCCCTAAGGCTGTATCAATAATAAAAAACTACTTAGGAATAAATTAGTTTAGTAACGATATATCCAAATAAAAAGGCTAAAGAAGGTGTAAGGACAAAATTAATTGCGATTTTTCTCAAAAGTCCAAATTTAACAGTTTTAACACCTTTTGTTAATCCTACTCCGCTTATTCCACCTATTATACAGTATGTAGTTGATATAGGCATTCCCAGAAAGGTGAAAAGCAAGACAGTTGCACCTCCTCCAAACTGAGCAGCAAAACCAGAGTATGGATCTAAGGTAGTAATTCCTTTTCCTACAGTTTCAATTACTCTATGGCTTAGAAGGATTGCTCCCAAAAAGACCATAAATGAGGCAATAAAAAACAATATTATTTTATTAATTTCAACTTCTGAGTGGATTACAGGACCAAGCACTGTAGCAAGTTCATTTGCACCAGTGTTGTAGGAAATTAAAGCTCCACTTAATAAAAGTAAAACCCTTAAGATTTTTTCAATCCTAAAAAAAGGAAATTTTGAAACTGTCATCTCAAGAGTTTTATAGATGAAAAATGAAAATCCCATAGCTAAAAATGGTGATACTATCCAAGAAAGTATTATTTTGATGACAGAAGATATGTTTAAAGCAGCATGAGAGGCAAAAGCAGCACCTATAAGGCTTCCGATTATAACTTGATGTGTAGAAAGAGGAAGTCTTCTCCAGTTAGAGATTATTATGAGTATGGCAGAAATAGTAAGAGCCACTATAACTATTGAAGTATTAACATCTACTGTATTTTTACCAACTGTTTTCATTACACTTTGTCCTTGAATAAGAATGCCTACAAATACGAGAATTCCAAAGAAAATTATTGCTCTTTTTAGTTTTATTATTCCAGCTCCTATACAGATACTAAGAGCATTTGATGCGTCATTGGAGCCTATTCCAAAAGCAATAAGAAGACTTGCAACTATGGCAATTTCTATCATTCCTCTTCTTTAGTGTAAATAATTTATTGAAGCGCTTATTTAAGGCTTATTTCAATAATATATAAATAGTCGCTTGCATCCTCTATAAGATCACTTATTTTGGTAATATACTCAACAAAGTCGGATAATATTTTGCCATCCCAGAAATTAGTTATTTCTAAATTTCTTAATTTCTCAGTGATTTCGAATTTGAGATCATCTACTTTTTTTTCGTATATTCTGATGGCGAGATTTTTTTCTTTTAAATCTCCTTTTTTCTCTATTAATGTATCAAAAGCAATGGAAAGAATCTCACACATTGCAGAGTTAATCTTTGCTATTTGCTCACATTCATCTTTAATTGTTTTGTAGAGTTCATTTTTTATATATCTAAACTCAAAAGCAGCATCTTCAAGTGTATCAAAGGCTTCATCAACCATTTCTATAAATCTGCATATATTAGGTCTAATATAAGGAAGAAAAGCACCTTGATGGATGGTTGAAATAATTTCTCTTCTTATTGAGTCTGCTTCTCTTTCAAGATCAATTACACATGATATTTCTTCTTTATCTTCATTAGAAATAAAATTTCTAAAACACTCTAAGGCTGAACAAAGTATCCTTAGATGGGTTTTTATATCCTTTATAACTTTTTTTTCTAACTTTCCACCAGATATTATTTTTTCAAACATTTTTAATATCTCCTTGCTCTTTCAACAAGGGTTGCAGAGAGAACATCAAGTAGGGATACGACTCCTATTATCTCTCTTGCATCATGAACAAAGACTCTTGCTATGTTGAACTTTTCCATTAGTTTAATCAGATGCTTTAACTCAGTTTCCTTGTCTATACTTATGATTGGTTTTGAAGCAATTTCTTCCACTTTAATCTTTTGGGGATCTAAATTTTTTGATATTACTTTAAAGACGATGTCTCTTACTGTTATTACTCCATATACATCCTTTTCGTCTTTTGGAAGTACCAGTATAGAGCGAATTCTTTTGTCTACTAATTTCTCAATCGCATCAAAAACTGTAGCATCTGGTTTTATTGTCTCTAACTTAGTGTTCATTATATCTTTTACTTTTGTGTTCATAAGTTTGCCCTCCTTAAAAATTTTGGTAAAATTAAAATATTATACTGTGTTTTAAAAAAGTTGACAATCTAATTTAAAAATTCTTATATTATAATTTATAATTGCCACCGTAGCTCAGCGGGTAGAGCAGCTGATTTGTAATCAGCGGGTCGGGGGTTCGAATCCCTTCGGTGGCTTTAATGATGAGAAGGAGGGGTACCCAAGTGGCCAAAGGGGACAGGCTGTAAACCTGTTGGCGTAAGCCTTCGAAGGTTCGAATCCTTCCCCCTCCATTTGCATGATTTGAGTGATTTGAATTATTATATATATTATTAGAAATGCGGGAATAGCTCAGCGGTAGAGCGTCAGCCTTCCAAGCTGAGGGTCGCGGGTTCAAATCCCGTTTCCCGCTTTTTTATGCCCATGTAGCTCAGTTGGTAGAGCACGTCCTTGGTAAGGACGAGGTCGCCGGTTCGATACCGGTCATGGGCTTTATATTTAAAAGATTTGAAAAGTTTTAAGTTTAAAATAAGGAGGAAAGATAATGGCGAAGGCAAAATTTGAGAGGACGAAGCCTCATGTAAATGTAGGCACGATAGGGCATATTGATCATGGTAAGACGACTTTGACTGCAGCGATAACGAAGTATTTGGAGTTGAAGGGATTGGCGCAGTACAAGAGTTATGATCAGA
>JBCNUV010000004.1:0-53890 GCA_039630505.1 Thermodesulfovibrio sp.
TCTTTTTGAAATGAGAGCAAGTCTTCCTCGGCTTTTTTAGTTGACCTTCCCAAATACATATGAGACATTCCTCTCTCTTTCTGAAGGTTATGAATAAAGTTATCAATGACAACATTTAGATTAGTTACATTGTCAATTTTAATTGACTGCCTATAATTATGAAATTGGTCATAAAACTTCTCTATTGATAGATCAATAAGTCCTAATAATGGTAAGGCTATCAAAAGAATTAATCCTGTAAAAATATTTAGTTCCCTAAATTTGCTTATGATTTTACGTATTTTTCTCAAGAATATATTTTGATGGCTCATCCTCCAAACCTATTGGTAATTGGAAATCTCCAATCTTTACCAAGAGAAACAGGAGATATCTTTATTCCCGGTGGTGACTGTCTTCTTTTAAATTCAGCTTTTTTAACCATTTTTAAAACTTTCCTTACAGTTTCCCGGTCAAAGCCTTGTTCAACTATTTCATCTTCACTCATGCATTTTTCAATATGCCTTTTAAGTATCTCATCAAGTATTTCATAAGGTGGAAGAGTATCTTGATCAGTTTGATTTGGTTTTAACTCTGCTGAAGGAGGCTTAATAAATACTCTTTCAGGAATTCTTCCCCGAGATGCCCATTTTGCAATTTTATAAACTTGTGTTTTATAAACATCTTTAATAACTCCAAATCCACCAGCCATATCTCCATAAAGGGTTGCATAGCCCACTGACATTTCTGATTTATTTCCAGTGGTAATTACAAGCCAGCCGAATTTATTTGATAGTGCCATAAGAATATTTCCACGAATTCTGCTTTGAATATTTTCCTCTGTTATATCCTTAGGCAATCCCTTAAAAATCTTTGAAAGCTCCTTAAGGTATTGCTCAAATATATTATCTATTGAAATTTCAATCATCTCAATTCCGAGATTTTGGACAAGCTGGTAAACATCTTCTCTACTTTCTTGAGAGGTATATCTTGAAGGCATAAAAACTCCTTTCACTTTATCTTTTCCCAGTGCCTCAGTAGCTATCAATGCAACAAAGGAAGAATCAATTCCGCCACTTAAGCCAAGACATACTTTCTGAAATCCATTTTTTTTAACATAATCCCTTAAACCTAATATAAGAGCTTTAAAGATTTCTTCTTCCTCTTTAAGATTTTCTATGTGGTTTGTCTTATGCTTAAAAGAAGGTGTATTAGTAAAACTTTTTCTTTTAATGGGAATCTTTACTTTATCCCTATCTTTTAACTCTGTTTCCCATCTAATTTTTGGCTCTCTCATTCTTACTCTTGTTACCTCATCAAGATCAATATCAACTACAATGATATCTTCCTCAAAGGCTTTGCCAACAGCTACTGTATCGCCAGATGGTGAAATAACAAGGCTTCTTCCATCAAAAACTACCTCATCCTGTCCGCCGACAGTATTTAAATAAACGATAAATACTCCCATATCATAGGCTCTTGTAGAAAGCATCCTTAGTTTTCTTTCATATTTTCCCACATAAAATGGTGAGGCACTTATGTTTATTATTAACTCTGCTCCCTGATATGCCTGAAGAGGGCTTGGTAAAGTAGGATGAAATATGTCTTCACATATGTTTAGACCAAATAGCACTCCATCATATTCATAAACAGGTGCTCTTTTGCCTGATTTAAAATAACGCATTTCATCAAAAACACTATAGTTAGGAAGATAAATCTTGTGATAGCTGTCTATTAAAGTTCGATTAGCAATTACTACTGCAGAGTTGTAAAGATCATCTTCTTTAAGAGGTAATCCCAAAATAAGCACAAAGTCTGTAACTTTTTCAATTATTCTTTGAACTGCTTCCCTTGTTTTCTTTATAAATGAGGGATAAAATAGTAAATCTTCTGGAATGTAGCCTGTCAGGGCTAATTCAGGAAAGATAACTATTTCAGCATTTTCATTAATAGCCCTTTCAGTAAATGAAAGGATTTTATTTAGATTACCATCAATATCACCAACAACAGGATTTATCTGACATAAAGCTAATCTCAAAATTCTCATCAATCACTTGTTGGGCAACACTTTATAGCGTCAAAGGCATAAAGTATTCTTTTTTCCTTTTGAAGTTTCTGTTTATCATATGGAATAAACTCTATATACGAGATTTTCCTTAGAAGTTCATCCTTTGGTGGAAATTCCATTGTCTGTTTTACCTTACCTGATAAAATTTCTATAAGTATGCCTTCTTTACTGTCTGTAATAAAAGCAAAGGGAATCTGATAGGGTTCAACTACTCTACAGAAGGCAAACATAAACCTTTCCCATGATTCAATTGAAGCTGGAGTACATTTAATTGCGAATAAAACTTTTCCATCAATTATTAAAAGAATATCCACTGATGTAACAAATTTCTCTCTTTCTGAAACGATAACTTCATATTTTTTATTAAGATGTATCTCACTAAGTTTATAACCAAGATCAATTAACTTTTCTATCATTAATCTCTGAATATATCCTATTGCTCTTGCAGAAAGCTCATCTTCTGTTTTTATAATTTCCTCAATAAGTTTTTTTCTTTCTTCTAAAGAATTAGGTATTTTGCTAAGCTTTATCTCCATTAGGCTTCTTATACTTAATTATTTAATTAAAATATTTTTAAACAACGACAGTCAAAAAATCAAATATGAAATACATTAAAAAGCCTTCAACAATAGTGAAAAATTTTTTGTTTTTGGCTGAACAAGTTATTAGGTTAAAGTGAAAAAAGGCAGTTTTACTCTTATTCAAAGCTTTAGATTTAATTTTGCTTTACTTAGCTTTATTTTGCTTGTCAACAGGATACAGTGTGGTGACATTTGAGAAAAAAATGATTTCAAACAACTATTCGCACACAAAACAATGTTTGCAAAGCTTCTTAAGGGTTATTTAGAGTCTGGTAAAAAACGTTTTAACAACCTGTGTATAGGTTGTCACTATCCAGACAGAAAGAATTACAAGAGAGTAGCTTCAGGACTTAAGGGATTTTATCAAGAAAAGATACTTTCAGTAAGTAATATAATAAATCCACTAAGAAAGCCTTTCAAGTTTATGCTTGCATTTACTGATCTATATTGAATGAAATCTCACAGACTTATATGGAAGATCAGTAAGATTGTAAAGATATGAAAGAAAGAGAAAAAAAGAGTTTATGAAATATCAGATTCAATAGCAGAAGCTTTTACTGGTATTAAAAATCAAGTTGAAGATAAAGAATTATCCTTACTATGAGTGGAAAGAGCAGTTTGATAAAGATTTTGGTGGATTTGGTTTAGCTTTCAAATTTTCCATGTTTTTAAATATGATTTTTCTTTATAGATTTTACCATAAGATAAAAAATGCTCTTTAGATGTCTATTAAAACTCTTAAAAGTATGGCAGAAGGTAGAATATATGACCAAATTGGTGGTGGATTTCATAGATATTTAACGGAGTCTTACTGGATAGTTTCCCATTTTGAAAAGAATGCTATATGACAATGCTCTTTTGATTATGGTTTATACTGAGGCTTATGCTCTAACAAAAAATAGCTTTTTTAAAAGATTGTTAAAGATACTGCCTAATTTTTAGAAAGAGAAATATTAGGTCTAAATAGTGGTTTTTAATCTACATTAGATGCAGATACTGAAGGCAAGGAAGGAGAGTTCTATCTTTTGAGATTAGATGAGATAAGGGAAATCCTAAATGATAAAGAGTTTTTAGTTGCTAAATTAGCCTTTGGTATCTCAGATGAAGATAATTTTTTGATGAGGTTAAAGAGAAGGCAGAGTAAAACCTTTCAGAAATGAGAAAATTTTTACTGACTGGAAGTTCCTCTTAGTAGTTGCTCTTTCAAGCGCATATTTAGTTTTTATCATGTTTAACACTGAAGGTAAGCTTTTTCATGTATACAAAGATACAGAAGCATCAGTATTTGCATATCTTGATGACTATGCATATTTAATTTGGGCATTAACTTAGTTCCTTTGATGCCTACTTATCTAAGGAGGGCAATAAGACTTCTTGAAGATGTTATACCTTATTTTTGGCACTCTGAAACAGGAGGCTTTTATCATACTGGCTACTACTCAGAGGTTGTAATTTCAAGAAATCAAGAAATATGGAGTCCTTCTATCAGGCAATTCTGTGATGGCTTACAATTTAGTTAAGTAAGTTAGTTCAAGAAAGTAAGTATGAAGATTTAGCAAATTCCTATTTAGAGCTTTTTTCAGGAGAAATATCGCGATATCCTTCTGCATATTTATTTTTACTTGCTACTTTTGAACTAATGATTTATGGAACAAAAGAATTTTTTATTAGAACTTTTAAGTCATTGTAAAGAATAGTGATACTGAGTCTTTTATTCCAAATATTAGGGAAAAGGAGAAATATACTCTCTTTGTTTGAATCGTAGCTGTCAAAGACCTACTAATGATAAAAATTAGATTTTATCATTGAGCCTTAGTTAGTTTTTTATAGGCAAAATCTTAAATTTTTATTTCCTAAAATTAATTAAGATGCACTAATTAAGTAAGCTTTAATTATTGAGTTTTCTGGAATCATTTCATAAACATATTCTTCAAAATGGATAGTTCTACACTTTTTATTTTCCATACAGCATTGAGAGTTTTCTGTTTGAGCAGAAGGCTATGTTAGATTAGAGTTTAGAGGATTTTTGCTAAACTTAACATAGGCCTTTTTAAGCTCCTTTTTCATATCTGTACATCTTGGTCTTTGCCATTTAATAGTTAACTTTTTCATAATTTTTTAGTATTCTCCCAAGAAGGTTTTGAAAAGCCTTATAATATAATTAAATGAAACTTTCAAAAGCCATAAACAAAATTTTTGTCTTATTATTTATTTTCTTGCTTACTAATATTTTAACTTCTTGTAGTAGTAAAACGCCTGAATACTATAAAGTAACAGAAATTCACGATGGTGATACTATAACTATAATAAAAGAGTCTTTTCTTGGAGTTTTTGTAAAAACTGAAAGAGTTCGTCTCATAGGAATTGATGCACCTGAACTTGAACAGGAACCATGGGGAAGAAGAGCAAAAAGCTACTTAAGAAAACTCATTAAAGAAAGTGAATGGCAGATAAAAATTGAGCTTGATGTTCAACACAGGGATAAATATGGAAGAATTCTGGCATATGTTTGGGATAAAAATGGAAACATGATTAACTATATGATGATAAGAAATGGATATGCAATGCTTTATACAATTCCACCTAATGTAAAATATGTGGATTTATTTGTAGAAGCCCAAAGACTTGCCCGTCAGGAACAAAAGGGCATTTGGGGAAAAGATGGTCTTAAAGAGAAACCTTCCGATTGGAGAAAACAACATCAAATAAACTAAACTATGAAGCCTTTCTTTTTTAAGTAGTTTTTAACTTCTTCTCCTTCAGTTTCAAAGCCTCTTTTACCTAAGGCACCATAGGTAAGTCTTTTGCCAAGCTCAACACCAGGCTGAGTAAATGGATTTACTCCATAGAGTAATCCTGCCATAGAGGTTACAACTTGAAAAAACTGAAAGATCTGTCCAATGTAATATGAATTAATCTTTGGTAGCACTATCTTTATATTAGGTTTCTTATTTTTTCTTAAAGCCATTTCAGTGGCAAGTTGTTCAGTGTTTATTAGTTCTTCAAGAGTATGTCCTCCAAGATATCTTAATCCTTCAATATTATGAAACTCTTCAGGAATCCTCTCTTGAAATCCATGATTCTCAACAGTTACAAATAGAATAACTTTATCTTCAGGTCCTTCCATCCATAGTTGAAGTTGGGAATGTTGATCAGTTGTTCCAATAGAAGGATAAGGTGTTGTTCCTTTTCCTTCTTTCCCAAGACTTTCTGCCCAAAGCTGACAGAACCACTCAGAAAGCGTCCTTAATCTGTCAGAATAAGGAAGAAAAACTAAAACTTTTCTATTTTTTAATTTATCCATAAGATAAAGGCATGAAGCAAGATAAGCCATAGGATTTTCACTTAGGTTTTCGTTAAAAGCCTTCTCTGATATTTCTCTTGCTCCTTCAAGTATTTCCTCACTTTTTACTCCTATTGCCTCTGCCAGAAGAAGACCAACAGCTGTTAAGACCGAGTATCTTCCTACTATATTTTTGGGAATTTCAAGGCATGGAATTTCATATTCATTTGCAATTAATCTCAGATTTCCCTTTTCAGGATCTGTTGTGAAAATAAAGTGTTTTCTTACATCAAGTTTTCTATCCCTTATCATTTTCCAAAAGATTAAAAAAGAAGCTAATGTTTCTGCTGTGCTTCCAGATTTTGATATTACATTTATAAGGGTTTTTTTCAAATCAATGATTTCTATAATATATTTAAATGTGGCTGGATCAACATTATCATAAATAAAAACTTTTTTTTCTTTTCTTATATTGTTAAAAGGGCTTAATGCTTCAAGTAAAACCTTGGGTCCAAGAGCACTTCCTCCAATTCCAAGAATGATAAAGTATTCATAATCCCTTGCTTTTTTGCCAAAATCTTTAATTTTTGAGATATCCTGAAATGGTAAATCTAAAAATTCAAGCTCTTTATAAGGTTTTTTAGATAAAAGAGATATGGATTTCTTAGCTTCACTTTCTATTTCAAGAAGGGAGATACCGTTTTCACCTATTTCTTCTGCTAAAATGTTTGAAAAATGAAGTCTTATCATATTTTTCTCCTTTTTTTGAAAAATAGGCAATAACAAAAACTATAACTACTGATAATACAACTATTATAGCTAAAACTTTTGTTAATTTAAATGCCATAATTACAAGAAGAGCTAAGGCAATAAGAAGATAAAACTGCCACTTCAAAATTTTTGCCTCCTTACATAAAGATAGGCTTCTTTAGTAGAGATGATCAAAATAGCTATAAATCCTATTAACAAACCTTTTATATTGAACCAACCTTTGATGGCAATAAACCAAAGGAATAGAAAAATAGCACCAAGCTTAATATAGCTTAAACCAATTATAGTAAGTTGAAAAAAAGGTTTACCAAAAAACTTTTTTACAGCCCATGCAAGTTCTCTTAAACTAAGCCAGCTTATCAGTCCTCCAAGAATAACATTAAAAGCGACTGTCTCATTCTGCCATATAAGATATGATAATATGGCAAGAAATGGAACTAAGATAAAAGTTTGTCTATTGATTTTCTTTATTACTTCCTTGTCCATCTGTTCTGTTTACCTTTTTTATAAATCTAAAGACTTCTTTTACTCCTGCTACAAATCCAGCAGCTAAAAAAATAAGAAAAAAAATAGGAAAAGTTTTAACAAAAACAAATTTATCTATCAAATATCCAAGTGCTGCTCCTATAATTACACAGACAACAAAGTTAATTCCTAAGACTGAAGCCTCAAGAATTACCTTAAAGATGGATTTTTTAGTAGTCTCCTCACTCACTGTCACCCTCACATTCTGATAATACAAACTCTTTAAGAGAATATGCAACTTCTTTGTAAAAATCTGTATATGCCTTTTCGTATAAAGCGTCACAAAAAAGAGGTATCCATTCGCAGAGTCTTTTTGCAAACTCTATTTGTAAATCCTTTAAATTTTGCTCAATTAAATAACTCATAAAAAGTAGCTCCATTGAGATATGATCTGGTGGAAGATCTATCTCTTCATCTATTGCAACTCCTGCTGTCCAATAAAAGTGCTGAACATCATCAAGATAGTGATTTATTGGACTGTCTTTATAAATTTCTGCTTTGTAATAAGCTTCATAGTTAGGTAGAATTCCATTAGTAAATAAATTTATAAAATCTTCACATATTTCTTCATAAGTATCCTTAACCTTTATTTGGGCGAATACTTCAAACTGTTCAATATGCTCAATATGAGGAATATTCATAAAAAGATATGCAAAGAGCCTGTAGGCTTCAGCCCTTTCCTCATCAATATAGTCTAAAAAACTCATAGTTCCTTAAATATTTTATAAGCTACCTTTATAGTTTTTTCTATATCCTTTTCGCTATGGGCAAGACTAATAAATCCTGCTTCAAATTGAGATGGTGCAAGATAAATGCCATTTTTAAGCATTCCTAAGAAAAACTTTTTAAATTTTTCTGTATCTGAAGTTTTTGCTGTTTTTGCATCTACAACTTCATTTTCGGTGAAATATGTACAGAACATTGTGCCTGCTCTGTAAAATTTAACCTTTACTCCTGCTTTTTTTGCTGAATCTCTAAGCCCTTCTTCAAGATACTGCATCTTTTTTTCAAGTTTTTTATATGTAGAAGCCTTTGAAAGAACCTTTAATGTCTCAATACCAGCAGTCATTGCAATAGGATTTCCGGAAAGTGTCCCTGCTTGATAAACTCCTCCTTCAGGTGCTACAAGTGACATTATCTCTTTTTTACCCCCATAGGCACCAACAGGAAGTCCTCCTCCAATTACCTTACCAAGACATGTAAGATCAGGTTTAATGCCATAGTACTGTTGCGCTCCACCAAAGGATACTCTAAAGCCTGTCATAACTTCATCAAAAATAAGAATAATTCCGTATTTTTCTGTTTCTTCTCTTAAGGATTGTAAAAACTCTTCTTTTGGTAGAATACATCCCATATTTCCAACAACTGGTTCAACTATAACACATGCTATTTCTTTCCAGTGTTCTTTGATAGTATTTTTAAATGCCTCTGTATTATTAAAGGGCAGAACAATTGTCTCTGAAGTGTACGATTGAGGAACTCCGAGGCTGTCTGGAATACTGAAAGTTGTAGCACCTGATCCAGCAGAAACTAACAGACCATCAACATGTCCATGATAGCATCCTTCAAATTTTATAACTTTATCTCTCTTTGTAAATCCTCTTGCTACTCTTATTGCTGACATTGTTGCTTCTGTTCCTGAATTAACCATACGAATTTTTTCCATTGATGGAAAGGCTTTTTTTATAAGTTCAGCAAGCTTTATTTCAACTTCTGTTGGTGCTCCATAGCTTGTTCCTTTCTCTATAGCTTTCTTTAATGCTTTAACAACAGATGGATAAGCATGTCCAAGAATTAAAGGTCCCCATGAAAGAACATAATCTATATATTCATTACCATCAACATCATAAATTTTTGAACCTTTTGCCTTTGCAATGAATAGAGGATTTCCACCTACAGCTTTAAATGCTCTTACAGGACTGTTAACTCCACCTGGCATTAGATTTAAGGCTTTTTTATAAAGTTTTTCAGATTTTTTTGTTTTCATTCTTTACCTCCAAAAATTTTTATTTCAATAAAAATATCAAAAAAGATAACAAAATCGCAAATCTTATGTTATAATCCGAAATATGAGAAAGAGAGCTTTTGTTGTAGAGGATGATGAGTTTGTTAGAGAAACTTTAAAGGCTATGCTTGAGTTTTTGGATTTTGAAGTAGTTACTGCTGAGGATGGTACAAAGGCAATTGAAATATTTACTTCTCAAATAAGTTCAAAGAAATTTTTTGATGTTGTTTTTGTTGATCTTATTATGCCAGGAATGTCAGGAATTAAGGTAATTCAGGAACTTAGAAGAATTGATCCAAATACTAATGCTTTAGTATCAAGCGGATACTTTGATAATCCTTCAGTTGCTGAATATGAAGAATTAGGATTTAAAGGAATTCTCAATAAACCTTATACTCTTGAAGAACTTAAAGAGACTCTTAAAAAACTAAATATCCTTTGATGCTGGAATATATATTTTAAAGGTAGTTCCTTCTCCCAATATACTTTCTACTTCTATTTTTCCTTTTAGTTTTTCTATAATATTTTTTACTATAGTCAATCCAAGTCCTCTACCTCCTTTTTTCATTGTAAAGACATGATCAAAGATTTTGTCTATATATTCCGGAGGAATTCCCGGTCCTGAATCTTTAATTGTTATACAGACATAGTTTCCTTTCTTCCAATCATCAGTTTCAAATTGATTTATATAGTTTTGTATTTTTATTTGTATATTTCCCTTATTCTGCATTGCTTGTTTACAGTTCGTTATAATGTTTTGAAATACTCTGTATAACTGTGTCTTGTCAGCATAAATTGAGAAAACCTTAGGTTCTGATTCAATAGTATATTTTACATCTGTTCCGCTTAAGACAAACTCGGCTGAGTTTTTTACAATCTCTACAATATTTATTTTTTCCTTTCTTATTATAAAATCGGGACTTAAATCCTTTAAATTTTGGATAATTGTATTCATTGTTTTTATGATTTCAAGCATTATTTCTATCTTTTTTCTCTTCTCTGATGATGTTTCAAGTTCTTTAAGTAAAGATAAATTTCCTGTTAGAACCATTAGATAGTTATTAAAATCATGGACAATTTCTGCAGATATCTTTGTAAGTATATCCATTCTTTCTAATTTTTTTGATAACTCTTGTTTTTTAATTATTTCTGTAGCATCTTGAATTGTTATAACGTTGCCAAATTTTATATTTTTTATCAATACAGGATTTTCCGTATATATTACCGGAATTTCCTTGTCTTTTAATTTTAAAATTTTGTAGTTAGAGTGTTCATTTTCTTTAAAATTTAATAAGTCCTTTAGCTGCTTTCCAAGTGGATTTTCTGAAAGTTCAAGAAGTCTTCTTGCTTCTTTGTTAAGATACTTAATTTTTCCTTCAAAATCAGTATAGATTACACCAGTATTGAGAGAGTCAAGAGTTATTCTTTTTTCTTCTGTTTCTTCAGCAAGATTAAGCACAATATTTCTAAATTTTTCAAGATTTCTTACAGCAATAGAGTGGGAAAATAATGTAATAAAAATAAAAATAAGGTGAAAGATGTTATTAAGTTGCATATAAAAAGATAGATTTACAAAACTTAAAAGCCACCATTCTTTGTTAATTTTATGTTTAACAATATTCCATCTTTTTCCCTGAAAGTCTTCAAATAAATTTTCATTAATTTTTTTGAATCCAGAGGGTATAAGAATATCTTTTCCAAATATTTTTTCTTCATAAACTTTTTTAAGTTCTTCAGGAGAAACATCAAAAAGCAGTCTATTCCTTAGTTCTTTTGTGCCTATCAAAACTCCTCCAGAGGAATGAACCATAATTATATTTTCAATATTCATTAGTTTTTTAAAATTTTCACTTATATCAAACTGAAAAACAAGAACTCCAATTATTTTTTCTCCTTCATAAACAGGATAAGAAACTCTTATATCATCTCTGTGTGTATATAATCCTCTTCCAATAAAAACTGAAAGTTTTCCCTGCATTGACTCCTTAAAATATCTTCTAAAGCCTACATCTTGATTAATCATGATTTTTCTGTATTCAGCAGAGCAAGCTTTTACCTTTCCATTTTTGTCTATAAACCATACTAAATTTGTATCCAATATTTGATTTAGATGGGAAAGATATCTATTTAAATCCTTTGAGCTTTTCTTGATTTTATCCTTTAGTTCATCAGATGAAGCTATATGTTTTATTAAATTACTATGAAATTTTATTTTATCGTTTATTTCAAAAGAAACTCTGTGCATGCTGAGTTGTTTGCGATAAATATCAATATTTTTTAAATGTTCAATGTATTTCCATGAAAGATAAAGTAAAATAGAAACTATTGAGACAAAAAATCCAAAATATATCAGATAAGCTTTTATTTTTTCTTCATAAAAAATTTTTGTTCTTAAAGAAAAGCCTAAGAAGACTGAAACAGTGGCAAGAAAATTAATTAACAACGATTGATAAACTATGTATACTGCAAGAAAAATATTATAAAACCCGAAAAAAACAGATGGCAGTAGAAGGGCTTTTTTTATAAAAGATACATAACTAAGGTCTTTATTTTCGAGGACTTCCTTTTTAACAACTATATGAAAATAAGAGGCGCCAATCAAGAAAAGTCCTAAAGATATTAAAATTTTGCTTTCTTTGAACAAAAAAATAAATCCAAATAATACAGCGAATAAAATATAGTAAAGCTTAAGATTAAGGATTTTTTTGTGTTCATAAAAGACAACTAAACTAATTATTGCAATATTTAGAGTAATCAAATAGAGGTAGTATTCTTCTATTAAGTTTCTTAGAAGAATTATTAAGTTGAGAATAACGTTGAAAGAAACAGTTATAAAGGAGTATTTTATAATATTTCTATCAAATTGAGGTTCTATAATTTTACGCCAACGAATAAAGTAGTAAAAACCAATTGAATGAAATAAAAGAAAAGATACTCTTAAAAAATTAGATAAATCATCAAAAAATTGGATATTCATTGTATAATTTCATCAAATAAAGATAGTTTTTTATCAGAAATTTTAATTTTTATATCTTTTGCTCTCTTTAAATTTAAAATCCTTACAAAGTTTTTTGCGTCTTCAATTTCTAAATCTGATAGTTTGCCTGTAGTTAAAATATGAAAAGCCATTTCACCTGCTCTGAATCCCATTTCATAGAAATCAGTAGATACACCACCAAAAAATCCAAGCTCAACAAACTGTTGGTTAATTGCAAGATCAATCTTTTTAATTTTATTTATCATTATCGATGCCACATCTGCTATGGTAAAGACCTTTCCATTTCTTATTGACATAACAAAGGGATAGTAAGCTATGATATCTTTTCTTTTATTTATATCTTCTGTAGCTAATATAAGTTCCTGAAGAGAGCTTACAGGATAGAAAACAAGCTTGTTTTCAAAATCTGAATCTTTAAGTTCATAAATAACTTGTTCTTTAAGAGCATTTCCCATAAAATCTGTGGAATAAATAATAGCAATTTTTTCAATCTTTCCAAGTAAAACTTCCAGCATTTCTATATGTTTTGTTACAAATAGTTTTTCATAAATACCTGTAAAGTTTTTAATAGGTTTTCTTTTTTCCATAAATTTGTATTTGGCATTATAACTCTCTGGAGTAATATTTAGTCCTGAAAATACAATAGGTATTTTATCTCCCATAAGATGCTTGGCAGCACATTGAAAGGCAATATCATCAATTGTGATAATCAAAGAAGGATTTTGAGATTTAACGCTTATTAAGAAATTGTTACATTTTTCTTCAACTTCTCTTTCAGATTCTCTTTGGGAGTTAAGATAAATCTTTTCTATTTTTATGTTACTAAAATGAGTTCTTAGTGCTTCTGTAGCTCCTTCAACCTGTGGCTGTCCGCAGATATCTTTATCATCATAACTGGAAAGAATAAATACAGTGGTTTTTTGGTTTGAACATCCAAGAATAAGAAGAAAAATAGAGGCAAATACGACTTCTTTGAATAATTTTTTGGATTTCATTGTAATATTTTATCAAAATTTTAAGGATTCTAAACTTAAGTTTTGGTATATTGAAAATAAAAACCATTGTAGTAAATTTTTCTTTAATTGTTTTATAATTTTAAGATTTTTTTCTGAGGAGTTTAAAATGAAGATACCTGTTTCTATTCCTGCTGAAACATTTAGGGTAAGAGCAATTGATGTAGTAGTAATTTTTATTGTTTTAGGAATCATTTCTTTTATCATATACATTGCATCGGAATGGGGTACTCCTTATGAAGAAACCTTAGAGATAGATTTGAATCCTTCAAATATTCCGTATTATGCTCTTCAGTCTCTTGCAAGGATCTTTTGTGCCTATATTTTGTCCTTAACTTTTTCTATCTGGTATGGATATACTGCTTCAAGAAGCAAAATTCATGAAAAAGTAATGATACCTTTGCTTGATATTCTTCAGTCAATTCCTGTTCTTTCCTTTTTGCCTGGCGTTGTTTTAGCAATGATAGCTCTCTTTCCCGGTAAAAGACTCGGTATTGAACTTGCTTGTATTCTTCTTATTTTTACAGGACAAGTATGGAATATGACATTTAGCTTTTATCACTCAATAAATACTATTCCAAAAGAAATGAAAGAGGTAGTAAAGGTCTTCAAATTCAATAAATTTTCTAAATTTTTAAGACTTGATCTTCCCTTTAGTGCCATAGGACTTGTCTGGAATAGTATGATGAGTGTAGCCGGAGGATGGTTTTTTCTCATGGCATGTGAAATGTTTATTCTTGAAGATAAAGATTTTAGGTTACCAGGTCTTGGTTCTTATATTCAAACAGCAGCAAATAAAGGAGAGATTGAATACATAGTTTATGGATTAGGCACAATGATTTCTTTAATAATTATTCTTGATCTTTTCATATGGAGACCTCTTATTGTATGGTCACAAAAATTTAGAATAGAGACAGTTCCACCTGAAGAGGAAAGAGAATCCTTTGTGCTAAATTTTTTTTCTGGATCCATTTTTATAAAAAAAATAATAAAGTTAATTAATACAACCATTAATCAAATAGAAAAGTTGAGCTACAAAAGATTTCCCTTAGCATACACTTCTATTATGAATAAGATAAGTAAAATCTTAGGACTTTTATTTCTAATGGTCATCTTAATATCAATCATATGGGCTATTATAAAAGCTATTGGATTGGTTTCAGATATTACTCTAAGTGATATAGTCTTAATAATGAAGTCTGCTCTTTATTCTTTATTAAGAGTCTTTGTAGCTTTGTTAATTGCTCTTTCGTGGACACTTCCTGTTGGAGTTTATATTGGCTTAAATCCAAAAGCAGCAAAAATATTGCAAGGAATAGTTCAGATAGCAGCAAGTGTTCCTGCTACAGCGGTTTTTCCAGTGATTCTTCTTTTTCTTATTAAACTTGGTGGAGGATTAGATATAGGTGCAATTTTTTTAATGCTTCTTGGCACACAATGGTATCTACTTTTTAATATAATTGCAGGAGCAAGTGCGATTCCCAAGGATTTAATAGAAATTTCCAAAGCTTACGGTATAAAAGGACTCAGAAGATGGAAGGTTCTTATACTTCCAGGAATATTTCCTTATCTTATTACTGGATTGATTACTGCAAGTGGAGGAGCATGGAATTCTACAATTGTAAGTGAGTATGTTTCATTTGGAGGAGAAATTATGTATACTACAGGACTTGGTGCTTTGATAAGTCAATCTTCTGCTTCAGGAAATTTTGGCCTCTTATTGCTTGCTACATGTTCGATGTCTGTTATAGTTGTTGGAATAAATAGACTTCTTTGGAAAAGACTTTTTATTATTGCTAAAGCAAAATATACTTTGGAGTAGTTATGGAAAGAGAGATTATTATTGAAACAGTAGGTATTAAAAAATCTTTTACAGTTGGCAGAGGAAGAGAGATTACAGTCTTAGAGGACATAAATCTTAAAATATACTCTGGTGAGTTTGTATCAATTCTTGGACAGTCTGGTGCTGGAAAATCAACTCTTTTAAGAATAATTGCAGGACTTGTTGAACCCACTGAAGGACAGGTTTTATATAAAGGAGTTCCTCTTAAGCAAGCTAATGCAAAAATAGCAGTGGTTTTTCAAAGTTTTGCCCTTTTTCCATGGTTTACAGTTTTAGAAAATGTTAAGGTCGGACTTATAGGTAAAGGTTTGACTGAAGAGGAGATGAATGAAAAAGCAATTAAAGCAATTGATCTTGTAGGACTTGATGGATTTGAAGATGCCTATCCAAGAGAGTTAAGTGGTGGTATGCGTCAGAGAGTAGGAATTGCAAGAGCACTTGTTGTTGAACCTGAGATTCTTTTGATGGATGAGCCTTTTTCAGCACTTGATGTTCTTACAGCAGACAATCTTCGTGGAGACATCATTGATTTATGGAGAGCAGGTAAAATACCAGCAAAGGCTGTTGTTCTTGTTACTCATAACATTGAAGAGGCTGTAAGTATGTCTTCTCGGGCTGTTGTATTGACTCATAATCCTGGAAAGATCAAAGCAGATATTCCTGTTGAACTTTCCTATCCAAGAGACAGAAACTCAAGGGATTTTAAATTTTTGTTAGATAAAATATACACAGTTCTTATAAAACCACCTGAAGAGATACCATTTCTTCTTGCTGCAGGTAGATATCAATTTCTTCCCCATGCAAAGGTTGGTGCTATTGCAGGACTTGTTGAACTTGTTCATGACAAAGGTGGAAGGGTTGATGTTTATGCTTTAAGTTCTGAACTAAGCATGGAAGTTGATGATATATTTCCCTTGATAGAAGCTTCAGTAATACTCGATTTTGGAGAAGTAAAAGAGGGTGATTTTATTCTTACTGAAAAGGGAAAAAGATGGGCAGAAGCTGACACTCTTGAGAAAAAAGAGATATTTAAAGATTCTGCATTACAACATGTTCAACTTATTAAACAAATACTTCAGGTTTTATCAACTATATCAAAACACAGGGTATCAGATGAATTTTTCATTGACATTCTTAAGAATCATTTCACACCAGAGGAAGCATGGAATCAACTTGAAACAGCTATAGACTGGGGAAGATACGCAGAGCTCTTTGCTTATGATTATGACGCTGGAGAGCTATACCTTGAAGAACCTTCAACAATTGATATGTAAGCTTTCAGATTTAATAGGAATAATTCCTTTTTACTATAATTACAAAGGTCAAAGAATTGATACTTCCTATGAAACAAAAATTAGAATACTTTCTGCTATGGGAATAAATATTGATGAAGAAAGTATTATTAGCTGGATTGAATACCTTGAAAAAAGTTCATGGAGGAACTATTTAGAGCCTGTCTATATAGTTAAACCAGGAGAGGAAATAAAGCTTTATCTAAGGGAAAATAATAGAAAATGTCATATTGAAATTTATCCATTTAGAGATTTAGGACATGAAGGTGAAATATTAAGTTTTTCTTTTGATCTTGATAATTTTAATAAAGAGGAAAGAGTTTTTGATGGAAGATTGTATTTTAAATATAATATTCAAATTCCTCAACTTCGCATAGGTTACTATATTATAAGTGTTTTTCTTGAAAAATCAGTTCATAGAAGTATCTTAATAGTTGTCCCTGACAGTTGTTTTGTTCCCTTTAAGAATAAAACTTGGGGGTTGCATCTTAATCTTTGGAGTTTAAGAGGAAACAAAAAAGAAGGAGATTTTTCTCATCTTAAAGACTCTTTAATATATATAAAATCTATCGGAGGCTTTGTCAGTATAAATCCTCTTCATCTAAATGATCCTAATGATTTGTATGGTATAAGTCCTTACTCTGCTATATCAAGACAGTTTAAAACTCCTCTTTATTTGTCAAAATGTCCCGTAGAAGAAATAAATGAAAATTTTTTTGATTATCCACATGTATGGAAAAAAAAGATGGAATTACTTAAAAAGGAGTTTGAAAAATTTTATAAATCCTATATTAATGAAGAGTATGAGGGAAAAAAATTCATTGAGTATAAAAATAGTCTTTGTCCGATAATGAGAGAGGATTTAAAATACTTCTCAGTTTTTTGTTTTTTAAGAGAAAAGTTTGGTAAGAACTGGCATAATTGGGAGGAGAAACTTAAAAAAGCAGACAAAGAAACACTTTCTAAGATTTATTCTGAAAATACTAAAGATGTTCTTTTTTATGAGTATCTTCAATGGCTTGTGGAAGAAGAGTTAAGGGATATAAAAAATTATTCAGTATTAGTTGATCTTGGTTTTGGTTCAGTCAAAGAAAGTTTTGATGTATGGATTAATCAGGAAATATATGCACTTTCTTTAGAGTATGGTGCTCCACCTGATGATTTTAATCCCAAAGGACAGAAATGGGGATTTCCTGCTTTAGTTCCTTTTAAATTAAGAGAAAAAGCCTATATACCTTTTATAAAGCTTTTAAGAGCTAATATGAAGACTAATCTTCTAAGAATTGACCATGCTCTTGGACTTTTTAGAGCCTTCTTGATACCTGAAGGTGTTACTCCTTATGAAGGTGCATATATAAAACATCCTTGGAAAGACTTACTTGGAATAATTACTCTTGAAAGTCAGATAAATAAAACAGGAGTTATTGGAGAGGATCTTGGAACAGCAGAAGAATGGATGAAAGAAGAACTTATTAAAAGAAAGATCTGTTCATGGAAGGTATTTTATTTTGAAAAAGACCTATATGAATATAAACACTACAGTGTTTATCCTGAAGATGCATTATGTAGTATAACAACCCATGATCTTCCAACATTTAAAGGGTTCTGGTATGGAAGAGATATAGAATTAAGAAAAAAGTTTTCAATCTTCGATGAAGATCAGTCTGAAAAGGCATTATCAGAGAGAAAAAAGGATAAAGAAAAAATTCTTGATATCTTAAAAAAAGAAGGTTTAATTGAAGAAGAATCTTTAGTTGAAGAAATTCTTATTGGAATAGTAAAATTCCTTGCAAAAACTCAATCAAGATATTTGCTTTTATATCCTGAAGATATAGTACTTACTGAGGAACAGACAAACCTTCCTGGAACAACAACTGAGTATCCTAACTGGCAAAGAAAACTTCCAGTGCCTTTTGAGCAACTTATAAACCTGCCAATTTTTAAAAAGATTAAGACTATTTTATATGAGGCTGGCCGGATTCATCCTTAGAAGTAGTTTCATCTTGTTTTTCCTGTAACTCAGGTAAAGACTCATTTTCCTTTGTTTCAGTATAGTCTTCCTTAATTATACCTCTTTTTTGCATTATGAAATATATAAGTTTTGTTCTTCTTTCAATAAATTTTGAGTTTCCAACAGGACTGTATTTTATTGGATTTGGAAGGCAAGCAGCCAGCCGTGCTGCTTCTAATGGAGTAAGTTCTGATGCTGATTTGCCAAAGTAGTATCTAGAGGCTGCCTCTATGCCAAAAATTCCTTCTCCCCATTCAGCAACATTAAGATATAGTTCAAGAATTCTTTTTTTAGATAAAGTTTTTTCAAGCCTCAATGTAATTATTGCCTCTTGAATCTTTCTTACAGGATTTTTAGATGGATTAAGATAAAGATTTTTTGCCAACTGCTGAGTTATTGTACTGCCGCCATACTTTAGTTTTTTTTCCTTTATATCTTTCTCTATGGCTTTTTTTATTGCCTCAATGTCAAAACCTGAGTGACGGTAAAACTTGTCATCTTCTCCAATTAAAACAGCTTTAATAAGATAAGGTGAGATCATATTAATTGGTATCCATATCTGTTTTATCTTTATATTTTTTCCCTCTTTTTCCCATTGTTTAATTCTATACTTCATCATTGAGGTTAACTCTGGATTTTTATTTTTTAAAGATGAAACATCTACCAAAAGTGGATAACTAAATATGTAAACAATATAGACTAAGCCAGAGATAATTAAAATCCTAAATATCCATTTGATCATAACCATATTTTATCAATTTTTAATTCTTAGTGGTTGAATGAAATCTTTTTTCATACACAATAAAGATTATTTTTGAGTAAAACGAAGCATTGACAATCAAAATTTTATTTGTTAATATTGTTTATAAAAATATTCTTTCACTTAGGAGGAAATTATGAATTATCAAGCCAAAGATTACTCTAAACTAATAGGCATGCCAGGATTTAGCGAGACTTTACTTAAAAATCATTTCACTTTATATCAGGGATATGTTACCAATACAAATAAAATTCTTGAGATATTAGATAGTATGGTTAAGGAAGGCAAGACAGCCACTGCTGAGTATGCAGAGCTCAAAAGAAGGCTTGGATGGGAATGGAATGGTGTTAGACTTCATGAATACTATTTTGAAAATCTCGGTGGTGATGGAGTTATTCCTGAAAACAGTAAAATTGCAAAGCTAATTAATGAAAACTTTGGTAGTATTGAAAACTGGACTAAGGACTTTAAAGCAACTGCAACGATGCGAGGTATAGGCTGGGTAGTCCTTTATCAGGATACTCTAACAGGAAAACTAATTAATTTCTGGATTAATGAACATGATGTAGGACATCCATCAGGCTGCAATCCTTTACTTATTTTGGATGTTTTTGAACATGCTTTTATGATTGACTATGGAATTAAAAGAGCTGATTATATTGAAGCATTTTTTAAAAACATTAACTGGCAAGAAGTAGAAAAAAGAATTAAATAGGAGGAGAAAATGGCTTACACAATTGATGATTTAAAGGCAAAAATAATTGAGATGTATCCAGAAATTAATGAACAGGGATTTAAGATTAATATTTATTATAGTGAAGAAAAACAATCTTACATCATTAGACTACAAAAGGGAGTCTCTGAACTTATTACTCATCTTGATAAAAAAGATGCCGATGATTGCATGAACAACATTAAATGTGTGTATCTTGGAGTGCAGATAGGTCAATTCATAAAAAATTTTGAGGAAAGAGAAAGATTTATGAGAGAAAAGCCTGAGATTTTATCTGAAGTAAAGGAACTGGAAAAGACTGTAGCTTTA
Source organism: Thermodesulfovibrio sp. (assembly GCA_039630505.1). Taxonomy (GTDB): domain Bacteria; phylum Nitrospirota; class Thermodesulfovibrionia; order Thermodesulfovibrionales; family Thermodesulfovibrionaceae; genus Thermodesulfovibrio. The sequence goes on from JBCNUV010000004.1 coordinate 20,169, forward strand.
GATGAAGAAGGATACTTAAAAAACATTAATGATTGGAATGAAAAAGTTGCTCAGATGATTGCTTTTAGAGAGGGTTTAGGAGTTTTAAATAAAGATCAACTTGAAATAGTAAAGTTTATAAATGAATACTACAAAAAATACAACTACTTTCCAGTTTTAAACTATGTATGTAAAAATGTTCATCAACCAAAGGATTGTATAGCAGAAAAATTGATTGATCCCATTGTTGCATGGAAGATTGCAGGACTTCCAAAGCCTGATGATACATTAGTGAATATAATAAAATATGGAATGACACCAACATAATGGATTACTCTATAAAAATTGGTGGAGAAGCAGGCCAGGGTATCCAGACAATAGGTGATACTCTGGCTCATATTTTTGCACGTGCAGGTTATTATGTTTTTACTCATCAAGATTATGAATCCCGCATAAGGGGTGGCCATAATTTTTATCAAATAAGAATCTCAGACAAACAAATAACAGCATCAAGAACTCCTATTGATATTCTTGTTGCTTTTGATTTAGAAAGCATAAATCAGCACGAAAAGGAACTAACTGTGCAAGGTCATGTTTTATATGACTCTTCCCATTTAAAACAAAAATTTGAAAAATCTAATTTTCTTGATGTTCCTTTAACAGAGCTTGCTTTAACCTATGGTGGAAATAAAATAATGGCAAACACAGTAGCAGTTGGTGCAGTATTAGGCATGCTTGGAATGAATCCTGAAATAATGTATGAAATGATAAGAAAAACTTTTATGAAAAAAGGAGACCAAATAGTTCAGGCAAATCTTAAGTCAGCAGAAGCAGGTTATAAATTTGCAAAGGAAAAATGTCTTACTTGTTCCTTTATGCTTTCCGGATTTGAAAAACGTAAGATGCTTATAACCGGTAATGAAGCAATAGGTTTAGGTGCTATTGCTTCAGGAGTAAAGTTTTACTCTGCCTATCCTATGACTCCTTCAACAGGAATATTTAATTTTGTAGCAGAAAATGCAAAAGATTTCGGTATTGTTGTTGAACAGGCAGAGGATGAAATTGCAGCTATAAACATGGCTTTAGGAGCTTCATTTGCAGGTGTAAGAGCTATGACAGGAACATCAGGTGGAGGATTTGCTCTTATGGTAGAGGGAGTATCTCTTGCAGCAATGACTGAAACACCTATTGTAATAGCCCTTGCCCAAAGGCCTGGACCTGCTACAGGACTTCCAACAAGAACTGAACAGGCAGATTTACTTTTTGCTCTTTTTGCTGGACATGGTGAATTTCCAAAAGTAATATTTGCACCTGGATCACCTGAACAGGCTTTTTATTTAACTAATAAAGCCTTTGATTTAGCAGAAAAATATCAAATACCAGCCATAATTCTTACGGATCAATATTTGGCTGATTCCCAATGGAGTTATTTAGAGTTTGACCTCTCAAGGCTTAAATATAAAGACTACCGATTAAGAGGAGATAATTTCAGAAACCTTAAAGAATATAAAAGGCATCTTTTAACAGAGACAGGTATTTCACCATTAGGAGTACCAGGAGATTCAAATCATTTGGTTGTAACAGACAGTGATGAGCATGATGAAGAAGGGCACATAATTGAAGATGCTGACACAAGAATCAAAATGGTTGAAAAGAGACTTTTTAAGAAGTTGCCTTTTATTAAGAAAGAAATTTCACCACCTAATCTTTATGGTGAAGGGAATCCAGAGATAGTTTTAGTATGCTGGGGTTCAACTTATGGAATAGTAAAGGAAATTGTTGAGGAGCTTTCAGATAGGTTTAGAATAGCAATGTTACACTTTAGCGAGATTTATCCTTTTTCAGAAGAAAAAAGTTGGCTTAAGATTTTACAAAATGCTAAGCTTACTATAAACATAGAACAAAATGCTACGAGTCAGTTTGCAAGACTAATTATGATGGAAACAGGTTTAGAAATTAAAAAGCATATAAACAGATTTGATGGAAGACCTTTTACAGTAGATGAATTAAAGGAGAAAGTTTATGCCTACATTGCAGGATTATAAAGGAAGGCAACCTGCTTGGTGCCCTGGTTGTGGTAATTTTTCAATTCTCAGAGCTTTTAATGAAGCAATGGTAGAACTTGGCTTGAGTCCTCATGAGTTTGTAATTGTCTCTGGCATTGGACAGGCAGGTAAATTTCCTCATTATACAAGATGTAATACTTTTAATGGACTTCATGGAAGAACACTTCCAGTAGCAACAGGAATAAAGCTTGCAAATCACGCTCTTAAAGTTTTTGCAGTTGCAGGAGATGGTGACTGCTATGGTGAGGGCGGAAATCATCTTATTCATGCTATAAGACGTAATATAGATATAAAACTTTTTGTTCATGATAATCAGATATATGGCCTGACTAAGGGACAGGCATCTCCTACATCAATGAAAGGCATGGTAACAAAGACTCAACCTTTTGGAGTTTTTTCAGAGCAGTTTAATCCTCTTGCAATGGCAATAGCATTAGACTGTAGTTTTGTAGCAAGAGGTTTTGCAGGAGATATTGAGCATCTTAAGTATCTATTTAAAGAAGCTATAAATCATAAAGGTTTTGCTATTATAGATATTCTTCAGCCTTGTGTTAGTTTTAATAAAATAAATACATTTGAGTGGTACAAACAAAGAGTATACAGAATTCCTGAAGAGTATGATCCTTATGACAGAACAAAGGCCTTTGAGAAATCTCTTGAATGGGGAGATAAAATCCCAATAGGAATTATATACAAAAAAGAAAAGCCTACATTTGAAGAAAATATCCCGATAATCAAAGAAAAACCCCTTGTAACTCATGAACCATATCTGGAAAAACTCAAGGAAATTATGGAAAAGTTTTATTAGTAATGAAAATTAATTTTATCTTTCATGCCTTAAAAATTCCTATAATCGACAGACATAAGATTGGATAAACTTTACAAGCAAAAGCTTTATCCAGATAAAGATAATGAAAAAGCTAAGATTGTCAAACCTTTTTGTTTCTACATAATCATGCCTAAGACAGATAAGCAATTTGAAGTAAAGGAGACCGGTTTTTTACTTTGAAGAAGACAGCAATATATCAATTAAAAAATAAGGAAAGGTTGTTTTATCCTCTGATGACATTAAGAAATTCAATAATTGGATATAAAAAGGCATAGGATTGAAAACAAGACTTAGGTTTGAGCCATTAAAAATGAAAAAATTAGTTAAACTCCACTTAATTATTTTAAATTAAGCGGAGATTTTTAAAATTTGCAAATGCTTTATTATAGATATTCAGTTAACAACAGGACAAGGTTTTTTATGGTTGAGGTAGTTTAGTTGAACTAAAGCCTTTTTTTGGAAATTATGATTGAAACTCAATAGAAAACAATTTAGATTTACCTTTTGTAATCCCAACAGTATTAGAACTTGCAAATTTAGAACAATTCAAAGTCTATTTTTCTTTAGTGTGGGAGATGAAAGGGCAAAAACTATCTTTAGAGTTTTTATCTTGCTGGCGGCATAGCAGTATTATTACTTAAATCATAGAGTCTCGGCACTTATATAAAACTTACAAGCCTTAAAGATACTCTTGCCATGAAGGCATTTACCATCATTCAAAGGGAAAGTAAAAGGAACTTCATAGATGTTTACTTTATTATGTAAGCACTTAAATATGACTTTCACGAATTAATTAAAATCTTTCAACAAATATGGAAAAAGAATAATAGAAAATTAGAAAAAAATTTGGAAATTACTTGTAATCAAGGATTTAGTAAGTTTTCCCTAAGGATGTTACACAAAAAGAGCTTAAGGAGGACTCTAAGGCATTAAATTCGCAGGAGATAATAAATAAAATAAGGGCTCATCAAGACTCAAGCTGGTTAATAAGGCAGTAAATTTCTATGAGGCATCAAAGGGCAGTCTTAACAGTCACCTCAAAAAGCATGCAAGTAAAATGAATTATAATTTTTTAGAGGAATACATAGAAGCTTCAATGCAGATAATAAAAATAGTCTCAAGAAGTAAATATGGACAAAGAGTTTTCATAGAATAGAAAAATCCTATAAACAGTGGATAAAGGAGGGAAAAGAGATGGATTTAATTTATCAAAGAAAATTGACATAAAAGTTATAGAAAGAGCGATTAAAAAAGGTTCAAACATGCCTTATGAAAGAGACTATGAAGATTTAAGGCGCTGGTGGTGGCATCTTGATAAGATTGCAGAGAGGACTTATCCTTCTGAGCTTTTACCAGAGCATTTAAGGGAGATTTATTTAAAAGGCTCTTAGAGGCGATTTTTCATCTGGGATTGATATAGTTTCATTTGAAGCATGTGAGATTATAAAGTCTTTAACAAATCTGGTATGCAGATGACTAATGGATGTTTTTTTCTTTTTCTAAGTTTTAATTGCCATTTGCTATTTTGTTAATATTTTATATGCTATTTCTTCAATTTCAGTTAAAACTTTTTTTACTCTTTCCTGATCTTCGTCTTCTACCATTATTCTTATCTTAGGCTCTGTCCCTGAAGCTCTTATAATGATTCTTCCATTCATTTCTTTTTCAAGTAGGCATGCTTTCTCTGATATTTGCTTTACTGCTTTTTTAACCTCTTCCTTTGAGAGTTTTTCTGGAATTTGTATATTCTTTAAAACTTGCGGATATCTGGGAATTTCTTTTACTAATTCGCTTAAAGATGTTTGATTTTTCTTAATTATATATGCAATTTGGACTGCGGTAATTGGTCCATCTCCTGTATTTGTATAGTCCATACATATTATATGTCCTGATTGTTCTCCTCCAAGATTATATCCGCCTCTTAGCATTTCCTCAACTACATATTTGTCTCCAACCTTTGTTCTTATTAGTTTAATGCCTAAATTTTTTAAGTAGTTTTCCACTCCCATATTGGTCATTATTGTTGCTACAACAGTATTCTTCTTTAGTTTTCTTTCCTTTTTTAAATCTTGCGCCAGTATTGTCAGAATAAGGTCACCATCTACTATGTTTCCTTTTTCATCTACAAGAATTGTCCTGTCTGCATCTCCATCATGTGCAACTCCAAAATGTGCTTGTGTTTCTTTTACTTTTTTTATAAGGCACTCAGGATATAATGCTCCGCAGTCTTTGTTTATATTTAGTCCATCGGGTTTATCATTAATCGTAATAACTTCAGCTCCAAGTTCATGAAATAATGTGGGAGTTATCTTATAAGCAGCACCATTTGCAGGATCAATTACCACTCTTAAGCCTTCAAAGGTTGAATCCTTAGGAAGAGTTGATTTTATAAATTCTATATATCTTCCTTGAGCGTCTTCAATTCTGTATGCTTTTCCCAAATCCTTTGCAGAAGGTCTTTCATGAGGAAAATTACTGTCATTTATTAAAATTTCAATTTCTCTTTCAATATCCTCTGCAAGTTTGAAACCATTGTTAGAGAATATTTTTATTCCATTGTCACTAAATGGATTATGAGATGCTGATATTACTATTCCAGCATCAACTCTCATACTTTTTACTAAAAAGGCAATAGCTGGAGTAGGAATTGGACCAACAAGATATACATCTCCTCCCATTGATGTTATTCCTGATGTTAAGGCAGACTCTATAACATATCCTGATATTCTTGTGTCTTTACCAATTAAGAATTTAGGCTTATGGGAAAGCCTTTTTTTAAGCAAAAAGCATAAAGCCATACCTACTTTTAAACATACCTCCGGAGTCATTGGATAAATATTTATGGTGCCTCTTATACCATCAGTTCCAAAAATGCTCATAACTGCCTCCTTAATTTAATATTTACATAAACAGTATCTCTATCTGTTCTAAAAATTTTACCTTCTGGATTAATCTTTGCTTGTATGTTGAGATCTTCACTTATTCCCTCTATGTCTATAGTTTCAGTTTTAATAACACGAATTCTATCAAGCTCTTTTTTTGCTCCTTCTATCTTAATAGAAGAGGGCTCAGAACTTACCGATGTCACATAAAATCCCTTTGATGGATTGCCTGTGAGAACCACCTTAACTGGCACTATCTTTTGGGATTTTTCATCTAAGTATATCTTAATTTGAGAAGGTTCAATTCTTAGTATCTCAATACCTCTTGGTAGTTTTACAGAAGATTTAGTGATAGGAATTAGGTTTTCACCGAGCTTGGCATTAGACAGATCAATCACAACTCTGACATTATTGTGCATTAATTCTTTAAGAATTCTTTCCCTTGCAGAGACTGAGATTGTTACCTTTTTTACATTATGTTTTAGTATTTCCATCCCTGATGGAGTATTTTTAAACTCTACAGGAACTTCCAAAGAAGTTTCTGTTTGCCCTTTAAAAGTAACAAAGAACCATAAAAATATAGCCAATGCAATAGAGATCAATTTAAATGTTAAGTTTTCTGATAAAAATTTTCTAAAAGTTCTCTTCATTTTCTTTCTCTCTCTGATGTAAACAGATTTGTCAGTCTTTGACGTAACTTTTCCATATCAAGATTACTTTCAAGTTTTCCATTAAAGGCAAGCGAGATAGAGCCTGTCTCTTCTGAGATAATTACTGCTACTGCATCGGTTTCCTCTGTTATTCCTAGTGCTGCTCTATGTCTTGTGCCATATGTTTTGCTTAAATCTGCTCCTAATTTTATTGGCAAAAAACATCCTGCTGCAAGAATTCTATTTCCTTTTATTATTACTGCTCCATCATGAATAGGACTTGTGGGATGAAAAATGCTTACTAAAAGTTCTTTCGTGACTTTTGCATCAAGGGGTACTCCAATTTCAATATACTCTGAAAGACTTACATCTCTTTCAAAAACAATAAGAGAACCTATCTTCTTATTGGCAAGTGTTTGAGAGGCTTTTACTATTTCTTCTATGGTTTTCATCTCTCCAGCAGAACTGAATCTATGAAAAAGAGGACTCTCTCCCATCTGAGCAAGAGCTTTTCTTATTTCAGGCTGAAAAAGAATTATTAAAATAATAACAATCTGGGTCCAAAAACTCTGAATAAGCCAGTCAAGAGTATATAGCTCAAAAAATCTTGAAATTAAAGAAGTTGTCAGTAATACACCAACTCCAATAAGCATCCTTGCTGCACGAGTTCCCTTAACAAGTATAAATATCTTATAAATGATAAAGGAAACAATCGTTATGTCAATTAAATCTTGCCATCTAAGTTGTTCAAAAAATTTTTCCATAGTTTAGGACAATACTTCTTTGTTAATCTTTATTGGAATGTTTTTTCTTACTGACATCAAAAATGACTTCAAAAAAGCTTCATCAGAGATTTCACTTCTATCCTTTGCTAACATAATAGTTTGCAAAGTTTTGGAAATGGTGATTTGTCTCCTTAAAAAAGCTTCATATTGAGTAGGAGTTATTTTATTAAGCTTTAGAGTCTGAAAATATATCTCCTTTTGAAATACTCCATTTCGTTTGAATTTTGGATCGTTAATGATTGCATCTTGGATTTCTTCATTTGTTGCCTCGATTTTATATTTTTTTGCCAAATAAAGCAATACTTCTTCATTAATTAAATCTTCAAGAACCTTTTCCTTAAGTTTTTTTTCTAAATCTTCGGATTTTTGTCCAAATACCTCTCTGTAGACTCTTAGTGTTTCATCATACTGTCTCCAAAAACGCTCTGCTGTAATTTTTTGTCCACCCACTTCTGCTACTGTATTAGTAGGCTGATTATCTACAGTGCCTACGCCCCAGAAAATAAAGGTGATTATTACAATGAAAAATAGAAAATAAAAATATTTTGCATTTTTTCTGAGTGTTTTTATCACAGTAAGCCCCCTCTTAAATGGTCTTAACTTTTTACTTTAAAAGAATTTTTTAGCATAAGGCAAGCTATGCTATAATAAAAAAGCTTAAATCAAAACTTTATGAGGTGAAAAAATGCCAATATATGAGTATGAATGTAAAAGATGTGGAGAGTATTTTGAGATTTTAGTTTTTGGTAAAAAGACCATCACATGTCCCAAATGTGGCTCGGATGAGTTAAATAAGAAATTTTCTACTTTTGTTACAAGAGGCTTAGAGAAAGGAAATTCAAAATGTGGTTCCTGTACAGTCTCCTCATGTAGTACATGTAAATAAATTTTAATCCATCTTATCCTAAATGAACCTCATAAGTATATTACAAAAAATTTAAGGAGTAACTTATGCCAAATGTTGTGAAAGTTAGCATTGAAGAGGAAATGAAGACAAGCTACCTTGATTACGCAATGAGCGTAATCATAGGTAGAGCTCTTCCTGATGTAAGAGATGGACTTAAACCTGTTCAAAGAAGAATTCTTTATGCCATGTTTCGTGAAGGATTGCTTGCTGGTAAAAAATACTCAAAGTGTGCTGGAGTTGTTGGTGAAGTTTTAAAGAAGTATCATCCTCATGGAGATCAGGCAGTATATGATGCATTGGTAAGGCTTGCCCAAGACTTTAATATGAGATATCCATTGATAGATGGACAAGGTAATTTTGGTTCTATTGATGGTGATCCACCTGCTGCATATCGTTATACAGAGGCAAGACTTACAAAAATTGCTGAGGAATTATTACAAGATTTAGACAAAGAAACAGTGCCATTTGTTCCAAACTTTGATTCAACAACTCAAGAACCTCTTGTACTTCCTGCTCGTATTCCAAATCTTCTTATTAATGGTTCTTCAGGAATTGCAGTAGGAATGGCAACAAATATACCACCACACAATCTAAATGAGATCATAGATGCATTGATTAAGATTCTTGAGAATCATCAAATATCAGAAGAAGAACTTTTAGATATTGTAAAAGGTCCTGATTTTCCTACTGGTGGCATAATTTATGGCACTGAAGGAATTAGAGATCTCTATTTAACAGGAAGAGGACTTATAAGAATACGAGCAAAGGTTAAAATTGAGAGGGAAACAAAGGGTAAAAAGGCTAAAGGTTTGTCATTGATTGAATCAGAACCTGACACTAAAGGATTCAAAGAAAGAATTGTAATCACAGAAATTCCCTATCAAGTAAATAAAGCTAAGCTTATTGAGAAAATAGCAGAGCTTGTAAGAGAAAAGAAAATTGAAGGAATAACAGAAATAAGAGATGAATCAAACAGAGAAGGCATAAGAGTAGTTCTTGAACTTAGAAAAGGAGAGATGCCAGAAGTAATTCTCAATAATCTATATAAACATACTCAGATGGAGACTACATTTGGTGGAATAATGCTTGCAATAGTTGATGGTCAACCAAAAATTTTAAACTTAAAGGAAGCTTTATGGGAGTTTCTAAAACATAGAAAAGATGTTGTAACAAAAAGAACAGCTTTTGATCTTAAAAAGGCTGAACACCAAGCCCATATATTACTTGGATTAAAAATAGCTGTTGAAAATCTTGATGATATAATCTCTATAATTAGAAGCTCTCCAAATCCTGAAGAAGCTAAGATTAATCTTATGAAAAAATTTCCATTGACAGAACTTCAGGCACACGCAATACTTGATATGAGACTGCAAAGACTTACAGGTTTAGAAAGAGAAAAAATCATAAAAGATTATGAAGAAATTCTTAAGGAAATTGACCGGCTAAAAGCAATACTTGAGAATGAAGAGTTAGTAAAAAATATTATCAAAGAAGAGCTTATTGAGATAAAGCAAAAATACGGAGATGAAAGAAAAACCGAGATACAGACTGAAAAAAAAGAGATAAAACCTGAGGATTTTATTAAACATGAAGACATGATAATAACTCTTACACATCTTGGCTATATAAAGAGAACTTCTCTGTCTGATTACAGAAGTCAGAAAAGAGGAGGCAAAGGGCTTACTCCTATGGAGACTCTTACAGATGATTATCTTGAGACAGTTTTGGTAGGATCGACTCATGATCATATAATGTTTTTTAGCAACCTTGGAAGAGTCTACTGTCTTAAGGTTTATCAAATTCCAGAGGCTGGAAGACTTTCTAAGGGAAAGGCTATTGTAAATCTTTTACCTCTTCAGGAAGGAGAGAAAATAACTACTGCATTGGTATGTAAGGATATTGAAGAGGGTTATCTTATGATGTTTACAAAAAAGGGATTTGTTAAAAAAACATCTCTTGAAGAGTTTAGAAATATAAGGCAAAGAGGAGTTTTTGCTATACAACTTGAAGAAGGCGATGAACTAATATCAGTTAGAAAAACAACGGGGAAGAATCAGCTTTTAATTGCTACTAAAATGGGTATGGCATTAAGATTCACTGAAGAAGATGTAAGGGCTATGGGAAGGACAGCTCGTGGTGTAATTGGAATCAGATTTTCAGAACCTGAAGATGAAGTAGTATCTGCTGATGTTTTATCTGAAGGTGCCTTTGTTCTTACAATTACAGAGAAAGGAATTGGTAAGAAAACTCCAATTGAAGAGTATCGTCTACAGCATAGAGCAGGTGTGGGAGTAAAGAATATTAGGCTTTCTTCCAAGACTGGTAAAGTAGTCTCATCTATTCAGGTAAAAGAAGATGATGAGATAATAGTTTGTAGTAATAGTAAGATGATAAGGCTTAAGGTTTTTCAAATTCCTACTCAAGGAAGGGACACAACAGGAGTAAGAATAATTGATCTTTCTCCTGATGATAATGTTGTTAGCATTGGAAGGATATTAGAAGGAGAGGAAAATGTCAATTTATAATCTTGATTATTTTTTTAATCCAAAAAGAATTGCAGTTGTAGGAGCTGAAAATACTCCTGGAACAGTTGGATATACAGTTTTTAGAAATCTTATCGGAGAGGAATACAAGGGCATTGTATATCCTGTAAATTCAAAATTAGACTCAATTCAGGGAGTTGAAGCCTATAAAAGACTGAGTGATATTTCAAAAGAGATAGATCTTGTTGTTATAGCTCAAGACTGTGGTTCAGGCATCTTAGATGTTCTTGAAGAGTGTGGACAGAAGGGTGTCAAGGGAGTTATTCTGCTTTGTCCTGACTTCAGAACAAGAATTAAGGATGCAATATATCTTGAAAAAAAAATAGAAGAAATTCATAGAAAATATGGTTTCAGACTTTTAGGACCCAATACTCTTGGTTTTATAAGACCAGGAATAAATTTAAATGCAAGTCTTTTCAGAAGAAAGCTTAATAAGGGAAATATTGCTTTAATAGTTCAAAGTGCAACTCTTTCAGTTGCTCTTTTAGATAGAGCAGCTGATAAAAATATTGGATTTAGTTACTTTGTTTCCCTTGGTTCTGACATAGATATAGATATTGCTGATCTTATAGATTTTTTTGGTGTTGATCCTTCAACAAGAGCAATAGTTATATATATGCAGTCTATAAAAAATGGAAGAAAGTTTATGACTTCTGCGCGTTCCTTTGCTTTTTCAAAACCAATAGTAATAGTAAAATCAGGTAAGTTTGTTGAGTCTCAAGAGCTTGCTATAACTCACTCAGGATTACTTGCTGGAGAAGACAAAGTTTATGATGCTGCCTTTAAAAGAGCAGGTGCTGTAAGGGTAGATGAGACTCTTGATATGTTTTATATAACTGAAACTCTTTCAAAACAAAGAAGACCAAGAGGTAAGAGACTTGCAATAATTACCAATGCAGGTGCTCCAGCTATCAGCGCTGTTGATAGTCTTATTAAACTTGAAGGAGAGCTTGCGGAGTTTTCACCAGAAACTATAAAAGAGTTAGAAGGTATTGTTCCTGCTCGTATAATTAGAAATCCCCTTGATTTAGTTTCAGATGCAAAACCTGAGGACTATGAAAATGCATTAAGAATAATTATTAAAGATAAAAATGTAGATGGAGTCTTGATAATGTTTACTCCATCATTAGGAACTAATCCAGTAGAGACAGCTCAAAGGGTTATAAAGATAGTAAAGGAAAATCCATATAAACCTGTCCTTACAAACTGGATGGGAGCATCATCAGTGAATGAAGCAAGGGAAATGCTTGACTCCAATGGAATCCCTACATTTGTAACTCCTGAACAGGCAGTAAGAACATTTATGTATATGTATAAATATGACTTTAACCTTAAGCTACTTTTGGAGACTCCCCAAGCTATTCTTAAAGACGTAACTTTTGATACAGAAAGAGTAACAGAGATTATTGAAAGAGCAATCTCTCAAGGAAGAACTGTTCCAACATTTTTTGAGGGTTCAGAAATACTTTCTGCATATGGAATTCCTGTAATTTTTACAAAAAGGGCAAATAACATACAAGAACTTAAAGAGGCAATTGCGGAGATAGGTTATCCTATTGTTTTAAAAATAGATACACCAAAGATAATACATAAATTTAAAAAAGGCGGAGTTCTTCTTGACATAAGAGATGAAGTAAGAGCTATTGAGGGATTTAAGTGGCTTAAGGTACTTGCCAGTCAACATGGAGATCCTGAGGCTTCTGTTATAGTTCAGCCAATGGTTATAAGATATGGATATGAACTTGCTCTCGGAGCTAAAAAAGATCCAACCTTTGGAGCAGTTATTCTCTTTGGAACAGGGGGAAATCTTCTTGAAGCATTGGAGGATTACTCAGTTGGACTTCCTCCATTAAATCAAACTCTTGCAAAGAGACTTATGGAGGAGACAAGAATTTATAGATATCTTAAAAAATATCCTTACTATGAGAGTGTGCTTTTTAAGCTGGAGGAGACTGTTGTAAAATTCTCATATCTTATATCTGATTTTCCTCAAATAAAAGAGTTTGATATTAATCCTATATTTATTACAGACTCTGAAATTTTCGCCCTTGACTGTAGCATAATCTTAGACAAGACTGCTCCAAAGAAAAAGACATTTATAAAAGGTGAGTTTTGTCCACCACATTTAAGTATATGTCCATATCCTGTTCATCTTTATAAGGAAGTTGAGCTTAAAAATGGTGTAAAAGCAGTTTTAAGACCAATAAAAGCTGAAGACGAGTCTCTTATTGCGAGTCTTCTTGGAAGATGTTCTGAAAGAACTATAAGTCTTAGATTTTTCCAAAGAGCAATTGATCTAAGACATGAAAATCTTGTTAAGTTTTGTCAGATTGACTATGACCGAAATTTAGCCTTTGTATGTGTAATAAAGGAAGGACAAGAGGAGAAAATAATTGGTGATGTTAGAATATCTCGGGATCCTGATGGAGTAGATGCAGATATGGCTGTAATTGTTGAAGATGAATGGCAGGGTAAGGGAGTAGGAAAGTCTTTATGTAGCTATGCTATTGAGGTAGCAAAGGATTTAGGAGTAAAAAGAATATGGATGGATATATTAAGAATTAATACCTATATGCTTGGACTTGCAGAAAGATTGGGTTTTGTAAAACATCATGTAGAGGAAGATAGCATTAAAGTGTTGTTAAACCTTGAAAACAATTCATGATCGAAAGACTTCTAATTGCAGATGGGAACAGTAGTTTAAGGGAAACTCTAAGCAGTTATTTAAAGAAAGAAGGTTTTATTGTTGATTGTGCATCAAACTTTCATCAAGCTTTAAACATATATGCTTCTTATCTTCATGATTTCGTAATCATTGAAATAGAGCTACCGGATGGTGATGGCATTGAGTTGGCAGATAAGATTAAGATTTTAAATCCTAAGGTAAAAATAATTCTTACAACTTCATATCCATCAATAAACACAGCTCTTAAGGCAATTAAAATTAAGGTAGAAGACTATCTTATTAAGCCATTTATTTATGATGAAGTAAAAGCTTGTCTTAAAAAAATTATTAAATCGTCAGAAAATGAAACACAAACTGAAAAAATTTCAAATTTCAGAGAAAAAGACGAAGTAACATCAATAATTGGTGAGTCACCGGAGATTAAACTTCTATTTGAAAAGATAAAAAAGATTGCCAATACTCCTACAAATGTCTTACTTCTTGGTGAAACAGGAACTGGTAAAGAACTCTTTGCAAGAGCAATTCATGAGTCAAGTTATAGAAAAAAGAAACCTTTTGTAGCAATAAACTGTGCAAGTCTTCCTGAAAATCTTCTTGAGAGTGAACTTTTTGGTTTTGTTAAAGGAGCCTTTACTGGTGCTACTTCAGATAAAAAAGGTCTTCTTGAAATAGCAGATGGTGGAACAGTTTTTCTTGATGAAATTGGAGACTTGCCTTTAAGCCTTCAAGCAAAGCTTTTAAGAGTCTTAGAAGATATGGAGATTCGTCCTCTTGGCAGTGTTATAAGCAAAAAAGTTGATCTAAGATTCATATCTGCCACTAATAAGAATTTAGTGGAAGCAATAAGAGAGGGAAAGTTTAGAGAAGATTTATTTTTTAGATTAAATGTTATTACCTTAAATATTCCACCATTAAGAGAAAGAGGTAAGGATATAGAGATTCTTGCTTATCATTTTATGCGTAAGTTTGCAATAAGGATGGGTAAAAATTTGAAAAAGATAGATCCTCAAGCTATAAAGCTTCTTTATAAACATTCATGGCCCGGGAATATAAGAGAATTACAAAATGTTATTGAACAGGCAGTTGTTTTCTGTGAAGGAGATACGATAAAGCCTGAAGACCTTCCAGAGTATATACAGCATCAAGAGAAATTTTTTGATAAAACAAGGGAAATACCTGTTCTTTCCATTGAGGAGTATATAAAAGAATTTATCCTAAAATATCAATCCATCTATACAGAACAGGAACTTGCTGACATACTGGGTATTACAAGAAAAACTTTATGGGAAAAGAGAAAAAAATGGGGAATCCCACGTTCTTCCTAAAAATCTCTAATTTGTAACTTTTTTCTATCCTTTTACTTTATGTAGCAATTCTCTCGCCAAGACTTCTTAGAAAGAAGTTGTTGTCCTTGATGCTGAGCTTAAAGGATTAAATGAAAGACATGACAGTATTATCTCAATTCGGAGCAATCATGATGAAGGAAAGAAGTATTTTAATTGGAGATATTTTTTACAGGGTGTTCAATTCCCATTGCAAATCGAAAGCTCATAGTTTGACTTCTCCAGAGCTTGAACAATCTCCGGATATAAAATTTATTCTTAAGTAATTTTTGGATTTTTTAAACACAAAAAAGAGGTTGGATTAAATGGCTCTTAGAAAGAGATCTTATCCAGAAAAAATTCAAAGAAGCAAAAACATTATCTGAAATTGCTAAAGCCTTTGAAATAAAAGTTGATACAATTCATGATGGATTTATTACAGCCCAGATATTTCAGAGAGAAATAGCATTATTTCAGCAACTAAGCCCTTCATGGTTTGATCTTATAAGAAAAGTAGGAAACCGCATGTATCCGGATACATGTTTGGTCAATATAAAAAAACTTATCAATTCTAATTAGGGACAAAAAATTATCGAGGCTTACTAAAGAAAGAACACATCATGTCTTTAATTATCCTAATATGTTTTGTTGTATCCTATGTTGCTTCAATTTTTGCATCCTCACTAAACAGTATCATAATATTTGGTTTTACGCTTGGTTATTATATGGGTGCTTAGGGTTTAATTGCCACATTTCTGTTTGGAACAATCGGAGTATATGCAGCAATAGGTATTCTTTCAAGAACATCAGTAGTTGCTGAATATTATGTAGCAGGAAGAAAAGTTTCTGCTGTGTTTAATGAAATGGCAACAGCCTCTGATTGGATGAGGGATGCTTCCTTTATAGATATGGCTGGTGCTTTGTATTTCCAAGGATATGATGGTTTAGCTTTTATTATGGGATGGACAGACTGCACTTATCGTTTACTTTGCATATTTTGTTGCTAAGAATAGTAAAGCCGAGCTTTAAGAAAAATTGAAAACTCTATCGGCTACTGATCCTGAAAGGACAAAGACTGAAAAAGCCTTGAAAGACTATTCCAAAAACCTCTAAGTAAGCAAAGAAAAAATGGACTGTTTCATGAAAGAAGCACAGGCAATGTCAAAATCACCTAACTCCTATATGTCTTCACCATTAGATACAAATGGTAAACTTTCTTGCTCTTACCTTCTGCTTAATGGTTGGCACCGCTCGTAAAGGAAGAAGCTCTGTTGCTTGGGCATTGTTTTTCATCTTTTTGCTTTACTTTACAGCACCAGTGATGGCATAATTCAATTCTCTGAAATAATAATCAAGGCAGATGCTGTTGTGCTTGTAACATCTGTTTTCCCTGCTATAGTCTTGGGAATTTGAAACAAAAGAATGAACAAGGCTGGTAGAGTATCGGGCATGATAGCTGGATTGATAGTAACAGCATTACTACATAATTGGAAGCAGACTCTATGGTGTTAATTGGTTTGCATAAAAGACATTGCAGCTGGTATTTGGGCTTTCTGCTAATGTTATTGTAGCACTGATAGTATCAAGGCTTATGCCTGCACCTACTAAGGAATTTCAGGAATTTGTAGATAATATCACTTTTATAATGTGGCTCGTAATAGGAGGAGCAATTTTATCTCTTTTTAAAAAAGACATGAAAAATCCCATATATTCACTATTTCTCAAGGTAACTGAACCACTTTATAAAGTTGGTAGAAAAATTTTCCCTAAGGGAACGTATTTATAGTAATACTTCGTATTTTAGTTGTAAAATATTTTTAATTAATGGAAATAAAGGATATAATAAAGCAAACCTATCCATTTGATAGTATTCCTGAAAAAGAAATTGATGAGCTTGTATCAATCTCAGAATTAAAAATTTTTAAAAAGGGAGAAATAATTTTCCGAGAAAACAGTGAACCTTTAAGTTTTCTTTATATCATCCTAAATGGTGAAGTTTTTCTTGAAAAAAACTCCCAACTAATTGCCCATCTAAAAAGGGGTGATATATTTGGTTATGTATCTTTAATGAGCGATTTACCTCCTGCTTCCACTGCAAGAGTAGTTGAAGAAAATACAAAAATCCTTATGATTAAAAAGGAAAAATTTAGAGATTTACTCAATAAGTATAGTGATTTTGCTAAATTTTTTACAAAGGAACTGGCTAAAAGAGTTCATAAAATACCTAAGCTAACGAGTTCCTTTCAGATGGAAAGACTTTTAGATGTAAGAATAAGGGATATCAAGATAAAGGAACCTATTTTAATCCGAGGTGATCTAAATATTACAGATACATGTAAGAAGATGGCAGAGAGTGATTCAACTTTTTGTCTTGTTCAAAGGGATGGTGAAATCGGGATAATCACTGAAAGAGACATAATAAAAAAAGTTCTTGCAAAAGAGCTTGATCCATTTAAAATTCAGGCAAAGGATGTAGCAACTTTTCCAATAATAACAATGGATGCTTCTGAACCTTTATTTAATGCTATTTTAGTTATGGCAAAGCATGGTATAAGAAAGTTAGTCATAAAAGAATCAGGTGCTATATGGGGTATTCTTGATGACAGAGTTGTTATCTCCCATGAAAGCAAAAATATATTATTTCTTATTAAAGAGATTGACAGAGCAAAAACAATAGAGGAACTTTCATATCTTTATAGCCTTGTAAGTGAGAGTATTATTGAAGGAGTAATGTCTGGTTTGGATCCTGAGTACGTAGGTAAGTATATTGCTGAGCTTAATGATCGTTTTATGATAAAAGTTGCTCAAATAGTTGAAGAAGAACTTGGTATTCCACCTTGTGAATATGCGATTATGGTTATTGGTTCAGAGGGCAGAAGAGAACAAAGTCTTAAAACAGATCAAGACAATGCTTTGATTTTGGAAATCAATTCCAACAATAAAAAATATTTTGAGAAATTCTCAGAAAAATACATTGAATATCTTCTTAATATAGGTTTTCCATCATGTCCGGGAAATGTTATGATTAGTAACTCATACTGGAGAAGGAGTAAACAAGAGTGGTTCAAAGAGATTACTAAATGGATGGAAAATCCAAAACCTGAAAATGTATTAAACATTAGCATATTTTTTGATTTCAGAAATGTTTTTGGTAAAGAAGCTTTAATAGATGAATTATGGCAGTTTATCTTTGATAAAATTAAAACATCAAAAAATTTCTTACCTTTTCTTGCATCAGAAGCAATAAAGTTTAGACCTCCTATTGGTTTCTTTGGTAAACTTCAAACAGAAAAGGAAGGAAAACATAAAGGAGAGATTGACATAAAAAAATACGGAATTTTTCCTATAACGCAAGGCATAAGGGTTTTATCTTTGCATAATGAAATAAGAAATACAAATACCTTTGAAAGAATAAGAAGTCTTAGAGAAATCTCTGTTTTTACATCTGAGTTTGCAAGAGATTTAGAGGAAAGCTATAGATTTTTAATGAGTTTAAGACTTAAGTCTCAGGCTAAGAAAATAAGAAACAACCTTCCACCAGACAACTATATAAATCCAAAGGAGCTTTCTAAAACAGAAAGAGAAATACTTAAAGAGATTTTTAAAAAGATAGAGGAGCTTCAGAAGCTTCTTTTTGACAGATATAACTTGCGTTATTTTTCTTAGTTTAAAGGTTTGAAATGAAATTGAAAATGAGATTGTTAACTTAGTAAAAAATACTGTATCTAATACTCTTAAAACTTCAAGTTCCTTAGCGACTGATACCATATTGGTTGTAAGAGAAGTAACCAAGGAAGCAATGAAAGCTACTGAAGAGGTGGGAACTGGGCTTGTACTTACAACAAAAAATGTTGCAAAAGGCATAATCCTTGGAGTTGCTGAAGTAGGAGATATTGTTTCTGCTGCTACACAGACGGTTAAAACAGCTATAAGTAGCGCTTCATCTGTTGGTGGTGATGTTGCAATGGTTACAAAAAAGACTATTGAAGGAGTAGTTGAAGCAACATCTGAGATAGGAGGAAATATAGAAGAAGTAGTAAAGGCAACCTCAATAAGAGCTATTGAAACTGCTTATTCCATTGGCAATGTAGCATTAAATTCTGTAAAGGAAATTTTACTTCTTACAATTGGCGGTATAAAAGAGGTTTTAGGTTCAATACTTCCTACAAGTAAGTCTTCTGAGATAAAAAGTTCTCTACCTAATTTTAAGGAGGAATCTAAGAAACTGGAAGAAATAAATGAAAAAATAGATAAGAAAGAAAAAACTGAATAAAAGAAAATGGTAAAGGTTGTTCATAAGGAAGTTCGTGGAAGAGTTCGTCTAAGGGTAATCGGCTTAAAAAACTCAGAGGACTTCAAGGAGTATCTCTCTTACAATCTTAGAGGTGTTGATTTCATACATGACTTTTCCATAAATCTAATTACTGGCTCACTGTTAATTCATTATAAAAAGGAAAAAACTCTAAATGAAGTTATATATCAAAACTCAGGGATAAAAATGAAAATAAGTATGAAAGGGAAGGTAAAGTATTTAGATTTGGAAAGAGAATTGTAGATAAAATAAAGGAAAATATACCTTTTAAATCTGAACAGAAACAAGAAAACTGGCACCTACTTGACTGGCAGGAAGTAGTTAAAATTCTCAACACCAATGAAGATTTAGGACTTTCCTCGGACGAATATAATAGAAGATTAAAAAAATTTGGACATAATATTCTTGATGAGAAAAAGTCAAGGTCTAAAATTTCTCTATTTCTAAGTCAATTCAAATCAATACCTGTTGCACTTCTTGGCGTCGCTTCAGTTATATCCCTTTTTACTGGAGGTATAACAGATGCTATATTTATAATTGGTGTCATTGTCACTAATGCGGTAATTGGTTACAAAACAGAGAGTAAAACTGAAAGTTTAATAAAATCACTTAATAAAATTTTTGAGTACAAATCAGAGGTAATAAGAGATGG
This sequence comes from Thermodesulfovibrio sp., assembly GCA_039630505.1. GTDB lineage: Bacteria > Nitrospirota > Thermodesulfovibrionia > Thermodesulfovibrionales > Thermodesulfovibrionaceae > Thermodesulfovibrio. The sequence continues at coordinate 39,782 of JBCNUV010000004.1, forward strand.
TAAGATTATCACAGTTGATTCCGAGGAATTAGTTCCCGGAGATATAGTTCTTCTTAAACCAAGAACCTTTATAAGTGCTGACTGTAGACTTATAGAGAGTGCCAATCTTACCGTAGATGAATCCACTTTAACTGGAGAGAGTCTTCCTGTATCAAAGTTTGTCAATCTTTGCATATCAAACAATGGAGATCAAGTGCACCTTGCAGAAAGATGCAACATGGTATACAGAGGCACCTTTGTAGTTGGTGGACAAGGTAAAGCAGTAGTTGTTGCCACAGGGAATTCAATGGAGATTGGCAAAATAAAGACATTAATTGAAGAGTATAAGCCTCCAAAAACCTCAGTACAGAATCAATTAGACAGACTTGGACTAAAACTATCAGTCATATGTGCAATAGTATGTGCCTTTGTTTTCATAATTGGATTAATTAGAGGATACGGAATTCTTGAAATGCTAAAGACTTCTATCTCTCTTGCTGTTGCTGCTGTTCCCGAGGGTTTACCTACAGTGGCAACTACTATTTTTGCTCTTGGAATGTCAAACATGAGAAAGAAAGGAATACTAATCAGAGATTTAAAAGCAATTGAAACATTGGGAGTTATAGATACAATCTGTTTTGACAAAACCGGCACTTTAACACTAAATAAGATGACTGTCGCAGAAGTATTTGCCGATGGAAAACTTTATGAATCTGATGGAAAGAATCTATATGAAATTGGATTTCCAATAAATCTTGAGCATGCCGATACCCTGAGGGAACTGATAAAAATCTTAATTTTATGCAATGACAGTAAAATAGATTTTAACAATGGTAAATATAACATAGTAGGTACTCCAACAGAAAATGCTCTTTTAAAACTTGCAAATTCCATGTCAATAAATCCAAAGGAATTGCGAGAAAAATATAATAGAATCAAAACCTTTTATAGAGCAGAAAATAGAAACTTCATGCTTACTATCCATGAGACTGAAAATCCCGAGGAATATCTTATAGCCATAAAGGGAGCACCCGATAAACTACTTGAATTTTCCAATCAGTTTATGCAAAAGGGAGAAGTAAAAAGTTTCACTGAAAAAGATCTTATAGTTTACACTGAGGCAAATGAAAGAATGTCATCAAAGGGATTAAGGGTTTTAGGATTTTGTTATGGCATTTTAGATAAAAGAAGAAAAGAATTAATAAGGGAACTCAATAATGAAAACTGTAGATGATGACTTAAATAAATTAGAGTTAGCTATTGCCCATGGCAGAAATACTTATGTAAACATAAGAAAGTCAATTTACTATCTTATGTCCACAAACTTAAGTGAGATTTTCACAATGTTTTCATGTATCGCCTTTAATTTAGGACAACCTTTAACTGCTGTTCAACTATTATGGATAAATCTAATATCAGATATATTCCCTGGATTAGCTCTCTCCATTGAACCACTGGATAAAGAGCTGATGAAAAAACCTCCAAGAGATCCAAGGGAAAAAATACTTGACAAAAATCAACTAATACAACACTTTAAGGAAGCTTCAGTAATAACAATTTCCACCTTAGGTTCATATATATATGGAGTCTCACGATATGGGATCTCACCTTCATCAAGCACTATAGCATTCCTTACTTTATCTTTATCCCAGATTCTTCATGCCTACAGCTGTAGATCAAGGTATCGTTCATTCTTTTCAGGCAATACTTTTTCAAATAAGTATCTTAATTTAGCAGTAGGAGGAACCTTACTTCTTCAAGTAGCTGCAATGTTTATATCTGGGTTAAGAAATCTATTAGGCTTAACACCACTAAAGATGCTTGATTATGGAGTAATCTTCCTTGCTACCTTGGGTTCTTTCTTTGCAAATGAAGGATTAAAGAAAATTAATTAGAAAATCATGGGGATTATAAAAAATTAAGAGAAAACCTTCCTTTCAGAAGGCTTTCTCCTTTAATTTTAAATTTTATATAATCGCTGAAATAAATCTTAAAGGTGTCTTCTCTAAGCTACTGTCAATTACAGTTCCTACAAGACTTCTTACAATAAAATTTCCTGTTTTCTCAAAAGTCTTTTTAATATATTCATCATTTGTCACTGCTCTTTTTGGGTCAAAATATCCCTTATTAGTAAGAAGCCTGATAATGTCATTTTTGTGTAATTTTTTCAGATTATTGTTACCTTTCGTAACATTTTTTAAAATTATTACACCGGTTATATACTTGATTTTTTTATACTTAAAATTGGCATAACTATTGCAAAAAGAAAGGTGTATGGTCAAAATTATTGAAGATATCATGGATTTTCTAAAATCAGTTCCTCCTTTTGAGTTTCTAAGTGATGAGGTAATAAACTCAATAACAGTAAAGATATCTATGGAATACTATCCTAAAGGCACTCACATACTTTTACAAGATGGTGCTCCCAGTGAGTTTCTCTATGTAATAAAAAAGGGAGGAGTTAAGGTATACAGAAGAGTTGAAAATGAAGAGGTTGTAATAGACTACAGAAGCGAAGGAGATACCTTTGGATTTGTATCTCTTATGAGTGGAGATAAATCAAGGGCAAATGTAATGGCAATCGATGATACTATTTGCTATTTGATACCAAAGGAGACAATTTTAAATTTAATAAGCAAATATCCAGAGGTAAGAGATTTCTTTTTGAGATCTTTTATGAATATCTACTTAGATAAAGGTTACAGAGATGATCAAAGCAAAAAAGCTATTACCTACACAGTAGATAAAATTCTCTTTACTACACCTGTTGAAGAGATTGCGACAAAGAATGTTATCACAGTTAAAGAGAACACTCCTATAAGAGAGGCGGCAAAAATAATGTGTGAAAACTCTATAAGCTCTCTAATAGTAGTAGATGACCAAGGAATTTCATTAGGAATAATTACAGATAAAGATTTAAGAAAAAAGGTTGTTGCCTCAGGAAGAAGTGTTGATGAGCCAGTTAAAAATATAATGAATTATCCAATTATCACGATAGATGCAAGAGATTTTTGTTTTGAAGCAGTAGTAAGAATGCTTAAATATAATATCCATCATCTTTTGGTAATAAAAGACGGCAGTATCAGTGGAATTATCACAAACCATGACATAATGATGCTTCAGGGATTATCACCAATCACAATTGTGAGAGATTTAGAGATTCAGCACAGTGTTGAAGGCTTGATGAATGCTTCAAAACAAATAAATACCATAGTAGGAAATTTAATCTCTCAAGGTGCCAAAGCAAGCAATATAACACGGATTATAACAGAGATTAATGATAGAATTGTAAAAAAAGTTATACAATTTGCAGAAAGAGAGTTTGGACAACCACCTGTTCCTTACTGCTGGATTGCCCTTGGATCAGAGGGAAGAAAGGAACAGACGTTTAAGACTGATCAGGACAATGCATTAATCTATGCTGATCCACCACCGTCCCAGCAAGAGGCAGTTCAAAAGTATTTTCTTGAATTTACAAGTTATATAAAGGAAAATTTACTAAAATGCGGTTTTCCACCTTGTCCAGGAGATATTATGGCAAGTAATCCAAAGTGGTGTCAGCCTCTTAAGGTTTGGAAAAAATATTTTTCCCAATGGATTTATACTCCAAAAGGAGAAAACATTAATCTTTCTAATATATTTTTTGATTTTAGAGGTATCTATGGTGACCTTTCTCTTGAGGAAAACCTTAGAGATTATCTCTTAGGAATAGTGAAAGATCAAAAGGTATTTCTTGGATATTTAGCCAATCTTGCTGTTAGAAATAAGCCACCTCTTGGATTCTTTAAAACTTTCGTTGTAGAAAAAAGCGGTGAGCACAAGGATAAGTTGAACCTTAAAATAAAAGGTATTGCTCCAATTGTAGACATTATAAGATTATTTAGCCTTGAAAAGAGTGTTAGAGAAACTTCAACCTTAGAGCGAATTGAGGCATTAAAAAATAAGCATACAGTGGTAAGAGACTATGCAGATGAGATAGTATATGCTTTTGAATTTCTGATGCTTCTAAGAATAAGGCATCAGTATGAACAAGTAATTCAAGGAATTATGCCAGATAATTTTATTAATCCAGAGTCATTAAGTAATCTTGAGAAAAAACTGTTAAAAGATACATTTCAGCTTATATCAAAGCTTCAGGACATTTTAATAGAGAGATATAAGCTGATGATAATATGAAAAATGCTTAGATTATTCAGGAAAAGAGCTGAAAAAAATATAGTTTCAAAGAAACTTATTAGTGATACTGATTTCATAGTGGTTGATACAGAACTTACAGGATTAAATGAGTTTAAAGATAACATAATCGCAATTGGTGCAATAAAAATGAAGGGAAAAACAATAAAAGTAGGAGAGATTTTTTACAGAACAGTAAGTCCATCAACAAATAAGTTAAGGAAGGAAAGCATCATGATTCATGAAATAACACCTTCTGAGTTGGAAAACTGTCCCAAAATTGAGCCTATTTTGAAAGAGTTTAAAGACTTCTCTCAGGATTGTATATTTGTTGGACATTGTCTTGATATAGATTTAACCTTTCTAAAGAGAGAAATTAGACACAAATTGAGAGATTTCTTTGATCCTATAGGAGTTGACACTTTACTAATTTATAAATGGCTTATTAAAAAGGGAATTTTATCTCAAAGTTTTTCTGATAAAAGATCTCTTGAGGATATAGCTTTATCTTTAGGTGTTGAGGCAAGGGAATTACATGATGCATTGTCAGATGCTTTTATTACTGCTCAAGTTTTTCAGAGATTACTTGCATATCTTTCAGAACTTAAAATTTTTACTGTTGGAGAACTATTAAAAATAGCTTCAGTTGAATATGGAAGATATCAAACAATAATAGAAAAAGAAGCATACCAACTTTAAGGAGGTGATAGAGGTGAAAGAAAAAATTTTAAACTCTGATGAATTTAAAGGTCTTGTAAGAAGTAAAAATGCGGTATCAATAATTCTTACTCTGGTTGAGCTCTTTATATATTTTGGTTTCATAGTTTTACTTGCCTATGGAAAGGAAATTATGACCTACAAAGTCTATGGTCCAATAACTGCAGGAATTCCTATAGGAATTGGAGTAATTGTTCTTTCTTGGCTTCTTACAGGTATATATGTGGCATGGGCTAATAAAAGCTATGATGAAAAAGTTACTAATATTAAAGAAAGCTTAGGAGGGGAATAATGTTGGAGACAACCATTGGACAACCAACTTTAACAGCAATAGTTTTCTTTTTCCTATTTGTTATTGCTACTCTTTATATAACCTACTGGGCAGCAAAAAGAACCAGAACTACTACAGAGTTTTATGCAGCAGGAAGAAGTATAACAGGTTTTCAAAATGGACTTGCCCTTGCTGGGGATTATATGTCTGCAGCAAGCTTTCTTGGTATTGCAGGATTAGTTGCCCTTAAAGGCTATGATGGATTAATTTACTCAGTAGGGTTTCTTGTTGGTTGGCCTATTGTTATGTTTCTAATTGCTGAACAGCTAAGAAACTTAGGTAAGTATACATTTGCTGATGTTGTTGCTTATCGTCTTAAACAAAGACAAATAAGAACAGCTGCTGCCACAGGAGCACTAATTACCGTGTTGCTTTATCTTATAGCTCAGATGGTTGGTGCAGGTTCCTTAATTAAACTTCTATTTGGAATTCCCTATGAAATTGCAGTAATTATAGTTGGTGCATTAATGATAGCATATGTTTTATTTGGTGGAATGCTTGCTACCACCTGGGTTCAGATAATTAAAGCTGTGTTGCTTCTTGGTGGTGCAACGATTTTAGTATTTTTAATTTTAATTAAATTTGGATTTAACTATGTTGAACTTTTCTCAATAGTTACCAATAAATATGGAGAAAAGATGCTTCAACCTGGAGGACTTGTTAAAAATCCGATTGACACTATATCCTTAGGACTTGCCTTAATGTTTGGAACTGCGGGACTGCCGCATATTTTAATGAGATTTTATACTGTTCCAGATGCTAAAGAGGCAAGAAAATCAGTATTTTATGCCACAGGTTTTATTGGTTACTTCTATATTCTTACTTTTACAATAGGATTTGGTGCAGCAGCAGTGGTAGGACAGGAAATAATAAGCAAGATTGACAAAGGTGGTAATATGGCAGCTCCCCTTCTTGCTGAAGCCCTTGGAGGCGAAGTTTTTCTTGGTTTCTTAGCTGCAGTAGCTTTTGCAACAATTTTGGCTGTTGTGGCAGGTTTAACCTTAGCAGGAGCTTCAGCTGTATCACATGATCTTTATGTAGGAGTTATACGAAGAGGTAAGGCAGATGAAAAACTAGAGGTAAGGGCAGCCAAGATAGCTACTTTGAGTTTAGGTATTTTAGCAATCCTCTTAGGGATAGCCTTTAAAGAACAGAATGTGGCTTTTATGGTAGGCTTAGCCTTTGCTATTGCTGCTTCAGCTAATTTTCCAGCATTGTTAATGTCGATATTCTGGAAGAAATTCACAACTCAAGGTGCAATATGCAGCATTTACACAGGCTTGGCTTTAAGTGTTATATTAATAATTTTAAGTCCTACAGTATGGGTTGATATACTTAAAAATCCTGAACCCATATTTCCACTTAAAAGTCCAGCTATTGTTTCATTTTTTGCTGCTTTCATAGTTGGTATTTTGGTATCCTTAATTACAAAAGAGGAAGAAGCAGAGGAGAAATTTGAAGCTGAAAAGATAAGAGCTTACATAGGAGTAGGTGCTGAATAATTTATTTTAATAAAATAGAGTGTTAAAATTATTAGAAAAAGGAGGTATAGGTATGACTCAAGGAATTGATGTATTGCTTCAAGAAAGAAGACTTTTCCCTCCACCAAAGGAGATTTCAGAGAAAGCTTACATTAAAGGTATGGCAGAGTATGAGGCAATGTATAAGCGTTCTTTAGAAGATCCTGAAGGCTTTTGGGCTGAGATTGCAGAGCAGAATATTACTTGGTTTAAGAAATGGGATAAGGTTTTGGAGTATGATTTTAATAAACCATATGTAAAATGGTTCATTGGAGGAAAGCTTAATGCATCTTATAACTGCCTTGACCGTCATATTGCTACCTTAGGAAATAAAGCTGCTCTTATTTGGGAGTCAGATGAGGGAGAAGTAAAGACATACACCTATTGGCAGCTTTACAGAGAAGTTAACAGATTTGCAAATGTCTTAAAGAAACTTGGTATTAAGAAAGGAGACAGAGTAGCTATTTATCTTCCAATGATTCCTGAGTTACCTATAGCTCTTCTTGCTTGTGCAAGAATTGGAGCAATTCATAGTGTTGTTTTTGGTGGATTTTCTGCTCAGTCTTTGAGAGACAGAATAAATGACTGCGGAGCAAAACTCTTAATTACAGCAAATCAGGGAGTAAGAGGTGGAAGGCTTGTGCCTCTTAAGGCAAACTCTGATCAAGCTCTTGAAGGAGCTCCTTCTGTAGAAAAAGTAATCGTCGTAAAAAGAACTCCAAACTTCGTTGATATGGATCCAGAAAGAGATTTCTGGTGGCATGATCTTATGAATGATCCTGAAATTGAAAACTACTGTGAACCAGAAGTAATGGATGCGGAAGATCCTTTATTTATTCTTTATACCTCTGGATCCACTGGTAAGCCAAAGGGAGTTTTACACACAACTGGTGGATACATGGTATATACAAATATAACATTCAAATTGGTTTTTGATTATAAACCAGAAGAAGTCTTCTTCTGCACAGCAGATATTGGTTGGATAACAGGACACAGTTATGTAGTTTATGGACCTCTTAGTGCAGGTGCCACTTCTTTAATGTTTGAAGGTGTTCCAACTTATCCAAATCCTGGAAGATTTTGGGAAATCGTTGAAAAACATAGGGTAAACATATTCTATACTGCACCAACAGCAATTAGAGCATTAATGAGAGAAGGTGAAAAATGGCCCTATAAGTATGATCTTTCAAGCCTGAGAATTCTTGGAACAGTTGGCGAACCTATTAATCCAGAAGCTTGGATTTGGTATTACAAACATGTAGGAAGAGAACGTTGTCCTATTGTGGATACATGGTGGCAGACAGAGACAGGCGGATTTATGATAACACCTCTTCCTGGTGCAATGACTCTCAAACCAGGTTCTGCTACAAAACCATTTTTTGGTGTTGTGCCAAAAGTCCTAAAAGAAGATGGCTCTCCTGCAGGGATAAATGAAGGAGGATACTTAGTTATTGAAAAACCATGGCCAGGTATGTTAAGAGGCACATGGGGAGATCCAGAAAACAAGAAAATTAAAGAGATTTACTTTTCTCGTTTCCCTGGCAAATACTTTACAGGTGATGGTGCAAGAGTAGATGAAGATGGTGACTATTGGCTTATGGGAAGAATTGATGATGTTATTAATGTTTCAGGTCATAGATTGGGAACAGCAGAGATTGAGTCAGCCCTTGTTGCCCATCCTGCTGTTGCAGAGGCAGCAGTGGTTGGTTTTCCACATGAGATAAAGGGTGAAGGAATATATGTTTATGTTGTTCTTAAAGAGGGATATGAGCCATCAAAGGATCTTGAAAAGCTTCTTATATCCCATATAAGACAGATGATTGGACCTATTGCAACTCCAGATAAGATACAGTTTGCTGGAGGACTTCCAAAAACAAGAAGTGGTAAGATAATGAGAAGAATATTGAGAAAAATTGCCGCTGGTTCGGTGGAAGAATTAGGAGATACATCAACTCTTGCAGATCCATCAGTAATAGAAGAGCTAATAGCAGGAAGAAAGTAAATAAAAACTAAGGGAGAAGGCATAAGCCTTCTCCCTCTTTTACACTTCCCTCAAAATTCTTATAAATGAGCCTTAAAAGATGTTTATGGTATCATAGTACTTAGAATTGTGAAACAGAAAAAAGGATAAGTAACCATGAAAAAATTTTTCACAGTATTATTGATTTTGAGTTTTTTTATAATAAGCTGTGGATACAAGCTTCATACAAAGGTTGATTTACCTTTTCAAGAGTTATATTTAAGAAATGTAGAAAATCTTACTCTTGAACCGGGTCTTCAGGATAAAATGCGAAAGATTGCCTATCAAACACTTATTGAGAATGGTTTTAAAATTACTTCATCTGCTAATAGAGTGCTTGATATTCAGATAAAAAACTATCGTCTGGTTACTCTTTCAGAGATTGGACTTAATACCGTTGAATATCAAATTTTAATGGATGTAAAAGCAGTTTTTCATGATGAAAGGGGTACAAAGAAAGAGTTCACACCATCTTCACCATTTACGACATTTTTTAGAACTACAAGAGATCTTCAGAGCATTATTGCAGACAAAGACCTTGCAACCGAGTCCTTAATAAGGGATATATGCGAGGATATGGTAAGAAAGCTTATCTTTGAGATAGAGGAAGTAAAGAAAGAGGAAGTCTAATAAAAATATGCTTGAAATACAGAAACTTGAAAGGGAAATAAAGGCAAAGCTTCCAAAAAGGGTTTATTTTTGCTATGCACAGGATAACTTTTTTCTTTTTGAAGTTGTAAGGCTTATTCGTAGTAGCTTTGATTCCATTATGATAGAGAATTTTGACTCTCCTGATGAAGTTGAGATAACATCATTTAGCGCTCCATCTTTGTTTTCTTCAAAAAAAATTTTAATAATACACAGTTTTGAAAAGATAAAAAAAGCTGAAAAAAGAATTGAATGGCTTAAAAAAGTTACTTCCCAGCAGTATGACTCCTTTAGCATTATTATTCTTTGTAATGCCTCCCATAGGGAGATATTTGATGAAATCGCCTATCTCAAGAAAGACAAAAATTCAATGGTTTTTAATCTGGACCTACAGAAAGAAGATTTACCAGCATGGATATTGTATAAGGCAAATAAAAAAGGTATCACACTAAGGCAGGATGCGATTTATTACTTGATTGATATAACAGGAGGGCAGCCGGGTTTGATTTCCTCTGAGATAGAAAAGATATCTCTTTTGACTGATAAGTCTCATCTTGGACTTTTTGATATTAAGGACATCTTAGCAGAGCTTGGTGAGTTTACAGCCTTTGACCTTGTTGATGCAATAAGAAAAAGGGACAAAAAAAGGGCATTTCAAATGCTTGATAAACTTAAAAATACAGAACCAGACATTATCTTAGGAGCACTAAACTGGTATTACACTAATAAAACAGAGGCAGATGAAAGGGTTTATTCCCTTCTTTATAAAACCAATCTTGCATTAAGACAGGCTCGCTCCTGTAGTCTTGATATGCTTCTTTATGAGTTGCTTAAAGATTAGTATTTATGCTACTTTAACACATGGAAGAAAAATTAAAGGAGGCATTTAAAGAATTAGAAAATCAAAATAAACTTCAGATAGAGTTTGCCTATCTATTTGGTTCTTATGCTAAGGGTGGTTATACTTCAAAAAGTGATATTGATGTGGCAGTTTATTTTGCTTCAAATCCTTCATTGGACATAGAACTTTCTTTACATGTTTTCCTAACAAGAAAACTTAAAACTGACAGAATTGACCTATTAGTATTAAATAGGGTAAAAAATCTGATTCTTCTTGAGGAAGTTGTAAGACAGGGTAAACTAATCTATGATAGAAATCCCACCTTAAGAAAGCTTTTTGAATATAAAACCATTCATGACTGCATTGATTTCAAATTTCAGAGAAAGGTCTTTGCAGGAAGATGAGAGAGTCAATCAGAGTAAAAGCTGAAAGGATTGGGGAATACCTCAAAATAGTCAATGATATGGAGAAAGACTGCGAAGAAAAGTTTTCTTCTGATCCTATATACAGAGGCGCACTACTACATTACTTATACTTGATAGCAGACTCCTGTATATCACTTGCTGAAATGATAATAAGGGATAAAAACTTCAGGACTCCTCAAACTTACTCTGAAGCCATAGAGATTCTTGGAGAAAATGGTGTAATTCCCTCAGATTTTGCCTACTATTTTGCAAAAATTGGAGGACTAAGAAACTTCCTTGCCCATGACTATGAAAAAATAGACATGAAAATAATTTGTAAAGAGGTTCTTAAAAAAATTCCTGAGATAAAAAAATATTTAAGCTATATCAGGGAATTTATGAATTTTTGATTTTTTCTGCCCACTCTATAGCTTTATCAATCAATTCATCTTCGTCAATAAACTGATGTCTTCCATTTAGTATTAAGGGAACTCCATTTACAAAGACATCTTCAATGTCCGATGCCTTTGCAGAGTAAACTATTGTTGAATAGATATCATAAATGGGTTGTAAATGGGGTTTTCTAAGATTCATGACAATAAGATCAGCTCTTTTACCTACTTCGATGCTTCCAACTAAATTTTCAATTCCAAGAGCCTCGGCTGCCCATATGGTAAGCATCTTCATGCAAGTTTTTACATCAAGGACTGTTGGATCAGCAGTTATTCCCTTTTGAACCTTTGCTGCTATTGATATCTCTTCAAGAAGGTCAAGGTTGTTGTTACTTGCAGCACCATCAGTTCCCATGCTTACCTTTACTCCCTTCTTAATCATTTTTGCTACGGGAGCAATACCGCTTGAGAGTTTGAGATTACTTTCAATGCAGTGAGATACTCCTACATTGTGTTTTGCCATTATCTCAATCTCTTCTTCATCAACCCATACAGAGTGAGCTGCAGTTATTCTGCCTTCAAGGAATCCTATATCATGAAGATATTTAACTGGCTTTTTACCATGCGCCTTTATACATTCTTCTACTTCCTGAAAGGTCTCACTTAGGTGAATGTGTATAGGAACATTCTTCTTTATAGCAAGTTCCTTTGACCTAAGCAGAGTCTCCTTGCTACATGTATAAATAGCATGAGGTGCCAAAGCAGGCAAGATAAGTTCATCTTCTTTATATTTCTCAATGAATTCTTCTGCTTTAGCAAGATATTCATCAGCACCTTTTCCAGAGGCTGTGGGAAAATCAAGAATTCCCTGTCCTACAACTGCTCTTATTCCAAGCCTTTTTGCTGCCTCTGCAATGGATTCAGTAAAAAAATACATGTCGTTGAATGTAGTGGTTCCGCCTTTTAGCATCTCAAGGCAGGCAAGAGATGTTCCATCAAAGACAAACTCAGGACTTAAAAATTTTGCCTCCTTAGGCCATATATGCTCTGTAAGCCATTTTTTTAATGGTAGATCATCGGCAATTCCTCTAAATAAAACCATTGCAGCATGGGTATGAGTGTTTATAAATCCTGGCATTACTGCTGAGTAAGAGTTTCCATATATGGGAATAGATTGGTTTTTATATTTTTTCAAAATTTCTGTAAAATCATCGATTTCTTTAATTATTCCATCTTCCACTAAAACAGCACCATTTTCAATCACTTCATTCTTTTTATTCATAGTAATAAGATATTGACTGCGAACTATAAAAAGCCTTTTCACAGCCTCCTCCTATATTTTTATCAAAATAGCCATTGCGGTAAAGATTAATACAGTCACACTTATATATCCGTTCATGTTAAAAAAGGCTATATTAAGTTTTGAAAGATCATCATGTTTTACAAGGGAATGTTCCTTAATAAATAAAAATCCAACTACTGCCATACCAATCCAATAGAAGATATTTAGTTTGAATACAAGACCATTTACTATAAGAAAACCCCATGCTATAGCATGAAAAACTCTTGCTAAGTTTATTGCATTTTTTACTCCAAATACCTTTGGAATAGAGTAAATTCCGAATTTTTTGTCAAACTCTACATCCCAAAGGGCATAGAGAGTATCAAATCCTGCAAGCCAGAATATTACCATCAATACCATTGGAATAATTTCCCAGTCAAAGCTTCCTCTTATGGCAATCCATGCTCCAAGGGGTGCAAGCGAAAGAGCCATACCTAAAACAAAGTGGCATGCCCATGTAAATCTCTTTGTATAAGAATATATAAAGAGTATAAAGATTGCCAATGGGGAAAGCTTAAAACACAATGGATTAAGCATCCATGCAGAGTAGACGAATATGGCAAGTGAAATAGTTGTAAAAAAAATAGCTTCCCAAAGCTTTATTTTTCCTGATGGAATCTCTCTGTTTGCTGTTCTTGGATTGAGAGCATCAATTTTTCTGTCAATTATTCTGTTAAATCCAAAGGCAGCTGCTCTTGCTGTAATCATTGCTACAGTAATCCATAGAATTTTCTGAATCTCTGGAATACCTCTTTCAGCAAGCAATGCACCTGCAAAGGCAAAGGGAAGGGCGAAAACACTGTGTTCAATCTTTATCATTCTAAGATAGGCTAATGCTTTTGTTAACATAAACATAAGAAATATTATATCATAATGTACTTCCTCTCATATTCTCATTCTGAGCAAAGCGAAGAATCTCAGCGAAGAATCTCAAAGCCGCCGAAGAATCATCCCCTTATTCAGCATTCAATGAGGAGATACTTTGGCTTACTTCTCAGGATGAAATTAAGGAAAATTCATTCATCCAATAAAGAATTCTACCACTCAAAGCTTTGTACTACTATTATTCCCTTCTGTTCAGCTAATTTTAATGCTTGCTTTTTAGCAAAATGAGTGACTATCATTCTTATAATTTCAACTTCTCCATATTCACTCTTTACAGCATTTACCTTTCTTTCAAGCTCTTTGAAAACTCTCTCAAAATCCTTTTTACCTTCATCTAACCTAAGCTTTGCTTCTCCAACTATATATATCTCTTTGCCGTCTTTCATTGCTTTTGCAAAAAAGTTTATTTCTTCTTTTTGAAGTTCAGTTCTTACGAATCTTTCTTTTATCTCTATTCCATAGTTTTTCATTAAGTATTCTGGAAGTTTTCTATATGCTTCATTTTCAAAGGCATAACTTATTGTTCTTGAAAGTCCTCCTACTTCACCACGAAGATTACCAAGTCCTATGGCAAGCTTTCTTACTTCTTCCTCGGTTTTCTTTTGTGCCTCTGCAAGTTCTGAAACTGCCTGTTCAAGTCTGCTAACTGCCTGTTCAAGTCTGCTAACTGCCTGTTCAAGTCTGCTAATTCTTTCTTCTGCGCGTTTATGTGCTTCAGTAAGTTCTGAAACTGCCTGTTCAAGTCTGCTAATTCTTTCTTCTGCGCGTTTATGTGCTTCAGTAAGTTCTGAAACTGCTTGTTCAAGTCTGCTAATTCTTTCTTCTGCGCGTTTATGTGCTTCAGTAAGCTCGTCAAT
>JBCNUV010000005.1:0-17440 GCA_039630505.1 Thermodesulfovibrio sp.
TTTGTCTCTTGCATCTTAATAATAATTATTTCAAAAGTTTTAGGTAAAGTATGGCTTATGAAGCCGGAGGACTACTATGATAGGTGATTTAATTCATCCAGGATTGTTACTAATACTGGGTTCTTTTTTAATTCCCTTTCTTAAGGGAAAGCTAAAACAATTTTACCTTGTTTTGATTCCTACCTTTGCTCTTTTAATATGTGTGAATTTAAATCCAGGGCTTTACGGTGTCTTAAATTTTCTTGGTTTAGATATAACAATTCTAAAAATAGATAAACTTAGCTTAGTCTTTTCCTATGTATTTTGCATAATGGGAATAATTGGTATGATCTATGCTTTACATGTAAAGGATGATTTACAGCATATTGCAGCTTTTATATATATTGGAAGTTCCTTAGGAGTTGTCTTTGCTGGTGATTTAGTAGTCTTGTATGTTTTTTGGGAATTGATGGCTTTTTCTGCCTCTGTTTTAGTTTTTGCAAGAAGAACAAAGGAATCAATAGCCTCTGGTTATAGATATATTTTGGTGCATATTGTAAGTGGTCTTTTTCTTTTAGGTGGAATTGTAATACATGCCACCCAGACAGGTTCCATTGCCTTTACAAGTATGATGCCTTATGAGGGAAGTATTTCTTTTTATCTAATTCTTATTAGTTTTTTAATAAATGCTGCTGTACCTCCTTTTGGTGCTTGGTTACCCGATGCATATCCAAGTGCTACAGTTACTGGAGCTATATTTATGACTGCCTATACAACAAAATCAGCAGTCTATGTTTTGATAAGAGGTTTCCCTGGGGCAGAGATTTTAATATGGCTTGGAGCCATAATGGCAGTATATGGCGTTGTATATGCTGTGCTTGAGAATGATAGCAGAAGACTTCTTGCCTATCATATTATAAGTCAGGTTGGATACATGGTCTGTGGTGTTGGTATTGGCACTGAAATGGCTTTAAATGGTGCTACAGCCCATGCTTTCTCTCACATACTTTATAAAGGCTTACTCTTTATGGGTGCAGGTGCAGTGCTATATATGACAGGAAAAAGTAAACTTAATGAACTTGGTGGTATTTATAAAACTATGCCCTTAACTATGGTTCTTTATATGATAGGTGGATTTTCAATATCAGGTGTACCGCTTTTTAGTGGTTTTGTTAGTAAATCAGTTACTGTTTCTGCTGTGGCAGAAGCACATATGAGCATTCCCTATCTTATGCTTTTACTTGCATCTTCAGGAACTTTTCTTCATACAGGACTTAAACTTCCCTATTATATGTTTTTCTGGAAAGACTCTGGAATTAGAACTAAAGAGCCTCCTTCTAATATGATTGTAGCAATGGTTATTGCATCTTTACTCTGTATTTTTATTGGTATATTTCCAAATACCCTTTATAGCATTCTTCCCTATCCTATTAATTATGAACCATATACACTGCATCATATAATATCAACACTTGGAATACTTTCCTTTACAGCTTTAGGATTTTTCATGCTTCTTAGTCATCTTGATCCTGAACCAAAGATTAGTCTTGATACAGACTGGTTTTATCGGAAAGGTGCTAAATTAGGGGTAAAATTTCTAAATGTTGTTATTGTTCCAGCAGAGTATAGATTTATCAACCTATTGTGGAAAAGAATTATGGATGGATTTATTATACCATTTGGTTTAAAAATTGATAAGTTCGAAAATTTAAAAGTTTCTTCTATTCCAGAGTTTTTTGGAAATCTATCAAAAGTTTTAAGTGATAGCTTAGCAGTATTTCATACAGGAAAAATACAGGATTATGCCATATACATGCTTAGCTTCCTGGGTTTAGTGTTTTTGATATACCTTTTATTTTAGGGGAATAGTTTATGGGAATTGAATTGATATTAATCACTTTACTTTTTGGCGCTATTTTAGCATGGATAATTAAAAATAGGACTACAGTTTTTGCTATTGCCCTTTGTTCATCCATTGTTTCCCTTATTATTGCCCTATTTTATTATCTGAGTATGGAAAGAACAATTAAAAATTTTCAATTTTACCTTTCCTATGAATGGATTTCTGCATGGAAGGTTAATTTTTCCATAGGATTTGATCATATTAATGCACCTTTTGTGCTTCTTACAACTTTTATAACCGTGGTAGCTATAGCTTTATCAATTAAAGTTATAAAAGATAAAATTTCTTCTTACATAGCGCTTATTCTTCTTCTTTCTTTTTTTGTGAATGCCTTCTTTATGTCTACAAATTTATTGCAATTTTTCTTTTTCTATGAAGCTATGCTTATTCCTTCTGTTCTTCTAATTCAGAGATGGGGAGGTAAGAATTCCTATCAGGCAGCTATTAAGTTTTTGATTTATACTTTTTCATTTAGTGTTTTTCTTTTTATTGCGATTTTAGCTACATATTTCTATGGAGGTGGATTTGATTTTGAAAGTCTTGCAAATCTAAGGCTAAATGCTCAGAGTAAGCTTTTAGTTCTGTTTGGTTTTATATTGGCTTTCTTTGTGAAAATTCCTATAATTCCTCTTCATGGCTGGCTAAGAGATACTTACTATGAATCTCCTATGCCAGTTACTATTTTTATGTCAGCAGTGCTTGGAAAAATGGGAATATATGGAATTCTTAGAATAATACCCTATTTTGGAGATATTATTCCCATTATTAGCCAATGGATTATAGGACTATGTTTAATATCTTTCGTCTATTCTGCCTTTCTTGCTTTAAGTGTAAAGGATATCAAAGTTATGCTTTCCTATATGAGCTTAAGTCATGTAGGTATAATAACAGCAGGAGTATTCACTGGTAACATACAGGGATATCAAGGTGCGCTACTACAAAGTATAAATCACGGAATTCTTTCTGCTGGATTATTTTACATTGCTGAACTTTTATACAGACACACAGGTAGTTTTGACTCTGAAAAATTTGGTGCTCTCTCTAAGAAAATTCCTGCACTTAGTTTTTTCACCTTTGCCTTAATAATGGCAATGGGTGGTTTTCCAGGGCTTAATTATTTCAATGGAGAGCTTTTGCTTCTTAGTGGAATATTTAGGAAAAATATTTTGCTTGGATTTTTAAGCATTTTAGGTATTGCTATTGGAGTTATCTATCTTTCATCATTCCTTTATAGAGTTTTTTTAAGAAAACCAGCTGGAGAACTTTCATTTTATGTAAAAGATGTGATTTCATGGGAAAGGTTTTTACTTGCTTTATTTTTCCTGATATCCATTTATTTTGGTCTAGTTCCAGATTTTATTCTTTCTGGAGTTAGGGAAATAATTCTTTTTGGAGGAAGAGGATGAGTCAATATTATCTTTTGTTACCTGAGATAGTTTTGCTTACCTTAGGTATTCTCTCTTTCTGCTATGGTTTTATAAAAAGAGTTTCTTTACATACATGGGCACTTGGATTTATTAGCATTACCGTTTCCTTAATAGTTGCTTTATTTAGTTTTACCTATGAAGAGTTTTCAACGGGACTTATAAGGATTAATATTTATACCCAGATTCTGAGACTGTTAATTTATTTGGTAGGAGCATTTATTCTTGCTCTTTCTTATGAAGAATTTAAAAGAGGTTTCAAAAATTTAGAAGAGTATATTTTTCTCTTGACATTAGCTATATTTGGCATGAATATAATGATTTTTGCCAATGATTTACTTTTGCTTTATCTTTCTCTTGAGACATTTTCTCTTTCTTTATATATTCTTGCTGCATTTTATAGAAATGACAAACTTAGCATAGAGGCAGGAACAAAATATTTTATTCTTGGTACAGTATCCTCAATAATTTTACTCTCTTCTATTGTTTTCTTCTATGCTATAACTGGTAGCACATCTTATGATTCTTTTAAACTGATTAAAACAGGACAAATTACCTCTCTTTTAGCTTTGGTTTTTCTTATATCAGCCTTTGCCTTTAAGCTTTCACTTGCTCCCTTTCATGCATGGTCTCCTGATGTATATCAGGGAGCACCAACGCCAGTGACAGCTTTTTTGTCCACTGCTTCAAAGGTTGCAGTTTTCTCTGCAGTAATTAATATTGTATTGTCCTTTTCCAGTAAGGAGACTTTTAAAGATTTTATTGTCATACTTTCAGTTCTTTCAATGTTAGTAGGAAATGTACTTGCCCTAAGACAGAATAACCTAAAGCGAATGCTTGCCTATTCTTCAATTGCCCATGCAGGATATATGTTTATGGCTTTACTTCTTCCTGAAAATAAAATCATTTCAACGCTTATTCCCTATTTAATTGTTTATGTATTTATGAATATAGGTGCCTTTGCTTTTATTTTATCTATAAGGGAAGGTGAAAAAATAGGGAGCTACCACGGAGTTGGTAGAAGCAGTCCCTTGCTTGCTTTAAGCATCTTAGTTATAATGTTTTCTCTAACTGGCATACCACCTACAGCAGGATTTATCGTTAAGTTTAATCTTTTTAAAGACCTTTTTTCAGTGGGATACAGTGGATTAGTGTTTTTTGCTCTTCTTATGAGCATATTTTCAGCTTTTTATTATTTAAAAGTAGTGTTTTATGTCTATAAGGATGTTTCAGCCTTGAATGATTTGCCTAAAAGTTATCTTAGTCAAACAATATCATTAATGTCTGCAATATTTGTATTGATAATGGGTATTTTCCCTAATATGATTTTGAATTTTTAATGAATAAATAAAATTTTATTAGGAAGGAAACGAGGAATGTAAAAAGATTACTTCAACTTAATTATGATTTTAAAAGTTTTGGCTTTACTTTTTATATTTTCTTACATTAACGAAAAAAGGATTTCAAGAAAAGTTTAAAAAGTTACTAATAAGACATATGTCATTGAAGAACTTGGAAAAATTTCACAGCAGATAGGAAAGATTGTGTTAACTATAAAAGACATAGTTGATCAAACAAATCTCCTTGCTCTCAATTAAGAAACTGCAAAAGCAAAAGAAGAGATCGCAGAAAAAATTAGAAATATTCAGACTAAATCTGATGCTTCTGTTGATGCTACGAATGTGATAGGTTTTCAGGCTGAAGAAGGTGTCTTTCTTGCAAATGATGCAATGAAAGCCTTAAATGAAATTGTCTCTACTACAAAGAAAGCGATGAATATGAATCAAAAGAATCGCTGTTACTGCAGAATAACTATCTGCACTGAGTGAGGAAATTGCACAAAATATGGAGAGGATAAGATACTAATTAAGCTTTATGCCAAAGTAAAAGCTCTTGATGAGAGTGATTAATACTTTAAATTTAAATGGGGGGCGGGGAGGGAAGGGAGGGTATATCAAAGGCGAGATAAGAATAGAATTGATGGGGGTGTTAAAAATATTTATCATAAATCAATGACAAATCAATTTCTTCCAACTGAGAAGCTTTCTTTAATTTAAACTCCCAATGTTCAAATACTTCTTCAAGGCTGTGATAGGCAAATGAACTTTCACAGATATATGATTTATATTCAGGATAAAGCTGAGATATTAGATCAAAAGAAAAAATTTTTTCGATAACTAAAGAGGCATTTTCTATATCAGAGTTAAAGATTTTAAAAATTGATTTTTCTATTGCATTCTCAATGAGATGAAGACTATTATAGGCTAAGGTAAAACAAAACTGACTTGTTTCTGAAGGATTTAGTTCTTCAAATCTTTTTAGATCTATGAATTTATGCATATACTCTGAAGGCTCATGTGCCATTACACTACAATATTTTGGAACTAATGGAAAACTAAGAGCTTCGTCACCTGCATTTATGTCTGAAATTTTTATATTTTTATCAACTATATTAAGTAGAATCATTTCTATTGGCCCATAATATTTTTTATGTTCATGTCACAGTTTGTACCTTTTAGCATAATCATTCCAAATATGATGAACTATTGTATAAATTTGCTATCATAATCAAATAAAGAAGCCACAGCTTCAGGGATTCTCCCTTCGCTGTGGCCTTCTTGACCACTTTTTAGAATATTATATAGGAAAATATTTAAAAATTACAACTGCTCGCCTTTCCTCAAAAATAATTTCTTTGAATATTTTACAGTAGACACACTTCTTAAGCCTTTAAACTTAAAAGACTCTAAGGAAGCAATCCTATAAACAGTAACATAAAGAAGTCCATAAAAGTAAACTTGTAAAAATCAAACTCAATTTGATTTTATCTTTTCCTTAACAAGATGAGAAGCTTTCTTTTTATACAAGACTTTAAAAATATCTCTTTGTCCATAAATTATCAAAGAAGAAAACTCTATAAAAATTAGACCTCTATGCATCATTAATCATAGTTTACAAGCCATTAAGGTTCCATAACTTACTTTAATAATCCTATGATGAGTTTATCTGAACCAACATACCTAATATAGGTACTCCTTTTAGAGCTAAATTCCAAAAAGCTAACAAAGAAGAATACGAAAGTTGGCGTATTTGGAGTTTAGTTTGTAGGGATAGGGTAAAAATAGTTAAATCAGGGTCTTGGAAGTAATGAAAATGGCTTATGATTTTTTAGAACCCATCTATAAATCGATAGGTAATCCTCTACCATTCTATCAGAATTAAAATTTTTTTCTACATGTTCTCTACATTTTTTTGGATCTATTTGGTTAAGATATTTTATTTTTTCTACCATTTCATCTATCATATTTTCCTGAGATACAATAAAACCTGTTACTTTATCAATAATTATTTCAGGAACAGATGCTCTCTTTGGTGCAATTACAGGCGTACCACAAGCCATTGCTTCAATCATAACAAGTCCAAAAGGTTCTCTCCATTGAATTGGGAATAACATTGCTTTTGCTTTTGCCAAATAGGATACTTTTTCGTCAAATTCTACTTCACCTTTAAATATAATTTGATTTCCATCAATCATTGGTTTAACCTTACTTTCAAAATATTCTTTATCTACAGGATCAACTTTCGCAAAAACATAAAGTTTTTCTCCTGCTTTTTTTGCTACCTCAATCGCTTCAATTATTCCTTTTTCAGGAGATGATCTTCCAAGAAATATAAGGAAATCCTCTTTAGTTTCTGAAAAGGGATACTTCTTTACATCTATTCCATTATAAACAGTTCCTACATAATTAGCCTCTGGGAGGGGAATTCTTTGATCATTGCTTATTGAAATATGATAACATCTTCTTACTCTTTCGCATCTTTTATAAAACTCTCTTAATTGGGGCAAATCAAGTCTTCCATGTAAAGTAAAAACAAAGGGTGTTTCAGTAAGTTCTGTAAGATAATAGTAAGGAAATACATCAGGCCCAAAATGACAATGGATTATATCAAACTCAGATGCCATCTCAAATACTTTTGCTGCCTGTAAAAACTCTATCCTGTATATTTCTTTCTGAGGCATTCCTCTCATCGGTTTAGGTGTAACTGATATGAGTTTTTGTGGGCAAATAGAGTCTCCGGTAGCAAACAGCGTTATTTCATGCCCTCTTTTATGAAGTCCTTCTATTAAATTTCCTACAACAAGTTCAACTCCTCCGTATTTAGGTGGAGGAACTCTTTCAATAACTGGTGCCACTTGTGCTATTTTAAGCTTATCTTTCATTTAATAACTCCTTGTAAAGAGTTTCATATTCATCTACCATTCTTTTTATAGAAAATCTTTCTATGACGGTTTTTCTGCATTGGTGCCGGTCAATTAATGAAATCTTTTTAATAGCCTCTACTGCTTCTTCCACTGATTCAACTATGAATCCTGTCTTACCATTTTCTATAACTTCTGGAATAGAACCTTTATTGAAGCCTATAACAGGCGTACCACAAGCCATTGCTTCAATCATAACAAGTCCAAAAGCCTCAGTCCATCTAACAGGCATAAGAAGAGCAAGCGCATTTTTAAAGATTTCAATTTTTTCTTCAAAATAGAGTTCACCTTTTACTATTATATTTTTACCATCATGTTGAGATAATATTTTTTCTTTGTAAAAATCTTCAAACTCTTTTCTTAATTCTCCTGCAAGGACAATAGGTATTCCAGCTTTTTTTGCTATATCTATTGCAAAATCAGCTCCTTTATGAGGAGAAAAAGTACCCATAAAAAGTAAATAGTGACCTGCTTTTTCAGAAAAATGATATTTTGAAACATCAATTCCGTGATAAACAGTTTTTATATAATTAAGATAAGGTGCAAGCGTTCTTTGTGCATTGCTTATCGAAATGAAAGGCCTATCTTTAAATGCCTTTGCCAAAGAGTATGGCTGAGGTGGTAAAGAACTATGGATAGTGGTAATGATAGGGGCTTTAATAAGAGGAGTAAGAACAAGTGGAACAAATCCATTATGATTATGAATAATATCAAAATTTGCACTCAATCGTGCTACTGCTTCTATTTGAAGAATATCATATTCTAAACAATCCCATTTAAAATAACCAAATATATCATAAAGATTTTTTTCTGTAATTGAAATAAGTTTTGCAGAAGTTTTTGAATCTCCTGAAGCAAAAAGAGTTACATCATGGCCTCTTCGGACTAATTCCTCTGTGATACTACTTACAACAGCTTCTGTTCCTCCATATTTTTCAGGAGGTACAGGCTTCCAAAGAGGAGAAATAATTCCTATCCTCATCTTTTATTTCCTTTTTTCTTTTGTGAAACTTTGAAAACTCTACTAATGCCCAAATACAAGGAGAGTATATGAAAAAGTTAATCATTCCTATTAAAACTATCCATATGTTTAGTTGAACAACTCCTACAATAATTATACCAAAACTTACCAAAAGTATAAGCAGTTCAGTTTTAGCTTGTTTAAGATAATTTAGGATTTTTATATTATTGACCTTTATAGCTTTAGGAGTTTTCCAAAATGTAGCCTTAGATTTTATAAGACATAATAACCAAGCCGTTGACATGGGAAATGTTATAGAAAGAAATGATAATAAAGCCCAAAAACCTTTCAATTTAGAAATTCCAAAGACTTTGGGAAATATAATAACAAATGCTACAAATTTAGTAGTCAAAAAAGATATGTAACAACTTACTATACCTTTTATAAATTTATCTGGAAGATTAAAAGTAAGACATAAAATGCTCCATAAAAATGGGAGTAAAAGATTATTAAACCATATTGTGTTACTCCCAAGATAACATAGTTTTTGTTGCCATGTAAGATGTTTACTAAAAAGTAAAGCAATATTCTTTTTTAGTGTTTGCATATTTCCGAAAGCCCATCTGAATCTTTGTTTTTTGTAGGAGTAGAAATCAAAGGGCATAAATCCTTTTCCATAAGATTCATCAATATATATACTTTTATATCCTTTAGCATGTATTCTCATTCCGAGCTCACTGTCTTCGGTAATTACTTCTTTACACCAACCACCGACTTCTTCAAGATATTTCCTTCTTACAACTCCCATTGTTCCCATGAATGAGGCAGCATTATATCTGTTACATGAATTCATAACAATACTAAAAAAGTACCTATAAGCATAATACATTCCTTCAAACCACGGAGTTGAAGGAAAGTCTCTATAATCTTGAGGTAATTGTACTATTGCAACTTGTGGATCTTTAAAATATTGAACAGCTTTTTTTAAAAAGTCTTTGGAAACTACATAATCTGAATCTACGACGGCAATAAGTTCTGCATCTTTATCTGTTATACTTAATGCAAAATTTAAAGCTCCTGCTTTATATCCCTCTATTTTAGGTAAATGGAAAAAACGAAATTTATTACCTAATCTTTTGCACTCTTCATATACAGGAGTTACCAATTCATTTTCGGTTGTGTTGTTTACTATTACACAAACTTCATAATTGGGATAATCTAACTGACTTAGTGCTCGAAGAGTTTCTCTTACTACTTCAGGTGGTTCTTTACAAACTGGTATATGAATAGAAACTTTTGGAGTATAAGGATCTGATTTATCTAAATCTTTGTAACCTTCTTTTTTTGAGTTTATTTTATTTTGATTCATATCAAAAAGAAAAAATGTTTCTAAAGCCAAAAAAAGAAGAGACACCGTATTTAAGATTGCGCTAAATATATCAAGAGTAAAGATGTAACCAATATAAATAAAAAGTATCCCACTATACACAAAAAAGTAAGATTTTTTCCATTTAGAAAAAATGTTTTTAATATTTACATAATACATTTTTGTTTTCTTTTGCATGTTTTTTAATTGACAAAAAGTAGAGAGAAACTTAGAAGAGATTTCTTTTATAAGATTCTTTTTAAGAAACTATAACATTTTAACATAAGTAGAAAATCTAAATCAATATTTCGCCTTTCCTTTTTATAGAAGGCATTTTAGTTTTGGAGGATTTTGGGAAATTCTAACGATATTCAATTTTTATGATAAAATAACATTGTTTAAATGAGATTTAACAAAAAAATAGCATTGATTGGCTTAACTGTCTTTCTGTTCATATTTATCTTAATCTTTCTATTTAAATCTTCAAAAACTGAAACATACAGGATTGAAAAGAATAAAATGGTCTCCTCTGTATATGCCTCTGGTTATATTGATTCTGCTGATAGCGTGATGATCAAACCTGAAGTTTCTGGATATATTGAAAAAATTATGGTCAAGGAAGGACAGGAAGTAAAAAAGGGACAACTGCTTGCAGTTATATCAAATGACATAGTTAGGGAAAATTTAAAGGATATAGAAGCTCAAATTGCCTCTTTAAAGGAGAAATTGGCACCAGATTCTGATTTTAAAAAAGAATTGAAGCATAACATTGAAATAAAAAAAGCCATACTGGAAAACGTTGAGAAGAATTTTAATAGGAGAAAGACTCTTTATGAGGAAGAATTAATCTCAAAGGAAAAATTTGACGAAATAAAGAGAGAATACGAAGTGGCAAAAAGAGATTATGAAAGGCAGGTTAATATATACAATGACTCTATTAAAAGCTTAAATTACCAATTGGAAAGTCTTAAGGCAAAAAAGCAGGCACTTAAGGCAGAACTTGATAAATATTTTATCAAATCTCCAATAGATGGCAAAATACTCAGAAAGTTTATAAACACAGGAGATTATGTTAGTAACATTCAACAGAATAGTTTCTTATTTTCAGTGGGAAATGAAAAAAATCTTGAGACAGTTTTACTTGTAGACGAAGAGTATATCTCTATGGTAAAGGAAGGTATGAAAGTATACGTTACTGTGGACTCCTATCCGAAAGAAGTATTTGAGGGAAAAATCAAACTTTTTGAAAAACAATCTGATAGAACCACAAGAACTGTTAAAGTTAAGGCTGATGTGAATTATGGTAAACCCGTATTTTTTGGTCTTACTGTAGAGGCAAATATAATAATCAAGGAGGTTGAAGGAATATTTATACCAGAGTCAGCCTACAGGGATGGATATGTAGAGGTATTAGAAGGAAACAAAATAAAAAAAGTTAAAGTAACCGTATCTCCTGAAAGATTTAATGGCTATCTTCATGTTATAGAAGGGCTAAAAGAGGGGCAGGAAGTGGTCATTAAATGAAGCATATTATTTTTGTCACCTTAAAGTTACTCTTTGAAAGGAAAAGGCAAACCATAGTAGCTATAGCAGGAGTATCAATAGGTGTTGCAGCCTTCATTGCAATGGCATCTCTTATGAATGGCTTTCAAAAATACTTTATTGAGCAAGCTTTAGATTTAAATGCCCATATAACTTTGAAAGTAAAGGATGAAGCTGACAAAGGAAAAATTTTAAAAAAAGTCTATGGTGAAAATATTCATTTCCAAGTTTATGGAGCAAAGCCTAAGGAATTGAAGGATAAAATAGTTGATTATAAATTTTTGATAGCGAAATATGAGAGAGACAATCAGATTATAGGTATAGCACCTCATCTTACAGGGCAGGGCATTGTAAAATACGGAACCATTGAAAAATCAGCATCCTTAATAGGTATAGACCCTGCACTGGAGAGAAAGGCATCTGTCATTGATAAGTTTATCACTAATAGAAAACTTGATAGCCTCATTACAGATAGAGAAAGTATCATTATAGGCAAACTTCTTGCAAGAGACCTTGGTATTGATGAAGTAGGGAAAAAGGTAATAATAACCACACCAAATGGAGTCACTCATCTTTTTAAAGTGGTTGATTTCTTTGATTCTGGCATAACTATGCTTGATCAGACAAGAATATATATGAATTTAAAAACGCTTCAAACCATTCTCAATAAGCCAAATGAAGTAAATGAGATAATATTTAAAATAAAAGATGTCTATAAAGCCAATGAATTGGCAGAAAGAATTAGCAAAGAAACAGGTTATTATACAGAAAGCTGGCAAAAGGCTTTCCGTAATTTTCTTCAACTATTTAAAATTCAGAACTACATTACTTATATGATAGTTTTTGCGATTCTTATAGTTTCAGCTTTTGGTATTTTCAATATAATAATGATGACAGTACTTGAGAAAAAGAGAGATATTGCAATACTGAAGGCATTAGGTTATGAAAATGGAGATATAATAAAAATTTTTGTTTTCCATGGAATAACTATAGGTTTTTTTGGTGCCATAATTGGCTGTGTTATAGGATATGCCCTTCAAGAATTTCTTGCCTCAGTTAATGTAGGCATAGAAGGGCTGGTAAGAACAAAAGGTTTTACATTGGATAGAAGCCCAATCTATTTTATATATGGAGTTTTATTTGCCTTCTTCTTTGCCACATCGGCTTCTTTTTATCCTTCCTATAAAGCATCAAAACTCAATCCTGTAGATATTTTCAGGAGTAGTGCTTGAACAGTATTGTGGAACTTAAAAATATAAATAAAAAAATCAGAGATGAAGAAATATTAAGAGATATAAATATTTCTATAAAAAAAGGCGAATTTATAAGCATTATTGGACCATCTGGTTCAGGTAAAAGTTCTCTTCTTTATATAGTTGGACTATTAGATAAACCAAGCAGTGGTCAAGTATTTGTGGAAGGTGAACCTATAGATTTTAATAACTCTCAAAAAATTGCCCATTTAAGAAATTCAAAATTTGGCTTTATTTTTCAATTTCACTATCTTATTTCTGAGTTTAGCCTTCTTGAGAATGTTATGGTTCCCATGTTAAAAGCTGGAAAATCAAAGGAAGAGGCAAAGGAAAGAGCCTACTTTCTTCTTGAAAAATTAGGTCTCAAAGGAAAGGAAAAGAGGAAACCCTTTCAGATTTCTGGAGGAGAGCAACAAAGAGTAGCTATTGCAAGAGCCCTTGCAAATGAACCCATTGTGCTCATAGCTGATGAACCTACTGGTAACTTAGACTCTAAAAATACTGCGATAGTCATGGAAATTTTTTGTAAACTTCACCTTGAGGGTAAAACAGTAATAATGGTAACTCATGAAATTGAGCTTACAGAGAAAACAGAAAGAGTTATAAAGATGTTAGATGGCATGATTATTGAAGAGATTGAACTGGAAAAGAAAAAATGTTAAACTCTGATATGATTTTAAAATTATCAATATCTCTAATTTTAATAGTTCTATCTTTGATAGCTTCATATACCATGTTTGAAATATTTGGAAAAGTAGAAAGGAGGGGCAATATGGATTTATTAAAAAAGATTCATCGTATCAATGGAAGATTATTTTTTATTGTTTTTCTCATCGGTGCTATTGGTTGCATTTATCTACTCAATCAATCAAAGGCAGAACTTACGCCAAGAGCAACAATGCATGTTTTTTCAGCAATTGCTATATTTCTACTTTTATCTCTTAAGATAGTGTTCATCAAGTTTTATAGACAGTTTTATTCATATGCCAAGTTGCTTGGTATAATAGTTGTACTTTTAACATTTAATTTAGTTGCTTTCTCCAGTGGTTATAGTCTTGTAGTTGGAGACAAAGTTAATTTTGCATCTACAGAGGAGGTTAAAAGTCAAATTATTGCAAAAACCAAAGAAGGTAACGTTGAAAGCGGTAAAAAACTCTTTGCACAGCTTTGTTCATCCTGTCACTATACAGATAAAAAGGATTTCAAGAGAGCAGCTCCAGGACTGAAAGGCATTTTAAAGGAGAAAACACTTCCTGTAAGTAAAAAACCAGCTAATGTTGAAAATGTAATAAATCAAATTAGGAATCCCTATAGATATATGCCATCCTTTAGTGATTTGAAAGATGAGCAGATCGCTGATATTATAGCTTATTTGAAAACTTTATAGTTTTAATGAGCCCAAACAGACTAATTAATGAAAAAAGTCCCTATCTTAGGGCACATGCCCATAATCCTGTTGATTGGTATCCTTGGTGTGATGAAGCCTTTGAAAAGGCTAAAAGAGAGAATAAACCTATTTTTCTTTCAATAGGATACTCCAGTTGTCATTGGTGTCATGTTATGGAAAAGGAATCCTTTGAGGATCAGGAAATAGCTGAGATACTAAATCGTCATTTTATCTCAATAAAAGTTGACAGAGAGGAAAGACCTGACATTGACAGTATTTATATGAAGGTTTGTTATCTTTTTCAAAACAGAGGTGGCTGGCCTCTTAACATCTTTATGATGCCTGATAAAAAGCCTTTTTTCGCAGATACTTACATACCTAAAGGAAGATTTTTATGGAAAAATTGGTTTAAAGAGATTGCTTTTAAGAGTTATAGAGCTATGGCAGAATAATAAAGATAAAATAGAGGAAGCCTCTCTGGGGATCACTGAAGCTTTGAAAAATATGATAAATAGAGCAAGTGATAAGAAAGAACTTTTGGAAGACATGATTCATAAAGCCTATGAAGAATTAAGCTCAATCTTTGATGAAAAATACAAGGGATTCGGTAAATCACCAAAGTTCCCGCTACCACTAAATATGCTATTTCTTCATAGATACTTCTACAGATATAAAAAGCAGAAAGCATTAGATATGAGTCTGCAAACTCTAAGGAGAATGAGAATAAGTGGTATTTATGACCAAATCGGCTTTGGTTTTCATAGATACTCTACTGATAGGGAATGGATACTACCCCATTTTGAAAAAATGCTCTAAGACAATGTCCTTTTAATGATTGCCTATACAGAGGTTTATCAGCTAAGTAAAGATGATTTTTATAGAACCGTTACAAAGGAAATTGCAACCTATCTTTTAAGAGATATGTATTCTCCTGAAGAAGCCTTTTACTCTGCAGAGGATGCAGACAGTGAAGGCAATGAAGGGGAATTTTATCTTTGGAGTTATGATGAAATAAAGAGCATTCTCAATGAAGAGGAGTTTGAGATACTAAGAAAAGTTTATCCAGTCTCCGAAGAGGGAAATTTCTATGAGGAATCCACAGGAAAGAAGAATGGTAAGAACATTATATATTTATCAAGCCCATTGGAAGATATAGCAAAAAATTTGAATGCGGAACAAAAAGAAATTTTTGAAAAAATAGAAAATATAAGAATAAAGCTTTTTCAAGAAAGAACAAAAAGAGTGAGACCCTTAAGAGACGAAAAAATTCTTACAGAAAATTAGCAAATAAGATTCTTCAATTTTTCAGTAATAGTATAGAACAATTTCCTTCATCCCATGTTTTCTCCCTAATATCTCTTGATTTATTGGTTAATGGCTCAATTGAATTAATTGCTGTTCCATTTAATTCAATTGATGAAGAGATAGAATTTTTAAGAAATATTCAAAAAGAATTTATCCCTGATATAATTCTTCTAATTAGGGCCCCTAAAATAGAAAAAATCTCTGAAAGAACGAAAAATTTAAAGGTAGTGAATGGAAAGACTACCTACTATTTATGTAAAAACTATATCTGCCATTAACCAATAAATGAAAGAGAAAAATTAATAGAAGCAATCTCAAAAGTCTAACTATGGAGATTTTAGATGAGAATTGAAAATAAAATCTCTAATTTTTATCTTGGAAATATGGAAGAAATTAAAAAATCTCAAATCATCCAAAAACTTAAACAAATTGAAAATAGAGTGATATCTCATGAGATGGCTCACAAGGCTGTTGCAGGAAGATATGCCAGTGCAGTTTCATATAAATATACTAAGGGACCTGATGGAAGACTATATATAACTGGTGGAGAGGTTTCCCTTGATATTTCTGAGGAATCAGAACCAGAGGAGACAATAAAAAATGGAGATAATTATTGCCGCTGCCTTAGCTCCCTCTGATCCTTCACCCGAGGATATTAGAATAGCTCAAATAGCAGCATTAAAGAAAATGAAAGCCGAGATTGAACTTTCTCAAAGGGAAAGAAATAATCATCAAAACATTATTGATATCCTTGCATAAATTTTAAAAACAACAAAATTTTTGCTTGACATAGGTCTTAAAAACTCAGATATTATTAAAAAAATGATTGATGGATCACCTTTTCAAATATGACTACTCAGATTAGAGAAATAGATAACTATTTTCCAGTAAAAATGGAGATTATTCCCTTAAATGTAAAAGTTCCCTGTGATATATTTATCCATGAAAATGATGAAATAAAGGTGCTTTTAAAAAAAGGTGAATGTTTTAGCATTGAAGCAAAAAACACAATAAAAAATAAAAAAATTGAGAATTTATTAGTAAAAAACAGCGACAGAAAACTTTTCCAGAACTTTATCCTTGAGTTTAAACCAAAGGAATATTTTAACAATATACTTGACCGCTATGTCATTGGTAATGAATTTTTTTATAAGATTGAGAAAGAGTGTCTTTTACCTGAAGTTCCTATTACCTTTAGCCTCTATCTTCATGATGGAAAGAACTTAAACTTGCTCTTAGAGGCTTCTGAGGAAAATCCTAAGAAGATTTCCCTTGAGAGTATTTCAGAGGGTGATATATTAATATCAAGGAAGGATTTAAATCTCTACAAGCTATATCTTGAACAAATTATCAAAGACAGTAAATCGGATCCCAAAATACTTAAGGAAACTACTAAGATTTTAATCAGAGAGATATACAGTGATCCAACAAATAAAAGGAATCTTTTAATACTGGGAGACAAAATTGAAGAAATAATAGAATATGGCAAAATAGAACCTCGTGCTTTAGAAAAACTCTTAATAATGAAAAAGTTAGATAACTATAGTTATGTTCATGCTTTCAATGTAATGACACTCAGTCTTAGTCTTGGTATAAAGCTTAAATTAGAAGAAAGGGAGTTAAGATTTCTTGGCTTAGCTTCGGTACTACACGATATAGGAAAGATTAATATTTCTCCTTTCATACTCTCAAAGATTGGTAAACTTACTGAAAAGGAGTTTCAGATATACAAAACTCATGTTGTGGAATCTGTTAAAATTGCCCAAGAGTTAGGACTTAATAGGGAGGTTTTAGATG
The DNA here is from genome assembly GCA_039630505.1 of Thermodesulfovibrio sp. Taxonomy (GTDB): domain Bacteria; phylum Nitrospirota; class Thermodesulfovibrionia; order Thermodesulfovibrionales; family Thermodesulfovibrionaceae; genus Thermodesulfovibrio. Next base: position 17,179 of record JBCNUV010000005.1, read on the forward strand.
GAATTGCCCACCATCATGAAAAACTTAATGGTACAGGTTATCCTTTTAAACTTAAAGGAGAAGAGATATCCTTTCTTGGTAAAATAATCTCAATTGCTGATGCCTATGAAATGCTTACAACACCAAAACCAATGAGGTATCCTCTCTCCCCATACAGTGCTCTTATGATTCTTGTTAATGACAAGAAGTGTTATGAGAAATCATTGCTTGAAGCTTTTATTAAAATGTTAGGAAGGATTATTTAGTTTTTCAATTAAGCCTA
>JBCNUV010000006.1:0-140376 GCA_039630505.1 Thermodesulfovibrio sp.
CTTAAACAAGCTCAACAGCTTCTGGGACTAAGTTACAGACAGACCTTACGGATAAAGAAGAGATTTATCACTTAGGGATTTGAAGGACTTTTAAGAAGAAAGAAAAAGAAAGCTTCAGCTTTTAAGATTACTCAAGAAGTAAAAGAAATGGTTTTAAACTTAAGAGAGTCTCTTTATTGGGACTTTAACATACTTTATTTCAGGGATAAGCTTAAAGAAAACCATGGAATATTTCTTAGTTATGAAAGTATTAAGAAGGATACTCATTGAAGGAGGGCTAAATAAGCCTAAGAAAAAGAAGAAAGTTTACCGAAGACGTAGGAGAATGCCTATGGCAGGTATGTTAGTTCAGATGGACTCTTCACAGCATCGTTGGATAGAAGCAATTAAGGAACCCTGATGGCTTGTAACCATGATTGATGATGCAGATAATTTCACCTATGCAGAGTTTCATCCCTCTGATACTGTATGGGCAAATGAAAGCTTTATATAAAGACAAAGCCTTTTATTTTAAGACTAAAAGGCACGGAGGATTACACTGTCAAGTAGAGTAACTGAATTATGAATAAAACTGATTAATACTAATACTGCACAAAAAAGGAAGAATTTCTTAATATTGAATAAAAAGTTTTACAGATAAATGGGTACATATTGTTTTCATGTGGTAAAATTAATTTGTAGCATTTGCAGATGCCAAGGCAGTATTGACTTTTTTCATCAATCTTGATATCTTTCTTGATGCTTTGTTCTTATGAATAACGCCTTTTGATGCTGCTTTGTTTATTATTTTGATTGCCTCATTTAATAGTTGTTGTAGTGCATCTTTATTATTTTGAGCAAGAGCTTCTTCAACTTTCTTTATAGAGGTTTTTATTCTTGTTTTCCATGCCTGATTTCTTAATCTTCTTTTTGCATTCTGTCTTATTCTTTTTAACACTGACTTACTTCTTTTCCTTACTGTAGATCTTTTTGTTGCCAACTTTCTTTACCTCCTGATATTTTTTTGGATTTAATATCAATTTTTAAAAATAACATAGTTTCCATAAATGTTGCAACATCTGGTAAAATTAGTTTTATGCTAAAGTTTGGAATATCTCCATGCCCTAATGATATATTTATCTTTTTCGGATTAATAGAAAAAAGAATAAATACATATGGCTTGATTTTTGATTTTATTATTGAGGATGTGGAAACTTTAAACAATCTATGTATGAAAAATGCTCTCGATATTTCAAAGGTTTCATCGCATGCATTCTATTATCTTCAAAATAATTACTCCATGTTATCATCAGGTGGAGCTTTATCAGAGCATGGACCAGTAGCAATAACAAAAAATTTAGAAAGACTTAAAAGTCTCTCAACTTTAAGAATTGCTTTACCAGGTAGACTTACAACTGCCTCTGCTCTTATGTGGTTTTACTGGAAAAAATTCTTCTCGGAAAAACAATACATAATCAATTTTATGCCCTTTTATAAAATTATTGATAAAGTAGTTAATGAAGAAGCAGACATAGGAGTTGTTATTCATGAAGGAAGATTTATATACTCTTCAAAAGGAGTTGATTTAGTGAAGGATCTTGGAAAATTCTGGATTGAAGAAACTTCTTTGCCGATTCCTCTTGGTCTAATCATATATAAAAAAGCATTGAATATAAAAAGTATACTTGAAAAAATTATAAGAGAAAGTCTCCAATACTCCTATTCTCACTTTGATGAAGCAATGAATTTTATTAAAAAATACTCTCAAGAGCTTGATGAAGATGTTATAAAATCACATATTGAATGCTATATAAATGAGTTTACCTTTGATATGGGAAATAAAGGCATAGAGGCAATTAATGAATTATTCAAAAAAATAGAGAGGGAACCGATATGGTCATAAGTGAGTTTATCAAAGAACCAAGAATTGCATATTTTTCAATGGAAATAGGAATAATACCAGAGATGCATACATACAGTGGTGGACTTGGTATTTTAGCTGGAGATACTTTAAAATCAGCAGCTGATTTAAGAATTCCAATGGTTGGAGTTACATTGATTCATAGAATGGGATATTTCAGACAAGAACTTGATCCATTTGGCAGACAGATTGAGCATCCTGATCCCTGGGATATTGAAAAATATCTACATAAACTTGATGTTCTGGTTGAGGTAAAGATAGAAAATAAACCTGTTTATGTGACTGCATGGCTTTATGTTATAGAAAGTACAACTGGTGGAAAGGTTCCTGTTTTGTTTCTTGATACAGATATTCCAGAAAATGAGCCTCAACATAGAACTATAACTCATTATCTTTATGGAGGAGATTTAGATTATCGTATCAAGCAAGAGATTGTTCTTGGTATCGGAGGTATAAGAATTCTTGATGAACTTGGTTTTGAAATTAAAAAATATCACATGAATGAGGGACATTCGAGTTTTTTAACTCTTGAACTCCTTCAAAGATTCAAAAAACCAATTGAGGAGGTTTGGTCTGAAGAACTTGTATGGGATATTGAAAAAGTAAAAAATTTGTGCGTTTTTACAACTCACACTCCTGTTGAGGCAGGACATGATAAATTTCCTTATGACATTTTCCAAAGGATAGCTGGAGATATAGTGCCAATAGGACTTTTAAAAAAGCTTGCAGGAGAAGAAGTTTTAAATATGACTCTACTTGGATTTAATTTAAGTGAATTTATCAATGGAGTCTCTAAAAAACATGAAGAAGTTTCTGAAAAAATGTTTCCTGGATATGAGATACATGCTATAACAAATGGAGTACACTCCTATACATGGGTGTCGGAGCCATTTAGAGCTCTTTATAATAAATACTTACCTGGATGGGCAAATGAACCTGAGATATTTGTAAGAGCATGGAGAATTCCTGGAAATGAACTATGGGATGCTCATATGCAAGCCAAAAAACATTTGATAGATTTTGTAAATAGATTAACAGGTGCTAATCTCAACTATGATACATTTACAATAGGGTTTGCAAGAAGAGCTACTCCTTACAAAAGGGCAGATTTATTGATTTCAGATATTGAAAGACTTGCAATGATAGGAGAAGGAAGAATTCAAATAATATATGCTGGTAAAGCTCACCCCAAAGATGAAGGTGGTAAAAAACTAATTCAAAAGATTTTTGAGGCTAAGGAAAAACTAAAAAATAAGGTTAAAATAGTGTATTTGCCCAACTATGACATGGCTATGGCTAAGAAACTTGTCGCTGGAGTTGATATTTGGCTAAATACTCCTCTGAAGCCTTATGAAGCATCAGGTACATCGGGAATGAAGGCAGCTCACAACGGAGTTCCTAATTTAAGCGTTCTTGATGGATGGTGGATAGAAGGTTGGGTTGAAGGATACACAGGCTGGGCTATTGGAACTCTTGAAGAGACCTCTGATCCAAAAAGAGATGCCGAAGACTTATATTATAAACTTTCAAATGAAATTTTGCCTTTATTTTATGAAAATCGTAGGATATGGATAAAAATAATGAAAAATGCAATAGCAATGAATGCATACTACTTCAATACTCATAGAATGATTAGATTTTATGTAACTGAGGCATATATAAGATAGTTTTTAACCAAAATACCAACTTAATATTTTTTCACCAAAGAACAAGCATACCAAAGCGCCTATTGAAAGAAAAGGTCCAAATGGAATCCTACGGTTTCCTGTTTTTTTAAAAACTACTATACCAACTATTGCTCCTATTAGACTTCCTATAAAAATTGTAAGTAAAGATGCTTTCCAACCAAGAAATGCTCCAAATGCCGCATTTAGTTTTATGTCTCCTCCTCCCATACCTCCTTTGCTTATTATTGAAATAGCAAAAAGACTTCCACCACCAACTAATATACCAATTAAAGACTGTTTAAAATCCGATACAAGAACTTCATAGTTATGGGAAAGACATGATAAAATGAAACCTAAAAAGATCAAAGGTATTGAGAGCTGATCAGGAATAATTTGAAATTCAAGATCGATAAAGGAAATTACTATAATGGTTGAGATAAGAATTAGAATAAACAAAATATATGGAGTCAAACCGAATTTTAGATATACAAAAACATAAAGAAATCCATTTAGTATTTCAACTAATGGATATCTAAGAGAAATTTTTGCTCCACAGTAGGCACACTTACCCTTAAGTGCTATATAACTTAAAACCGGAATATTGTGCCATATTTTTACTGAATTTCCACAATTGGGACAAAATGAAGAAGGCTTGATTATTGAAATTTTTCTTGGAATTCTGTAAATACAAACATTAAGAAAGGAACCAAGGATTAGACCAAAAACAAAAAATATTAAAACTTCCACTGACTCATATCCTCAAGTTCTTTAAGTTTTTTCTTTTCACTTTCTAACTGACTTTCAAGCTCTCTTATTTGCCTTATTAAACTTATTATTTTTTCGTTTTCTTTAATTTCTAAATCTCGATCCCATAAGTTTAACACTTCTTTCCCAATAGATTTAAGAAGTTCATCTCTTCTTAAATTAAGTTGATTTATTTTCTTTATTAGTTGTAAAACATTTATCTCAATCTTAATCCTTTCTGATATCACTGAAGCCCAAAATTTAAAATTTTTAACTCCTTCTAAAAAATCTCTTTTTATAATCTCAAACATCTATCCAACCTCATTAAGATGCCTTATCCTAAATTTAACGCCTAATGAGTTTGCAATATCTTCACATTTTTTAATATCAACTTCCTTAAGATTCACAACAGTGATCTGCACTTGTGGAATATATTTTTTAGCATCTTTTATAAACTCTATGACTTCTTCATAAGCATTTGGTAAAACAGGATTACATATTTTGTTATAGGTTTCACTGTCATGGGCATTAAGGCTTATTGAAACTGAGTCAATTAGTCCTGCAAGTTCTGGTAGAATTTTTCTTCCATGAATTATATTTCCATGTCCATTTGTATTTACTCTTACTTTACCACCATGTTCCTTTATCCATTTTGCAACTTCTTTAATTAAATCAACTCTTAAAAATGGTTCTCCATAACCACAAAATACAATCTCTTTGTACTTCTTAGGATCTTCAATCGCCTTTATTAACTCTTCTGCTGATGGCTCTCTTTCAAGTCTCAGATTATGACCTTTAACATAGTCAGTGTGAAATCTGATACAGAATTTACATATGTTCGTGCATCTATTCGTTATGTTTAAATAAAGAGTATCCCTAATTTTATAAACAAACTCACCTTTTGGAAGATCTCCTATATGAAAAAGTCTTTTTGTATTCAAAGTCGTTATTCTATCCACATCTTCAAAAGTTATCCCTCTTAATTCTGCTAAAGCCTTAGCAGTGTAGATTAAAAAGGCTGGTTCATTTCTCTTACCTCTCATGGGCTCAGGAGAAAGATAGGGAGCATCTGTCTCTATCATCAAATAATCATCTGGAACAAATCGTGCAACTTCTTTAATATTTTTTGCATTTTTGAATGTAACAACTCCAGATATTGATATAAAAAAGCCAAGATCAATAACTTTTTTTGCCTGTGATACATTTCCGCTAAAGCAATGCATTACACCTTTACTGATATTGTGCTCTTTTAATATACTTATTGTGTCCTCAAAAGCTTCTCTTGAATGAATAACTACAGGAAGTCCTAACTCACAAGCAAGATTAAGCTGAAGAGCAAAAGCTTCACGTTGAACATCTTTTGGTGAGTTTTTATAGTAATAGTCAAGACCTATTTCTCCTATCGCTACTACCTTTGGATGTCTACTTAGTTCAAAAAGTTTTTTTATTATATCACTATTTAGTTCTTTTGCATCATGAGGATGAATACCAACAGTTGCATAAACCATTGGATGCTGCTCAGCTATCTTTATAGCTTCATTAATACTTTCAATATCCGAACCAATTGTAACAATAGTGTTTACTCCTACATCATTAGCATTTTTCAGTATTTTTGGAATTTCCTCTTTAAACATTTCAAGATGGCAGTGGCTATCAATCATGCTCCGAACTTCCTCAATCTAAGAGTATTTGCAAGAACAAGAGGCATAATTGATACAGAGCGAATTATTCCAATTTCTCCTTTAAGACACTCTCTTTCTGTGAAGGAGTTTACCGTGCCTCCAAGAACATATGGTGATTTAATAAGCAATGGAACAGGATGCCAGCTATGTGTTTTAAGAAGACATGGAGTGCTGTGATCTCCTGTAATAACAAGTGTATCAGGATTTAGTGAAAGAATTTCCGGTATAAAACTATCAAACTCTTCAATCTTCTTTACTTTGCCTTCAAAATTTCCATCCTCTCCAAAGGAGTCAATTTTCTTTATATGAAGAAAAACAAAGTCATAGTCCTTGTAAACTTTTTTAAGTATTTCTATTTGTTCTTTGATATCTCCTTCCACAGAAATGGTATCCATACCAAGAAGTTTAGTAATACCACGATACATTGGATATACTGCTATTGAACAAGCTTTAAGCCCGTATTTTTGTTCAAAAGAAGGTATATCTGGCAAAGCAGAAAATCCTCTCAATAGAACATAGTTAGCTCTTTCTTCGTTTTTTAAGATTTCTTCAGCTTTTTTAATAAATTTTTTAGCTATTTCAGAAACCTCTAAGGATTCCTCATTTAAAGGAGTTGGTTCAAATGGTGGTTTTCCTTCTTTTTGCGGATCTGTATCCTTTACCATTGCTTGTTTTTCAGTGATCTCCTTTTTAAATCTCATCACAAGACAAAATCTATGTTCTTTACCTGGTTTTAGAATAATCTTTACTCCGTCAATCTCATCTATATTTTCTGAAAGCCTGTTTGTTAACTCTATATTTTTTTCTGTTGATATTCTTCCTGCTCTTCTGTCAACTATTAAACCATCCTTTTTTGTGGCATAGTTACATCTTATGGCAACATCAGTTTTTTGAAGTTCTATATCAACTCCTAATGCTTCAAGAACTCCTCTACCAATCTCATATTTAAGAGGATCATATCCAAAGACTCCAAAATGTCCTGGTCCACTTCCAGGTGTAATTCCATAATCTACAGGAATATGTAGTCCACAGGCTGAAACTCTTGCAAGGCTGTCAAGATTTGGTTTATTAGCTCTTTCCAGCTCTGTCTTTCCATCAATAGGAAGTCCACCAACTCCATCAAGAATTATAAAAACTATTTTAGTGTTATTTTTTTGAATCAAAGAGGACAAATCCATCATCACACCTCATTTAGGTTAGGATTATTTAAATAATAACAAAAAATTAGTTAGAAATAGAACAAAAATTGATAAATTGACCTTTTTATGGATAAAATATGATTTATGCGAATAGTTGACTTTCATGTTCATGCATTTCCAGATGAGATTGCAGAAAGAGCAATAAGTAAGCTGGAACAGAAAAGTCAAATCAAAGCCTTTCTTAATGGAAAACTTGATAGTCTTCTTCGTTCAATGGATAAAAATGGTATTGAAAAATCTGTTTTATGTAACATTGCCACAAAGCCAGAACAGTTTAATTCAATTTTAAAATGGTGCGATAAAATTCGCTCTGAAAGAATTATTCCTTTACCATCAGTTCATCCTGATGATAAAGAACTAAAAGAACATATTAAACTAATTAAGAAATTTGGCTTTTATGGAATAAAAATGCATCCATTTTATCAAAACTTTTCCATTGATGAAGAAAAACTTTATCCTATATATGAAGCATTGGTTGAAAATAACTTGTTTATAGTTATGCATTGCGGTTATGATATAGCCTTTCCCGAGTGGGATGTTGCTTCTCCCCAAAGAATAATGAATGTCATAAATAAGTTTCCAGAACTTAAATTTATCTCAACACATCTTGGTGCATGGAGACAATGGAATGAAGTAGAAAATTTAATGATTGGTAAAAATATATTTATTGAGATATCATTTTCCTTTGGTTGGTTAAAAGATGAAAAAATAAGGGACTTAATTCTTAAACATCCTTCAGATTACATTCTTTTTGGAACTGATTCTCCATGGGCAGATCAAGGTAAAGAAATAGAAAATCTTAAAAGACTTGATCTTCCAAAAGAACTCATGGAAAAAATATTTTATCTTAATGCAGAAAGGCTGCTTAAATGATTATAAAGATTCCAAAAGCTCTTGTTATAAGTTTAAGAGATTTTTATAATGATGAAGGAGTTTTTTTAAGTGCTTCACTTGCTTTTTTTTCAATTTTATCAATTATTCCTCTTAGTATTTTTATTGTCAATATCTTGGTTAATGTCCTTCAGGAAGAAAAAGTTGTAAAATTTGTATATTCAAAGTTGACAAACTTCTTCCCTGCAGTAGAAATGCAGATGATTAAAGAACTTAGAAAGATCTTAGCAACAAAGGAAGTAAGTGGTATTTCACTTATTCTTTATGGAGTTTTTTCTTTACAACTTTTTACCGCAATTGAGTTTTCATTAAACAAAATTTTTAAAACTTCAAATAAGAGACATTTTATAATCTCAATCTTTATGTCATTTTTCGTTATACTTCTTATAACAATCACAGTAGCCGCATCTTTTGGATTGACATATATTATAAAGTTTTTTCAACCTAAGATATTTTCTGAACTAAGCATTTTATTAGGATTTTTTCTAAAGTATATTCTTCCCTTTGGATTGATGTTTATTATTGCAGTTTTACTTTATAAAATCTTACCCAATAAAAAGACTAAGCTTAGTGCAATCTTAATAGGAGCTTTAATTACAACAGTATTGATTGAAATAGCAAAATATGTCTTTGCTTTTTATGTGTTAAAAATAATCAAGATAAATACTCTTTATGGTTCTGTATCAACATTTCTTGCACTTCTTATGTGGCTTTTTTATGGTTGGGCAGTATTTATCTATGGAGCTGAAATAATAAAAAACATTGAAAAAAGATGAAATTAGCCTTAACCATAGGAGCATCTGACCCTACAGCTGGAGCGGGAATCCAGATGGATTTAAAGGTTTTCCACGCTTTAGAAGTTTATGGATTAACGATTATTACTGCCGTTACCTGTCAAAGCACAACAGAGTTTTCATCAGTTTTTCCTCTAACAGAACAAGCAATAAATAACCAGTTTGAAACTCTTTTAAAAGACTTAAAACCTTATGCAGCCAAAACAGGAATGATTTACAGTAAAGAGGCTCTTCAATGTATTATTGAAAACATTAAAAAATTCAGCATAAAAAATCTTGTAATTGATCCTGTTGTCACTTCTACGCTTGGAGCTAAGCTAATAGAAGATGATGCATTTGAAGTTCTTAAGGAAGAACTTATTCCTCTTTCAATTGCTGTTACAGCAAATATTCCTGAAGCAGAATTGCTTACAGGATTAAAAATTAGAGATTTGGAACAGATGTATGAAGCTTCAAAAAGAGTTTATCAGATGGGAACAAGGGTTGCTATAATTAAAGGTGGACATTTTGACAAAAAAGCAGTTGATGTATTTTATGATGGAAAAGTATTTCATAAATTAGAAGGAGAAAAAATTCCTGGAGAGTTTCATGGAACAGGATGTGCCTTTTCTTCAGCCTTTGTTTCTTTTTTATGCAAAAACTATAATCTATTTGAAGCGTTTAAGGCATCTAAAGATTTTGTAAAAAAAGCAATTGAGAATTCTTTAAAATTAGGTCATGGAATGAATTTATTAATAATTTAAAAGGAGGAAAAATATGAACAATGTAGTTCTTGAAACAAATCTTGAAGGAGTAAAGCTTTTAAAGAGAGGTAAAGTAAGAGATATCTATGAAGTTCAAGATTACTTACTTATTGTAGCAACAGACAGAGTTTCTGCCTTTGATGTTGTTTTACCTACAGGGATTCCGGGAAAGGGAAAAGTTTTAACTCAAATATCTTTATTTTGGTTTGACAAAGTAAAGGACATCATTGACAATCATGTTGTTTCAGCAAATGTGGAAGATTTTCCAGAGCCTTTACCTAAATATAGAGAAATTCTTGAAGGAAGGAGTATGCTTGTAAAAAAAGCTAAGCCTCTTCCTGTTGAATGCATTGTTCGTGGCTACTTAAGTGGTTCAGGATGGAAGGACTATCAGAAAACAGGAATGGTGTGTGGAATAAAGCTTCCTGAGGGACTTGTTGAATCTGCTAAACTGCCAGAACCTGTATTTACACCAAGTACAAAGGCAGAAAAAGGACATGATGTAAACATAAGTTTTGAGGAAACTGTTAAGATTCTTGGTGAAGAGACCGCTAATAAGGTCAAAGAAATTTCTTTATTAATCTATAAAAAAGCTGCTGAAATTGCTGAAAAAAAGGGAATTATAATTGCTGACACTAAAATGGAGTTTGGACTCTACAGTGGAAATCTTATCCTAATTGATGAATTATTAACTCCTGATTCTTCTCGTTTTTGGTCAGCAAAAAACTATAAGCCAGGATATCCTCAAGACAGTTATGATAAACAAATTGTAAGAGACTATCTTATCTCAATAAAATGGGATAAAAAACCTCCAGCACCACAATTACCACAAGATATAGTTAATAAGACTGCTGAAAGATATCAGGAAATCTTTATGATTCTAACTTCTTAAGAATTTCTCTTATAACAGTAAGATTTCTTATATCATCTTGAAGAGATTTTTTGGGAGTCTCAAGAATTAACGGGACATGGGATATTTCTTCGATTTTTAGAAAATTTTCAAATCCTTCAATCCCAATATATCCCTTACCAATATGTTCATGTCTGTCTATGCCTGAACCTACAGGTGTTTTTGAGTCGTTTATATGAATGAGTTTTATAAGATTAAAATCTCCAAACTTTTTAACTTCTTCTTTAAATTTTAAAATTCCTTCTTCCTTAGAAATATCATAACCTGCAGCAAATAAGTGACAGGTATCAATACACACTCCAGCCAGATTTTCAGAGTTGATATTTTTAAGTGTATCAAAAAGATCTGCAATATTTGCTGTTATTTTACTTTTTGCTGTATTTTCAATAAGAATTTTACATTTTTGAAGTCTTCCGATTTTACTGAAAGCATCTCTTACTTTATCAAAAATTTCTTCCTTTTCCATTTCTTTATTATCTTTTAAATGAATTACATAATAGTCAGCACCAAGAGCATCAGACACTAAGACTTCTTTTTTAAGAAGATACCTTGAGGAATGAATAGTTTTTGGCTTAGAAGAAATAAGATTTATTAAGTAAGAGGCATGAACAATGAGGGGCTTGAGATTATTTTCTTTAATCTGTTGCTTAAATTTTTCAATAGTATTTTCATCAAATTCAGGCAGTTGCCATACTCTTGGACTATGAAGAAAAAATTGGAATGTTTCGCATTGAAGATATTTTGCTTCTTCAATTGAATTAATAATACTGTCTTTTATTGAAGTATGAACGCCTATTGGTCTCATTTTATTTTTTATAATCGTGTGGTGAATGAAGTAGAATTTTTATAGGAAGATTTCAAGGCGACGGCCGGATTCGAACCGGCGAATGGCGGTTTTGCAGACCGCTCCCTTAGCCGCTTGGGTACGTCGCCAATAAAAAAGCGGGCGACGGGACTCGAACCCGCGACCCCAACCTTGGCAAGGTTGTGCTCTACCAGCTGAGCTACGCCCGCATTAATTAATTCTTTTTTTGGGATCAAGTGAATCTATAATTTTTTCAAAGATCTCTAATTGTTCTTCCATATATTTCATTTTTAATTCTAACTCTTTTATCTTCTTATTTGCAAACTCCTCAAGTGCCTCTGCCTTTTTTAATAAATTTTCACGTGTTTCTTCAAACTCTTTTATTAGTTTATTAATTTTTTTTAATCTTCTCTTTTCTCTCCATTTTCTAAAAAACTGAAGCATGTAAAAACTTATCATAAAAATTCTATAGATGTCAATGTTTAAACATTTTTGGTTAGAATTTCTTCTATTTTCATTAAATAAAACATAGAAGGACCATCTTCAGGAAAATCTTTAAGTATCGCTTGAAAGACTTCCCTTGCCTCAATCCATTTTTTCTCTTTATAAAGTTCGTATCCCTTATTATATCTATTCACAAGGGAGATTTTTTCAGGAGTTATTTTGTTCCTTTCTCCTAAGAGTTCAAATATGGTTATAGGCTTAGTTTTTCCTTTAACAGTGATATCTCCAAGTTCTCTTACAATAAAATTATCGGGTAACTTAGAATAGGTTTCTTTACTAATTATTATGTTGGTATTAAATACCTTATTTGTTGATTCAAGACGAGAAGCTACATTTACTGTATCACCGATTACTGTATAGTTAAAAAGTCTGTCACTTCCGATATTTCCTACAATTACTTCTCCTGTATGAATTCCAATTCTGATTTTTATAGGAGGTATTCCGTTTTTAGAGAACTCTTCATTAATTTTCTTTAAGGATTCAATGCATTGTATGGCTGCTTTGCAAGCATTAACTTCATCTGAGTCTGTTTTTAAAGGTGCGCCCCAGAAAGCCATGATACAGTCCCCAATATATTTATCAACAACACCAGCATTTGAAATAACAATCTCAGTTAAGGAGCTTAAAACCTTATGAAGCATTAAGGCAGTATTTTCTGGAGAGAGTTTTTCAGCTATGGGAGTAAAACCTGCTATGTCTGCAAAAAATACTGTTACAGTCTTTTTTTGTCCTCCCGGAGTTATAAATTCTGGATGTGTAAGTAGATAGTCAACAATTTTTTTGTCCATATACTGTGTAAAGGTTCTCTTAATAAACTTTCTTTCTCTTCCTTCAACAGCATAGCTGTAAAGCAAAGAAATAATAGAACTTAAAATAAGACATACAAAAGAAGGTAAAAATGGCATATATATTGATAACTTAAATAAAATCACTTCAGTGCATATTAAGAATACTCCTGAAAATACAAAAACAAGCATATTTATCCTTAAAGAATGTTGTTTTAAAAAAACATAAGAAATAAAGACAGATACGATTAACATTATTGTTAGAGTAATAAATTTAGGTGCAACCATTAAAAAATCTTTATTAACAATGTTTTCCAAGGCAGTAGCATGTATAAATACTCCTGGTGTTTTTGATGATATCGGAGTTGGCTTAAGGTCAAAAAGTCCAACAGCTGTAAGTCCTAAGAAGACTATCTTACCTTTAAAAAAATCTTTTTTAATATTTGACTCTGACTTACTAATTGAAGCACTAAGTAACTCTAAAAACGAGAATATGCAAAAGGGATATTCATCTTTTGAGTATTTTAGAAGCAAACTTCCTTCATACAATGGTATAACTGTATCACCTATTAGAAGAGCATCATCTTTAACTTGTAACAAATTTTTTTTGATAAAATAGCTTGTTACAAAACTTGGAACAATAAATTTATCAACCTTAGAAAAAAGAGGCATTCGTCTGTAAATACCATCTTCATCTGGAAGAATACTGACATTTCCAAGTCCCTGAGCATTATTTTTTAACTCATCAATTGGAAGAATTATAGAGTTATACTGAATTTTGGAGTATACTGAGAATGGATATATGATTTCTTTGATATACTGTTCATCAATATTTCCTTCTTCTTTTGAAAGTGCAAAAGGCAGATATACATTTTTTGATTTCTTAATTGATTCAGCAAGAATTCTATCATCTTCAATGCCATAGGAGGAATTCTCAGTAAATAGAATATCTACAAAAACTGCTTCTGCCTCTGACAGATACTCTATTACAGGAGCATAAATTTGTCTTGGCCAGGGCCACATTATTCCTTGTTTACTAAGTTCTTTTATGCTTAATTGGTCAATATAAATAAGACAAATATTCTCAGATTTTTTAGAAGGATTTAAGTGCTGTAAAAGCAGATCATAGACTTTAAACTCAAAAATTTTAAGGCTTCCTGATAAGAAAAGAAATAGGGATAAAATATAAGAAATACTTGACAATAGCAGAAAATTTTTCAGTAAACCTTTTTTCTTTGAAATCATAGAAAAATTTTTTTAGTATAACATTTTGAAGGGATGTATTTTTTTCTTTGCTTTTGAGGCATCCTATTGTCCTTTGAGTTTCAAAAGTCTCAATTTTAATTTCATACTTTTTTCTTGAATCTTCTTGTATCAACTGGTTTTTTCCATAGGAGCACTTCCATATCCTCTAACAAGCAGTATTTTTTCTATCCACTCATGAGACATACTCTATAAGAATCCGTATCTATGCCTTTTTTAGCCTATTGCCTTTATTTTCTTGCAACATCTTCTATGAAAAGAACTCTTTATCTTTATTCATTCCTTACTTTGTCTGTCGTTTACTGATGTATCATCTATTGCCTCTCTTATTTTCTTAGTGCCTTTGTTTTCTTTTCATTGCTTTATCCTCTTGCCTTCATCTAATGCCATCCCTATGTATCTTACTTTATGAAACCTCTAAACCATTAAATTTCTATAAAAACTCCGATGTTTTCTCATACCTTACCTCTACTTCTGTCTACAATGCCATCTGTTTTGCGCCAACTGTTATACAATTCCCTTAAATACCTATTACCTTATCCAATGGATAAATCTTCTCCGCACAATATTGCTTTTATAAATACTTCTTTCCTTTTGTTTAACAACTCCTTCTTTAACCAGTGAATGTGTAGATGCTTTAAAGGAGTGTATCTTCTTTAAGGCTGTCTGTGTCCATACCATGGCTTTATTCTTTATTGGTCTTAGTTCTGTCCATCCAGTTGATATTTCTGTAAGATGTATCGCCTCTTTAGCTTCAATCGGTCTCTATAATTTTTTAAAAATAAAGCCTTTTTATTTTCACTGATATATTAAAAGATTAATAAGGCAAAATCAGTAAGTGTCCACATCTTTATCAATGCCCTATTTTTAAGAGTCCTTTAAGCATAAAGTAAGTTACAACTACTACTTTATCCTTTTTTGTTAACACATTTTGTGCATTTCTTAATAAAAAGGCAGTATACTTTAATAGGCAAAATCTAAGAGAAAGTTAAGTAAGCATCTAGACTTTTATCTTCTTTGAAGTCCTTTGATATACCTTTTACATTTTTTTGATAAGGAATCTGGGTAAATATTCTTAAAATATTCTTTCAAACAGACTTTTCTTTAAGAGATAAAGGCTTAAAAGAGATTTTGTCAATTATAAGGAAACAATATAGTTTCAAAGAGATTTTTTTGAGGAAAGGCGAGGTATTGACAAAATTTATCAGATTTTGTAAGCTTAATTTATCGTAAGGATTATCCTCCGTTAAGGGAAAAAACATTTGATAGTGTGATAAAAAATCCTTAAAAAAATCCAGACGAGGTAAGGTAATGGAAAATCATACCATTCCAATTTCTATTTCTGAATTAAAACAAAAGAAAATTCCAGAACTTATGGATATGGCAAGTGCTTTAAACATTGAAAATGCCACTTCAATGAAAAAACAGGATCTGATTTTTGCCATCCTGCAAAGTCAGATTGAAAAAATAGGAACTGTTTATGGAGCTGGTGTACTTGAAATTCTTCCAGAGGGATTTGGCTTTTTGAGAAGTCCTGACTATAGTTATCTGCCAAGCCCAGATGATATCTATGTTTCTCCTTCACAGATAAGAAAATTCGGCTTAAGAACTGGAGACTTTATTACGGGTCAAATTAGACCACCAAAGGAAAATGAGAGATATTTTGCCCTTCTTAAAGTAGAAACAGTCAATGGAAAACCTGTTGAAGAAAGTATTATTAGGCCTCTTTTTGATAATTTAACTCCTTACTATCCCACTGAAAAGATTAATCTTGAGTATGATTCTACAGACTATTCTACCAGAGTAATGGACTTACTTACTCCAGTTGGCAAGGGTCAAAGAGGCTTGATTGTTGCTGCTCCAAGAACAGGAAAAACTATGCTTCTTCAGTCAATTGCAAAAGCTATAAAGAAGAATCATCCTGAAATATATCTCATAATCTTGCTTATTGATGAAAGACCAGAGGAAGTTACTGACTGGCGTAGACAAGTTACAGGTGCTGAAATTATAAGCTCTACCTTTGATGAACCTGCTCAAAGACATTGTCAGGTTTCTGAGATGGTAATTGAGAGAGCAAAACGGCTTGTAGAAGAAGGTAGAGACGTTGTAATACTTCTTGATAGTTTAACAAGACTTGCAAGAGCATACAATGCTATTACACCTGCCTCTGGAAAGGTTCTTTCTGGAGGACTTGAATCAACAGCTCTTCAAAAGCCTAAGAGATTTTTTGGTACAGCAAGAAACATAGAAGAAGGAGGTTCTCTTACCATAATTGCGACAGCTCTTATAGAAACAGGAAGTAGAATGGATGATGTTATCTTTGAGGAATTTAAAGGAACTGGTAACATGGAAGTCCATCTTGATAGAAAACTGGCAGACAAAAGAATCTTTCCAAGCATTGATATTGGTGCCTCTGGTACAAGAAAGGAAGAACTTCTTGTCCCACCTGAAGTTTTAAATAAAGTCTGGATCTTAAGAAAAGTATTAAGCTCCCTCAGTCCAATTGAAGCAATGGAGTTTCTACTAAGTAAACTTAAAGGAACAAAATCTAACAAAGAATTTCTTGATATGATGAATAAATGATGAAAACAGAAGACTACTGTTTCATATGTGGAAAAAGCAATCCAAAAGGATTAAAAGTTTTATTCAATCATGGCAATGGTAAAGCCTTAGCAGAAGTCATTCTTGAAGATGAATATCAGGGTTACAGTGGAATAATCCATGGAGGAATTATTTCTGCTCTTATTGATGAAGCCTGTGTTTATGCTGCAAACTCTCTTGGATTTAATACAGTTACTGCCGAGTTAAAGATAAGATTTAAAAATCCTTTAGCACCTCAAGAAAAAATATTAGTAGAGGCTCAAGCAAAACATATAAAGTCAAAGTTAATCGAAGCAAAAGCTTGGATCAAAAAAACAAATGGATTATTAATAGCAGAAGCAGAAACGAAATTGATTATAAAGGAAAAAACAAATGATTCTAAAATTTTATAGAAAAGATGCACTTTCGGAGTATAAAACCCAACAACTTCTAAAACGCATCCACTCAGAAATCTCAAATGAGATTAAAGATATACAAACTGAGTTTTGCTACTACATTCTCACTGAAAGTCCTCTATCAGATAATGAGCTAAGCATCCTAAAATGGCTTTTAGCTGAGACTTTTGAACCAGAAAAGTTTTCAGAAAAAAGCTTTCTTTCCTTGGAAAATGGAATGATATTTGAAGTTGGTCCGCGTCTTAATTTTTCCACTGCCTGGTCTACCTGTGCTGTATCTATTTGTCACAGCATTGGAATAAAGAAAATTCAAAGAATAGAACGCTCAAGAAGATATAAATTAATACCAAAGATTGACAATTTTCCATCAGAAATTTTTCTTAGTATGATTCATGACCGAATGGTTGAATGTCCCTATAAAGAGCCATTGAATGATTTTTCCCATGGAATATCTCCAAAACCCATAAGAGTTATCCCTGTTTTAGAAGAAGGAAAAGAGGCACTGGAAAAAATTAATAGAGAATTTGGTCTTGGTTGGGATGATTGGGACATTGAGTTTTATCTAAAGCTTTTTAGAGATAAACTAAGGAGAAATCCAACAGATGTTGAATGCTTTGATCTTGCTCAATCAAATAGCGAACATTCAAGACATTGGTTTTTTAGAGGAACTCTAATCATAGATGGAAAATCTTCAGAAAGAACGCTTTTTGATATAGTAAAAGAACCTTTAAAAAGAAATCCCAAAAATTCGGTTATAGCCTTTAAAGATAACTCAAGTGCTATTTATGGAGCAAAGATAAACTATCTAACACCTCAAACACCAGGGAAGCCTTGTAAATTCACAATAAGAAAACAGCTATATCATCTTATTTTTACAGCAGAAACTCATAACTTTCCAACAGGTGTAGCTCCTTTTCCCGGAGCTGAGACAGGAACAGGAGGAAGAATCCGAGATGTTCATGCAACTGGTAAAGGCGCCTTACCAATTGCAGCAACAGCAGCCTATTGTGTCGGAAATCTATACATTCCAGATTATGAACTTCCATGGGAAGACAGATCCTTTATCTATCCTTCTAATCTTGCAAAACCTTTACAGATTGAGATTGAAGCAAGCAATGGTGCCTCAGACTATGGAAACAAATTTGGTGAACCCGTAATAGCAGGATTTACTCGCTCCTTTGGTATGAGACTTCCTGATGGAGAAAGAGTTGAGTGGATAAAACCAATAATGTTCACTGGTGGAATAGGACAGATAAATGCACTTCATACTGAAAAAGACTCTCCCAAGAAAGGAATGTATGTAGTAAAAATTGGTGGACCTGCTTACAGAATAGGAATGGGAGGTGGAGCTGCATCTTCTGTAGTTTCAGGAGAACTAAGCGAAGAACTTGATTTTAATGCTGTCCAACGGGGAGATGCTGAGATGGAAAATAAATTAAACAGAGTTGTTAGAGCCTGTGTTGAACTTGGCAAAAAAAATCCTATAGTAAGCATCCATGACCAAGGAGCAGGTGGAAACTGTAATGTAATTAAAGAACTCGTATATCCAGAAGGCGCCAAAATTGATATAAGAAAAGTTATTCTTGGAGATGAAACTCTTTCTGTTCTTGAAATATGGGGAGCAGAATATCAAGAAAATGACGCTATTTTAATAAAAAAGGAAAATATAAAACTTTTTAGCAGTTTATGTAAAAGAGAAAGGCTTCCATGGTCAATTATTGGAGAAGTAACAGGAGATGGAAAACTTATTGTCTATGATAGTAAAGAAAATCAAGTAGCTGTAAATTTTGAGCTTAAGGATGTCTTAGGAGAAATTCCTAAAAAGGAGTTCAAACTTCAGACGATTCAAAGAAAGCTTGAACCATTAAAGATTCCTGAAAATTTAACCCTAAAAGAAGCATTAAACAGAGTATTAAGAATTCTTTCTGTAGGTTCAAAGAGATTTTTAACAAATAAAGTAGACCGTTCAGTTACAGGACTTATTGTGAGACAACAGTGTGCTGGTCCTGTGCAACTTACAGTTTCAGATGTATGCGTTGTAGCTCAGAGTTACTTTAATAAAAGGGGAATTGCCCATGCCATAGGAGAACAACCAATAAAAGGGCTTATAAATCCTGAAGCAATGGCAAGACTTTCAGTAACAGAGGCACTTACAAACATAGTATGGGCAAAAATTACAGACATTGAAGATATTAAATGCTCTGCTAACTGGATGTGGGCTGCCAAACTTCCTGGAGAAGGCGTAAGACTCTACAAAGCTGCTCAAGCTATGGCAGAATTTATGATAAAGCTGGGTATAGCAATTGATGGAGGAAAAGACTCTCTTTCTATGGCTGCAAAAGTTAAGACAAAGGAAGGAGTTGAAATTGTAAAGTCTCCAGGCACTCTTGTAATTTCTGCCTATGCACCATGTCCTGATATAAATAAAGTTATCACTCCAGATATTAAGCATCCAGGAGAAAGTATAATTTTCTTTATTGATCTTTCTAATGGGAAAAAAAGACTTGGTGGTTCAGCCTTTGCTCAATCCTTAGGGCAACTTGGCGATGAATCACCTGATATGGAAAATCCTGAACTTCTAAAAAGAACATTCAACACAGTGCAAAAATTAATTGACAAAAATCTGATACTCTCAGGACATGACCGTTCAGATGGAGGACTTATAACAACTCTTCTTGAGATGGCTTTTTCAGGATCCTGCGGACTTCATATAAAAATAAAAGAAAGTAACGATATTATGGCAGAACTATTTAATGAAGAACCAGGGCTTGCAATTGAAGTTGATATCAAAAAAATTGACAAAGTAGAAAAGATTCTTACCCAGAATGGGATACCCTTTTACAGAATTGCAGATACTTTAAAGGAAAACAAAATTATTATTGAACATGCTGATAAAATCATCTTTGATGAGCCTATGACAATGCTTAGAGATATATGGGAAGAAACCAGTTATCGTATTGAACTTCTTCAGGCAAATCCTGAATGTGTAAAGGAAGAAAAAAAAGTGATTTATGAAAGGATAGCTCCCCAATATAAAGTTAGCTTTACTCCTGAAAATACTCCAGAAGTAATTCTTAAAAAGAAAGCCAAACCTCTTGTTGCAATTCTTCGTGAAGAAGGAAGTAATGGAGACAGAGAAATGGCAGCTGCCTTTTACATGGCAGGATTTGAACCCTGGGATGTATGCATGCAAGATTTATTGGATAAAAAGATATCTCTTAAGAAATTTAAGGGAGTTGCTTTTGTTGGTGGTTTCAGCTTTGCCGATGTTCTTGACTCAGCAAAGGGATGGGCTGGTTGTATAAAGTTTTCTCATCTAAGAAAAGAGTTTGAAGACTTTTATATGCGTAATGATACATTTAGTCTTGGTATCTGCAATGGATGTCAGCTTATGGCACTTCTTGGATGGGTTCCATGGTATGGAATTGAAGAAGTAAGACAGCCACGATTTATATGGAACAAATCAGGAAGATTTGAATCAAGATGGGTAACTGTAAAAATTTTACCTTCTCCATCTATTATGCTTAAGGACATGGAAGGCTCTCAGCTTGGAGTATGGATAGCTCATGGAGAAGGAAGAGCCTATTTCCCAGACAAAAGCATTTTAGATAGGGTTGTTGAAAAAAATCTTGCTCCAGTTAGGTATGTGGATGATGAAGGAAATATTACAGAGATCTATCCCTTCAACCCAAATGGTTCACCCTATGGTATAACCGCATTATGCACTGAAGATGGTAGACATCTTGCAATGATGCCTCATCCAGAAAGAACATTCCTAATTTGGCAGTGGCCCTGGTTACCAAAGGAGTGGAAAAAAATGAAAGCTTCTCCCTGGCTTAAACTCTTCCAAAATGCAAGAGCATGGTGTGACAGTCATGCATAGAGTTTTAAAAAATAAAATTCTTGAAACAATAAAAAAACTTGGTTTACCAGAGACTGAAGCAGAAGTGGAAATTCCTAAAAATGAAACCTTTGGTGATCTAAGTACACCAATTGCTATGGAAATTGCGAAAAAGCTAAAAAAGCCTCCAAGAACAATTGCTCAAGAAATAGTTCAATCAATAGATAAAACCTTTTTTGAAAGTGTTGAATTAGCAGGACCAGGATTTATAAACTTTAAGTTTAAAAAGGATTTTATTTTTTCAGAGCTTGAAAATCTTCTTAGGTTTGGAGAATCTTTTTTTATTCAAAATATAGGACAGGGAAAAAAAATTCAAATTGAGTTTGTAAGTGCAAATCCTACAGGACCTCTTCATCTTGGACATGGCAGAGGTGCCGCCTTAGGAGCAGCCTTAGCAAACATTTTAAAAGAAGCTGGATACAATGTTTCCACTGAGTATTACATAAATGATGCTGGTAAACAGGTTGAAATACTTGGTTTAAGTGTTTACATTGCTCTTCAAAATCTTTTTGGAAAAGAAGTTGAAATGCCAGAGGAATGCTACAAAGGAGAATACATATATGAAATTGCAAAAGAGATTTATGATTTTTATGGTGAAACTCTAAAAGACAAAAGCTTTGATGAAATAGGCGATTTCTTAATTGATTTTTCCTATAAAAAAATGCTCAATGAAATAAAAAAAGATCTTGAAGATTTTGGAGTAACCTTTGACAGTTGGGTAAGTGAAAGAAAGCTTTATCATACAGGTGAAGTTCAGAGAGCAATTCTTAAACTTAAAGATGCTGGATTTGTCTATGAAAAGGACGGAGCATTATGGTTTCGTTCAACAGCCTTTGGAGATGACAAAGACAGAGTTGTCTTAAAAAGTGATGGAAGCTATACGTACTTTGCCTCTGATATTGCCTATCATAAAAACAAAATTGAAAGAGGATTTGATGAACTTATAAACATTTGGGGAGCAGATCATCATGGATATATTCAAAGAGTAAAGGCTGCTGTACAGGCATTGGGAATGAATGCCTCCCAAATTAATATACTTCTTGTTCAGATGGTAAACTTAATGAGAGAAGGAAAGCCTGTTCAGATGTCAAAAAGAGCTGGAACATTTGTCACTCTAAGAGAGCTCATTGATGAGATTGGTGTTGACACTACAAAGTTTATATTTCTTACCCGTAGACATGACAGCCATCTTGAGTTTGATATAGAAGTGGCAAAAAAACAGTCTCATGAAAATCCCGTTTATTATGTTCAGTATGCCCATGCAAGGATCAATAGTATCTTTGCAAAATCACAAAGTGAACCAAAAAGATTTAATGGAGAGCTTTTTAATGAAGAAGAGTTAAAAATTATAAAAAAATTGCTCCTTTATCCAATGATTTTTGAACTCAGTGTTCAGATGAGAGAACCTCATAGAATAACATTTTATTTACAGGAATTGGCAGCATTATTTCATAGTTACTACCACAAATTTAGAGTAATCTCTGAAGATGAAGATTTAACAGAAACAAGACTTAGTCTTTGTAAGGCTATAATGCTTGTTTTAAGACATGGGCTAAGAATGCTTGGAGTTAAAGCTCCTGAAAAGATGTAAATCAACTAAATTTAATAGCATCAGCCATTCTTACAACCTTAACCATAAATCCCACATCATGAACTCTTACAATATTTGCTCCATTAATCACTGAGATGGCAACAGCAGAAGCAGTGCCTTCAAGCCTATTATCGGGAGATGGCTCATTTAACACCTTTCCTATAAAACTTTTCCTTGATACTCCAATTAGTAAAGGTTTGCCTAAGCTGGAAAACTCTTTAAGATTTTTAATTATTATTAGATTATGCTCAGGCAGTTTACCAAAGCCTATTCCAGGATCAATAATTATCATATTCTCATCAACTCCTGCTTGTTTAGCAATAATTATAGAGTTTCTCAAATACTCAATAATCTCAGGAATAAGAGCTTCATAGTAGGGATTTTTTTGCATATCCTTAGGTGTTCCTTTTATATGCATAACAACGACAGGAACTTTATATTTGCTTGCTATATAGGGCATTTCAGGATCAAATCTTAATCCACTTATATCATTTATAATGGTTGCTCCTGCCTTTATTGCCTCCTCTGCAACACGAGCTTTATAGGTATCAATAGAGATAGGAATAGAGACTCTTTTTGAGACTGCCTCAATTACAGGTATAACTCTTCTTAATTCTTCATCAATACTTACTGGCTCTGCTCCAGGACGAGTTGATTCTCCACCAATATCAAGTATATCTGCACCTTCATCAACTAAACGAAGAGCATGGTCAACAGCTTTCTGATAGCTAAAATATCTTCCACCATCAAAAAAAGAATCAGGAGTAACATTGACAATTCCCATTATGTAAGTCTTTTTTAGGAAATCTAACTCAAAGTTATGAAACTTGAGCTTCATGTAGTCTCTTATGCTGTAAAATAATCTCCTCTATCTCAGGTCCTTCAAGTGTTTCTCTTTCAAGTAAAGCTTTAGCAATTGCATCAAGAATTTCTCTATTTTCTTCAAGTAATTCCTTTGTTTGAATATAAGCCTCTGTTACAATTCTTTTTGTCTCCTCATCTATCTCCTCAGCAGTTTTGTCCGAGTAGTCTCTATGTCTTGCAATCTCTCTTCCAAGAAATATATGCTCCTCTCTTTTACCAAATGTTAAAGGACCCATTCTATCGCTCATCCCCCACTCAGTAACCATCTTACGGGCAAGCTCGGTGGCTCTTTCAAGATCATTTCCTGCTCCTGTTGTCATTGTATTAAGTGCTATCTCTTCTGCCACTCTTCCTCCAAGAAGAACTTTAAGAGTACCGAATAGATAATCCTTTGAATATGTATAACGGTCATCAAGTGGAAGCTGTTGAGTTACTCCAAGAGCTCTACCTCTTGGGATTATACTAACTTTATGAATTGGATCAGTGCCAGGTGTAAGTTTTGCAACCAAAGCATGTCCTGCTTCATGATAAGCTGTTATTCTTCTTTCTTCCTCACTTAAAACCATACTCTTTCTTTCAACTCCCATTAAAACCTTGTCTTTTGCTGACTCAAAATCACTCATACTGACATTATCACTATTTTTTCTTGCAGCAATTAAAGCAGCCTCATTTACTAAGTTTGCAAGATCTGCTCCTGAAAATCCAGGAGTTCCCCTTGCAATCTTCTCGAGGTCTACATCACTGTTAAGTGGAACCTTCTTCGTATGAACCTTCAGTATCTCCAGTCTTCCCTTTACATCAGGAAGAGGAACCACAATCTGACGATCAAATCTTCCAGGTCTTAAAAGCGCAGGATCTAAAACATCAGGTCTGTTTGTAGCTGCAAGCACGATTATTCCTTCATTACTTTCAAATCCATCCATCTCAACAAGAAGCTGATTAAGAGTCTGCTCTCTTTCATCATGTCCTCCACCAAGTCCTGCTCCACGCTGTCTTCCAACTGCATCTATCTCATCAATAAAGACTATACATGGAGAGTTTTTCTTTGCTTGATCAAAGAGGTCTCTTACTCTACTTGCTCCAACTCCAACAAACATCTCTACAAAATCTGATCCAGAGATTGAAAAGAAGGGAACACCAGCTTCTCCAGCAATTGCCTTTGCAAGAAGAGTTTTACCTGTTCCTGGAGGACCAACAAGAAGAATACCTTTTGGAATTTTTGCTCCAAGTTTTATATACTTTTGAGGATTTGTAAGAAAATCAACGATTTCCTTTACCTCTTCCTTTACCTCTTCAATACCTGCCACATCTGAAAAAGTTACTTTTACTGATTTATTTGAAATCATCTTTGCTCTTGCTTTACCAAAAGACATGGCACGAGTACTTCCTGCTTGCATTTGTTTCATAAATAAAATCCATAAAAATACAAGAAAAATCACTGGTCCCCATGATATTAAAAAGTTGATATACCAAGGAGTCTGCTCAGGAGGCTTAACAGATATTCTTACTCCATGAGAAGAAAGCTCCTTTATAAGATCAGGATAGTTTATGTAGTAAGTTTTAAAATAAGTACCGTTTTTTAGTTTGCCTGTTATTGTATTGTCCTTTATCAAAACCTCCTCTACCTCAAAGTTTTGAACTTTCAGAAGAAACTCTGAAAATATTATTTCTTTTTCTGTTTTTTGAGGAATATTTAAAAAGTTAAAAACTGCGATTATGGAAATACCTATTATTATCCAAATTAAAAATGTTTTCAATGAATCCTTTTTCGGTCCATTCATAGATTAATTTTAACTTAAAATCTCTACAAAAGTAAAAAATTGTATTTAAAATATATAGAAAATCCAGTTAAAAATTAGGAGGGCAAAATGCTCATATTAAAGGAAAATTTTTACCGACTTTTACATCCAAAGATTGTTTTTTTACTTACCTCTGTAGGCAGTGATGGAAAACACAATGTAATGTCATGTGCTTGGGCTACTCCTGCATCTGAAGAACCTCCAAAGATAATCGTATGTGTTTCAAAGGAACATTATACCGCAGAATTAATTCTTCAAACTAAGGAGTTTGCCATAAATATTCCTACTAAAGAGATGGTTAAAGCTATATGGATATGTGGAAGTAAGTCAGGTAGAGATATAGACAAATTCAAGGAGGCAAAATTAACAAAGACTAAAGCATCTAAAATATCAGCACCTCTTATAAAAGAGTGTATAGGTTTTATTGAATGCAAAGTCACTGAAATAATTGATGTAGGCGAATGTTATGCCTTTGTAGCTGATGTATTGGAGTCAATGGTTGATGAGAGATATTTCAAAAAATCTGTCTGGATTGATAATATAATTCCAATGCATCTTGGTGGAAAAAAGATTGTTTATTTTGTCTCATAATTATTAAAATATGCCTATGCTTAGGTTTCTTACTGCTGGAGAATCTCATGGTAAGGGGCTTACTGGAATAATTGAAGGAATGCCTTCTGGTGTTACAATCTCAAAGGAAGATATCGACAGAGAGCTTAAAAGAAGACAGCAAGGTTATGGTAGAGGCGGAAGAATGAAGATAGAGTCTGATGAAGTGGAGATACTATCAGGTGTAAGATGGGGTAAAACACTTGGCTCACCCATTACACTTTTTATTAGAAACCGTGATTGGGACAACTGGGAAAAAGCAATGAATCCTGATAAAACATTCGAGGGACTGCATCCTCCTGTAACAAAGCCCAGGCCAGGACATGCTGATTTAGCAGGTTTACTTAAGTATCAACATATAGATATCAGAAATGTTCTTGAACGTTCCTCTGCTCGTGAGACTGCTATGAGAGTGGCTATTGGAGCAGTGGCAAAGCAGTTTTTAACAAACTTTAATATAAAAATAGGAAGTTTTGTAACTGCAATAGGTCCTGAAGAAAAACAAGTTGAAACAGCATACTTAGATGAAGAAGAACTCCTAAAACTTTCTAACTTAGCAGATGCTTCTCCAGTTAGATCTCCGTGGAAGGAAACAGAAGCTAAATTTGTAGAAATAATTGATCAGGCATTAAAAAGTGGAAATACTGTTGGAGGTTCCTTTATAGTCTTTGCTACACATGTACCTGTAGGATTGGGAAGCCATGTTCATTGGGATAGAAAACTTGACTCAAAGATAGCTATGGGAATTATGAGTATTCAAGCAATAAAAGCAGTTGAAATTGGTGATGGAGTTTTGCTTGGTAAAAAGTATGGCTCAGAAGTTATGGATGAGATTTTTTACGATAAAAACAAAAAGTTTTACAGAAAAACAAATCATATGGGTGGAATCGAAGGTGGAATATCAAATGGAATGCCAATAATTGTAAAAGCTACTATGAAGCCTATTCCTACACTTAGAAAACCTCTTAAATCTGTTGATATCTTCACTAAGGAAAACTCCTTAGCTTCTTATGAAAGAAGTGATGTATGTGCTGTGCCAGCTGCAAGTATCATAGCAGAGGCAGTTTTAGCATGGCATATTGCAGAAGCACTTATAGAAAAATTTGGAGGTGACTCCTTAGAAGAGACAAAAACAAATTTCTTCTACTATCATAAAACAATAATGGAGGAAAACTGGCTAAAACATTCTGAAATAAAAGGATAAATCAAACATGAAACTGGTGTGTTTGTTAATTGCTTTTTCATTTTTTGCTTTTTTACCCTCTGATAGTCTATCTCACTTAAACTATCTTATTGAAGGTAGAAACTTTCTTAAGTCTGGAAACTTTCAAAAGGCAGAAGACTACCTTACAAAGTCTCTAAAGGAGTTTCCAGAAATTGGTGACTATATATTGCTGTGGAGATCAATCTCATATAAAAAGATGCATAGATATGAAGAAGCCCTAAGGGATATAAACAATTTGAAAAAAAGTTATCCCAATTCTCCTATTATTAAAGATGCAAAAAGAGAGGAGATTGAGTTAGCAAAACTGCTCAATCTACCAGAGCTTGAAAGACTCTATGAAACCTTCATCAATGAATATCCTGAAGAGATAAAAGTAAAATACGAATATGGATTATATCTTAAAGAATGTGGAAAGTCTATGAAGGCCAAAAAAATATTTAAAGAAATTTTTACAACTGCCTCAGTATTTGCTGAAGATGCTGAAAAAGAACTTTCTGAAAAAGATATAACAGTAAATGATTTAATAAAAAAAGCCAAAGCCTTAAATAATACCTATCAATTCAAAAAAGCAGAACAATACTTAAAAAAAAGTCTTCTAAAATCTGATAACTCTCAAAAAACTGAAATTCTTTCATTGCTTGGATACTCTCTTTTTATGCAAAAAAGATACTCTGAAGCTGCTGATTTTTTCAAACACTCTGGTGAAGAGTACTGGAGAGCAAGAGCTCTACTTAGAGCAAAAAACTATGAAATATTTGAAAAAGAATTGCCAAACTATATTAACTCAGAAGATCAAAGAATTCCAGAAATTCTTATAAACTATGCAAATATAAAAAGAAGAAATGGAGAAAATGAAAAGGCAATAAAACTACTAAGAATGGTAATTAATAAATATCCCTACGCAAAGGAAGAAGCATTATGGGCCTTGGGCTGGATTTACTATCTTAAAGAAGACTACGATGAAGCAGAAAAGATTTTTAAGGATTTATACTCTCTTTTTGGAAAACTTAAATATCTGTATTGGCTTGAAAAGGTCAGAGAGTTAAAGGGAGTTACTCAAGTAAAACAACACTCTTTGTCCTTTCAACATGGAGATATATATTCATATTTACTTTACATAAAAGGGAAAATCTCTAACATTCCTGAATATATCTCAGTTAATTCTCAATTGAATTCACAAACAATAATAACCAAAAGAGTGAATATACTTATTAAAGCAGGCTTTAAAGATGAAGCCCTAAGGGAAATAAAGACAATATTGAAAGAAAACAAAAACATGGAAAATATTCCTTCTTTTAGCAAGATTCTTTATGAAATGGGAGACTATCCTACGGCAGTAAGACTTATATCAAAGATTCCTGACAAATTTAGTTTTCCAGAGCTTTTATATCCTCAGCCATACAAAGATATTGTACTGAAAGTTTCAAATAGATTAAATATTAATCCTTATCTTATATTTGCTGTCATGAGAGAAGAGTCAAGATTTGATTTCCTTGCCCGTTCACCTGCTGGAGCTCTTGGATTAATGCAACTTATGCCAGAAACAGCAAGAAAAGAAGGTAAAAAAATAGGTATCATACTTAAAAATGACTCTGAAATATTTGAACCTGAAAAAAATATAGTTATTGGTAGTTTTTATTTAAAAAACTTGATTGAAGAGTTTGGAAACACTGCAGTAGCCATCGCAGCATACAATGCTGGAGAAAAAGTAGTATCATCATGGCTTAGGGAAAACTCCTATAAAGACATTGATGAATTTATTGAAGATATTCCCTATGCTGAAACAAAGACTTATGTGCAAAGAGTTCTCAACTCATACTTTGAGTATCTTCGCATTAATAAATCTCTTACAAAAGACAGTATCATAAAAACAATAAAATTTAAAGGAGGATACCGATGATTGAAGAAAAAATTGCATCTGCATTAGAAAAAATTAAAACTCTAAAACAAGAAAAGGAGGAGTTACAGAAAAAAGTTAATACTTTAGAGGAAGTCTTAAAGATGAAAAATCAAGAAATTGAAAATCTATTGTCTGAAAGAGAAGCAATAAAGAAACAAATAGAAGAACTTCTCAGAGAACTTGATTTAGAGACAAATGTATAAGACAGAAGTTTACATACTTGGACAGAAATATACGATAAGAGGAGAAAAACCACCTGAGCATATTCAGAGGTTGGCTGCCTTTGTTGATGAAAAGTTAAGAAAGGTCTATGAGCAAAACTCTGCCATGCCACCTTTGAGGGCAGCCATCCTTGCCTGTCTTTACATAGCTGATGAACTTTATGAATTAAAAAAAGAGTATGAAGATACAAAACAACAACTTAAGAAACTTGAGGAAAAAACGAATGAATTACTACTGCTTCTTGATTAGATTTAGAGAGCTATTATACTTTACTGTGTTTTAAGATTATTTCCTGAGCAAGTTCACTGTATGCAATTGCCCCTTGAGCCTCTGGAGCATAAAATATAGCAGGAATTCCATTCATTGATGCTTCAGATAAAGCTATATTTCTTGGTATATAAGTTTCAAAGATCTTTGAGCGAAAAACTCTTTTTATGTCCTCTGCAATTGTCCTACTTAGGTTGATATGTTTACTAAACATTGTAAGAAGAATTCCTTCAAGTTCTAAAGCTTCATTAAAGTTTCCCTTTATTCTCCATAAAAGTTTGATAAATACTCTTAAAGCTTCTAAGGCAAACTGCTCACACTGCACAGGAATTATCACAGAGTCTGAAGCTACAAGAGCACAGAGAGTAAGAAAAGAAAAAGAGGGAGGACAGTCAATAAAAATATAGTCAAAATCCTTTTTATATTTTTCAAGTAAAAATCTTAATCTTTTTTCTCTCTCTTCAGTATCAAATATTTCAAGCTCTGCCATAAATAAGTCTATTCTTGAAGGAATTAGGTATAGATTTTCTATTGGCTGAATTAATACTTCGTTTAAAGTTGCCTTTCCTGTGTAAAGTTCATATAATCCTTTAATTTTTTCTCCATTTCTTCTAATTCCTAAGCCAAATGTAAGACTTGCTTGCGGATCTGAATCTACTACAAGAATTTTTTTACCTCTTACTGCTAAGCAAGCTGAAAGATTTATAGCTGTTGTTGTTTTACCTACACCACCTTTTTGACTTGCTATTGCTATAATTTTTCCCATTTACTTCAGCATACTGTAGGCCTTCATCTTTTCAATAAGTTTATTTCGTGCATCTTCAAAAGAAGCCTTAATTCTGTATCCTGCAGCATTTTTATGCCCACCACCGCCAAACTCTTCTGCTATTTTGCTAACATCTAACTCACCCTTTGAACGAATACTTACCTTTAAAACTCCCTCTTGAATTTCTCTGAAAAGAACTGAAATACTATAATCCTTCAAAATTCTTAAAAACTCTACAAATCTCTCAGTATCACATTCCTTAGTACATGTTTCATCAAAATCTTTTTTGCTTATAAAGGACATCGCAACAGGAGGAATTAACTCAATATTATTAAGCATCCTTATAAAAAGCTTAAGTCTATTTGGAGTCCATGATTCAAAGCTTTTTTCATAGATATAAGATGGCTTAGCTCCACATTTTACCAATTCTGATGCAATTTCAAAAACTTCATGTGTTGTGTTGTCAAACTGAAAATTCCCTGTGTCAACAATTATTGCGGTATAAAGATTTGTTGCAATCTGTGGAGTAATCTTAACATTAAATGCCTTGATAAGATAAAAGATCATCATACCTGTAGCCGGTTGCTCAGGCTCAATCCATTTAATATCCCTAGAGTCTGAAAGATTAGACTCAATATGATGATCAATAATTATTTTTGTTCCTGAAAAATACTTAATCTTTTCAATAATCTCTCTTTTATAACTCACTCTATTTAGGTTGTTACAGTCAACTAACACTAAAATATCAACCAGATCTTCAAGATTTAAAGATTCAATGTCTTTGATTAACTCAATCCCTGGAAGAAATTGATATTGGGCAGGAATTGGATACTCAGCATAAATTTCCGCTTGTTTATTTAACTGTTCAAGTAATAACTTTAAAGCAATGGATGAACCAAAAGCATCTCCATCAGGAGTTGTATGAGTAAGGATTAAAAAAGATTTATTCTTCTTAATTGCATCAACTAAACACTGTGGCGGTCTCAAACCTCCTCCGAAGACCTCTTTATTTCTCTTAAAAGCTGATCAATCCTAAAACCACGATCTATAGAGTCATCAAACAAAAACTCAAAAGTAGGTATTATTTTAATTCTAAGTCTTTTTGCTATCTCACTTCTTACATAACCCTTTGCATCATTTAAGATTTGAAGAGCAAGTTGCCTTTCCTCTGCCTTAAGAACTGAGATAAAAACCTTTGCTATTCTTAAATCATCTGAGAGTTCAACATCAGTTACTGTAATAAAGCCAAGTCTTGGATCTTTTATTTTGTGTAAAATTATATCAGCAACTTCTTCCCTTAAAAGGACTTTAAGTCTTTGGGATCTTTTGTATGGATGCATTTTTATATTTCTTTCACAGGAACTTTTTCAATAACATAGTTTTCAAGTATATCGCCTTCTTTTATGTCATTGAAGTTCTCTATGGTTAATCCACATTCATAACCAGCCTGGACTTCTCTTACATCTTCTTTAAATCTCTTAAGAGAACCTATTTTTCCATCATAGATTACAATATTGTCTCTTATTACTCTTATTCCATCACTTGCTCTTGAGATTGTTCCATTTAAAACATAACATCCTGCAACTGTACCAACTTTTGATATTTTAAATATCGCTCTTACTTCTGCCCTTCCTATAACTCTTTCTCTAATCTCTGGTTCAAGCATTCCTTGTAAGGCCTTCTTTACATCATCAATGACTTCATAAATGATACTGTAAAGCTTTATATCCACTCCAAGCTGGTCTGCTAAATCCTGTGCCTTTTGCTCTGGACGAACATTAAATCCTATTATTATTGCATTTGCTGTAGCTGCAAGATTAACATCGGACTCAGTTATACCTCCAACACCTGTATGAATAACTTTAACTCTAATTTCAGGATGAGTAATATCCTCTACAGCTTTTTTAAGAGCCTCAACAGATCCCTGAACATCACCTTTTATAATTAAGTTAAGCTCTTTGACTTTTCCTTCTTTAATCTTTTCATATAAATCCTGAAGAGTAAGTTTTTGAGCTTTTTGCATCTCAGCAAGTCTTTTCTTCTGAGCTCTTATATTGGCTATTTGACGAGCTATCCTTTCATCTTCAACAACTATGAAACTATCTCCTGCTTGAGGAACCTCTTCAAACCCTACAATTTCAACAGGAGTAGATGGAGGAGCCTCATTAATTCTTTTACCTGTATCATCAATAAGCGCTCTTACTTTTCCATATGTTACACCTGCAACAAAGGCGTCTCCAACCCTTAAAGTTCCATTTTGAACAATTACTGTGGCTACAGGTCCACGACCTTTGTCAAGCCTGGATTCAATGATAGTGCCTTTTGCAGGTCTATCAGGATTTGCCTTTAGTTCCATTATTTCTGCTTGAAGAGCTATCATCTCAAGTAAGTTTTCTATTCCTATTCTCTTCTTTGCTGAAATATCAACAAAAATATTCTGCCCACCCCATTCCTCTGGAATAATTCCATATTCACTAAGTTGAGTTCTTACTTTTTGAGGATTTGCTTCTGGTTTATCTATTTTATTAACTGCAACCACTATAGGCACACCTGCTGCTTTAGCATGATTTATTGCTTCAATAGTCTGTGGCATAACTCCATCATCTGCAGCAACAACTAATACAACAATATCAGTTACCTTAGCTCCTCTTGCTCTCAAAGCTGTAAAAGCTTCATGCCCTGGTGTATCAAGAAAAGTAATATCTTTACCCTGAACACTTACTTTATATGCACCTATATGTTGTGTGATACCTCCTGCCTCCTGTTCTGTTACTTTTGTCTTTCTTATTGCATCAAGTAGCGATGTTTTCCCATGATCTACATGACCCATAACAGTTACAATTGGAGGTCTTGGCTTAAGGGATTCTGGAGAATCTTCTATCTCTTCTATAACATCTAATTCCTGTGATTGAGAAACCTCTACCTTTATTCCAAAGCTTTCTGCTACAAGCTGTGCTGCATCTATATCAACAGGCTGATTGATTGTTGGCATATAACCAAGTTCCATAAACTTCTTTATTACATCTGAAACTTTCTGGCCAATAAGTTCAGCAAACTCTTTTACAGTAGTTCCTTCCTCTATTTTAATAGACTTTTTTCTTGGAACTGTTGATGGAACAGCGACAGAGTCTTCTTTTTTGTTCTTATCCTTAGCTTTTTTTTGCTCCTTTATGTCAAGCCATTTCTTAGGCTCAAACTTTTTCGGTGGAATCTTTGTTGGAACAGGTTTAGGTTTAATTTTCTCAATTTTTTCAAAAGATATTTCTCTTCTAAATCTGCCGGGTAGTTGAAGTTCCTCTTCTTCCTTTATGTCCTCTTCTATAATTTTTGATGTTACTGATTTTTTCTCCTCTAACTCCTTTATCTCTTCAGTTTTCTCAATTTCAGAGGATTCTTGTTTTTCCCCTTCCTTTTTCTCTAATTCCTTTTCAAACTCCATTTTTTCCATTTTATGCTCTTTACGGAAATGTTGAATTATCTTTTCTACTTCGTCTGATTCTATTTTAATATTCGTAGTTCCTTTTTTGAACTGAACATTTCTTATTTTCTCAATAAATTTTACAATTTCTAAAGGCTTAACGCCAATCTGTTTTGCCAGTTCTATACTTCTTACTCCTTTATTTGACATAGATCTGTTATTACCTCCTTGTTTCTAAATCAATAAAATGTTATCATAAATAATTAAATATATGCAAATTGAAGGAGGAGTAAATGGCAACTTGTTATGTATGCGGTAAGAAAAAAGTTGTAGGCCACAACGTAAGTCATGCAAACAACAAGACAAAAAGATACTTTTTCCCTAATCTTCAAAGAATGAAGATTATTACAGAAAAAGGACCAAAAAGAGTGCATGTCTGCACTAGATGTCTTCGCTCAAACCTTGTTAAAAAAGCAATTTAAACATGCAAAGAATCGGAGAAATTTTACCTTCCTTATGTGTTGGTTTGGGTATAGAAGATGCTATAAAACTAAAATTTTTAAGAAAAAAATGGAGTGAGATATTTAATCCTCCTTTAACAGAACACTCTTTTCCTAAGGATTTAAAAGATGATGTTTTATTTGTAAATGTCAACTGTCATCTATGGTTATCACAGCTAAAGCTGTTAAAGGAGGAGTTTTTAAAAAAACTTCATCCTTATGGAATAAAGGATGTAGAGTTCCGTTTTGGAAGAGTTTATAAAACCCATAAAAAAGACAAAAAGGAAGACTCTCAAAAAGAACTTTCTCCTGAACAACAACACTGGATTTTGGAGATATTAGAAAAAATAAAAGACAATGAGATGAAAACTATAACCGAAAGCTTAATAAAAAAGTATCTTATCTTGACCAACACCGAAGAAAAAAGATAAAAATTTTTAAGGAGTCCATTATGAGAGAATTTAACTTTGTCTTTAGAGAATATTCAGAGGAAGAAAGTGCAATTTATGAAAAAGCCATGAAAGAAATTATTCAAAATATTAAAAATGGAATGTCATTCAAAGATGCTGTAGAAAGTGTTGACGTAAAAGACAACAAACTAAAATCCTTTATAGAAGATGATGCACTAAAAATTCTTATTGCTGAGCTTTGTTATGTCTCCAAGATACCTTTTGAAGAGCTGGCAAGTATGCTAAAGATTCCGATTGAGAAGATAAGAAAAGCAAATTTTGAGATGCTTGAAGATGTGGCATTAACTCTTAATAACACCCTAAGGAGAAAAGATGCTTAGAAGAGTAAGATTGTACTCATTAAGCACATGTCCTACATGTAAAAAAGTGAAAGAGTTTTTAAAAAGTCACTCTATTGAAGCTGAAATAATTGAAGTGGATACTCTTGAAAGTGGTGAACAATGGCTTGCAATTAAAGAACTAAGAAAAATTAATCCTCAAGAGACATTTCCTACTTTAGTTGTTGAAAAAGCTGTGGTAGGCTTAGATGAAGAAAATCTTAAAAAAATTCTTGATATAAGAAGTGACAATGACTCCTGAAAAACTTTATGAAATTTTAGATAAGTATGCCAAGACAAAGGGCTTACAGTTGAATAAAGACAAAAGTCTTGTTTTTGAACTTTTACAAGGGCTACTAAAAAATGAAGAGCGTTATGGCTACAGATCCTGTCCATGTCGATTAGCTTCAGGAGACAAACAAAAAGATGCTGATATAATCTGTCCATGTATATACAGTGTAGATGACATAAGGGAGTATGGTAGATGCTACTGTGGATTATATGTAACAAAAGAATACAATGAAGGTAAAATAGAAAAGAAAGTTGTTCCTGAAAGAAGAAAAAAATAAAAAGGAGGTGATTTAATGATTTTCAGTGAATTATTAACACTTAAAGAACTCAAAGAAGAGCCATTTTTTAGAGAAAATATGTTATGGGATATTGAGCCCCATAAAATTATGTCTCCAAGATGTATAAAAGAGGGAGATAGGATAAGCTACAGAGAAAAAATTAAGGGTTATATTCCATATATTGATATTACTGGTAAAAAGCCTATACTATTTATAATGAGACATACTGCAATGGATTTTGGAGAAACCATAGCCAGAATAGATGAAATCCCGGAAGAAATGCTTAATGAAGCAATAAATGAAAATAGAGACAAAATATGTTTTGGAATGTGTCCTATTAATGAAAAAATAAAACAGTGGCTAAAAAAAGAACTTGGAGCTTTATAAGTAAAAGTTTAAGTTGAAAATCTCCTGAAAGTTCTTTATTGTTAAAAAATGCTCTGATTTTTTAGGACTGCCCTGAGAGCTTGAGACTGCTCTTAAGATTGGAAGTTTTATTCCTGAAAGCTTAGCTGTATGAAGAATTTCTTCTGTGTCATCTACAAATAGTGAATACTCAGGCTCAAAGGAAATTTTCTCTTTAAGTGTTTCCCAAAACTCTATTTTTTCCTTTGGATAGCCAATATCAAAAGAGGTAAATATCCCATGAAAATACTTATAAAGTCCTGTTTTGTTAAGTTTAAGCTCCATTACCTTATTATGGGCATTGGTTACAAGATAAACTTTTTTCCCATTAGAA
Organism: Thermodesulfovibrio sp.; assembly: GCA_039630505.1. Lineage (GTDB taxonomy): Bacteria > Nitrospirota > Thermodesulfovibrionia > Thermodesulfovibrionales > Thermodesulfovibrionaceae > Thermodesulfovibrio. The sequence goes on from JBCNUV010000006.1 coordinate 36,041, forward strand.
CATATAGCTTTTAAAAAATCCTCTGAATCTGGATGAGGATTTATAAGATGTTGTACTTCTTTTTTTAATTCAAATATGTTTAATCCTGTCTTTCTTGACCAGAAATCTATATCAGTCCAATTAAGAGTACCTTCTTCTGCTTTATACATTGCAAAAAGTATTCTTTGAGCATCTTCAAAGCTGATCTTTTCTTTTTCAGCATACTTCTGAGGAACATAAATCTCCCAAAAATAGTCATCAAAATACTTATCCAATATAGTTCCATCCATGTCTAAAAGTACAGTTTTTATCTCATTAAAGGTTATCATCTTCATCTGTTTTATACCAAGACATATCGATATAAAACTTAGTTTTTTCATAAATTGTTCGCAAAATATTACTCAACTCAAAAAATATTTCTTCATAAAGCTGTAAATCCTTTAAATCCTCTCCTCCAATCATATAAGAGTAGACTAACTCATATTCCTCTCCTTCGATAAAATCTTTTCTTAAAAACTCTTTTCTTATTAAGACTATGTCCAAATCAGGATACTCATTTACTATTTCTTCAAAAATTTCCTTCAATTGACTATATCCCTCAACAAAAGGCAAACTAATTACCACTTCAACTTCTACCATATTTTCAGTATCATCTTCAAGTTCATCTTCATCAAATAGAATAGAAGCACTTGTTTGATGGGCATTATAAGAGAATGAAACAGTGGCACTTATTGGATAAGGAGGCTTAATCTCAGGTAGAGTCATTGAAAGTCTACTTTCTTTATTTAAAGAGTACTGCTCAATCAATGTAGCCATATCATACACATCAAGATAGTTCTTTGCTGCATCCATTATTCTCATTTGTAATTCTTCAAATCTTATCACTATTCCTCCTTCTTAAGTTGCCTTTAATTCATATAACATTATACCATATAACGATATGATTCTTTAAAAAGGAGGACTGTTTATGAAAGCTGGATACTTTATCACAGGAACAGACACTGCAGTAGGTAAAACCATTGTAACTGCAGCAATCTTAAGAAGCTTTATAAAAAAAGGATTAAAGGTTGGAGCAATGAAGGCTATTGAAACTGGATGCATTAATAAAGACGGAATACTACTTCCAAGTGATGGTATGCTTTTGAGAGATATGGCTGAAATGAATGACTCACTTGAACTTATAACACCTATAAAACTTGAAAATCCCTTAAGTCCACTTGTTGCCTCAAGAATTGAAGAGATTGAGATTGATATTGACAAAATTTTTAAAGCCTTTGAAACTCTTAAGAAAAAATATGATTACATCTTAGTTGAAGGAGTAGGTGGCTTAATGGTCCCTATCAATAAAGAAGAAAAAAAGAAGTCCGCATATTATTTTGTCAGAGATTTGATTAAAGATATGGGACTACCCGTGATATTAGTAATAAGACCTACACTTGGTACAATCAATCATACCCTTCTTACACTTGAAGCTCTTAAAAATAAAAAAATTCCCATAAAAGGATATATTATTAACTTTTCTGAGCCTCCAAAAAATGACATCGCTGAAAAAACAAATCCTCAAATTTTAAAGGAATTAGTTGATGTACCATGTCTTGGGATATTACCCTACTTAACTGAATTAAGTAAGGACAAAATAGGAGAGACAGCCATAAAAAACTTTGATATTAACGCACTTATTTCCTTTTAAAATTTCAGGATATATAGAAAAGGCATTATAAAATCTTTACGGGATTATTATTTTCATCAAGGATTATAATCTTTGGTTTATGCGTAGAAATTTCATTCTCCAAAAAGTAACCATAGGAAAATATAACAATTCTATCCCCTACATTAGCCTTTTTAGCAGCAGGCCCATTTAATCCTATAGTCCTTGAACCCTTAGGCGCAGGTATAACATAAGTGTCAAATCTTTCTCCATTATTCATATTGCTTATCCAGACTCTTTCATACGGCAGTATACCTGAAAGCTCAAGAAGTTCGGTATCAATACTTATTGAGCCTTCATAAAATAGATTAACCTCTGTTACCTTTGCTAAGTGTAGTTTGGCTCTTAAAAAGCTTCTTAACATTTCTTTTAATCAATAATCTTAGGTACTCTGAAAAATTTATCTGTTGAATCAGGTGCGTTTCTTAATACCTCATCTCTTGAAAGAGAAGGTTTAACTTCGTCTTCTCTAAAAACATTCTTTAATTCAATTACATGAGATGTAGGCTCAACCGAAGTTGTATCTATCTCACTTAATTTTTCTACATAATCAAGTATTCTACTTAGCTGTTGTTGATATAGCTCTATTTCCTTTTCACTAAGCTCAAGTCGACTTAACATAGCAATATGTTTTACTTGCTCTTTTGAAATTTTCATCTTCACACCTTTTCTAAGTTTACAATTTTTGGAGCTAATTTTTTAACTCCTATACCCGGAAAGTTAACAACAACCTTTAAATCATCCCCTTCTCCATAGCAATCCCTTACAACACCAATTCCCCATGTAGGATGTTTAACTTTGCATCCTATAGCAAATGGAGGTTTTCTCTTAGGAGTCTCTACTTCTTTTTTGTCTGGAACAAATGTAGAGTAATCTTTTCTAATACATACACAGTACTCAGGCGGAATATCTTTAATAAAGCTTGAAGCTTCTTGTTTTTGAATCTTAGAATAAAGCTTTCTTTCTCTCGCACTCGTAATAAAAAGTAAATTTTTAGCTCTTGTCATTCCTACGTAAAAAAGTCTTCTTTCTTCTTGTAACTCAAAGGGATCTTCAAGTGCCTTAAAGTATGGCAAAATTCCTTCCTCACAACCTGCTATGAATACCACAGGAAACTCAAGCCCCTTTGCTGCATGAAGTGTAAGAAGAGAAACATAGTTTTTCTTATTTTCCCATGTATCTACACTTGAAAGAAGCGCAACTTTATCAAGAAAATCTCTAACTGGTATCTTTTCACCAGATGATAAAAATTCTAAAACATTCTGTATTCTATCTTCTTCAATCTCTTCTAAGTATCCTGTAAGATTGAGTATATCTCTAATCATAGATGCAGCATCAGGGTAGTCTTTTTCTGAAAGCTCATCTATCAGATTTACAAAAGAAGCGAGTTTTTCTTTTAAATTTGCTGAAACATTGTCCTCCTTTATAATTCTTTTTATTGCTTCAAAACCAGAGATCATATACTTTTTTGCTTCACTTTCAATCTTTAATATTGCCGATGCTCCAATTCCTCTTGGTGGAGTATTTATGATTCTCATAAGACTTATATTGTCTTCTTTATTTAAAATAAAACGCATATAGGCGAGCAAATCTTTTATCTCCTTACGATGATAAAAGCTTACCCCACTTATAACTTGATAAGGAATTCCCTCCATACGCAAAGCTTCTTCTAAGGCTCTTGCCTGAAGAACCAATCTATAAAGAATCGCAAAATCTTTATACTCATAATCTCCCTTAAGATAAAGCTCTTTAATGTTTTTTGCAATGTATTTTGCTTCTTCTTCTTCATTACTTAATTGACAGTAAAAAATTTTATCTCCCCAATCTCTCTCTGTCCAAAGATTTTTTGGTTTTCTCATAGTATTTTTTGATATCATCGCAGATGAAGCAAGAATAATATGTTTCGTAGAACGATAATTCTGTTCAAGTTTTACTACTTTTGTATTGGGAAAGTCCTTTTCAAAATCAAGTAAATTGTTAAGATTTGCACCTCTAAATCTATAAATACTCTGATCATCATCACCAACAGCGCATATATTTTTATGATATTTGCATAGTAACTGTAAAAGTACATACTGAGATTTATTTGTATCTTGAAACTCATCAACAAGAATATATCTGAACTGCTCAGAGTATCGTCTTAATAAATCTTCATTTTCATTGAAAAGCTTTATTACACAGAGTATTAAATCATCAAAATCAAGGGCATTATATCTTTTAAGTTCATTCTGATATCGCATATATATTCTACCAAGTCTTTCTTCGAACTCATATCCTTCATTATTTGCAATATAGTCTTCAGGAGTAATCAAATTTGATTTTAAATTGCTTATTTTTGTAACAACACATTTACATAGAGCTTCATGCATGTTTAAGTCTTTTAAAATCCTTCTTATAAGTCCTGCCTGATCATCTTCATCATAGATTATAAAGTCTTTTTTGTAGCCAATTTTTTCAATATGAGCTCTCAAAATTCTCACACATAAAGAGTGAAAAGTTCCAATCCATGGATTTTTCCAGTTTCCATTACACATTTTAAAGATCCTTTCTTTCATCTCTTCAGCTGCTTTATTAGTAAAGGTTACAGTGAAGATAGAAGATGGAGGAAGTCCTATAACTTTACTAAGGTAAGCATATTTGTAAGTAATAACTCTTGTTTTTCCACTTCCTGCGCCTGCAAGCACAAGAAGTGGTCCTTCACAATAAACTACAGCTTCTTGTTGAGCGGGATTTAAATCCCCTAAGGGGAAATCTTTCATGGCTGTACCCCTCTAATTTTTTTATTTTTAAAACTCTATTCCACAGTAACACTTTTGGCAAGATTTCTTGGTTGATCAACATCACATCCCCTTAAGACTGCTACATGATAAGCAAGTAATTGAAGAGGAATACTAAAAAGTATAGTGTTAAGATAATTGTTAATGCCTTTAACATAGATAAATCTATCTGAGAGTTTCCTTATCTTAGCCATATTACTGCTTGAAAAGGTTATTACAAAACCATCCCTTGCCTTTATTTCCTCTATATTTGAAACTGTTTTATCAAGATAAAAGTCATCAGAGACAATAAAGATCACTGGAAATCCCTCTTCTACTAAGGCGATTGGTCCATGCTTCATCTCTCCTGCTGCATAACCCTCAGCATGGATATAAGAAATTTCCTTCAGTTTTAAAGCACCTTCTAAGGCAACTGGATAGTTTAATCCTCTTCCAAGATAAAGGAAATTAGGTTTTCTATATACTTCCTTTGCCAATACTTGAATTTTTTTGTCTAATGCTAATGTCTCTTCTGCCATTCTTGGTAAAAGCAAAAGTTGATTAAGTAGATTTCTAATCGATGTCTTTGTAGAGTTTTCTTTTGCAATTGAAAGTCCAACGCTTAATATATAAAGGGCCACAATCTGACTGGTAAAAGCCTTTGTAGAAGCTACTCCTATCTCTGGTCCAGAGTGCGTATAGAATACAGCATCAGCTTCCCTTGATGCTGTGCTTCCCAGTACATTACATATAGTTAATGTTTTTACACCAGATTTTTTTGCATATCTTAAAGCTGCAAGAGTGTCTGCTGTCTCTCCTGATTGAGTTATAGCAATAAATAAAGAGTTTTTTTCAAATGGTATGTTTCTATATCTAAACTCTGAAGCAATATCCACTTCAACTGGCACCTTAGCTATATTTTCTATCATATACTCTCCTATTAAGCAAGCATGATATGAGGTTCCACAGGCAACAAGATAGATCTTCTCAACTTTTTTTAATTCATTCTTTGTTAATCCAAATTCTTCAAAAACTATCTCTCCTTCCTCATACAAAACTCTTCCTCTGATTGTATCAGAAAGAGCTCTTGGCTGTTCGTATATCTCTTTAAGCATAAAATGTTTAAATCCACCTTTTTCAGCCATAGAGGCTGTCCATGTTATTGTAACAAGCTCCTTTTTCTTTTCTTTTCCTTCTAAGTTGTAGACTTTAAAATCGCCTTTATTTAAAACAATCATTTCTCCATCTTCAAGAAATATAACTTTATTACAGTGATTAAGAAAGGCAGGAACATCAGAAGCTATAAATTTTTCATTATCTGAGACTCCTACTACAAGAGGACTTTCCATTCTTACACCAATAAGTTTGTCTGGCTCTTTCTCATCCATTAAAACTATTGCATAGGAACCTTTAAGCCTTTTAACAGCCTTTCTAACAGCATCTTCCAAGGATAAATTTTCTTGTCTATACTTTCTTACTAAGTGAGCTATAACTTCTGTGTCAGTCTGAGAGACAAATTTATAACCATCTGACTGTAACTCTTTTTTTAACTCTGCGTAGTTTTCTATAATTCCATTGTGAACCAAAGCTATTGATCCAGAGCAATGGGGATGGGCATTTTCATCTGATGGCTTTCCATGAGTTGCCCATCTTGTATGTCCAATTGCCATCTTTGAATCTTTCAAACTATCATCAATGAGAGCCTCAAGATTTTTAATCTTACCTTTACACTTTACAGTCTTTATCTTTCCATCTAAAAGACATGCTATTCCTGCTGAGTCATAGCCTCTGTATTCAAGCCTTTTTAGTCCATCAATAACTACAGAAACAGCATTTTTTTCTCCTATATATCCAATTATTCCGCACATTAATTTTTTTCCCTTTTTTTCTTAGCCCAACCTAAGATATTTTTTTGAGGTGTTCTACTTATTGCAAGAGCATCCTCAGGAACTTCCTTTGTAATTGTTGAACCTGCACCAATATAGGCACCTTTACATACTCTTACTGGTGCTATAAGCTGTGTGTCACTTCCTATAAAGACATTATCCTCTATAATTGTTTTATGTTTCTTTTGTCCATCATAATTACACGTAATAGTTCCTGCTCCTATGTTTACATTATTGCCAATTTCAGAGTCACCAATATAACTTAGGTGAGCAGCCTTTGTTCCATCACCAATTATGGATTTTTTTACCTCAACAAAGTTTCCAATTCTACATTCTTTACCTATAATAGTTTGAGGTCTTATATGAGCAAAAGGTCCTATCTTTGAACCAGATTTAATATGAGAGCTTTCTATCACTGTAGAGTCTTTAATTTGAACATTATCCTCAATTATACTGTCTTTTATTCTTACTCCCTGAAATATTATACAATTCTGCCCTATCTTCGTATTTCCCTCAAGAAAAACATTAGGATAAATTATTGTATCCTGTCCTATTGTCACAGATGGAGAGATCCACACTAAGGAAGGATCATAAAATGTAACACCTTTTTCCATCCATTCTTTAACAATTCTGTCTCTTAAATATTTTGTTGCAAGAGAAAGTTCAGCTCTTGTATTTATACCTATTAGTTCATCTTCTTCTGCAAGTGGATAGGCTTCTAATTTAAATCCCTTATTATTAGCTATCTCAACAATATCTGTTAAATAAAACTCTCCTTTATTTGGATTCTCTTTAATCTCTTTTACAAGCTCAGCAACTTCCCTTTTTAAAATATAAATGCCACTGTTTGCTTCTAAGGAGAGATTTAAGTCATCTTTAAGATCTGTAACTTCAACAATTCTTTTAATTTTTTTATCTTCATCTCTTATTATACGTCCATAGGAGTGTTCTCTTTTAGGATAAAAGGAAAGTATTGCCATATCAACTTTATCTTTATTAAAAGTTTCAATAAAACTAATCAGTGTCTCTTTTCTTAAAAGAGGAGTATCTCCGTTTATAACAAGAATTTTATCACTCTTCAAAGAAGGCAAAGCTGAAAGTAAAGCATGGGCTGTTCCTCTTGGTTCCTCTTGAAAAACAGCCTCTATCTCATAATTTTCTAAATGTTCAGCCACCTCTTTTATTGAAGGATTTATAACTACAAAAATATTAGAAGGATTCAAACTTTTAGCACAGTTTATTACATAGTCTATAATAGGTTTTTCAAAGATTTTGTGTAGTACTTTTGGCATAGAGGACTTCATTCTTGTGCCAAGTCCTGCTGCCAAAACTACTACATCCACTATTTATCACCTCTAATTATTTGTGGTGCTGCTATTCCACCTGAAAGAATTATTTTTATTCCCTCTTGAATTCCTATGTCAGTATGAATAACACTTTCAGGTTCAAAGAGAACAACCTCTCCAAGATAAAGATTATTAGTAGGAATATAAACAGCAATAAGCTTTTTTTCCATATCATTTTCCTTTAAAATGCATTCCTTTGTTTGAAAACCAAAGACAAAACTATTTTTTCTTGGATACTCTACAATCACAAACTTCTGAAAAGATGTTTTATGTTCAGGAGAAAAAGCATCAATCAACTGTTTCAAGGAAGAATAAAGACTCTTAAAAATCGGAATCTTAAGAAATAAAAGTTTTTCAATCTGATCTAAAAGTTTTTTACCAACCATATTAGTTGAGATAACACCAACGATAAATACAAGTACTAACGCGGTTATAAAACCTAATCCTGCAATATGTCTACCAAAGATATAGTCATAAATAGGTCCTAAAAGTCCGTCAATGATCTTAAAAAGTTGAATCAGTATGAAGATACTTATTGCTACTGGAACTGTTACTATTAGACCTGCAATAAACTTTCTTTTAAAAGTAAGTCTAATAGATGGTTCCATATTATGCTTCTACCTTACTCATTGTCTCTTCTGGAATATCAAAGTTTGCATAAACATTCTGGACATCATCATGATCCTCTAATGCATCCATAAGTTTTAACATTTTTTCTGCTTCTTCTCCTTCTATTGAAATATAATTCTTAGGCAGCATTGTTACTTGAGCAAATGTAACAGGAATACCAGCCTTTTCTATAGCAGCCTTAACTTGAGATAACTGTTCAGGAGCCACAATGATTTCATAATTTTCTTCTTTTGGATTATTTCTCACATCTTCAACTCCTGCCTCTAAGGCAATGGAAATAAGAGTATCTTCATCTACAACTTTTTTATCAACAAGAATATATCCTTTTTTTTCAAAAATCCATGATACACATCCAGACTCTCCAAGACTGCCACCATGTTTAGAAAGAAGATGTCTTATTTCGGAAACAGTTCTATTTTTATTGTCAGTCATTGCTTCAATTAAAATCGCAACACCACCAGGCCCATATCCCTCATAAACAACTTCTTCGTATGCAGTACCTGCAAGTTCTCCTGTTCCTTTCATTATTGCTCTCTTTATATTATCCATAGGCATGTTAAACTCTTTTGCCTTTTCAATAGCAACTCTTAAGCGAGGATTTTTATCAGGGTCGCCACCACCAAGACGGGCTGCTACAGATATTTCTCTTACAAGTTTTGTAAAAATCTTTCCTTTTCTTGCATCAACTTGAGCTTTCTTATGTTTGATTTGTGCCCACTTGGAATGACCTGCCACACACCCTCCTAAAGGTTGGGATATTAGTAATTTAATAATAATAATAAAAGATTTTGTAGATTATGTCAAATTTTAACAAAATCTATACTATTCAAAGCCTCAATAAATAAGGAATTTTTAATTCCTCCAACTGTCAACTCATTGATAAACAAAGTTTTCTGAATTTTTAAAAAATCCTTTTTCTCTTTAATGGATGCAACACTACATAACTCATCAATAAAATCACCAACAATAGGAACCTCAAAAAAGCCGTTTTCTGCTCTTATAAATCTCTCAAAAAATACATTAGTTTCAAATCTTAAAAAAATTCTCTCCATTATATCTTTTTGTTGGATAAAATTTTCTCTAAGAGCATAAAAACTTTCTTTAAGTTTCTGATCAGTAAACTCTCCATCCCATACAACAGGAGCATCATCATGAAAACCTTTACAGTTTTTAAAAACTCCCTTTCTTTTCTCAGCTATCACAAGATTTTGCAATGATTCAGGAAAAGTAACTGAAAAGGGAATAACACTACACTGAAGTGGTTTAAAGTTTTCATGTATTGAACATAAAGAATCTTTAATCAACCTACATCTTTTCTTTAATCTATTTCCTGCTATAAAATCTCCAATAATATAAAAGCCTTTGTATTTGATGACAAAATCCTCAAGATACTTCTTATGATAAAAATCAAAAGGATATATCTTTCTAAATCCTATAGTAATAGGAAAAAATCTATAGAGCTTTCCAATCTCTTTTAAAGTAACAATTGTTGCTCCTCCACAACACACATAGGAGCAACTCATTACACATTGAAACTTTATCTTTCTACTCACTTTCTAAACTGCATTATTTCATCTCTTAATACTACTGCCTCTAAATCAGCAGGAAATCCGCATTCTTTAAGAAATCTTAGTATATTTTCCCTTCCACCTTCTTGTCTATCAACAAGAACAATTACCTTTTTAACAAAAACTCCTGCTTCCTTAAGACGAGATACTGCCTCAATCGTTGAACTTCCCGTTGTTATAACATCATCTACAACAACCACACTATCTCCTTTATTTATATTTCCCTCAATCCACTGCATAGTGCCATGTTCTTTTGCTTTTTTTCTTACAACAAAAGCTTCTATAGGATTTCCTCTTAAATAAGAAGTATAAGCTACAGCATTAGCTATGGGATCAGCACCAAGAGTAAGTCCTCCAATTCCCTTTACATCTAATTTTTCAATCATTTCATAGATAATGTTTCCAATGAGATACATTCCTTCAGGAGAAAGAGTTACTGCTTTACAGTTAAAGTAGTAATTACTTAACTTTCCTGAAGTAAGACGAAAAACAGGAGTCTCAGAATACTTAAAAGCCTTTTCATAAATTAATTGAATAAGTTTTTCTTTCATATCTACTTTTAGTAGGTTCTTTCATGTTTTTCAGATTCACAAATTTCCTTTACAGTTTCTTTAATTAGTTTTCCATTTTCCCATATTTTTTCGCTTACTTTTCTACATTTAGTATAGGGATCCTTATAGTAATAATCACTTGTAGGCTCAGCTCTATAGTAACCTCTTCCATCCTCTGTTCTGTATTCAACAGGCTTTCCAGTTTGATATGCTTCTCTTGAACCTCTCATTGAAATATCAGCAATTGTCGCCCCAAAGACAGCTCCAAGACCAGCACCAACTACACCACCACGCCATGGATTCTTTTTATCAAGAAGTGCACCTGCAACTCCTCCAACAACTGCACCTGCTGCTGCACCTTCGTAGTGTTGTCTTTGAAGTTGTGCACATGCAACTGTAAAAAGAATTAAAACAGCTAAAACAAATGCAATGGTTTTTTCAGTAAATAGTTTCATGTTCATGGCCGTTCTCCTTTCTTTAAAGTTATCCAATACTATTTTACTACAAAAGGCCCAATAACTACTCTTCCTATGATAAGTCCATTGGGCAAACACCTAACTGCCAATGAAACAAGTTTTATTAAAACATTTTCTATTGGAGAATAACAATTAAAAGTTTCAATGAGTTTCCCTTTAAGCTTTCCTTTTTTACAAAGCTCAAAATTTACTGGTAAAAACTCAACCTTTTACCTTAGGAAGTCTGAGATAAGCCTGTACAGGCAGTGTCTATCCTGTATATTTTCATAAAACTTTTAAGAATTATACATAGGAAGTCCTATCAAAAAATATTTAGAAGAACTCCTTTTGGATCTTGACAACATACAAGAGCTCTTCCAATAACAATATAGTCTGCTCCAAGCATAAATGCCTCTTTTGGAGTTACAGTTCTTTTTTGATCATCATAAGGAAGTTTTTCTAATCTTACTGCTGGAGTTACTATAAGAAAATCTTTTCCACAGTTTTCTCTTATTACAGATATCTCATGGGCAGAGGCTATAACTCCATCAAGACCTGCCTTTTTTGCAAGCATTGAAAGTCTTTTTACAAGAGAAGAAACATTAAGATTAAAATCATATATTTCTTTTAGCATTTCACTGTCAAGACTTGTAAGAACTGTAACTCCTAAAAGTTTTAATGTTATATTTTCCTTTGTTTTTGCCTCCTCTAAAACATCTTTTGCTCTTTTTAGCATCTCAAATCCACCCATTGTATGAAGACTCAACATATCTACTCCATAGGTTAGAATGACTTTCAAAGTTTTCATTACAGTATTTGGAATATCGTGAAGTTTAAGGTCAAGAAAGATTTTTTTATTTCTTTTTTTAAGACTCCTTAGAATGTCAACTCCTTCACTGACAAAAAGCTCAAATCCTACCTTATAAAACTCTATTAGTTCATCAAGCTTATCAACAACCATTAATGCTTCTTTTTTATTTGAAAAATCAAGAGCAACAATTACTCTATCTAAGCTCATATCTTTGGAAGGACGATCCCTTTTTGAGCCTGATACTTACCTTTTCTGTCTGCATATGAGACTTCACATACATCGTCTGCTTTGATAAAAATTAGCTGAGCAATACCCTCATTTGCATATATTTTTGCAGGAAGGGGAGTTGTGTTTGATATCTCAATAGTTACATAACCTTCCCATTCTGGCTCAAGAGGAGTTACATTTACTATAATTCCACATCTTGCATAGGTTGATTTACCAATGCAAAGAACAAGAACATCTCTTGGAATTCTAAAATACTCCACAGAACGTGCAAGAGCAAAAGAGTTTGGTGGAATTATACATACATCTCCCTTAAACTCCACAAAACTTTTTGGATCAAAATTTTTTGGATCAACTACAGTATTATTTATGTTAGTAAAAATCTTAAACTCATCAGCAACTCTCATGTCATATCCGTAGGAGCTTACTCCATAGGATATAACACCTTCTCTTACCAGTCCTTCCTCAAAGGGCTCAATCATTCCTTTACGTGCCATCTCCTTAATCCAACGGTCATTTTTTACCATATGCCTTACCCCTTTTCATCAAGTATAGTTCGTATTTTAAACAGTATCTCTTCAGGAGAAATTGATTTTTCTATAGTAATAAAATCTTTCAAATTCAAAGGATTTCCACTCATTATTACTACCTTTGTATTAGGATTGATACTGTTTATAAATTTTTTTACTTCTATTCCTGACATCTTAGGCATAACAAAATCAACAAGACAAAGATTAATTTTATCTTTATTTTCCTTAAATATCTCAATTGCTTTTTCTCCATTTTCAGCTTCATATACCTGATAACCGTATTCCTTAAGAAATGATATAAGATACTGTCTTACATGAGCATCATCATCAACAATTAGCAATGTTTCATTGCCTTTCAACTTTTCCTTATCAATTGAGTTAAGGCCTTTTTTAACTTTTTGAGGAAGATATATCTTAAAAGTAGTACCCTTCCCTAACTCACTATATACATGAATATGTCCATTGTATCTTTTTACTAAACCATAAACAGTTGATAAACCAAGACCTGTTCCTTTACCTTTAGGTTTTGTCGTAAAGAATGGCTCAAATATTTTTTCCTTTGTCTGTTCATCCATTCCTACTCCAGTGTCAGACACTGATAAAACCACATAGTCACCTGGCTTTACAAGTGGATGCGTATATTGATAATCCATATTAAGATAAATTTCATAAAGGCTTAAGACAACTTTTCCTCCTTCTGGCATAGCATCTCTTGCATTTGTTATAAGATTTAAAAGAATTACTTCAAGATGTGTAGGTTCTATCTCATAGAAAACTTCTGTGTGCGGTAAATTAAGCTCTAACTCAATATCTTTTCCAATTATTGATTTGATAAAATCTGAGTAATCAATTAAAAATTTATTAAGACTTATTTTTGTGGCTACACTGACTTCCTCTTTTCTACTAAACAGAAGAAGGCTATTTGATAACTCCTTTGCTCTTTCTCCTGCTTCAACAATCTTTTGCACATACTTTTTTAAATTCTCATCTTGTATTTTATTATTAAGTATGCTAGCAAAACCCAATACTCCTGTAAGTATATTTTTATACTCATGGGCTATTCTTCCAGACAAAACACCAAGAGCCTCCATCTTTTGTGAGTGAAGTAGTTGTTCCTGTATTTTTTTTCTTTCTGTTATATCAATTATTGATTTGATAGATTTTTTTGTATATGGTATCATCGCAACTGTTATTAAAGCATCCTTTATATTTCCATTTTTGTCTTTTATTTTAATCTCAAACTGATTTGGTGCTAAAGAAGGTGATACTCTTCTTAACTTATGATATTCAACCACTTTATCAAGGATATCCTCTGAGATAAAATCACTCCATTTCATTTTACCTTCAACTTCCTTTTTAGTATATCCTGTTAATCTCTCAAACTCTTCATTTACAAACTCAATTGTCATATCTTCTTCACTAATCAAAATTGCAACTCCTATGCTTGACAAGATTACTCTTTCCTGTTCATATAGTTTGACCATTTCTCTATGTTGTTCCTTTATCTTGTCTATGTAATCTGAAAATCTATCTCTTACTTTATTTATAAGCCCTCCTAACATCTTTACAATCTCTATTGGAGAGTCCTCAGATGCTTTGGCTGAAAAATCACCCTCTTGAAGCCTTTTTAAAACATCAAAATGTTCACATATTCCTATGGCAAGCTCATGATTGAGGTTTATTAAATCTTCAATTTCACTTGACAGCCTATTGATACTGTCAATAAGCCTTTGTAGTGAATATCTTTCTACTTTTATATCTATTTTTTGTTGTGTATCTCCTTTACCAATTTTTTCTATTACATTTGAACAAAGATGAAGAAGTTCACTTAACTTTTGTCCATGCTCACAAAAAAAATTCTTACATTTAATAAAACCTTCTTCTTTGCAAACCATTTTTTCAGACATTACTAAATTCTTATTGTTACCTTAATTTTTTCTCCATGTCTTTCTATGTTAATGATAGGTTTGCCAAGTTTTTGACACCAAGCCTTTATATCTTTTTCAAAGGTAGGACAATCTGCAATTACTTCTACAATTTCACCTTCTTTAAATTGGGAATAATGAGCACTTAGTTTTAATATTGGATAAGGACATTTAAGGCCGGAGTAGTCTAAAAGTCTGTCTGCCAATTTTGTGTTTCCTCCATCTCTTTGAATATTCTTCTAAAAAGTTTAAGAGCTTCTTCTGCCTCATTGGGTTCCATCTTATTTATTGCAAATCCTGCATGAACTAAAACATAGTCTCCAATTTTAGGTTCTTCTGGTAAAAGCAAAAGACTTATCTTTTTTCTTAATCCCATAACATCTACTGTTGCCATTGTATCTTCAATTTCTACTATCTTTGATGGGATAGCAAGACACATTTAACACCCCATTTATTTAGTATTAGTAAAATTTCATTTACTAATTCATTTAGTTTACCAATTAAAATAGGAGTAAGGTCAAGTCCAAGCTCAATAGACTGTGGTTGAATTCCTACAAGAACTAACTCCTCTGGCATGACCCCAAGGAGTCTTGCCACTTCCAATAGATCCTGAACACCAACATGATGGGCAGAAAGCTTTGTTTTCAAATAAGGCGGTATTTCTTCTCCTTTTAATACTTTTATGAATCCAGGTTCTTTGCCAAAGTCAACAACATCAACTATTATAACTTTTTTATATTTTTCAATATATGGAAGAAGATCAAGCCCTAAGGTTCCACCATCAATAATCTCAATTTCTGGTTCAAATTTATAACTACTCTTTAAAATTTCAACAACCTTCGGTCCAACCCCCTCATCTTGCATTAATATATTTCCTACACCGATTACTCCAATCTCCATTTTTTTTCTCTAATTAAAAAGCCCTCCTTCTGCAGGAGGGCTTTATTTTTTAATCTTTTTTAATCTTCTATTCTTCCTTTACCTCAATAACATGCATACCACATGCCATGCATGGGTCAAAGGAATGAATTGTTCTTAGAAGCTCAAGTGGTTGTTTTGGATCAGCAACAGGAGTTCCTATCAATGCTTCCTCTACTGGTCCTCTTACTCCTTTGTGATCTCTTGGAGAAAGGTTCCATGTAGAAGGAACAACCATCTGATAGTTTTCAATCTTTTTATTCTTGATTACAATATAGTGAGAGAGTGCACCACGAGGAGCATCATGCCAACCTACACCTTTTGCCTCTTGAGGCCAAGTCTTTGGATCCCACTTTTCAGTGTTAGCAATTGTATAATCACCTTTCTTGATGTTTGCTGCAAGTTCACTGATAAAGTCCTTTATCTTGTATGCAGTAACAAGAGCTATAACTCCTCTTGCAGCTGTTCTTCCTAATGTAGAGAACATGTCATTAAGACCTATTCCAAGTTTTTTCATTACCATATCAGTTACTTCTTTTACTTCCTTATGACCTGATGCATAGGCTACAAGAACTCTGGCAAGAGGACCTACTTCCATTGGAAGTTCTTCATATCTTGGTGCCTTACCCCAGCTGTATTTTCCATCAACATTAAGATACTCATATGGTGGTTTTGGTCCTGTATAGTTTGGTGTTGTCTCACCATCCCAAGGATGAAGTCCTACTTTATCACCCTTTGAATATGTATAGTAAGAACGAGTTATGTACTCCATTACTTTCTTATGATCAAGAGGATATATCTCTTTAAGATTCTTGTTCTTTATAACTCCAGCTGGTAACCATAGTTTTCCAGTTGCCTCAGGATACTCACCACAGGCAAGGAAGTTTGAATTTCCACCATATTTTGTCCAGTCCTTGTAGAATGAAGCAATTGCAATAAGATCTGGAATGTAAACTTTCTCAACAAATTCAATTCCCATATCAGCATACTTATTAAGTGCTGCAATTGTATGAGCATTAATAGCATTCTGACTTTCTGGATCTATTGGAATTGCCATTCCACCAACAAGGAAGGTCTGCGGATGAGGATTCTTAGCACCAAGAATTGCCATCATTTTGATAACTTCTCTTTGCCAATCTAAAGCTTCAAGATAATGAGCCACTGCTAATAGATTTGCCTCAGGAGGAAGCTTGTAAGCTGGATGTCCCCAGTAACCATTGCTAAATATTCCAAGTTGTCCTCTTTCTACAAAGGCTTTAAGTTTATCTTGAACAGCCTTGAAATAGGTTGCTGAGTTATTATGCCAAGAGGATATACTCTTTGCAAGCTCTGACGTTTTTGCTGGATCAGCCTTTAAAGCTGAAACTACATCAACCCAATCAAGAGCATGAAGATGATAGAAATGAATAACATGGTCTTGCACACACTGATTTCCTATTATGAGATTTCTTATAAGGTCTGCATTTCTTGGGACTTTAATCTTTAAGGCATCCTCTACTGCTCTTATTGAGGCTATCGCATGCACTGTGGTGCAGACACCACAAAGTCTTTGAACAAAAATCCACGCCTCTCTTGGATCTCTTCCTTTCATTATTACTTCTATTCCACGCCACATTGTACAAGAGGAGTAAGCATCCTTTACCTTTCCATCGGCAACCACTGCCTCACATCTCATATGACCTTCAATTCTTGTTACTGGATCAATTACTAATCTTGCCATAGACGCCCCCTTTATTTATTCCTTATTTTCTTTTTTAGTTAAACCAGCTACTGCCATAGCACCAAGTCCGATCTTTGTTGCCTTCGCAAAAAAGCTACTGTTAGAGTCTGCATAAAATGGAGCATAATTATCCCAGAATTTTGGCTCAGAGCAAGCAACACATGGATGACCTGCCATTACAGGCCAACTTACACCATCATTCCATCTTATGGTAGGACAGTTATGATATGTAAAGGGACCTTTACATCCAAGCTCATATAAACAGTATCCCAATCTGTGATTTTTATCTCCCCATGACTTAGCAAATTGTCCTGTATCAAAGTATCCTCTTCTTTCACAGTTGTCATGAATAAGTATTCCGTAGGCAAACAAAGGTCTTTTTAGTCTATCTAAGGCAGGAAGCTTACCAAAGGTAAGGTAGTATACCAGTGTAGCAGTAAAGTTTTCAACATTTGGTGGACATCCTGCAAGATTAACTATTGGTTTGTCCTTAATAAGATCCATAACACCTATTGCACCTGTAGGATTAGGCTTTGCCTGTGGGATGCCTCCAAAGGTGGCACAGTTACCTAAAGCAATAATAGCTGCTGTATCTTTTGCTACTTCCTTCATAATATCAACGGAGGATCTTCCTCCAATACAGCAATAAATTCCTCCATCTTTTTGAGAGATGGAACCTTCTACTACAGTAAGATATTTACCTTTGTACTTTTTAATTGCATCATGAAGAGATTTTTCAGCCTGATGTCCTGCTGCTGCCATAATTGTTTCATGATACTCAAGGGATACAATATCCAAAACAATCTGACCAATTGTTGGTTTCGTTGCCCTTAGCACACTTTCACTGCATCCAGTGCAGTCTTGAAAGTGTAGCCAGACAACGACTGGCTTTTCTTTTTTCTCCATTGCCTCTACAATCTGTGGAACATATGAGGAGGACAATCCTAAAACTGCGGCTGTTGTAGCGCAGAATTTAAGGAATTCTCTTCTTGAAACACCACGACGTACTAATCCTTCATAGATTGTTTCCCTATCCATAAACGCCCCCCAAAAGATTTTTTCGTATAAAGAGTTTATAAATTTTTTTTTAATTTGTCAAGAGAGATTAAACCATCAAAAAATTCTACAATACAAACTCATAAGGGAAGTAATTAAGGCTCTTGGGCTTGTTTTTTGGAGAAATTGGTACAACACTAATTCATACTCTAATACTTGACTCAATCATTTGAACATTAATCTTTATTTCAACTCTTCAGTATAACTTGCTTGCTATAAATCTAAGTAAGAAAGTAATATAACAGTATTTTCAGAGATATTTAAATCTCTTTCAACTACTGTTATCCCTGAAGCTAAAAGAGTTTCTCAAACAGCCATAGTTTTTATAACAATTACGGCTACAAAGGTTATCTTTTATCCGAAGATGTTACTTTCTTTAATTGACTTTATCTCTATTTTAGCTTCTGTTTATATAAAATATCTCCGGTGGAGATTGGTCAATCATTATTACATCAAATGATTCTCTATATTCAGAGCCAAAAAGACCTGATCCCTTTGAAACTACAGGCTATTTAAGTAGGAGCTTTGCATTGGTATTAGAAGCTTTGAAATCCAGATGGAATATATGTATACATAAAAAGCAATAAGGGAGATTAAAGCAAAGATTTATGAAAAGTTTTTGCCTTGACAAGAGGAATAACTCCAACTTTTATAAGCTTTTTTAGGCTACTGTTTCTTAAAAAATTCTTTAAGGAAGAGACAAATTTATTTCGTAGTTTCCTATGCTTACTTTTTCAGCAATTCCTTCTTTCCAAAGAATTTCCATAATTTTAAGCTTTTCTTCTTTAGGAATAAGAATAATTAGCTTATTATTCTCGGATATTAACTTTTTCCATTTATTTAGCCTTTCTTGTGGAATTTCTCTTTCTGTGACTATATCAATATATCCAATAATCATACCATAACTTAATACTTTTAAGTCTGGAGGAGGCGTTTCAACAGGTTGTATCTCTTGCTGAAGTCTGTTAAGTTTTTGTTTAATTTGATGAATTAATAATTCTTTAAGAATTTTATCTATGCTCACTTATTTTTTCCTCAATTTTGTAATATCTATTATCTTTCCATCCTTAGTCTCTTGAGTAGGAGAGTCTTTTTCCTGTCTAAGCATTTTAAAAACTGGAACAGTAAGCTGAATTCTTAAGTCTGGAGAAAAAACTGCTGCAATTGCATTTATGGGAATATAACATTTCTCCGGCATATTGCCAAATACAAGAGTGGCTGTAATTGCATCTTTATCCCATACAAAATTCATTTTATTATTAAATACAAGTACAAGACCTCTTTCTTTCTCTTGTGGAAGAAATCCCCTTTTGCCTATTACAACATTTTCATCATACTCAACAATTATAAAAACCCTTCCTACTAAATTAAGAATTTCAAAAAACGTATGCTTTTTTAATTCATTGATTTTATTAATTAGTTCTTCAGACTGCGGCATCATTTTTTTATCCTGTAAACCATTAAAATTAAGCCACTTATTATCATAATACTACACAAAACCTGTCCCATTGTAAAGACTCCTAAGATATAACCTATCTGAGGATCAGGTTCACGGAAAAACTCTACAAAAAATCTGAAAACTCCGTATAAAACAAGAAACAAACAAGACAAAACACCTGGACGACTAAACTTATCCTTAAGAAACCAAAGAATCAAAAAAAGCAATACTCCCTCAACTACTGCTTCATAAAGCTGACTTGGATGTCTCGGAAATGGACCTCCCTGTGGAAAAACCATAGCCCAAGGCACATTAGTTATTCTTCCATAAAGTTCACCGTTAATGAAGTTACCAATTCTGCCAAGTCCTATTCCAATTGGTGCTGTAATAACAAGCATATCAGTTAATGTAAAAAAATCAAACTTCTTTGACTTACAAAAAATCCATGCTGAAATAATCACTCCAATAAGTCCTCCATGAAAAGACATACCTCCATGCCAAACGGCAAAAATCTCCAATGGATTTTGAAGATAGTATGAAAGATTATAAAAAATCACATATCCAAGCCTTGCACCTATAAAGAGTCCCAAAATAAGGTAAAAATATAGAGTTTCAAGAAAATCCTTTTCAAGCTTAAACCCTCTTTTTTTTATCTCTCTCTTTACAATTAGGTAAGAACATATAAATCCAATAAGATACATTAAACCATACCAACGAATTGAAAGAGGTCCTATTTTAACAATTTCAGGATTAATATTTGGATAAGGAATCACAACTTTACTCCTTTCCTTTTAAATTATTGTAAAAACCATATTTATTTTATCATTTATAAAAATATAAAAATCAAAATCATTGACAAAAATGTCACTTTGGTAATATGCTAAAGATATGGTAACCATTTGCCGAGTGGAGAATAATAATGTGTAGATTAGCAGCAATAACATCTTCAAAATATTTTTCACCGATGGAAAACATACTTGCCCTTGAGACAATGAAAGAAGGACATGATGGCTCTGGACTTGGACTTACGCTTAAAAATCTTGGAGGAGAATTTGAAGACTTAAAAGATTATCCAATTCTCTCAGGGATATGCTCAAGAAAAGGCAAAGAAATTCTTGATTCTTATATGAAAGAATTAGGCTTTAAACTTATTCATGTATGGATGCCAAAAATTAAGCCTGTAAATGGTATTATCCCAAGAGACATTTACTTTGCAGCTTTTTATGACTATCCAGATGAATGGAAAGAAAAGCCCTTTGAAGAAAAAGAAGATCTCTTAATGAATATTCGTCTTACATTAAGAAGAATGGGAGAGCCAGATGAATCAATATTTGTATTTTCATTTTATCCAGATGTAATAACAATAAAAGAAGTTGGAGATCCTCTTCAATTAGCTGAATTCTTCGGACTTGACAGAGACAATCTCAAGGCAAAGATAATTTTTGCTCAAGGAAGACAAAATACAAACTATCAGATATATTTATATGCATGTCATCCCTTCTTCCTTCAAGGATACTGCACTATGACTAATGGTGAAAACACTGCTTTTGTTCCAATAAGAGAGTTTCTTATGAGTAGAGGATTCCCTGGATATATGGGTTATAACTCAGACAGTGAGGTATTCTGTCATATACTTCATTATATACATAAAAAACTTAAATTTCCACTTACTTACTATAAGGATGTTATTACTCCGCTTAAATGGAGTGAGATTGAAACAAGACCTGACAGAGAAGCATTAGCATTGATTAAGCAGTCTCTTAGACCTTTATGTATTGATGGACCAAACATGGTAATAGGATTTATTCCTGATGGAACATGTTTTATGGTTCAAGATTCAAAAAAACTAAGACCAGGAGTAGTAGGTGGTGTTCCAGGAAAGTATGCTTTAATGTCGGAGCTTTGTGGATTAGATAAAGTTATCCCCGAAAGGGATAAATCAAAAGATATATTTCCAATGAAATATGATATGGTGATAGTATCACCAGAGGCACAGGAGGTAAAAGTATGGAACCAGCTACAGGGTTAAGACTTGATTATAATCATAAATTAACTATAAAAGAGTTTCCCTATATTATCAGATGGAGAGAAGACAGATGCAAACGTTGTGGACAATGCACTGCTGTATGTCCTAATGGTGCCATAAGACCTGCTGTAAAATACATGAGAGTAATTGAGTCTGAGGGAAACACTCCTAAACCAAAACCTGTAAGAAAAATAATTCATGTTATTGAGCAAGTCAATAACATAGAAAACTATTGCACAGGCTGTGCCATATGTTCTCTTGTATGTCCTAACAATGCTATAGAACCTGAGTATAATCCGCAGAATAAATTTCTTTTCTACAAAAACCGTGGAGGTGAACCATACAAAAGAGGTGGAAGAAGAAATGATCCCGGATTATCCACTCTTGATAGAATTAAATTTACAAGAATCTCCATGCTTACAGACCCAGCTCTTGATGCCGGAAGGCATGAATTCAGAATTCGTTCCTATATAGGAAGAATTCTTCCACCTGAAGAACTTCCACTTAAAGTTGAAAATGGTAGACTTGTGGTGGATAAATCCTCAGGAAAGTTTATTCCACCTGTAAGAGAAATATTCCCCATAATAATTGGAAGTATGTCTATTGGAGCTCTTTCTCCTTATATGTGGGAAGGGCTTGCCATGGGTGTGGCTTACTTAAATGAAGTTGAAGGTATTCCTGTTGTTATGTGCTCAGGGGAAGGAGGATTTCCACCAAGACTTCTTAAATCAAGATATGTAAAATATTTTATTCTTCAGATTGCATCAGGCTACTTTGGTTGGGACAGTATAATTCATACACTTCCACACATGACAGAAGACCCGGCAGCAATTGAGATAAAATATGGTCAAGGGGCAAAACCCGGTGATGGTGGTTTATTAATGGCACCAAAGGTTATTAAGCTTATTGCAGAAATTAGAGGTGTACCAAAGTATGTTGATCTTCCATCTCCTCCAACTCATCAAACAAAATACTCAATTGAAGAGTCTGTAATGAAGATGATACAGTCAATGTCAATGGCATTTGGATTTAGAGTGCCTGTTTACCCAAAGATTTCAGGGACACGCACTGCAAAAGCTGTGCTTAACAATCTTGCAAGAAATCCCTATGCCGCAGCACTTTGCATAGATGGAGAAGACGGAGGGACAGGTGCAGCATACAATGTATCTCTTGACAAAATGGGACATCCAATTGCATCAAACATAAGAGAGTGTTATCTTGACCTTGTAAAACAAGGCAAACAAAACGAACTTCCTCTTATTGCAGCAGGTGGAATTGGCAAAAAAGGAAATCTTGCAGCAAATGCTGCAGCACTTATTATGCTTGGTGCTTCAGCTGTAATGATTGGAAAGTACATAATGCAGGCTGCAGCTGACTGTCTTGGCGATGAATACAATCGTTGTAATCTCTGTAATACTGGAAAATGTCCAAGAGGAATAGCTACTCAAGACCCAAAACTTTACAGGCGTCTTGATCCTGACAAAATAGCTGAAAGAGTCGTAGAAATATTTAAAGCTGCTGATGTAGAACTTAGAAAGATATTCGCACCAATGGGAAGAAGCACTGAACTACCCATCGGAATGTCCGATGGTTTAGGTATAGATGATAAAGCAATGGCAGAAAGGTTGGAGATAAGCTATGTCTGCTAAAAAAACATTAAAAAAAGAAATTTCAACAATTGGTTTACATGAAGCAATCATATCTTATGAAGATGCTGTAAAATGGACTGATGAAAGAAGTGTCACTATTTACGGCAATGTAAAAGGCAAGAGAGTTCCATCAAGAATTCTTGAAGAGTTCATCCAAGAGGCTGTAAAACAAGGTGCGAGAAATCTTCACATATATGCGGATGGACAGCATGGAATTGGAGGAAGGATCTATCCACAAGGTGAAACAGTGAGAGTCACTATTGAAGGTCCTGTTGGTCAAAGATGTGGCTCAATGGGAATGTTTGGAACTGAGATAGTAGTGATGGGAGGCGTCTCTGATGATGTAGGATGGCTAAACTGTGGAGCTAAGATCACAGTTCTTGGTGATGCAACAAATGGAGCTTGGAATGCAGCAGCTCAAGGAATTCTCTATGTGCAAGGAAGTGGTGGTGCAAGATGTGACACCATGACAAAGCATAATCCAAGATTTGATCCGCCTCAGTCATGGTATTTTAGAGATGTTGGAGACTCTTTTGCAGAGTTTAAGGCAGGAGGAATTGCAGTAGTATGTGGAGTAAATCCAAGGAATCCAAGAACTGTTCTTGGTTACAGACCCTGTGTAGGAATGGTAGGTGGAGTTATATATTTCCGTGGAAAAATAGATGGCTACTCAGAAAGAGATGTAAAACTTCTTGAGATAACTGAGCAGGACTGGAAATGGCTTTGTGAGAATCTTGTTCCTTATCTTACTGCAATAGATAGAATGGATTATTACTATGAGCTAACGAAAAATCCAAATGAGTGGCGAAAACTTGTACCTTATACACCCCAGGAAAGAAGACAGAGAAGATGGTTTAAGATATCAATGGAAGAGTTTAGAAAAAACTACTGGGAAAAGGAAGTTGGAAAAGGAGGAATATTTGCTGAGTATATAGACCATGAACCGACAGTAATACCTTATATAGTTACAGGAGAATATCGCAGATACAAACCAGTATGGGCAAATGAAAAGTATGCACCTCCCTGTGCATACAGCTGTCCAACGCAAATTCCAACTCATAAGAGGACAGCTCTAATAAGGCTTGGCAAAATAAAAGAGGCACTTGAGATGACTCTTGAATATACACCTCTTCCAGCAACAGTATGTGGAATGATATGTCCAAATCTATGTATGCAGGCATGCACTCGTGGAATAATTGATGTTCCTATTTCAGTAAAGGAGCTTGGAAAGGCTACCTTAGAGCTACCAGCTCCAAAGAAAGCAAAACCCACAGGGCACAAAATAGCAATAATTGGTGCAGGACCTGCGGGAATGTCAGCTGGTTGGCAACTTAGTCTTAAAGGTCATGATGTAACGATCTTTGAGGCAACAGACAGAATTGGTGGAAAGATTGATTTATGCATACCTGAGCATAGACTTAACAGAGAAATATTATACAAAGAAATTGAGAGATTCAAAGAAGTTGTAACAGACATTAGAGTCAACACAAAAGTAGACAAAGACCTATTTGAGAAAATCTTAAAAGAGTATGAATTTGTCATAATTGCTGTTGGAGCTCATAAACCAAGAAAGCTAACATTTCCCGGCTCAGAATATACGATATCAGCCTATGAATTTATGAGAGACATAAACAGAGGCAAAACCTATGATCTTAAGGATAAAAAAGTTGTAATAATTGGTGCTGGAAATGTAGGTATGGATGCAGCAGTTGAGGCATTTCTTTGTGGAGCCTCTAAAGTTACAGCTGTTGACATTCAGAAACCAGCAGCCTTTAGTGCAGAACTTCAGTATGCAAAGCAAAGAGGTGTTGAAATAATATGGCCCAAAGTTACTGAAAAGTATGTTCCAGAAGAAAAAAGAATATACTTTACTGATGGAACTTCTCTTGATGCAGACCTTGTAATTATTGCCATAGGAGACATGCCTGATCTTGAATTCTTACCTTATCAAATTCATACAGAAAAAGGATGGATTGTAATAAATGATTTCTTTCAGACGTCTCATCCGAGAGTTTTTGCCATAGGAGATGTTACAGGACTTGGACTTGTAACGCATGCCATAGGACATGGAAGACTTCTTGCTGAGTATCTACATGGACAGCTTATGCAAGCACCTATTACAAGAGATCTTAGACCCAGAATACCATATCAGAAAATTAAGCTTGACTACTATGAAAGATGTCGTGCAGTTACATCACTTGAACAAGAGGCAGAAAGGTGTCTGTCGTGCGGTTTATGTAGAGACTGTAAGATATGTGAAATGACCTGCTACTGGGGTGCTATAAGCAGAGTAGAAAAACCTGATGGTAGATTTGAGTATGTGGTAGATGACGACAAATGCATTGCCTGTGGATTCTGTGCTGGAGTATGTCCTTGTGGAGTATGGGAAATGGTGGAAAATCTGTAATTTCTAACGTTTTTCCAAACACTATTTATGAATTTTAGCGTTTAAACTGAGAGTTACTTATCTTTCCGAAGGAAAGGATTGATCAATTTTTATCTGTAAATACTTCTAAAAAAGTTTGCAAAAGCCAGACAAGACAGCATTCTATTTTGAATCCTATAATTTTGTACTGTCCGATTCTTGACAAAAAGATTAACTCATCTATTATAAATAAAAAAAATATTTTAAAAAGGAGGTGAAATCAATAATGAGAAAAATAAAATTCGCAAAAATTATAATTCTTTTAATAAGTTTTCTATTTTCACCTTATGTATGGGCTCAAGATGAATATGCTAAAGATATCAAAGAAAGAGTTTTAAAAGTTCCTCAATGTTCACAACCTATCGGAGTAATCACGGCTAAAAGTTTTAAATGTAAAGCAGCAACTTGCCATGGAGACAGAGTTTATTTTGGCCCTGGCTTTGGAATAGAAGTATCAACCAAGGCTTTAGGAGACGGATTATCTGACATGCTTATTACTGCTTTGGCTAATACTAATTGTTTTAAAGTGGTGGAGCGTATCGCACTTGAGGAAATTAAAGAAGAGCTTGAGCTTATGGGGATTAAGCCTCAGACTACTCTTAAAACAGCCGACTTTATAATTACAGGTGCTGTCACAGCACTTGAACTTAAAGCAGGGGGGATAGGTGGTGGAGGTTTAATTATACCTCTTCCTTGGGGACTTGGAGCCAAAATTAAAAAAAGTCATGCCCATATCGGTTTAGATATGAGAATCGTAAGCGTTAAAACTGGTGAAGTTCTTGCAGCTAAGACAGTAGAAGGTAAATCAGAAAGATGGGGCTTCGGGCTTGCAGCAGGAGGTCTTTTCGGAACAACCGTAGGAGGAGCTTATTTTGAGGCTATAAAAAATACTCCTCTTGAAGAGGCTACAAGAGATCTTATAGTCAAGGCTGTAACTTTAATAGTAGAAACAGTTAAGCCTCTTGCTCCAGCTGATGTTTTAGTTGGAGAAAAGATCACCTACTACAATGAAAAGGGAGAGATTGTAAAAGAAGAATCAAGAGGAGTTGAGAAAAAGCTGTCTCAAAAAATAGAAGTTACACCTCAAAAAACAGAAACTATCTTTTCAACTCCTGTCAAGAGTGAGCTTATCAGAGAAAAAGTCTCTTTTGAGCCCTATCCAAAGCTTCTGTGGAAAGAAGATTTTTCTCAATGTAAGATCACTCCTACAACAGTAAAGATACTTAAGGGTCAAGGAGAATGTGTCTCCTTAGAAGGGAAAAGATGGTTTGCTTCAACTAAAGGTCAGGTTATTTTTGAAAAGGCAATTGAAAAGTTTTCACCCTCAGAAGATTGGGCTCTTGAAGCTACAGTATTTTTTAGCTCTAAAGGAAGTCTTGACCATAAGATTTTTATATCTTTAGGAAAGTTGGATAGTCCTGTAAGTTTATATTTATATAATGATGTAGATTGGTGGAAATGGGGAGGTGGTATTTCTATTCCTAATGAAGCTGCCTTGCCTAAAACAGTAGGCGGACAAAAAATAAAACTTGCTTTAAAGAAAGAGAAAGATATGGCTCATATTTTTGTTAACGAAGTTAGAGCAGGCTCCTTTCCTGTAGATTCAGTAGCCTTAAAGGCTTTAAGTCCTAAGATAGTGATTTTGCTTGAAGGAAACGATATAGGAGCAGGAATGTATGTTTTAATTACAGATTTGAAACTTACTAAAAAATAAATTTCAAAAAATTATTACAGCTATAATGAATTAGATCTTCCTACAAAAAGGCAGTTTATAAAAACTACTGGAACATGCGCTGCTTTAGTCTTAGCTTATAAATATGGAATATGCTTAATTGCATAGGCTGACCCAGCAAAGAAAACACTTTAAAATGCTTCTTGTTGACTACTCTAAATGCACAGGATGTAGAACCTATGAAGCAGTGTGTTATTCCCATAATAATCCAGTGCCCCTTAACAGAGAAAAACTTCAAGTGATACATCTTATGTAAATGCCCTGTCCTGTCAACCCTAATCCTAAGACAAAGGCTTTATACAAAGATAAAAAACCTTAACCATTCAAACAGATTTAGAAAGATGTATCTGCTTTGGTAGCTGTGCTAAAATGGAGTAATAGAGCTTGAACCTAATAATCTGCGTGTAAGAGAGTTCTCAATTTGTAAAACAATGTACTTTTGATGCTTATCATTTATAGAAGTGAAAACAAATAGAAAATTTTATGAGCAATCTCCTCAAAAGATAGCCAATACTTTGGCTAAAAATTAGTTATGTAACAGCTGGATATGGGAAAGTGTGGATGCTCCCTTAAAGCTTATTGACAAGATTGCATACAGAGAGAAAGTTGATGACCTTGCCTTAAAAGATGTAAAAGCACTGAAGCTTTCACCACATAATCTTCAGGCAAATCCTCTGAAAGCACTCTTTTATGTTAAGGCAAACAGGGAAGGATGCCATTTAAATGAAAACATTGTAAAAACACAAAACCTGCGGGCAATGATTGATGCAACCGGTGTATGTCTGTTTGCTACTATGGATAAAACTTATGAAAAACCAATTATATCAATGCTTAGTACAATTCAGGAATTGATTATGATAAGGCTTCATTTCTTAAGAAAGAAAAAGGTGTCTCTAAGATAAATAAGAGAGCTTAAGTCAAAATTTAAAATAATCCTGGCAGTATCCTCCATCTGACTCTTTTTTTGTATTCTTCATAGACCTTTCCAAATCTACTGAGAAGCTCCCTTTCTTCAAAAGGTATAATAAATACATTAACAATTAAAAAATCAAATAAAGTTAAAATTCCTACTGCAAAAAACCCTGTAAGAAGAAAAACTCCAAGAAAGATCATGGTGTGGGCAAGATAAGTAGGATGCCTAACCTTAGAAAATGGTCCTGATGTTATTAATTTACTACTTATTTTTGGAAATATCTCAGGTATACCTATTAGTCCCCAAAAACTTAAAAGCTTGGCAGTCCATATATGAAGAATAACGCCAAAAAGAAAGATTACTAATCCAATTAAACTCAATAAAGATGGAATCTCTACAGTATAAATGAGAATATCCTGACGAAACTTAAACACTAAAAAGGCTATTAAGCTTAAGGTAAATAAAGGTATCATATAGGTAAAAATCCCAAGCTTTCTAAAAAACTTTGGATAAAGATGTACAGGAATCCAAAAAAGAGGAATATTAAATCCAGATATTAAAGTAATTAAGGCTAAAACTTCTAAGATTCTATTATGTAATGCTTCCACTAATTAATGAAATAATCAAGATTCACTGCAGACACTACAGAATGGATCTTTCTGTGCTTTAAAAGTTTTGAACTCTCCAGTTAAACCATCCCAAACAAGAAGCTTATTTTGAAAAAGCTTGCCAATTCCAATTATATATTTTATTGCCTCCAATGCCTGTAAAGCTCCTATTACTCCAGGAGTTGCTCCTACAACAGGAAAGGTTTCCTTAGGAGGTGCTTCTGGAAAAAGACATTTAAGACATGGAGTCTCCGGTGGCTTTATAAAACTAAGCATACCTTGCATTCCATAAATTGCACCAAATACAAGAGGTATTTTCTTTTTTAATGCAACTTTATTTAGAATATATCGTGTCTCAAGATTATCCATACAATCCATAATAATCTGAGAGTCTCCTACAAATTCAAAGGCATTTTCTTCAGTTATCTTCCCTGTTATTGGAATAACCTCAACATCTGGATTTATGCCATTAAGAGTTATTTTTGCTGATAAAGCTTTGTTTATTCCAACTCTCGTATGACTATGCAATATTTGTCTATTTAGATTTGTCATTTCTACACTGTCAAAATCACATATAATTATTCTTCCAATACCTGCCACAGCAAGATATATTGATACTGGGCTTCCTAAACCTCCAGCACCTGCAATAAAAACTGTAGCCTCTTTAAGTTTTTTTTGCCCTTCCTCACCCCAACCATCTATAAGCATCTGCCTATGGTATCTTAAGAAATCCATCCAATAACCTCCTTCATCTCTTTAAGGGTCTCTGATGCTACTTTTCTTGCTTTTTTCGAGCCTTCCCGAGCTATCTCAATTAAAAGTGATGGATTATCAATAAACTGTTTTCTTCTTTCCCATATAGGTCTTAAGGTATCAATAACATGATTTATAAGAATCTTCTTACAATCAATACAACCAATTGCTGCGGTACTGCAGCCTACAACTATTTCTCTTCTTTCTTCATCTGTTGAAAAAATTTTATGTAAATCAAAAACAGGACATTTTTCAGGATCTCCTTTGTCTGTTCTTCTTTTACGAGCAGGATCTGTAACCATTGTTCTTATTTTTTCAGTTACTGTCTTTTCATCATCACTTAAATAAATCGCATTTCCATAGCTTTTTGACATCTTTCTTCCATCAGTTCCAGGAACTTTTGGAAACTGAGTAAGCAAAGCCTGGGGTTCAGGGAAAAACTCTTTTCCATAAAGATAATTAAATCTTCTTGCTATTTCACGAGATATTTCAAGATGTGGAATTTGATCAATGCCAACAGGCACATACTTAGCTCTATATATAATTATGTCAGCTGTCTGAAGAACTGGATATCCTAAAAAACCATAGGTATCAAGATCTTTGTCTTTAATCTGTTCCTTTTTTTCTTTATATGTAGGAACTCTCTCAAGCCAACCAAGTGGAGTAATCATACTTAAGAATATATGAAGCTCTGCATGCTCAGGAACTTGAGACTGAATAAATATCGTAGACTTTTCAGGATCAAGCCCTGCAGATATGAAATTCATTAGGAGATCAACTGTATATTCCTTTATATGAGATGGATTTCCATAGCCTGTTGTAAGTGCATGCCAGTCAGCAACAAAAAAGTAACACTCATATTTATCTTGAAGGCTAACCCAGTTCGAAAGAGCTCCTATAAGATTTCCCAAATGAAGTGGTCCACTTGGCTGCATTCCGCTTAATACTCTATCCATTACTCCTCCTAAAAAATTGAGATTATTGCATAGAAAAACTTTACAAGGGGCTGAACAAAGAATCTTGTAAGTCCTGTAACAATAAGCAGTATAACTATTAAAGAACCATAAGGTTCAATCCTTTCCATAAACTCAGCATATCTTAAAGGCAACAGTCCCATCAGAATTCTTCCACCATCAAGCGGTGGAATAGGAATTAGGTTAAAGGCTGCAAGAATAATGTTAATCATAATTGTTGACTTAAGAATTAGACCTAAAGGATATGAAATGAACTCAGGGAGAAATTCATTAAAGGGAAATAAAATAAACTTAATAAATATAGTGCAAACTATGGCAACAGCAAGATTTGCACCAGGACCCGCTGCTGCACAAAGAGCCATTCCTAATTTTGGATTTTTAAAATTATATGGATTTACAGGAACAGGCTTAGCATATCCAAAAACCCATTGACCACTTGTAAGAATAAGAAGCATAAAGGGCATTATTATAGTTCCAAATAGGTCTATATGAGATATAGGATTTAGTGTAAGTCTTCCTGAAAGCTTTGCTGTGTTGTCACCTAATTTATAGGCAACCCATCCGTGAGCAAGCTCATGAAATACTATTGCTATAAGTATAGCTGGCGCTGAAATTATAAGTTGTCTAAGAATACTTGTATAATCCATTATACTATCCTTACCATTACTTCATCAGGATTAACCATTTCACCTTCTCTAACATAGACTTCCTCAACTACTCCATCAATTGGTGCATGAATTTCATTTTCCATCTTCATTGCTTCTACTATTACAATTGTATCACCAGCTTTCACTTTATCACCCTTTTTTACCTTTATCTTTACAACTGTTCCGGGCATTGGAGATGTAACATCTCCAGGCTTTGTTGGTCTTGGTCTAATAGAGTCTTTTACCTTTGATTCAATCTTTGCCTCTTCCGTTGGCATAATTTCCTGAATAGATTCAACTATTACCTCAACAAGCTGGTTGTTTACATATAAAAAATAAGGTCTTTTACCATCAACTTTATGTCCTTTTCCTCCAACTCTCACATGGTAAAATTCTCCATAGAGACTTATTTTGAACTCTGTTGGTGCCATCTCTAATGCTACAGGCTTTTCTTCTTTTTTGGTTACTTTAACCTCTTCTTTTATTCCCTTCTCCTTTGCTTCAAGAAATTCAAGATAAACCTTTGGAAAGAGACAGTAACTTAAAACATCTTCATCAGATTTTGCCTTATCTTTAAGCTCTGCCTTAGCCTTTTCAAACTCTGGAGAAAGTAAATCAGCAGGTCTTACAGTTATAAACTCTTCATCTCCTAAGATCTTTTTTCTTACTTCTTCGTTTACTGGAGCTGGAGGTTTACCATAAAGTCCTTTAAAATAGTTTTTTGTCTCTGTTGTTACTGTCTTGTATCTTTCACCAGTAAGCACATTTAAAGTCGCTTGCGTTCCTACTATCTGACTTGATGGTGTAACTAAGGGAGGATATCCAAAATCCTTCCTTACCTTTGGAATCTCCTCCATAACTTCCTTTATTCTATGTAAGGCATTTTGTTCTCTAAGTTGATTTACAAGATTACTTAGCATTCCTCCAGGGATTTGATAAACTATTACCTTAGGATCAGGTCCTGTATATTCACTTTCAAGATGTTTATATTTTTTTCTTACTTCATAGAAGTAATCAGCAATTTCATCAAGTAATTCCATATTAAACTTAGGATCCCTTTCAGTGCCCTTTAGAATATGGCATATTGTCTCAAGAGGTGGCTGAGATGTTCCTCCTGCCATTGTAGATATTGCTGTGTCAACAATATCTACACCAGCTTCAATTGCCTTGATTGTTGTTACAACAGCCATACCTGCTGTATCATGAGTATGAAGATGAATGGGTAAATCAATCTCTTGCTTTAGTCTTTTTACTAACTCATAGGCAGTGTAAGGATCAAGAAGCCCTGCCATGTCTTTTATGCATATAATATGAGCACCCATATCCCTAATTTTTTTGGCAAGATCAACAAAGTAATCAATTGTGTATATAGGACCTACTGTATAACAAAATGCTACTTCTGCAATTCCACCGTATTTAATGGTTGCTTCAACGGATTTTTCAAGATTTCTTAAATCATTAAGTGCATCAAAAATTCTCAAGATATCTATACCATTTGCAATTGCCCTTTCAACAAATTTTTCTACTACATCATCAGGATAGTGTCTGTAACCTACAAGATTCTGCCCTCTTAAGAGCATCTGAAGTTTAGTGTTTTTAACAAGTGATCTGACTGTTCTAAGCCTTTCCCAAGGATCCTCTTTTAAAAATCTTAGACAACTATCAAAGGTTGCACCACCCCATACCTCAAGGGAATGAAAACCGACTTGGTCCATCTTTTCACAAATAGGAACAATATCTTCAAGTCTCATCCTTGTGGCATGTAAACTTTGGTGAGCATCTCTAAAAGTAGTATCCATAATTTTTACTGGTGTTTTACTCATTTTTACACCTCTTTTATTGGTTTAAACTCTACTATGAGCAACAATAGCAGCAGATATAACTACAGCAATATCAAAAGGATCCTGTTCTTCTTTATATAAAAGAGTCTGCATTTTCTCCTCTATATACCTAGTGCTAAAGTTTCCCTTGATAAAATCTTCATCTTCCATAATTCTTATGTAAATAGGAATCGTGGTTTTTACACCTCTTATTATATACTCACTTAAAGCCCTATGCATTCTTCTTACTGCTTCCTCCCATGTTTTACCCCATACAACAAGCTTTGAAAGAAGAGAGTCATAATAAGGTGGAACTTCATATCCTGCAAAAGCATGTCCATCAACTCTTACTCCAAAACCTCCTGGAGAGTAATAAGCCTTTATTGTGCCTGTAGATGGTAAGAAATCATTAAGTGGGTCTTCTGCATTTATTCTACATTGAATTGCATATCCATCAAGTTGTACATCTTCCTGCTTTATTGTGAGAGGCTGTCCTGCAGCAATCTTAATCATAGTCTGAACAATATCAATGCCTGTGATTTCTTCAGTTATTGTGTGTTCAACTTGAACTCTTGTATTCATCTCAAGGAAGTAAAAATTCAAATTTTCATCAACTAAAAACTCAACAGTTCCAACATTATCATAACCTACAGCTTTTGCTAATTTCTTTGCTGCCTCTCCCATCTTTTGTCTTACTTCTTCTGTAAGTATCAAAGATGGAGCAATCTCAATAAGTTTTTGATGTCTTCTCTGAATTGAGCAGTCCCTTTCTCCAAGATGTATTATATTTCCATATTTGTCTGCTACAATCTGAATCTCTATATGATGAGGCCTTTCAAGAAACTTTTCTATAAAAACTCTCTCATCTGCAAAGGCTTTTTTTGCCTCAGACATAGCAATAGGAATCTGTCTTTTCAAAGACTCTTCATCATGACAAATTCTTAATCCTCTTCCACCTCCTCCTGCAACAGCTTTAATCATTACAGGATACCCAATTTCCTTAGCATACCTTACAGCTTCATCAAGGCTATTTAAAGGGGGAGTTCCTGGCAAAAGAGGTATTCCTAATTCTTGAGCAATTTTACGAGCTTCATCTTTTAGTCCCATCTTCTTTATTGCATTTGGATTAGGACCTATAAAGGTTATTCCAAATTGAGCACAAGCCTCTGCAAATTGATAATTTTCAGCTAAAAATCCATATCCTGGATGGATTGCATCAGCTCCTACATTTTTAGCAAGCTCTACTATGCCATAAATATTAAGATAACCCCTGATAGGACCAGGAGTAACAAGATAGGATTCATCAGCTTTTTTTACATATCTTGCTGTTGCATCAGGCTCACAGTATATTGCTACTGTGCGTATTCCAAGTTCCTTACATGCACGGATAATTCTTAATGCTATTTCTCCTCTGTTTGCTATTAAAACCTTTTTGAACATGGTTTACCTCTAAGATTTAGTAAATAATTAAAAATTTTAAATAAAATCTTAAAATAAATCAATAAACTCAAAACTCATCTTAAAACATCAATTTTGAAAAGCAAATCAAGAACTAAAAGAAATTTAACTTTAAATCTTTCTGAACTAATCCATCCGCTTATACGAAAAGTATAATAAAGCTAAAAGCTTATAAATCTGTCACAACTCATTAATAACTCATATAAATCTTTCTGTCCACCTTTTTGACAGATTTCATTTCCTTCAAGCCCTCTAAAATCCATACTCTTTCTACAACCTATTATTTTTCCTCCACCAAGCACAAAGCTTTTAGCTAACTCTTTTATGTTGAATTTTTCAGAGTCAGCTTCTTCATAAGCTGTTGCCCTTGAGTTTAAGAAGATGGTTACTTCGTTGTCATAGTCCATGTTAAGGCAAAGAATTCCAAAACGAAAAGCATTCCAAAGAGTTTCTGGATCATCTGTTGATATAAGAATTCCTATTTTCATTTCCTTATTCCTCCTTTAGTTTTAATATTATTATAATAAAAATACAATTTTAAATCTTGGAGGTTATATGGAAAAACAAATCCTCATTGAATGGGACAAGAAGTTTATTTGGCATCCTTTTACACAAATGAAACAATGGCTTAGTGAGGAACCAACCATATTCATAGAAGGCAAAGATTGTTTCTTAAAAGACATTGATGGAAAATGGTATCTTGATGGAGTCTCCTCCCTTTGGGTAAATATTCATGGACATAGAAGAAAAGAGATAGATGAAGCAGTAAAATCTCAAATTGACAAGATTGCTCATTCAACACTACTTGGTGCATCCAATGAACCAAGTATAATACTGGCAAAAAAGCTTGCTGAAATCCTTAATGAAAAACTACCATGGGGAAAACCTCTTACAAAAATATTTTACTCTGACAATGGTTCTACCTCTGTAGAGATATCCTTAAAGATTGCATATCAGTATTGGATTAATAAAGGAATAAAGGGAAAAGACACCTTTGTAAGCCTTAAGGAAGGCTATCATGGAGATACAATTGGTGCAGTAAGTGTAGGAGGAATAAAGCTATTTCATGAGATTTATCAACCCCTTTTAGCTAACTCCTTACAGGCACCAGCACCATATTGTTATCGTTGCGAACTTAAACTTAATTATCCCTCCTGTGAGTTAGCATGTCTTAAGGAGATGGAAAAAATTATAGAAAAACACAGTGAAAGAATTATCGCTGTGATAGTGGAACCTACTGTACAGTGTGCTGGTGGAATAATTGTATGGCCTAAGGGATATCTTAAAGGATTAAGGGAAATCTGTGATAAATATAATACTCTTCTTATCGCAGATGAAGTAGCAACAGGTTTTGGTAGAACAGGTAAGATGTTTGCCTGTGAACATGAAGAAGTAACTCCAGATATTATTTGCTTAAGTAAAGGAATAACCAATGGTTATATGCCCTTGGCAGTCACTGTAGTTAATGAAGAAATCTTTAATGCTTTTTTAGGAGATGTTGAGGAAAGAAAAACATTTTATCATGGTCATTCCTACACAGGAAATCCTCTTGCCTGTGTAGCAGCTATTGCAAATCTTGAAATATTTAAAAAAGAAAAAACTATTGAAAAACTTCCCCCAAAAATTGAGCTTTTAAAAAATAAACTTTCAGAAATAGCTAAACTTCCTTATGTAGGAGATGTGCGTCAAAAGGGTATGATTGCAGGAATTGAGATTGTAAAAAATAAAGAGACTAAAGAGCCCTTCCCCTACTCTGAGCAAATTGGTTGGAAGATTGTAAAAGCTGCAAGAAAACATGGCGTATGGTTAAGACCCCTCGGAGATGTTATTGTAATCATCCCTCCCTTAGTTATATCTGAAGAAAATCTTGAAAGATTGCTTGATGTGATAAAAGATTGTATAATAGAGTCATGTTAAGATATTTAATAATATTGATATGCCTTTTAGTTTTATTAGGATGTACAGAAAGAGTAAAAATAGATATAGCAGGTGTTGGAGAGACTTCTGCTTCTGGAGTTTCGGCATTAAGTTGGAATGGTAAAAATCTTATAGTGGCTAAGGAAGGAATAGTAGCTTTCTTAGATAGGATTGATAAGGCTAAAGCTAACTCTATCATCGGATATGAAGGAAGTTATATCTTTGATAACTATCCAGTTACAATAACTTCAAAAGAAAAAACACCTCACATAACAGCAGTTGCATGGCAACAAAGCTCAGGTGATAAAGGATTTATATGGATCGCTGATGTAGCAAATAAAAGTATTTTAAAAATTACACCTCAGGGAGAGGTTCTAAGAAAACTATCACTTACTTCAGTATATCCAGAAGACATGGTCTTTAATGAAGATGGTTTATGGATTGCTGACTCAAAAAGAAAAAGAATTTATAGAATTTCAACAGAAGATGGTTCAATACTTTCAGAATATCTTTCTCCTGTGCCCATACCAACAGCAATTGCCTGGGATGGAAAATATCTAATTATTGCTGGTATAAAAAGTATTTTTTCTAACTCTTCAGATAATGTAAAAATAGTTAAACTTGATCCTAAGGAAGGAAAAGTCTTAGAAGAAGTAGTTCCATCCAAATATATCTCCTTTCCAACAGGAATGACATGGATTGATGGTAAGCTTTGGATTTCTGATAGAGACTCTGGTTATATAGTAATAATAAGTGATAGAGGTATAACATCCCAAGATATAAGAAACTACAAAATTGAAATAATACCTCCAACTGCTAAACAACTTGATATTAAAGAAGAAAAAAGGAAAGAAGAATGCATAGAAGAAGCTAAAAAAGCAGCTGAAGAAGCTAAGCGCGCTGCTGAGGCTGCTAAAAAAGCCTTTGAGTTACAACAGAAAAAATGATTTTTTCAGTTGGAAACACACAAATAAAAAAAGATGAACTATTTGTTATAGCTGGTCCATGTGTTATAGAAAATGAAGATGTTTTATTTAAAACTGCCTATGAGTTGAAAGAGATTTCTCAAAATCTTAATATCCCTTTCATATTTAAGTCTTCTTATGATAAAGCAAATCGTTCATCAATTAAGTCATATAGAGGTCCTGGAATAAAAAAAGGACTTGAGATACTAAGTAAGATTAAAAAAGAGTTTGATCTGCCTATTTTAAGTGATGTTCACTCAGTGGAAGAGATAAAGATTGCTAAGGATTTTCTTGATATTATTCAAATTCCAGCTTTTTTATGTAGACAAACTGATCTTGTTGTTGAAGCTGGAAAGACAGGAAAACCAGTGAATATAAAGAAAGGACAGTTTCTTGCACCATGGGATGTAAAAAATATAGTAGAAAAAATTAAATATACTGGAAACGAAAAGATAATAATCACAGAAAGAGGAACAAGCTTTGGTTATAATAATCTCGTTGTTGATTTTAGAAGCTTTCCCATAATACGTTCAATGGGAGTGCTTGTAGTTTTTGATGCTACTCACTCTGTACAACTTCCAGGTGGTGGTGGAATATGCTCATCAGGACAGAGGGAATTTATTCCATACCTTAGCAGAGCAGCTGTTTCATGTGGCATTGATGGACTCTTTTTTGAAGTTCATCCTGATCCAGATAAAGCTCTTTGTGATGGCCCAAATATGCTTGCATTAAAGGATTTTAAAAAGCTCATAACAGAGTTACTCGAAATACATAAAACTGTAAAAAACATAACTAAAACTCTCCTTTAATTAGCCCTCTTAGATTCATATTAGAATTCCTACAAGAATTACAATTCTACAAAGCTGAAACAGGAAACATTATTCCTTATATCAAAGAAGCCGTAAAGAATTTTGTTATAACAATAAAAGGAATCGGAAATAAAACCGTACTTATTTCACTTAATGTCTCAAAAGAAGCTGTCAAGACAGAAAAAACATAGTAGAGGTTTTGCATTCTTATAAGCTTAAATCAATGCATCGTTTTTACAACTGAGCATTATCTTAAAGATTTAATCTCTCTCAATGAAAATCTTTGAACTATCATGTGCAACAGATAAAAAAGCATTCAGATAGTTGACAACATAAACAGAGGTAAGTTTAAAGCCCGATATGGCTTTACAGGTTATAAAAGTTGTTCAAATAGAAAATGGTTTATTAGAGACAAAAAATAAGCCTTCAACATATATCCCAGTAACAACAACTCTTACTGTTTTAAAGTTTCCGCATCTATATTTGATGAGAATAAAAGATTTATTTGAGTCTTAGGAGGAGATTTAGATCTATTAATCTTTTACTCACAAATTCGGTTTTTTTCTACAAAATTGTAGGATTTTACAAAATTGTAATATTCACAGACATAAAAAATGCTTATTTTTTCAAAAGCTTTTATTTTGGCACGAAATTGGCAAATAAAAATAAAAAAACTAAATGGAGGTGCTGTTATGAGACATTTTAAGTTTCTGGCGTTAGTCTTAGGGATCTTGCTTTCTTTTTCTTTGGGCTTTGCAGAAGAGCCAAAGAAGGAAGAAGCAAAAAAAGAAGAAGACAAGGTAACTGGCTCTGTTTCTTTAGGTGCTTACACAAGGTATATCTTCAGAGGTTATGAACTGAGTTCTGACAGTGTAGTCATTCAACCATCTGTTACAGTCTCCTACAAGGGTTTCTCAGTGAATTACTGGGGTAATATTGATTCAAATGAGAAAGCCACTCAGAGTTTTATACCAGACAGACCTGGAAGAAAAAGCTTTAATGAGTCTGACCTTACTCTAAGTTATACCTACATAATTGATAAGCTATCTTTGACAGGTGGTTATATTTACTATGGAACAAAGTATACTGCCGAAACAGAAGAAGTATTCCTTAGTTTAAGCTATGATATTATCTCAAAACCGACACTTACAATTTATCGGGATATCTCTACTTATCCTGGTACTTATGTGAATCTTTCTTTTTTTCAATCTTTTGAAGTTTACAAAGACATAACCTTTGACCTTGCTGCATCTTTTGGTTATTTCAAAGGTGATGGCAACTACTGGAGAACTTATGAGGCTAATACTGGTGAATATACAGGTAAGAAATACAGTGCCTTTCATGATGGAAAAATTCAAGCAGGATTTACAATTCCGGTTATAAAAAAC
Organism: Thermodesulfovibrio sp.; assembly: GCA_039630505.1. Taxonomy (GTDB): domain Bacteria; phylum Nitrospirota; class Thermodesulfovibrionia; order Thermodesulfovibrionales; family Thermodesulfovibrionaceae; genus Thermodesulfovibrio. Next base: position 75,627 of record JBCNUV010000006.1, read on the forward strand.
TTAACAGTTCAACCTGTAGTTCAATACTGGTTTCCACTTTCAAACAAGGCAAAACGAATTGTTGATGGCTCTTCCTACAATAAAAACGGACATCTTGATGATACATGGGTAACAGGATTAGGTATTACATTTAGTTTTTAAATTAGGAGGAAAAAAATGAAAAGACTAACAACAATATTTATATTAATTTTAATTGCCTTAGTTTTATCAGTAAACTTATTGTTTGCTGAAACTCCTCAGCCTCAAATACAAACTGAGGCTCAACCTCAGCAAAAACTTGACACAGGTGATACAGCATGGATGATTGTTGCCACAGCCTTTGTTATGCTTATGACACTGCCTGGAGTTGCCCTATTTTATGGTGGATTGGCAAAGAAAAAAGATGTTCTTAATACAATCGCCATGAGCTTTGTAGCATACTGTACAGTAAGCTTTTTATGGATAGCCTTTGGATATAGCCTTGCTTTTTCAGGTGATATAGGAGGAATAATAGGATATCTTGATAAAGCTTTTTTAAATGGAGTAAAAGTTGATTCGCTTCAAGGAACAATACCAGAGGTATTATTCTCTGTATTCCAGCTTACCTTTGCTGCAATTACAGTAGCATTAATAAGTGGTGCTTATATTGAAAGAATGAGTTTTTCTGCATGGGTTTTGTTTACGATTCTTTGGGTAAGCCTTGTTTATGTTCCTGTTGCTCATTGGGTTTGGGGTGGAGGATTTCTTGCAAAGATGGGAGCATTAGACTTTGCAGGTGGAACAGTTGTTCATATCAATGCTGGTGTGGCAGCATTAGTTGGAACACTAATACTTGGTAAAAGAAAAAATACTCTATTGGTACCTAATAATCTTACTCTCGTTGCAATTGGTGCAGCACTTCTTTGGTTTGGATGGTTTGGTTTTAATGCAGGAAGTGCTCTGGCATCAAATGGATTGGCTGCACAGGCATTTATTAATACAAACACAGCTACAGCTGTTGCAGCTCTTGCATGGATGTTTACAGAATGGGCTGTAACAAAGAAACCAACTGTTCTTGGAATTGCCTCAGGAATGATTGCAGGACTTGTTGCCATAACTCCTGCAGCAGGTTTTGTAAATATAATTGGCTCAGTAGTAATTGGAATATTAGCTGGTTTTATCTGTTACTTCAGTGTAACTTCACTTAAACCAAAACTTGGATATGATGATGCTCTCGATGTATTTGGAATTCACGGTGTGGCTGGAATAATTGGCGCAATAATGACAGGTATATTTGCAAATCCTTCAATTAACGAAGCTGGAAAAGGACTTCTTTATGGTAATCCAGGACAGCTATGGATACAAACAGGGGCAGTATTAATAACAATAGTCTACACCTGTATAATGACTGTCTTAATTTTCTTAATGATAAAGATCTTAATGAATATAAGAGTAACAGAAGAAGAAGAAATTGCTGGACTTGACTCTTCTCAGCATAGTGAAAAAGCTTATAATTTATAAAAATTTCTGTCATGCTGAGGCAAAACATATGTTAGAAAAATGTTAAATTAAAAGTTTTCATGCCTCGAACTGACATAAGAAAAAAGAAAAAGGAGGCAAAATATGAAAAAAGTTGAAGCAATAATTAAACCTTTTAAGTTTGAAGATGTAAAAGAGGGACTCGTTCTTGCAGGAATACAAGGAATGACAGTTACAGAGGTGAAAGGTTTTGGAAGACAGAAAGGACATGTGGAGATATACAGAGGTTCTGAACTTGAAGTATTATTTATTCCGAAGATAAAGATTGAGATTGTTGTTCCTGATCACCTCGTTGATAAAGTGGTAAAAGTCATACAAGAGAAGGCATACACAGGAAATGTAGGAGATGGGAAAATATTCATCATTCCTGTTGAGGATGCATTGAGAATAAGAACAAAAGAAAAAGGCGAACAAGCAATATAATTTTTTAAGTTTGAGGCAGGCTTATAAGCCTGCCTCAAAAATTGAACTCTTAAGTTATATTATATCCTGCCTAAAAAATGCTGTATCAAACTAAAACTGCCACTAATAATTTATAATATCTTATGTATAAGACAGGTATAGCAAGTATGCCACTACACAGTGGAAAAGTTCCTTATTGGCTTTTTAAAAGAATGATAGCTCTTTCAAGGACTATAATTGAGCTAATGATTATTGAGTTTGGTAAAGATGAAGTTTTGAGAAGACTTTCAGATCCTTTCTGGTTTCAGGCTTTTGGATGTATACTGGGATTTGACTGGCATAGTAGCGGAATTACAACAACTGTAACTAGTGCAATCAAAGAAGCAGTTCGTGGAGTTGAAAAAAACTTTGGTTTATTTGTTGCAGGAGGAAAAGCAAAGAAAGCTCTTAATACTCCTCAAGAAATAATTGATTATGCTGAGAAAGTTGGCTTTAATCCTGAAAGTTTAATACGTGCAAGTAGACTTTCTGCAAAAGTAGACAATGTAGCTGTACAAGACGGATTTAGTCTGTATCATCATGTGATAATCTTTACTTCAGAAGGACATTGGTGTGTTATTCAACAGGGAATGAATGAAACTCTTTCAATGGCAAGAAGATATCATTGGTTAAGTTTTTCTCTTAAAAGTTTTGTTGAAGAACCTCATGAAGCAGTCTGTTGCGATATAAAAACAAAAACACTAAACTTTACAGCAAAAGAATCATCAGAACTTAGAAAAACCTCTGTTATAATCTCCCAAGAAAATCCTGAAAAAATAATAAAAGAGATTATAAAAATTAAAAATCTAAAACTTCCTCAAAGACACTTTATAACAACCAATGACATAAATCCCAAAAATCTCTATAAAATATTTCTAATAACTTATGAACGACAACCCGAAGATTTTGAAGCTTTACTTGAGATTAAAGGAATTGGACCAAAGGCTTTAAGAGCAATTGCATTAACATCAGAACTTATATATGGAACACCAATAATCTATAAAGATCCTGCCAAATACAGCTTTGCCCATGGTGGAAAAGACAGAATTCCCTATCCAGTTGACAGAAAAATTTATGATAAAACAATTGAAGTTATAAAAAAAGCTATTGAAGAAGCAAAGATTGGTAGAGAAGAAAAGCTTTCAGCATTAAGAAGAATCTCAAAAATTTTAATTTAAACGAAATTTTTTAAAATTTCTATCACTTCATCAGGTTTTATATCAAAAAGACATTTACTTATTTTACTTCCCTTACAGCCATCCTGACCACAAGGAATACACTGCCAATTTCTCTGAATAACTATATTTTTACCAAATCTTTGAATTCCATTTCTTTCTTGATATGGATTCGTATTAGAGTCATTATCCCAAGGTCCCCAATTAAATGCTCCAGTTGGACCAAAAAGAGCTATCACTGGCTTTCCAAGCGCTGCTGCTATGTGCATTGGTGCTGTATCTATACCAAAATATATATCACAGACTGATGATACAGCAATTAGTTGTCTTAATGTTAATTTGCCTGAAAGATTGATTATATAAGAAGTTTTTTTTCTTATTTCAGAATTATATACCTTAGTATCGGAAAAAGCTTGAGATGAAGGTTCATATATTAGATTTGAAGGTATATTAGAAAGAATTGCCTGAACTTTTTTCATCTCCCTTTGCTCTGATGAAGAAGTTAAAACAACTATGCATCCTTTTTCTAAAAACCATTTTATTACTTCAGCCATATAATCATCTTTCCAACATTTAAAAAGCCATCGGGAAGTAGGATGAATATGTATGATCTTTTTTTTATTTTGATATTCTTTTGCATAAACTCCAGAAAAGATTAATTTTTTTGCCCATTTTTTCTCATCCCCTGTAACATTCAGAATAACCTCAGGTTTGTCTGTCTTTATTCCAATTCTTTTTAGAACTTCAAAATTTTGCAACAATATATGTTTAGATATATCTATCTGAAAAAGCTCAGTATAAAGATATTTTTTACCTAAAAATCCCTTAGCTTTTATTCCTACCCTTTTTTTAGCACCTGATAAATATGATATTAATGCTGCCCTATCTCCTCCTGTAAGATCTATGGTGGTATCAAATGCCATGTGTTTTACTTTCATTAAAAACTTTATCTCCTCCCAATATTTTTTATAAAATGGTAGCTTTTTTATCTGTCTGTCGTATGTAATAATTTCATCCAAATATGGATTTTTCTCAAGAACAGCTTCTGTTCCCTTGTTTACAAGAGCAGCAACAAAAGATTCAGGAAAGTTCTGCTTCAAAGCTTTAAAAACAGCTGTAGTAAGTAGAACATCTCCTATGTGACGAAGCTTTATTACAAGAATTTTTTTATACACCCAATAGACTCCTCTGAAATTCTTAGAAATATCAGAAGGCTTTTATCAAGTATCGAAGAGTCAATTTATAAAAACTCAATTTATACTAATCCTTACTATTTTTTTCAGACTCTATAAATTCGTCTGAATAAGTATAAATCTCTATCCCAAGTTTTTCTGCCACAGGTTTTGCACGAGGATCTACCATCGGAGAAATTACTATAACTCTATCCACTTTTCTTTGATGTTTTTTTTCATAAAACTGCTTTTTTCTCCACAGAGTATACATATCAGATTTGCTCATAGAAGATTTAATCTCACATGCTATCACTATACCATCTCTTATTATCAAATCAAGCTCTATTTGTTCAGGATGTCCGAAGACTTCACCTAAATAGTCATAATCTACATATCTTATAACCTCTATACCAAAGGAATCCTCAATAATTGCCCTAAGTCCATTACGAAAGGACTCTTCTGAATAAATTCCCCATCTTGCACCAAGTGCACCAATTGTATAAAGATGTCTTTTTTCAATCTTTTCAAGTCTCATAAGAACTTCATTAATAGTCTTCTGATTCTCTTCCCATTTTCTATTCCATTCAGCTTGCACTTCCTCCCATCTTCTATTCCATTCCTCCCATCTTCTCTGATTCTCTTCCCATCTTCTGTTCCATTCAGCTTGCACTTCCTCCCATCTTCTATTCCATTCCTCCCATTTCCGTTCAAATCTTTCTTCAACTTCCAAAATCTTTTGATAAATTTGTTCTATTTTGTCTTCTGTTTTTTTCTTTGAAGGATGATAAAGTTTAGTTATTTGAATAATATATCTCCTAAAGGATGGATCGCTTTTTAGAATTTTTGGTAATTCACTCTTAATTACCTTTTTAATCTCTTCAATATTCATATCAACCATAAACTTATAATATCACACCAGCTTATTTACTTCCAATTTTTTTACAAAATCTATCTCTTCTTCTTTTGATAGAAGTCTCCCTTGAAGCTTCTCTCTTAAAATGCTATCTAAAATTTTTCTGTAAACTGGGCCTGGCTTAATTCCAAGTTTCTTTAAATCTTCTCCTGTTATTATCGGTTTTATATCCTTAAGTTTGGTTAAATAGTTGAAAATAGCTCTTTTTTGCCATTCTTTAGCATAAATCATAACTAAAATAATGGTTTCTATATTTAAAGGTTTTAAAAGATTATATACCCTAACATTAAAGTCTTCATAATTTTCCATCCCAAAGGAGTTCAAAGTCTGCTGGGCAGAATTAATATTTTCAATAAGTTCCTTTGTCACATTAGGTGGCGTACATATTCTTTGAAGAAGTTCCTCTCTTGCTTTAGAGTCAAGCCCCCATAGGATAACCATTAGATAAATAAACTCTTTTCTGTATTCTTCCTTTAGGAAAAGCTCTATTCCCTGTATTGTTTCATATGCTTTTGCAAGATCATTATAAATCTTTTTTTCTTCAATGTTTGGATGAATTAGCTTAAGTAAACCAAAATCTCCAAGTCTTTTTATTGAATTATGAGGTAGAGTTTCTTTTAACAGTAAAATAAGCTCTTCATAAAGTCTTGGTCCTTTAAGTTTTTCAAATATATTCATCTTAACTGCGAGTTTTATTAAGTTTTCGGTATGTTTTGAAATTTTAAATCCCAACTTTTCTGAAAATCTTATAGCTCTTATAGCTCTCGTAGGATCCTCAACAAAACTTAGATTATGAAGCACTTTTATTTTCTTGTCTTTTATGTCTCTCTGCCCTCCAAAAAAATCTATAAGTAGGCCAAAATCCTTAGTATTGAGTTTAACTGCAAGAGCATTTATTGTGAAGTCTCTTCTATATAAATCTTTCTTTATTGATGATGTTTCAACCTTTGGTAAAGATGCCGGTGATTCATAATACTCTGTTCTGGCAGTTGCAATATCTATATAGTACTTCTTTATTTCACCATTCTTTCTAACTTCTTTTAAAATTTTAGCTGTAGCAAATCTTGGATGTGGTACTACTTTCCCATCTATTCTCTTTGCAAGTTCATGTGCAAAAGCTATACCATCTCCTTCAACCACTATATCTATGTCTGGACTTAATCTTCTCATCAGAATATCTCTCACTGACCCACCTACTAAATAAGCTCCATATCCCATTTCTTCAGCAAGTTTTCCTATAGTAAGAAGAATTTCAAATACTTCTTCAGAAAAGAATTCTCTCATTAAATTAGCCACATTTTTTCTGGACTCTTCAGCTTCTTCTTTAGGTTTTGAAATCTTAAATTTTCTTATAAGTTCTTCATATAAATTTCGTAATATATCAGTTCTTGTAATAACTCCAACTACTTTTTGTTCCCTTAAAATTGGTACAAATCTTTGATTAAGTTCAACCATATTCTTTTCTATTTCCCATAGAGGTGTATCTTCTTCTGCAGTATAAGCATCGGTAGTAGCAAAATCTCCCACCTTTGATCTTTTAAGTCCATGAAATATGGCTTTTTCAACTACTCCTCTTGTGATTACTCCAATAAAGCTTTCTCCTTTAAGAACAGGCATGGCATTTATCCCATACTTCGTCATAATTTCTTCAACCTCTTTTATTGTTTTGTCCCATTGCACAGATATTACAGGAGTTGTCATCAAATCCTTAGCAACTTTCTGAGGCTTTATGTATTCCTTTATAACTCTTATAATTTCCTCAATTAGTAATGCGAGAGGCTTTTCCTTTAAAGTAGCACTACCAGCTGACCAATGTCCTCCTCCACCAAACTTAGATAATATTAAACCAACATCAACTTGAGGGGTATTACTTCTTCCAATTATTAGAATTTTATCTTGAATTTCAATAATAAGAAAAAGAGCATCAGTATCAATAATATCCATCACTTTGTGAGCAATATGAGAGATATCACGTGGTTCCTCCTGAACACCATGTCCTATATTAATTCTTACTCCATTAATTAAATACTCTTGAAGAGAATTAAGTATTTCATTAAGCAATGATATTTCTTCTTTTGAAAGTTCTTCTTTAAGAAATTGAGAAACAATATTTAAATTTGCTCCTTTTTTGAGTAAGTATGCAACTGCCTCTACATCTCTTGGTGTAGTAGAGGGAAAAAGAAGACACCCTGTTTCCTCATATATTCCAAGACACAAAAGTGTTGCTTCAAGAGGAGTTATTTCTATATTTTTCTTACGAAAAATCTCTGTAAAAAAAGATGCAAGAGCTCCGATTTGCTCTGTTATCTCAAAATCTGCCTTTATATCATCATCTCCCTTTGGATGATGGTCATAAAGATGTACCTTTACTCCTTTTTTTAAAAGCTTTACAAGATCTCCGATTCTACTGACACTTCTTGTATCAACAACTATAAGAGTTCTAACTCTTTCTAAATCAATTTCCTTTATCTTTTTTATTTCAAATGGACGAAAATTTTCAAAAAACAGCTTTACTCTTCTTTCCATTGATCCTGGTAAAACAACAATTGCTTCTGGATAGAGTTTTTTAGCTGACATACAAGATGCAATTGCATCAAAGTCTGCATTAAGATGTGTAGTGATTATTTGCATTTATTTAAATTTTTCTAAAACTTCTTCAAAGCCAACAAGTTCTCTACAATCATAAAGAGCTGAAATAGCTGTTGTATATGTCTGTATATTATTTTCCTCAATTGCAGCAATTGGATTAAGTCCTCCAACAACTATGATACCAACCCTGTCCATGCCTACAGGAATATCAAGTAAGGGTTGATTTGGTTCACCAAACATCATTATCCCCTGAAATCCTCTTTTTTGCATAATTGAGTAAATCTCTTTAACTTTATCAAGACATACAAGAGGGATCTCTCTAAAACTTGCAAGAACTCGACCAAATCCATTTTTTATAGCTCCTAAGACATCTGTCATCTTTCCTCTTATAAATATCTCAAGAGGATCCAAAGAAGTACCATCATAACTTATGAGCGCTCCAAATCTGTAGGGTTTACCGTCTCTTATTTCAAGAACTCCTCCAAATCTTGATACTATAGGAATTCCATGTTTAAGTAAGATAGCATTTAAAGTAACACTACAAACCGTGCCAATACATATATGTCCCTCTGGCACAAAGATATTTTCACTGTCTTTGTCAAGAATTAGAACTCGATCACTCATCACATAGGAAGAAGAAAAAACACTCTCCATTACCTTAAAAGCTTTTTTAACTTTATTTTTATGTATATACGTGATATTTAAAATAAGACGACCCGTCATAGATTCTATATCAAAATCAGATAAATAACTTAAAGTATCAATTTTATTTATTATGAAACCAACTCTTTCAACTGTACTTGCTGTTTCAAGCTCCTTTCTGCCTTTTTCAGTAATTATTCTTCCTTCTTTACCATAAACTTTTGTTAATCCTCTTTCATCGAGAATTTTTAGGTGGTATCTAACTGTCCTTTCTGACAAGTTTATCCCATATATTTTAAGTTTTTTTGCTATTTCCTTTGAACCAATAACTTTATTTTCCTTTGAAAGAATCTTTAGAATAGAAAGCAACGTACGATTCATAATTCCTCCCTTTCATACCTATTTAACATTATAACATGGCTTGATTTTTAATATAAAAAATCATTTAAAATATCACATTTTAAATCCTAAATTAAAAGAAGGAGGAAAGACATGGATTTTTTCTTATCGATTTTTCCAATTCTTGTTGTTCTTATTGGTATGCTTGTGTTTTATCGTTCAGGAACTTTTGTTTCTGTTGTAGGATGGATTCTTTCCATGATTGTAGCTGTTTACTACTTTAAAACTCCATGGAACGTAGTAATTGGAGCTACACTGACAGGAATAGTTAAAGCCTTTGGAATCTCACTTGCTGTTATTTTTACAATGTTTCTTATATTTCTAATGAGAGAAACAGGAGCATTAAAGAAAATTATTGAATACGTAAAGGGAATTGCAAAAAATAAAGAAGAACAAACCCTTTTTATTGGAATGGGATTTGGTTCTCTAAGTACTTCTTTAGGCATGGTAACTCCAGCAATGTTTCCACCAATCTTCTTATTGTTGGGATTTTCCCCTATTGCAGCTATTGGTGTAAGCATTCTATGTTATGATCCTCTTACATCATTTGCTCTTTTTACAATACCGCTGACTCTTCCTGCAAAAGTTGCAATGTCATTTGGAATTAAACCTCCTGGAATAGATAGCTTAGAAGAGTTTATATGGGATTATACTTTTAAAGTTACTGTGCTTCTTCCAATTATATCAGTAATGTTTGCCCTTTTAATGTTAAAAATGGTAGGAGGGAAAGAGGCAGTAAGAAAAAACTGGAAGGCAGCATTAATCTCTGGAATTGTGCTTTCAGGTTCTGCTTTAGTGATAGCTGGATTAAGAATTCTTCCTGTAGAGATAATAGGAATTATCTCAGGTTCACTTACAATGCTTACAGTGTATCTTATCTATCGCAAAAATAACAATAAAGAAAAACATATCAGAGTTTCCTTTGATAAAGAAATGTTTAAAGCCTGTCTACCATTTATTCTCTTAGTAATCATCTCTCTTATAGTAAATATTCCTGCCTTAAAAGTAAAGCTTGAAAACCTCTTAGGACAGGCAGAAGTCATCAGAATCATAGCAGACAAAAAAGAGGATTTAAATATTTTAGGAAATGTATGGTTTTGGATAATGGTAGTTTCGTTTATCTCTATATTTATACTTAAGCCAACAGGCAAACAACTAAGCAATGTCTTTAAGCTATGGATATCAAGAATTTGGGGGCCCTTTATTGCCTACTCTCTCTTCTTTTCTGTTGCCTTTATAATGGCATGGTCTGCCATGGAGATAGTAAACGGAAAACTTATTCCTTCTCAATACTTTAATCAATACAATATGGATAGAATTATAGGAATCACCTTAGCAGAAATTTTTGGACCTGCCTATCCATTCATAGCACCATTCTTAGGACTATTCGGTGCTTTTGTAGGTGGCAGTGAAACAGCATCAAATGTGCTTTTTGCCAAGATTCAATGGGAAGCAACTCTTTCGACAGTTGGTGCTAATGCCTTTATGTGGATTTATGCAGCCCATGCAGTAGGTGGTGGTATTGCATCAGCTATAACTCCATCAAAGATTACAAATGCTGCTGCTACAATAGGAGTGGGAGGTAAGGAAGAAGCTCAGTTCATCAAAGCAGTATTAGGACCAGTCTTACTTATGTGTGCTATTGTAGGTGCAATGACAATGATAATCGTTTATTTATAAAAGGCTTTTTGCAAAATTAATTAATCTTTTTGTAAAAACTAAGCAAAATAAATTATCATTAACTCATGAAGCCAAAACTAAAAAGAGTTTTTCAATGTCAAAGCTGTGGATATATTTCTCCTAAATGGATAGGCAAATGCCCTGACTGTGGAGCATGGAATAGCTTCTTAGAAGAAGTTATAGAAGCTGAAAACGTAATTAAAAAAGCAAATCTTTCAAGATTAAAAGGATCAGAGAATATTCAGCCTGTCTCTATAAGCTCAATTAGTTTTACTATCTCAGACAGACTTTCAACAGGAATTTCAGAACTTGACAGAGTGCTTGGAGGTGGAGTTGTAAAAGGCTCTCTTGTTTTAATTGGAGGAGATCCAGGAATTGGTAAATCTACGCTATTACTTCAGGCAGCTTATAATCTTGCAAACAAATATGGCAAGGTTCTTTATGTCTCTGGAGAGGAGTCTCTAACTCAGATAAAATTAAGAGCTGAAAGAATTGGAACTTTATCAGAAAACATTCTTCTTCTAAGTGAAACTCTTGTGGAAAGCATTCTTGATTGGGCATCTGAGGAAACTCTAAGCGCCTTAATAGTTGATTCAATTCAGACAGTATACACTGAAGAGTCTATTTCAGCACCAGGTTCGGTAAGTCAAATAAGAGAGTCTGCTACAAAGTTTATGAATTTTGCTAAAAGGAGAGGCATCCCTGTTTTTCTTATAGGACATGTAACAAAGGAAGGAGCAATTGCAGGTCCTCGTGTTCTTGAACATCTTGTTGATACAGTTTTATATTTTGAAGGAGATAGAGGATATGCATATAGAATTTTAAGAAGCATAAAAAACAGGTTTGGTCCTACAAATGAAATAGGTGTCTTTGAGATGACAGGAACAGGGCTTAGGGAGATTGAGAATCCATCAATGATTTTTCTTACGGAGCATTCTCAAAACAGTGGTTCTGCTATAACTGCTACTTTGGAAGGAACAAGAGCAATTCTTACAGAGATACAGGCACTCGTTACACCATCAAATTTTGGTATGCCAAGAAGAAACTTTATTGGCGTTGACTATCAGAGAGTTAATCTACTTGTAGCTGTTTTAGAAAAACGGGGAAGAATTAATCTTGCAAGCGCGGATATATTTGTAAATGTAGTTGGCGGACTTAAAATCATAGAACCATCCTCTGATTTAGCCATAATCTCAGCTATTGTCTCCTCTTTCAAAGATATACCTTTAGCTGAAGGATTAATTATTTTTGGAGAAGTTGGATTAAGTGGAGAAATTAGAGCAGTCTCTCAAGCAGAGATGAGACTAAAAGAAGCCTCCCGAATAGGAATGAAACATGCCATAATACCAAAAAGTAATCTTGAAAGACTTAAAGAAAAGTTTAATTTAGAGATAAAGGGTGTAAGCTCAATAAATGAGCTTATTGAGATTATTAGTAGTTAGTCTAATTATCCTTTTGTTTTCTAACTGTGCTGAAAAAAAAGTTACAGTTAAGGATTTTTATGCTGAAAATATTGAAGACTTTATAAAAAGAATGGAAAATTACAACTCCCTTGAGGCAGTATTAAATCTTCAGTATGAAGCAAAGAATAACATATTAAATGGTGATGCTTTATTAAGGATTTCAAAGAATGAATTTTTATTAAGGATTTACTATTTAGGATTCCCAATAGGTGAGATTTATGAAGAGGATGGAGAGATTTCATCAAATCTAAACATTGAAAAAGACCGTTTAAAACAGCTTGCAATCGGAGTAAAAAAGAGCTTTCTATGGTGGAATGGAAACTTTACAATAACTGAAGAATTTGAAAAATTTATTTTAAAAGATGGAGAAAGAACTATCATTTTAAAAAAAGATGGCTTTATACCTTTAAAACAAACTCTTAATGTGGATAATCAAACAATATCAATAACCTATGATGAACACAAAAAAATTAAGACAGAAGACGGCACTATAATTGAGATGCCCTTTTTAATCTCTGTGTCTTACAAAAATAAAACTCTCAGAATAAAGATAGAGAAAATAAACATAAAAAATGCATAAAACTTTAAGACATAAAAAACCAAAACTGGGACAACATTTTTTAAGAAACACTGAGATTCTTGAGCGAATAGTAAAAGTTGCAGAGATCAATCCAAATGATAAAGTTGTTGAAATTGGAGCAGGAATGGGAGATTTAACAGAGATTTTATTAAAAAATTCAAAGGAAGTGATAGCAATAGAGATTGATCCTATGCTTTTTAAAATTCTTAAAGAAAGATTTTATGGAAAAGAAAATCTTAAACTTGTTAATCAAAATGCCTTAAATTTCCCCTATGAAGAGATTGGAAATTTCAAAGTTGTTGCTAATATTCCTTATTACATTACAAAACCCATAATTTTTAGACTTCTTGAGGTTAAAAATCTTATATCTATGACTCTCACTATTCAGAAAGAAGTAGCTGAAAGAATTATAGCAAAGCCCTCTACAAAGGCTTATTCTGCATTAAGCATAATAGCGCAGTATTATACCCAACCAGAGATAAAATTTTATATTCCTGCACGCTTTTTTAGTCCTCCTCCAAAGGTTGACTCTGCAGTAATAAAAATGAAAAAGAGAGATAAAGCACCTGTTTGCGTTATAGATGAAAAACTTTTTTTTAGAGTCATAAAATCAGCTTTTGGTCAAAGAAGAAAAATAATATCAAACTCCTTAAAATCAATAATTGATGAACCAAAGGAGTTTTTGACTAAGATTGGCATAGAACCAACAAAAAGAGCAGAAGAACTTTCAATTGAAGATTTTGCTTTAATTTCTAATGAGCTTGCAAAATTTGCAAAAGATAATGCAAAAATTGCATAAATAAACTAAGTTTAAGCCTAATAATCTCTCTAAAATTCCTTAAAATTCAAATATTTTAAATTCTGGCATATAAATTGTTTTAATTAAAAAACAAAGAATTCACTGAAAGGAGGTGAAAAAGTATGAAAAAAACTATTACCATGATAATTGTTGCGGTATTCTTAGTTGCCCTATTAGGTGGAGGAGCCTATGCCTGGAAAGGTGCTGGAGTTGGCTATGGATGTCCTGGCTATGCCTCTTTTGATCCGCAAAAAATCCAAAAGTTTTACAATGATACTCTGTCTCTCAGACAGAAAAAGCTTCAGTTAAGAGGAGAATTAATGCAGCTTTATGCACAGCCAAATCCTGACTGGAACGCCATATCTCAGAAAAAGCAGGAAATAGCAAAAATTATGACTGAGATTCAGAAAAAAGCCTATGAATACGGAATTGGATATTTTCCACGATTTGGTAGAATGCATGGATTTGGAAATTGCGGAAGATGTTGGTAAAATAAGAGGGGCTTTGCCCCTCTGCTGAATTTTAAGAAGGAGGCTTAAAATGAGAAAAATTTTAACAGTATTTACATTAACAGCTATATTAATAGCATTTGCAGCGGGTGTATCCTTTGCCCAGAAAGGCATGATGGGATCGCAATATCCTCCGGGCATTGATCCTACTAAAGCACAGCAGTATTGCAAGGAAATTCAGCCACTTTATCAAAAGGACTTACAACTTCGAGGTGAGCTTTTAACGCTCTGGGCACAACCAAATCCTGATTGGAATGTAATAAAGCAAAAAGAACAGGAAAGAGCATCTATTAGAGTAGATATGCACAAAAAAGCTTATGAAATGGGGTTACCTTATGCACCAGGTGGCAAAAAAGGATTAAATGTTAGAAGAATCTGTGGATGGTAAAATAAAAGGGGCATTTTGCCCCTTTTTAAAGGTTGAAATGATGAAATGGAGCATAATTATAATGATTTTTCTGGTAACTATTGGACAAACTGTAATGGCAGAGCAATTTGAGGATCTCTATGACCCAAATACAGAAATAACTATTAAGGGAAAAATTACTGAATTTATACAAAGAAAACACGGACCTTTTGTTATAGGCATTTTAAAACAAGACAGAATTTATTATGTTTTGACTGCTCCAAGATGGTATATTGAACAGGAAAAAATAGAGTTTAATCTTGGTGATGAATTATTAGTCCATGGTTCAAAGTTTTTCTCAAAAAAAGGAGAAATTTTTATTATTGCAAGGTCAATTCATAATATATCAAAGGGAAAAATATATTCTTTCCGTGACGAATTTATGAAACCATGTTGGCGAGGTAAGGGACAAAGAAGGTTTATCCCTCAATAGCTGCTTTTTCTGTAGCCTCAACCATTCCTTGGGTCTCTTCCCTTCCAATAAGTTTATCCATATCAAGCAATATAATAAGCCTGTCTTCAAGTTTTGCAATACCCCATATAAACTCTGAAGTTACAGAATAAGTCATCGGAGGAGGTGGTTCCACTATCTCAGTAGATATTCTTAAAACTTCAGAGACTGAGTCAACAATTAACCCTATAGTTACTCCCTGAATATCCATAATCATAATTCTCTGTTTAGAAGTCTCCTCTTCCTCAGGAAGCCCAAACTTTTTTCTTAAACTAATGACTGGAATAACTTTACCTCTAAGGTTAATCACTCCTTCAACATAGTAAGGAGCATTCGGAACTCTTGTTATTTCCTTCATTCTGTTTATTTCGTGAACCTTAAGTATATCAACTGCATACTCTTCACCACCCAAAGTAAAGGTTACAAGTTGAAGAATTCTCTTATCTCCACCTATTTTTTTCTCACTTACTACCAATGCTGTATCCATAATAACCCTCCCAAGGATTTATAAATCAAACTTATATTGAAGTCTAACCTATTTAAGTATAAGAGTTCAATATTTTATTAAATCTTTTTGATAAACTATATTAATTCAAACGAAAAAATTTACAAAAGTTTTTAAATAAAGGAGGTTTAAAACTATGGAAAGCAAAATTGCAAAAGCTTTAAAGATGAAGTTAAATCCTGTAGCCATAATTTTTTCTGATAAAAAACCTGAAAAAGCTTTACAGTTTAAAGAAGGCAAATGGGGTTGTGTTATGTGGCTTTTTGCAAATGCAACTAAGGGTAAAACTGCTGTATTTGACAGGAATACCTATGGATGTTGGGGCGGAGCAGTTGGTCTTGGCTTTGGAAATAAATATTTAGAGTTCTTAGGTGGGATTGATTGTTTTTATTATTTTTTATCCTCTGGTAATAAAAATTGGGATAAAGGTAAAACAGTAGCCGAAAACATTAAACCCTATGTAACAAAGGAATTTTATGAAAATTTTTTAGAAGGTGAAAGATATCTAAAAAGTCCAGAGCTTGTAAAAAAATTTGTTGAAAAATTACCTATGATAGAAGTTCCTACAGAATATGTTATTTTTAAGCCTTTGAAGGAAGTAATTTTAGAGGAAGAGAAACCAATAGTTATAGTTTTTCCTGTTAATCCTCATCAACTTTCAGCACTTGTTTTTCTCACTAATTATGGACGGGAAAATTTTGAAAATATCATCGTTCCATGGGGTGCTGGCTGTCAAACAATAGGAATATTCGCATATAAAGAGGCTAATTCAGATTTACCTAAGGCAGTTTTAGGACTTACTGATCTTTCAGCAAGAAAACAAATAAGAAAATACCTTGGTAATAATATTTTTACTTTTGCTTTACCTTTTAATTTTTTTAATGAATTAGAGCAAAATGTAGAAGGAAGTTTTCTTGAACGACCTACATGGCAAGCTTTATCAGACAAAGATACCAATCCATTAAAAACAGCCAAACATATGGAAGAATTAAATGATAAGCAAGATACGGCAAATTAATCAAAATCAAATTTTGTAAGTTAAAATTAAAAGAAGTAGCATTTTTTTTGCAAATATCTGTATAATTTTTTATGCGAATAATCAGGCAAAGCAAAGAATTTTTAAACTTCTTAAAGAAAACTCGTAAAAGAACCACCTCTAATCCAGAGATTGAAAAAACAGTAAAGAAAATTCTTGATGAAGTAATAAAAAAAGGAGATAAAGCATTATTCAAATATAATAAAATCTTTGATAAACATAACCTTCCGATAAAAATTACCTTTGATGAAATTCAAGAAAATTCAAAAAAAGTTTCAAAAGATATAGTTGATGCTATTTTGTTTGCTGCAGAGAGAATTCGTAAGTTTCATGAAAGACAAATTGAAAAATCATGGCAGTACGAAGAAGGCGATATAACTCTTGGACAAATAGTAAGACCTTTAGAAAGAGTTGGAGTCTATGTTCCTGGTGGAAAGGCTTCCTATCCTTCAACTGTTCTCATGAATATTATTCCTGCACAAGTGGCAGGTGTAGATGAAATTATAGTATGCGTCCCTACTCCTTATGGTGAAATAAATCCTGTAGTGTGCACAACTTTAGAAGTTTTAAATATAAAAGAAGTCTACAGAGTTGGCGGTGCACAGGCAATAGCAGCCATGGCTTATGGTACTCAAACAATTAAGAAGGTAAATAAAATCGTTGGACCTGGAAACATATATGTAGCTACTGCAAAAAGGCTTGTCTTTGGTGAAGTAGATATAGACATGATTGCAGGACCAAGTGAGATACTTATAATAGCTGATAATTCTGCAAATCCTATTTTTGTAGCAGCAGATATGCTTTCTCAAGCTGAACACGATGAAATGGCCTGCAGTGTTCTGATTACCACATCTCAAGATTTAGCTCAAGCTGTAGTAAAGGAAATAAAAAAACAACTTAGAAGTCTTCCTAAGGCATCCATAGCAAAAGAGTCTATAAAAAATTTTGGAGCAATAATTATTGTCAAATCTCTTGAGGAAGCATGTCATATAGCAAATACAATTGCACCTGAACATCTTGAGATAATTACTGAAAATCCTGACGAAGTTTTACCTTTAATTAAAAATGCTGGTGCTATTTTCCTTGGCCCATGGACTCCAGAACCAATAGGAGACTATGTAGCAGGACCAAATCACACGCTTCCTACCTCTGGAACAGCGAGATTTTTCTCTCCCCTTGGAGTATACGACTTTGTCAAAAAAAGCTCTTTAATTAAAGTTGGAGAAAAGGGATTTAAAAAACTTGCTCCTTATGTAGAAATACTTGCCAGCATTGAAGGACTAAATGCCCATGCCAATACAGTAAAGGTAAGAAAAACTACTTAACAGATGCAATAAATTCTTCGATTTTTACTGTAGGAGCAATTTTTGATACTTTTTCAAGAATCTTTTTCTTTTCCTCTTCGGTTTTTGCCATTTTAAACTTTTCTCTAAGCTTTCTTAGTTTTTCTCTGCGAAGTCTTCTCTTTCTTAATTCTTTCTCAACAAGCCTTTTTGACATACCAACCTCCAAGCTTAGAGATTTAGATAATTAAATAATCTACTAATTATCAAATATCCTCCGCATGGAGTCTTGCTTTTATCAACAAAAAAATCACAATCGCCTTCTTTAAAATCACAATTCTCACATATGAAGGATAAGCTTTGAATTGTCATTGTTTGATTACTTAGATGAAATGTATTAACTATTTCATTTAATTCACGAGATGTTAGATATTTTTGAATATAAAAATATCCACCACAAAGTTCATTTTCTCTATTTGGCTTGTAATAGTTACAAAATCTCTTACAAATTAAAGAAGTATAAGATTCTTCTTTCATTTTGTAACCTCACTAAGCCAGTTTAAATAGCTTTGAGAACCCTTCTTTATCTCTAATCCAATAATTTCTGGAACAGTATATGAATGAAGTGACTTAACTCTTTTTTCAAGTTCTTCAAAGAGCTCTGACTTGGTCTTTACAACCATTAAAACTTCTGGTTCATCTTCAATCTTACCTTTCCAGAAGTAAATAGAACGAACATTTTTTATAATGTTTATGCAACCAGCTAATTTTTCTTCAACAAGAGTTTTTGATATTTTTACTGCCTCATCTTCATTAGGTGCTGTTATTAAGACTACCATATAATCCATAATTTTAATTATAAAAAATTTTTCAAAAAATTGGTATAATTAAAAAATAAGACAGGAGGTGTATTATGCCTTATTATGTTGTTTTAAGCACTCTTACAGACGAAGGAAGAGAAACATTAAAAGAAAAACCAGAAAGAATTATTGAAGTCAACAAAGAAATTGAAAAAATGGGAGTCAAAGTAATTCAACAGTATGCTGTTCTTGGTCCATATGACTTCGTAAACATTGTGGAGGCGCCTGATAATATAACTGTAATGAAAATGTCTGTAAATCTCGGTGCAAGAGGCACTGTTCAGCTTATGACAATGCCCGCAATTGAAGTAAATGAACTAATTAAAAGTTTAAAAGAATGAAAAAAGAGCCTGAAAAAGTAGACTTAAAGGAATATCCTGAACCTGCTCTGAAAGCTATATTTACTGCAAAGGAAGCCTTACAAAAGGCTCCTGATATAGAAGGAGTCTCAACAGGAATTGAAGGACTTGATGAACTCTTCTATACAGTGATTTCCAAAGATGGAAAACTCATTAAACAGCCATTGGGAGGAATACCGGCCTATGCTGTGTTTAACATTACAGGAGTTTCAGATACAGGAAAATCCCTAATGGTTGAACAATTCACAGTTGAACAGGCAAAAAAGGGATATAAAGTAGCTTTTATTACAGTTGAGACTCCTGCCAACTTTCTTGTTACTGGACTTAAACTTAGAGCAGCTTCAATGGGATATAATTTTCAAAAATTTGAAGACAATATAATTTTAATAGATGCTGCATCTCATGGAAGTTTAAGAGAAAATATCCCAGAGCTTCTTTCAACTCTTGCCTATGTAATTCAAAATTACAAAGTTAAATTTACAGTGATAGATTCAGTTACAGGACTTTTTGAAAACAGAGAAATGCTTGCAAGAGTTGTTGTAAGGCAGATCTTTAACTTCCTTAAGAAATGGTATCAAACAGCACTACTTGTATCTCAGAAAAGAAGTGGGCATGAAGAACTGACAGCAGAGGCTGCAGGAGGATATGCTGTTGGACATATACTGGATGGAACAATGGTTTTAGCTAAGGAACTCGTTGATTCATCATACAAAGCTAAGCTTTATAAAAAAGAAATCGGAGATATTGTAAGACTTTTTAGAATTGACGGCTGTAGACTTTCAGGTCATGACACAAAAACACATTTTCTTGAAATAACAGATACAGGACTTGTAAGAATTCTTAAACCAATAGGAGGTGGATAAGATGGTTATAGAAGTAAAACCTTATAAAGATGAATCTTCTGATATAGAGGAAAAAACCAAGAAGATATTTTTTAAAACGATTGAACTTCTTGGAGGAATTAGAAAACTTGCTGAATACAGAAGTCTTACATGGCTGCCAGCCTTAGCGAGAGCATCATATGTAGTTGTGCTTAAGGAGGATTTTTTTAAAACTGATGAAGAGATAGCAAAAATAGTAGGAATTACAAAAAATACAGTAAAAGTAATACTTCAGTCTTCACCAGAAATAGCCTTGAAAAAGATTAAGGAGTTAGAAGAAGGAATAGAAAAAGCTGAAAAACAACTAAAGATTCACACAGCAGGTGCAATTGCACGCCTTGCTTATAAAGAATTAAAAGAAACAACTTCAGGACAGTAAACAATTTTTACTGAAGTTGAGCGAGGAATACGAACTTTGGTTTCTGAAAGATTAATAAAGGTATCAAAAGAAAAGTAACATCCTTTTTTAATCTTAAACCATTCATCTTCGATATAATCTCTTTTAAGTCTTTCAATATCAACAAGTCTTCCATCCCAACATCCCCACAGTCTACTTTTTCCTTTTTCTTTAAGAAGATGAGACGTGTTTTTTATAACTATCTCATTTTTAAGGAAAGTATCTTTTATATTCAATCCATCCCTTCTTAGTATGACATAACTAAATTTAAGATAGTTGATTTGCAATCTCATAGAACTTAAAAAATTTAAATACTCTGGAGGAATCCATCTTCTTTCTTCATAACACCAGTTATTAGCCAGGAGGGCTGGACAAGGAAGATTATTAATACAAGGGCTGTATGGATAAAACCCTAATTGCTTAATTAAACTATCCCTTAGTGCTTGAAGCCTTGATGATGCCTTTTTTGTTGCTGGTTCTATCATAATTAGAGTAAAACTTTCATTAGAGTAGGTAAAGTATCTTATAAATTTTATAAAGTCTTCATTTTTAATTCCTTTATTATCAAATATTTCGCCCAAAGAGTTTGAGAAGATTATTATATCTGGTTTTAATTCTTTTAATTCAATATATGTCTTCATATCCGATGCGTCAGTTTTTAAAAAATCATAATTAACAGTAAGATTTTCTGGCTTAAATTTCTCAATCATTTGTTTTCCAAAATTTATAGCTTCTTCTTGTAATTCTACACCTGTATATCTTACATAGTTAAAAGAAATCAATCCTTCTTTAAATAGCTTAAAAACAGCTAAAATCGCAGGTGAAGGACCGCATCCTATATCAACTATTTTAATATCTTTTTTATTAATAATTGATGGATATCTAAAAAACTCCTTTAAAATGCTATATATTTTTGCCAGATTAACAGGAACAAAATATGCAGTATAACCTTTAAAAAAATCTTGATCTCTCATGTAGTTTTCAGGTCTTTTTAGATCTAAAAATGTAAAAAGATCAGAAGTCTTTAAAATTAGCTTTTTTAATTGATGTTTTGATGGAAGTTTATTTTTAAAAATAAGTTTTAATATAACTTCAGAGAAGTTTTGCACCTTTAGAAAATTGATACCTAAGGGGGAGAAAAAACTCCCCCTTAGGCTAAATTTCAAAAAATTATTTTACTGCTTCTTTTAAGGATTTTCCTGCTGTAAATTTTGGAACTTTCGTTGCTGGGATTTTAATTTCCTCTCCAGTTCTTGGATTTCTTCCTTTTCTTGCCTTTCTCTTTGAGACATAAAAGCTACCAAATCCTACAAGTGTAACTTTTTCACCTTTTTTGAGTGCTTCCTTAATAGCCTCAATTGTGGCATCAAGTGCTTTTGTTGCCTCTGCCTTTGTAAGTTCTGCTTTGCTTGCAATCTTGCTTACCAATTCTGCTTTTGTCATAACCTATACCTCCTTTTTGTTGATAAATTAAGGATTTGATGTAAACAATACCAAATTTTTCATATAATGTCAAGTATTTTTTATAATAAAAATATGAAATTTAAACTTTTACACATCTCTGATCTTCATTTAGGCTTAAAAATCAAAAAAATAGATAGAGTTAACTACTGTAAAAAAGCATTACTAAAGGCAATCAATACAGTTAAAGAAAATAATCTTGATGCTTTGGTGATTGCAGGAGATCTTTTTGAAAATGACAAAATTTACAGAGAAGATATAGAGTTTTTAATTGAGATTTTTGATTCAATCTATCCTAAACCAGTAATTATTTCACCAGGAAATCATGATTTCTTAGAGTTTAGTTGCCCCTACAATGAAAGTTTTCTTAATATAATGAAGCTTAAAGAGTGGTCTCAAAATGTAAAAATTTTTAAAAAACCGGCCTTCTCTTATTTTTCATTTGGAGATGTAAATATTTATGGAAAACCATGTCTTGATAGGGAATCTCAAGCCTTTGATAAATATATCGATATCAATCCATTAAAAATTAACATAGCAGTTATTCATGCATCAAGAACTAACTTTTGTCCAAATGAAAAAGAAATATGGCATCCCTTTGATGATAGTGATATTTTAGAATCTAACTTTGATTACATTGCTCTTGGACATTATCATAGTTACTCAGAAATTTCCGATGGTCTTAAAATTAAAGCAGTTTATCCTGGCAGTATGGTACCAGCCTCCTTATATGAGTATGATAAAAGAGGCGGAGTTGTCGTCGAAATAAAAAAAGAAAATAAAAATACATCTATTGAATTAGAGTTTGTTGAATTAAGCGAGTTTTCAATTAAAAGAACCGAGATTTCGCCATCACAAGATATTGAAAAGATTAAAAAAATTATATTATCTGAAATTTCAGAGAGCAATAATCCCAAAAATACTCTCTTTGTTTTCAAAATAAAAGGCACAGGTAATTTAAGTATAATGCATCTTAAAGAGCTTTTCTCTGAATACAAAATTATTTTTGATATTTCTGAGTTTACAAAACTCGATATTGAAAAACTGAGAGAAACTTCTCCAGATACAACTATGGGCAGATTTATTAATGAAATGCTAAAACTTATTGAAAATTCATCCGGCACAGAGAAGGAAATATTAGAAGATGCTCTAATATATGGGCTTGATGCTTTTGCTGGTAGACAAATAGTTCCAAGATATTATGAGGAAAACTTATCATGATAAAGATAAAAAGAATATTAATAGAAAATATCGGACCTTACAAAAATAAAGAGTTTATCTTTAAAGATTCTTGCAATTTAGTAGTAGACAAAAATGAAACTGGAAAATCAGTTCTTGCAAAAGCTATATTTGAAACTCTTTATCCTTCAAAACAGCCTTTAATACCTTTGAATAATGGAAAGATTATACTTGAGATAGAAGCAGAAGATAAATTTTTTCAAATTATAAGAGACTATAAAGGATATCAGATATTTCAAAATGGCTATCCATTAAAATACGAAACTAAGAGTAAAGGAAAAATAGTTAAAAAATTGCCTGGAGAAATTATTTTTAACATACCTAAAGAAATCTTTATTAATACCTCTTATTTAGCTCAAAAATCAGGATTAAATACAAAACAGCTATATCAAGTGACATCTTTTTTAGAAAGGGCTATTGATACAGGTTTTCAAGAAACATCAGCTTCTTCAGCTTTATTAAAAATAAAAGAGGCATTATACGACAATATCCATAGTGGTTCGTTATTTCCTTTTACTACAAAGGGCAAGCTTGATACAGCAATAAAAATTTGGGAAGAAAAGCTTTCTGAGTATGAAGAAAAAAAATCATATTTAAAAGATTTAGTAAAAAAAGAAACAGAGATTATAAAAACTTATACAAATCTACTTTCTGAATTAGAAAACTTAAACAACAGAATCCTTCAACTTGAAAGTGATTATGCTACATGGAAAATTAAACAAGATGCCTTTTATCGTAAAGAGATCCAAAATCTTGAAGAAAAAAACAAGGAATTACTTAAAGAGCTTGAAAAACCTATCCATTTTTTTTATTTTTTTGAAAATCTAAAACCACAAGAACAACAATTTATTATGCTTTATGAAAACGAAGTTAATTCTGTGCAAAAAGATTTAGCCTTAAAAGAAAAAAGAAAAGAAAAAATAAGAAAGTTTTTTAAAAATCTATACTTAATAAGCATTCCAATATTTATTTTTAGTGTCTTAGGAGGAATTTTTATAAATAACCTATTTTATTTAGGAACTCTCTTCGTCATTCTTGTGATTGTCTATCAAATTAAACTTAATAGCGAAAATAGGAAGATAAATCATGAAATAGAAAACCTAAAAATGAAACTTAATGATATTTCTCAAAAAATAGATGAGATAACATCTAAATTTAACATACCAATAAAGGACAAAAGGGAGTTTTTTACTCTTTTTGAAAAAATGAATACCCATAAAGGTGAAATTAAGGAGTTTATTGAAAACTCACGAAAAATTGAAGAGTTTAAAAAATTTTTACTTTCAGAAAGTGAAATAGATTTTTATAAGTCAAAAATTATCTATAAAAATAATGAAATTAACATCAACAACACTGAAGAATATGAACAAAACAGAGAAAAACTAATTAAACTAAGAGAGGAAATAAAAGACAAACTCTATAAAATGCAGTCAGACTATGACAAAATTATGCAATACAAAAAGGAAATAGAAAAAATAAATGAACAGATACAGTCTATTACAAAAAATATAGAAACTCTAAAGAGATTTAAGAAAGCTTTACAAAAATCTTTTGAAGTACTTGAAACTATTACAAAAAAACATCATGAGATATGGGCTGAAAAACTAAACAAGAAAGCCTCAAAAGTTCTACGTAAGATAACAGATAAAGAAATATCCGTATCATTTAATAAAGATCTTTCTTTCAATATAAAGGTTCCTGAGATAGATTTTTCTTTGCCTGAAACAGAAATTGAAAATAGACTTAGCGGAGGTATGACAGAACAGATATATCTTGCTGTAAGACTCATTATAGCTGAGCTGCTAAGTTTAGGTATAAAAATTCCTTTTATACTGGATGAACCCTTTGCACATTCAGATGATGAGAGATTTTTCAAAGGCATGAAATACTTAATAGAAGAAATTGCAAACTCAAATCAGGTAATTATACTTAGTTGCCATCAACATAGATTAAAGCTTATTGAGGAGTTAAAAAGTTCTTTTTACTTAATTTCAGTAAACAGCGATCCCTAAAACTTTACTAAACTCTTAGTTTTATGTTAATTTTTAAAGTTAATTCCTTTAGGAAAGGTGGTGAAGAAAGGATGGGAATTTCTCCAGAAAGAAAAAAAGAAATTATTGAAAGTTTCAAACTTCATCCCTCTGACACAGGTTCGCCAGAAGTTCAGATTGCCTTAATAACTGAGAGGATTAATTATCTGACTGAACATTTTAAAATCCACAAAAAAGACCATCACTCAAGAAGAGGTCTTATTAAATTAGTAGCTCAAAGAAGAAAACTTCTAAATTATCTTAAGAAAATTGACAAAGAAAGATATGGTAAACTCATTGAGAGACTCAATCTTAGAAAATAAAACAAAAGAGGCGTAAATGTGGAAGTAGAAATTGAAATTAAAGGGAAAAAGCTTGTTTTACAAACAGGAGTCTTTGCAAAACAAACTAATGGTTCAGTTTTAGTAAAATATGGAGATACGTACGTATTATGTACTGCAGTTACAGAAAAAACTCCAAAGGAAGGATTAGATTTCTTACCTCTTACTGTTGATTATCAAGAAAAAGCTTATTCTGCTGGGAAAATTCCAGGAGGTTTTTTTAAAAGAGAAGGTAAACCTACTGACAGAGAAATTCTTGTTTCTCGTTTAATTGATAGAGCTATAAGACCTCTTTTTCCAGAGGGATTTAACTATGAAACTCAGACTATAGCCTCGGTTCTTTCTTACGGTGATGAAAATATTGCTGACATTTTAAGTATTATTGGAGTTTCCTCTGCCCTAACTATCTCTGATATTCCCTTTAATGGACCTGTTGGAGCTGTAAGAGTTGGAATGATTGATGAAAAATTTATATTAAATCCTGACAATGAAGAATCTGAAAAAAGCAGTCTTAATTTAGTAGTTGCAGGTACAGAAGAGGCTGTAACTATGGTTGAAGGAGGAGCTAAAGAGTGTTCTGAAGAGACACTTGTAGAGGCATTAAAATTTGCTCACTCTTATATTAAGGAAATAATAACTTTACAAAAAAATCTTCGAAAATTAACCGATAAACCAAAAAGGAAAATTATTAAAACTGAAGCAGAAGAACTAATTCAAGAGGCAGTTTTAGAGATTATTTCAACAAAAATAGAAAGTGCTTTATTTCTTCCTAAAAAACTGGAAAGACAACAGGCTTTGGAAGAACTTCTTAATGAATGCTTACAAAAATTAAATACAGAAGAGTTTAAACATAAAATATACGGCAGTAGTTATGACAAGGATTTATCTGTGCAGATCACAAATGCCTTTGATAAATTAGTTAAAAAATTTATGCGTGAAGCAATTATAAAAAAAGGTACAAGAGTAGATGGTAGAAAACCTGATGAAATAAGACCAATCACATGTATGATTGGGCTACTTCCAAGAGTTCATGGTTCTGCCTTATTTACAAGAGGAGAAACTCAAGCTCTTGTTGCAACCACTTTAGGTACATCCGAAGATGAACAAAAAGTAGACTCTCTTGAGGGAGAAATATATAAAACGTTTATGTTACATTATAATTTTTTACCTTTTAGTGTAGGAGAAGTCAAACCCTTAAGAGCACCTGGAAGAAGAGAAATTGGGCACGGTTATCTTGCAGAAAGGGCATTAAGTTATGTAATTCCCTCCAAAGATGAATTTCCGTATACAATAAGGGTGGTATCAGATATTCTTGAATCAAATGGTTCATCCTCAATGGCAACTGTATGTGGAGCATCTCTTTCTCTTATGGATGCTGGTGTTCCTATAAAAGCGCCTGTTGCAGGAGTTGCGATGGGATTAATTAAAGAAGGAGATAAAACTGTTGTACTTACTGATATTATTGGAATGGAAGATCGCTATGGTGATATGGATTTTAAAGTAGCAGGAACTGAAAAAGGTATAACAGCCTTTCAGATGGATGTAAAAATCTCTGGTATCAGTTATGAAGTATTCAATGAAGCTCTTCAACAAGCAAAACAAGCAAGATTGTTCATATTAAAAAAGATGGCTGAAACTATCTCTGAACCTAAAAAAGAACTTTCATTATATGCTCCAAGAATATATAAAATAAAAGTTAAACCTGAAAAAATTAGAGATATTATTGGTATAGGCGGCAAAGTAATTAAAGGAATTATAGAAGAAACAGGAGTCAAGATAGACATTGAAGACAAAGAAGGAATTGTTAAAATAGCTGCTTGGAATGAAGCTTCTGCACAAAGAGCCATTGAAATTATTAAGGGTATCACTCAAGAAGCTGAACTCGGAAGAATCTATATGGGAAAAGTAACAAGAATAGTAGATTTTGGTGCTTTTGTCGAAATAATGCCTGGAGTTGAAGGTCTACTTCATATATCTCAAATATCTGATAAACGAATTCAAAGAGTATCTGAAGTATTAAAAATAGGAGATCAAATTCCTGTTAAGGTAATTGAGATTGACGAACTTGGAAGAGTTCGTTTAAGCAGAAAAGAAGCACTTCGAGAGATAGAAAATAAAACTGCCACGAAAAAATAACTCTGATGATAAAAAAAACATATCTTTTTTCAAATACTCCTTTAATAATGAACAAAATGAATTATTACAAATCCTTTGTTCTTGGTATATGGATAAAACATGGAACTAGACATGAAGTCTCCTCAAAAAATGGACTATCTCATTTTATAGAACATCTCTTTTTTCAAGGAACACCTAAAAGAAACGCTCGACAGATATCTTTTGAGATTGACAGCATTGGGGGAGACATAAATGCCTTTACTTCAAGGGAGTTTACAGCATTATATATAAAAGTTCTAAATACTTCCATATGCAAAGCTTTAGAAATAATTGGAGATATTTATTCAAATCCTCTTTTTCCTGAACAAGAAATAGAAAAAGAACGTTCAGTTATCCTTGATGAAATAAGAACAGTAAATGATACACCAGATGAACTAATTCATGATCTTTTTATGGAAAACTCATTTCCTAATGGATTAGGACAACCAATTCTTGGAAAGGAATCTACAGTATCAAAAATAACCAGACAAGATATAATTGAGTGTTACAACAGCTTTTACGGAATAAACAACTGTATAATAAGTTGTGCTGGAAATTTTGAAGAAAAAAGTTTAATTAAATATCTTGAAGAAAATATTAATATTAAAACCTCTAACAAATCTCCTACAATTAATAATTACAGTTTTTCTCCTGGCATTAAAGTATATGAGAAAGACTTAAATGAAATCCATTTATGTATGGGAGTTGATACTTTTCCATTTAAAAGTCCTCACAGAAATGCTTTAACTATACTTAACTGTATAATAGGAGGAAGTGTCAGTTCAAGATTGTTTCAAGAAATAAGAGAAGAAAGAGGATGGGTATATAATATTTACTCCTTTACTTCTTTTTATCATGATACAGGCGTATTTGGTGTTTATACTGCTTGCGATCACGACAAGATAAATAAAATAATTGAAATCATCTTCAGAATAATAAGACAAATCCCTGAAGATTTGAAAAATGATGAGATAGAAAGAGCAAAAACTCAAATTATATCTCAAATTCTTTTTGCTTCTGAATCTCCAAGTTCAATTATGCATAACTTAGCATATCAAGAACTATATCTTGGAGATTTACTCAGTATTAAAGACCAAATAAGACAAATAAAAAAAGTCTCTTTTAAAGAAGTGCAACACTTAGCCTCCCTCTTAAGAGATAAGAAATTTTCAATAACAATTCTCGGACCAATAAGTAAAGAAGAAATTTATATTGAAGTATAAAAAAGGGCGGATTTTATAATCCGCCCTTAAGAGTTTTTAAATTAACTCAAGCTACTTCTTTCTATTTAATACTTTCTTGTCTCATTACCGCCTTTGCAAACACCATTGCTGTGGCTCTGTAAACCATGTGTGCCATCTTTGAATGAGGAGCATAGGTAAAGAGAACAAATACAAACACAAGATGAGTAACATAAGAAGCATATGCTAATACACCTGCATCTGCAAGTCTAAGAATCTCAGCCATAAATCCAGTTATACCAACTCCCAAAATTACCACTATAAGGAACCAATCAAAGTAGCTACCAATTCCTTGCTTTACTGCATTCTTTGATCTATTAGCAATTATGTATAACATTCCAATTATCAAAGCGATACCGCTAATATTTCCAATTATCTTTACAATATTTGTTTGAGGATAAGGAGAGTACCACTTCAGTACCCATTCATAGAAAGCTGCAATACTGGTTGTAATAGCTAAACCAATGAAAGCATAAAGAACAAGTAAATGCCCTGTTGTTCTTCCCTTGTTTAGAGTGCATAGTTGAAATTTTCTATGTAACAGAATATCCTTAATTGTTTCATATATACAGTTGTAGATGTCTTTTCTCTTAAGCTCTACCCCTTCAGTTAAGTCAAGCCAGTATTTTTTAGCTCCAAGATAAAAGCATATCACTGCAAAGGCTGCTGCAGCCATAAATGGAACATCAATCCATGGAACAGCAGGTAAAAATTTTGAGTAAGCAATCTCACCATTTGGTCCTCTTGGAATTTCAGTGCCTGTAAAATATCCAAGCAGGTATAGTTCACCAAGAAACAATAAAATAGGAAACAGAAATAGTAAAATTAAATACTTAGGATCAGCTACCCATCTTGAAAGAAAGCTTGGTGGAGAATACTCTCTTATCATAAGATTTCTAACTGCTCCTAATACTTCACCAGGTTTCGCTCCTCTTGGACAGTAAGCGGTGCAGTCACCACAGTGATGGCAGAGCCATATGTCCGGATTTTTAAAAAGTTTTTCTTTAAGACCCCATTGAGCATAAAGCATCTCTTTTCTTGGAAATGGTTTGTCATCTGGTGAAAGATTACAAACAACCGTGCATGTAGAACACTGATAACATTTTTTTAGTGATTCTCCGCCAGCTTTTATAATTTCCCTTGCAAACTGTAAATCTGGTTTTAATGGTTTGTCCATCTCTTCCCTCCTTAGAAGCCCTTAAATGGATTAGGACCAATTTGTCTGATTTTATCCATAAATTCATTAATTATCTGAGGTATTCTCCAGTATTCATCAATAGCAACTTCATACATCTGAACTCTATCTGCTTCAAGCTGTAACCTATCCAGTGTTTCCTGAACTTTACCAAGTCTATATTTTGCAAGCTCACTACCTTTTGCAAAATGGCATTGATAGTTTTCACCAAATTTACAACCTAAAAGAAGCATTCCATCAACTCCTCTTGAGAAAGCATCAGCAATCCAGACAAGATTCATTGAACCAAGACATCTCATCTGAATAAATCTCACAGCAGGATCGATTTTAACTCTATAGAAAGCTGCGGTTTCTATCGCAGGAAAAGCGTCATTCTCACAACAAAGAACTATTATACGTGGTCTGTCATCCTCACTGGGAACAGAAACACTCTTCATCATTGTGCCAAGCATATCCACACTGTAGTCCTTGAAAGATACAATCCTTTCTGGACATGCACCCATACATGTTCCACATCTACGGCATCTGTTAGGTTTATAAAATGGTATACCTTTTTCATCTTCATCAATTGCACCAAAGGGGCACTCCTCTGTACAACGCTTACAGGCTGTACACTTTGTAAGGTTTGGCTCAGGGAATGATGTATCCCACGACCTAGGATGAACTGCTATTCCTTTTGCCACATGCTCAATACATTGGATTGCTTTTAAGGCAGCTCCACGAGCATCTTCTTGTGCTTCTGTCATATTCATTGGCTGACGCACAGGTCCTATAGCATATATACCTGTTCTTCTTGTTTCATACTGGAAACAGATAAAGTTAGAGTCAACAAAACCAAAACCACCTTCTAAGAAAGGAAGTTCAGGCCCCTGACGATATCCAAGATTAAGAATAAACTCTGGCTTCTTCGTTTTTTCAATATATTTTGCCTTTTCCTCATCTCCCTTTGCCGCTGCCTCAGCAAGTCCTATAAGATAATCCTGAGGTTCTTTAGTAGTTGGAACCATTCCTGTGGCAAGAACAACCATTTCTGTTTCTATTTCAACTTGCTCACCAAATAAGGAATCTTTAACTGTAACGATAAGTTTATCATATTCTTCTCTTATTCCTGTTACTTCACCTTTTGCAAGCATGATTCCTGGATTATTCTGTGCTTCCTTGTAGTAATACTCTAATTTACCTGGAGTTCTCATATCTTTGTAAATAATAATTGCAGAAGCATCAGGATTTCCATCAGTTACATATCTTGCCTGCTTAAGTGAAGTCACACAACACATAGCGGAACAATAAGGTAGATGTTCCGCATCTCTTTGTCCTGCGCACTGGATAAATAAAACAGATTTTACCTTTTTGTCATCCGATGGTCTTTTAATAACGCCATTGTATTTCTTTGCAATTTCTTCAAACTCAAAATTTGTAACTACATCTTTAAACTTACCATAACCGTATTTTTTGGTAAGCTTCTTAGGATCATATGGTTTCCAGCCTGTTGCTTGAATAATTGCACCAATTTTTATTGTCTCAGTAGAGCCATTCTTTGCAATCGTTACATCAAAATCACCAGGCTGTCCATCTATTCTTTCAATCTTTGAGGATGTATAAACTTTAATCTTTGGATTCGATGTTACTTCATTAATAATCGAATCAAGATTTACATCTGCTAAGACTCCTTTTGAGTAATCATCGGTGGGTACTCTCTTATAAAGCTTTCTTGCAAAGCCACCAAGCTCAGCTTCTTTTTCTACAAGAACCACATCATATCCAGATTTAGCTACCTCCAATGCAGCTGTCATACCTGAAATACCACCACCAACTACAAGAATTGTCTTGTTTATATCAATGATGTATGGTTCAGGTACTTCTCCCTTTTGAGCTTTAACAACACCCAATTTCACATAGTCTTCTGCAGCCAACTGTTTTTCTTCATCAGACTCAATTGTCCATACAGCAAGTTCCCTTAGAGGAACTCTTTCAACAAAGCAACCTGGAAATGAAAACTCATAGGTTTTTACTCTTGGAGAACATCCTGCAATAACTATGCTGTTTACTCCTTGTTCAGCAATATCTTTTTTTATTAATTCTACACTTTCATTACTACAAAGTATATCACTGACTGTTACAACAGGAACTCTAAGGGCATTCTTTGCTATATTAGCAATTTTTTCAGTATTTATTACATCGCCTATACCGCAGCCTTTGCAGATATAAAGTCCTATTTTCTTTTGCATAGCTTTACCTCCTTATACCAATCTGAATTGCCTTAAGGGCTGCGCCTGTTGAATCTTTTCCACATCCTGCTACATCCATAGGGCTTTTTGCGCATCCTGCAGCATAAATACCATCAGAATCAATTACAAAACCTTCCATAGCATATTGAATTCCTGGAACCTTAAGTTCTAAGCCCTCTGGCTGCATTCCTGTGGCAAGAACAACCATATCTACTTTTTGTTTTATCTTTTGCATATTAATCATATCCTCTACTGTAACTACAACATCATCTGATTCTGAATCTTGTTCAATAGCCGCTACTTTACCCTTAATTAAATTGACTCCAGCTTGATCTTTTACTTGATTGAAAAATTTCTCATATCTACCAGGTGTTCTTATATCAATGTAGTATATATAAGCTTCAGCATCAGGATTTTGCTCTTTTAAGTAAAGAATATGTTTCAAAGAGGCAAGACAACAAATATATGAACAAAAAGGCAGATGATTTTCATCTCTACTGCCAGCACACTGAACAAAAGCAATTTTTTCAACAGGTTTACCATCAGAAGGTCTTAAAATTTGTCCCCCTGTAGGACCATTCTTAGATGCAAGTCTTTCAAACATCATATTTGTAATTACATTTTTAACTTTACCAAATCCTAAATTGTCTATTTTTGCTGCATCATATGGCTTCCAACCTGTAGCAACAACAATTGAGTCTACTTTAACTTCTACTGTTTTACTCTGCATATTTAAATCAATTGCATTGTATTTGCATGCCTCAACACAAGGTGCAGGACAATCTTTTGGACAAGCTTGTCTGTCTATTACATATATTAATGGAAAAGACTGCTCAAAAGGCAAATAAATTGCTTTTGTTTTATTAAGCCCAAAATTAAAGTCATTATCTCTCTCGGCAGGACATACTTCAGTACAGGCATTACAAGCAGTACAGTTTTCATTTACATATCTTGGATTGATCTTTATTTTTACATTATAGTCACCTCGTACACCTGAAATTGACTCAACCTGCGCCATTGTATAAAACTTTATCTGTGGATTTACTTTAATACGACGATAGTTTATCTCAAGACCACATAGTGGTGGACAGATTTTAGGAAAATATTTATTTAGCTGAGCAACTCTTCCACCGAGATAGGGATTTCTCTCAACAATTATTACTTCCGAACCTGTCTCAGCAGCTTCAACAGCAACAGTCAAACCACTAAATCCCCCTCCAATGACTAAGATTCGTGAGCTACCATTATGATGCATTCTGAGCCTCCTTTATTGAGTTATCTTAAACATAAAAATTCGTAATACAGCTTTCCGCTGCATTACGAATTTTTTAAACTTAAAATTAAAAACTAAAAAGAAGATAAAGGGAGGGAGTTTTATCCCTCCCTTTTTTGCTTTCATATTAGTCAGGAATAATTTGTACGTATGGAACTTTCTTAAGAGTAAATGTATCTGTTGCTGGATCATAGACTGAGTTGACAAAACAACGCCAGTTGGTATCGTCAACAAAGTCAAAGTCACCTCTGTAGTAATAACCAGGATAACGAGACTCTTCTCTGAAGAGAATATGTCTTGCATGAGCCTCAAGAGCAAGAGTTCTGTGATAGTTCTCCCAGCAACGGAGAAGCTCATGGAGATTTGATGCTGCAAGCCTATTAGCATCCTCTTTGAGGAACTGAAGCTTTCTGAGTCCTTCTTCAATCATGGTCTTAGAGGTCATGTACCATGTTCCAATTCCACCGAAGTACTCATCAGCAATCTTCATAAGTCTTGCCTGATACATATCAGGTTTAATATAGTATGGATTAACCCTTGGATCAGTGGAATAAGTCTTATACTTCTCGTATATCTCAAATGGGAGATACAATTCTGCTACAAGAGCATTAATGTCCTCTCCCACAGTTGGAGTATATCCAGCATTGTCAAGTATGAAGGCAATAGCAGCTTTTGCTGCAATTCTTCCTTCAGCATGAGAACCTGAAGAGAATTTATGTCCTGAGGCACCAACTACATCACCAGCAAAGAAAAGCCCAGGAACAGTACCCATTCTGTTGTAACCCCAGAACCACTCAGATGGTGCTCCAGGAATGTCTCCAGGTCCACTTACCCAGAATCCTGCACAACCAGCATGGGAACCAAGTAGATAAGGCTCTGTTGGCATAATCTCTGATGGAACCTTATCTGGCTCAATATTATATGCTGCCCACAGACCTGCCTGACCAATGCACATGTCAAGAAAGTCTTCCCAAGCTTCTGCCTCAAGATGTTTAAATCTCTTTGCATCCATCTGCTTTGCAAGTTCCTGCATTGCAGTGTGTGTATTCATTAACACAGGACCCTTACCCTGTTTCATCGTTTGCATCATAAGATGGTTTCTTATTGCGGTTCCAAGAGCCTCTGCCCATTTTCCATATTTCTGAACTGCTTCCTTAAACTCTGGTGTGTCTTTTGCACAATAGTCTTCACCAAGAGCGTTTGTAGCTTTTGCCTTGAAGAATAGGAACCATGCACCAACTGGTCCATATCCATCCTTAAATCTTGCTGGAACAAATCTGTTTTCCATCATTGTCATTTCTGCTCCAGCAGTCATTCCAAGATA
The DNA here is from genome assembly GCA_039630505.1 of Thermodesulfovibrio sp. Classification (GTDB taxonomy): domain Bacteria; phylum Nitrospirota; class Thermodesulfovibrionia; order Thermodesulfovibrionales; family Thermodesulfovibrionaceae; genus Thermodesulfovibrio. Next base: position 110,150 of record JBCNUV010000006.1, read on the forward strand.
ATATCCTGAACCAGAGTTCCATACTGGATACCAAGCTCTACCCATACCTTCTTTTGTTGATCTTGGTCTAAATACATTAACAGCTCCACCACATGCAATAAGAATTGCCTTTGCTTTGAAGAGATAAACCTTGTTTTCTCTTACGCTAAAGCCGATTGCACCGGCCATTCTCTTTGGATCTTTAGCATCTCTAACAAGCCTTGTTATAAATACTCTTTCAAAGAGATTTTGTGCTTGTCCTGTTGCTTTTCTGTTATATTCAAGGGCTGCTTTTGCTGCCTCTGCAACGATAACTTTATAAGACTCACCATTTATCATTATCTGCCATTTACCTGAACGACAAGGAACTCCACCATCTTTTAATGAAGGAATTCCCTCTTCTCTTGCCTGAAAGCCATCTCTTGACCAACCATCCGCACCTTTTTTCCAAATAGGAAGTCCCCATTCCTCAAACATATGAACTGAGTTATCAACATGTCTTCCAAGATCATAGACAAGATCTTCACGAATAATTCCCATAAGGTCTGCACGGACATATCTTACATAGTCCTCAACCTTATTCTCACCGATATAAGTGTTAATAGCACTAAGACCCATTGCAACAGCACCAGAACGGTCCACTGCTGCTTTGTCAACAAGTGTTACTTTAAGACCCTTTGGAGTTGCCCATCTTGCGCCCTCATATGCAGCTCCACAACCAGCCATACCACCACCAATTATAAGAAGATCAGTCTCTACCTCTGTTACTTCTGGTCTCTGACAATATGAAAATGTGCAAGTCTCTTTTTCCATCTTATACCTCCTTATTTAGTTTTTACTCTTTTCTTGCTTCATAATTAAAGAAACCAGGACTTTTAATTTTTGAATAATCAGGCTCAGGTAATCCCTCATAAATATTTTCTGCTTTCCAGTAACCCTCAGGTGTTGTTCTGATTGGGAATTTAAATCTCTTAATAGTTCCATTTCTAAACTTGATTGTCCACATTATTGAATCCTGTCCTCTCATTGGGATAACACTTGCACCAAGTGGGCAGAAATCTTGATAACCTCTTACCTCAATTGCCTGCTGTGGGCATATCTTTACACAGTTGTAGCATTCCCAACACTGCTCGGGCTCTTGATTATAAGCCTTCATTTTCTCTCTGTCCAATGTCATAAGATCATTAGGACATATGTACTGACATGCTGTTTTGTCTTGTGCTTTGCATCCATCACACTTTTCAGTAATTACAAAGCTTGGCATAGTTTAACCTCCTTTTTTAATTTTTTGTTATGCTGGCTTTTGTACCGGATTTTTTTGTAACTCAAGTATATCGCTTATATCAATATCTGGTACTGGAAGCTCTCTGTCTTCTTTTTCAATTTGATCCTTAATAGAGGGAATCTCCTCTATGGCAGCTTCTATTACCTCAGGACCAAGCGACTTCTTCTCTACGATCTTTTTAAATACAAGTCTTTTAAATGCTGCAGGTGTTTCCTCAATGAATCCTCTTGCATCAAATCTTGCCTTTGAGAATTGCTCAATTACTTTTTGACCAAGCTCATCAGAGACTTCAATAACTAATCTCTTTAATGCTCCACCAAAGATAGGCTCTACTTTCTCCTCAAGAGGAGTTCCCTTTATAGCCTTAAGTCTTGCTTCATCAATTACCACTCCGAAATATTTAGCCATTATTCACCTCCTCTATTTTTTTAAGTGAGCTGGTAATTCCATGTGAGGCATATCAACTTCTAATCTTTCTTCTCTATCTTTCAAGTATTTTTCATTATTAAATGGATAACCAAACTCTTTCCACCATTTTACAACTACTTTATAGACTTCAGGTCTGTAAATCTGTGGTGGTGGTGTTACACCTTCATTTATTAATCCTCTTATAAAGCTACCAGAGTATCTTGAATATATTCCCTTATGATTGCAGTTTTCAGAGTAGGCAAACTCTAAGCATTTTGGACAATACCAGAATTCAGCAATATTTTGTGGTCTTATATAAAAACCACCATCTACTTCATAGGGTGGAGCATCAAATCCAAAGCTTGGAATTCCCTTAGACCATAGTATCTGGGTTGCATAGATATCGTAGTACTCACCAAGTGCTGCATGATCCCTTCCAAACATATGGAAGGAAATACCCATATTCTGTCTAATTACTGCATGAAGAAGTGACTCAATTGGATTTCCATATCTCATATCCCAAAGTGTAATAGTTACAAGATGACGCTCTGGTTTTATATATCCAGCCAGATGAAGCATCTCATGCCCTTCAACAATTGCCTCATCTGGGAAGTCTCCAATTCTCTTTGCGCCAATGATCGCATTAACTACAATACCGTCACAGGGTTTTATATCTCCAATATAAGCTGCATTTTTCATTAATGCTTCATGTCCAGTATGAGGAACATTTCTTGTCTGATGAGCAATTACTGTGGTCCAACCTCTTTTTTCAAACTCCTCCCTTGCTCTCTTAGGTGGATACCAGAATCTATCAAATGGTGGTCTTATCTTTGGCTCATTTATAATTGTATATTTACCTGCTAAAATAATTGGATTTAATGAGCAGTAAATATTATATCCAGTATGTTTTTGATCAAATGGAACCCTAACAACCTCAGGATTTTTCTCAGGCGTACCAAAAGTTCTTACTGCTATATCACCTGGAACAATTTCATAAACTTCTTCAATCTCCAAAATTGCAAAAGGCTCTCCCTTGAGTCTCAACAAAAGCCAATCACCTGGTCCTACGCCAAGCTTTTTAAAATCTTCCTCTGAAACATCAAAGAGAATCGGATATGGAAAAACCCACCCACTTTTTAATCTTCTTCTTTCAAGTACACTTTCAAGATCAGCCTTTGTCATAGAACCTTCAACAGGACTAAAGAATCCATAACAGACTGACATAATCTCTCTGTAAACATTTCTTACCGGATTACCCTTAAAGAGAGTGGGTTTAATGTCATAAACTGCAGAACATTTTTCCATTAGTTTTCTTGCCATTTGGGGATCACGAACAACTCTTTCAACAAGCTTTCCACCATGTGGAGGTGGTAATGTTTTAATTCTTACCTCTGGCATACATTTCCCTCCTTCAGTTTACTTTTTTTTCTAAAATGGTACAAATACTATTAAAGATTTCATCTATATTACCTGTACCTGAAACACTCTTAAGAATTGCTTTTTTTGAATAATAATCAATTAAAGGCTCTGTTTGAGCTCTATAGACTTCAAGTCTTTTTCTAATAGTCTCTTCTTTATCATCATCTCTCTGAAAAAGTTCACCACCACATTTATCACACTTTCCTTCAACCTTTGATGGAGAGTAATAAATATTATACATCTGTCCACAGGATTTACATGTTCTTCTTCCTGTAAGCCTTTTCATAAGATCATCAAAGGGAACATCAAGATTTAATACTAAATCTAATGGCATATTCATCTCAGATAGCATTTTATCAAGCGCTTCTGCTTGGGCAACATTTCTGGGAAATCCATCAAGAATAAAACCTTTTTTACAATCCTCTTGAGAAAGTCTTTCTTTAACCATTTCAAGAACTACACTGTCAGGAACAAGCTCTCCTCTATCCATATATGCCTTTGCTTCTTTACCAAGTGGAGTTTCTGCAGCAACTGCTGCTCTAAGAAGATCACCTGTTGATATCTGAGGAATACCATATTTTTCTACAAGTCTTTTCGCTTGCGTTCCCTTTCCCGCCCCTGGAGCACCTAAGAATACTAATCTCATTAAAACCTCCTTTGAAGTGAAGATATTAAACTTTGTGGTTTATAATTTAACCTATTACGATTTAAAAAGCAACTTAATTTTTATAATTTTATAATAAATTTTACTTATAAGGGGGTCTTAAACTTTAACAAAAAATCTTTCAATTTATTAAGAGCCTCTCTTCTATGGCTTATCTTGTCTTTCTCGTATGGCTCCATTTCAGCAAATGTCTTTTGAAATCCTTCAGGTATGAATACAGGATCATATCCAAAACCATAATTGCCTCTTGGAGACTCTGTAATTGTACCCTTTACATAACCCCAAAAGATATATTCCTGGCCATTTGGAAAAACCAACGCAATACAACATACAAATCTTGCATTTCTCTTTTCTAAGGGAACTCCCTCTAAATCTTTTAAAAGTTTCTTTATATTATCCTCATCAGTTGCTCTTTCTCCCGCATATCTTGCCGACCTAACCCCGGGCTTACCTCCCAATGCCTCTACTTCTAACCCTGAATCATCAGAAATAGCAGGTAATCCAGTTTTTTGACAAACATATCTTGCCTTCTTCAACGCATTTTCCTCAAAAGTAACTCCATCTTCTTCTACTTCTTCAAGTTCTGGAAAATCATTAATAGAAAGAAGATTTATTTCAACTCCCTCTAAAATTCGTCTTAATTCTTCTGTTTTTTTAACGTTTCTTGATGCAATTACAATTTTCATGACTTCAACCATTTTATTAACAGATTTGACAATTTTTCAAAATTTTGTTTATATTAAATTTATCGCGGGGTGGAGCAGTCAGGTAGCTCGTCGGGCTCATAACCCGAAGGTCAGAGGTTCAAATCCTCTCCCCGCAACCATTCTCCAAAATCTAATCAAATAAAGCATTAACAAACTCTGTAGGATTAAATTCTTTTAGATCGTCAATTTCTTCACCTATACCAATTAGCTTTATAGGAATTCCTATCTCTTTTTTTACACTGAAAACTATACCACCCTTTGCTGTTCCGTCAAGCTTTGTAACAACTACGCCTGTAAGTTTAACAGCCTCATTAAATAAAGAAGCTTGTCTTACAGCATTCTGTCCTGTCGTAGCATCCAAAATAAGCAAAGTTTCATGGGGAGCATCCGGTATTGACTTTTTTATAACTCTATCAATCTTTTTCAATTCTTCCATAAGATGAACTTTGGTATGAAGTCTTCCTGCTGTGTCTATTATTACTATATCTTTATTTTTTGCCTTAGCATGTTCCAATGCATCAAAAGCTACAGCTGCTGGATCAGCACCACTTTTATGTTTTATAATATCTGCTCCTACTTTCTTTGCCCATATCTCAAGCTGCTGTATAGCTGCAGCTCTAAAAGTATCTGAAGCTGCAAAAACAACGCTCTTACCTTCATTAATAAATTTATAACCTAATTTGCCTATCGTAGTAGTCTTACCAACTCCATTTACTCCTACAACAAGAATAACTGAAGGAGTATTGGTCAAGTTTAAAGAATTATTATTTTTAAGCAGGTTAATAAGCTCCTCTTTTAGAGCTAATTTAAGGGCTGAAGAATCCCTAATGCCATCTTCTTTAACTTTTTTTCTCAGTATACCTATTATCTCCTCTGTTGCCTTAACTCCTACATCGGAAGAAATAAGAATCTCTTCAATCTCCTCTATTGTTGATTCATCTATTTTAGCTCCTACAGGGATTACAGCCTCTATTTTTTCAATAATGTTTTGCTTTGTTTTTATTAGTTTTTCTTTAAGCTTATCAAAAAAACCCATTAACTTCTCCTGAACTCTATAAGGAGTTCATCTTTTTTCTTTACTACACGATATTTTAGAGGTCTTTTTAGAGTTATATTTAATAAAACCTTATTTTGTTCTTCAGATACAGAGATATCTTTTATAAATTCTGAGTCAATCTTTAAAGGTGTCTCTAATTTATTTTTGACTGGATAAACTTCAAGTATAACTGACATACTACTGCCTGTTTTTTTTGTGATTGGATGATAGCCCCCATGTTTATCTATATTGGGGATAAAAAGAGTCAACGTAGAACCATTCTTTGTTTCAACAATAGAAACATTTTTAAGTTCTAAGGTTTGAGCTTTTGCAGATGAAACCTTTTTTTTGCCTTTAACTTCCTTTGATTCTTTCTTTTTAACTACCTTTTTCTTTGGTTTTTCAACCTTTTGCTCTTCAATAACTTTGACTTCTTTAGGAGAAACTTCTTTTTCTTCCACCGTTGCAAAAATTTCAAACTTTTCTGCCTTATCATACATTAACTCAACAGTAGCAATACCGTTTACAAACTCTGATGGTGGAACTCTATTTGGAGTAAGCATACCTGATCCAGATGACTTTAAAACTACTGTGTTGCCATAAAGATTATAGTTTGACATAAGCTTATCAAGATGATTATATGCTATAATTTTTACCTTAAATTTTTGCCCTGCAATGATTGTATCAGGTGAAATTACTTCAAATCTTTTTACCTTTGGCGGAACAATCTTTATAGGATTACTTTCTCCTCTAACTGCATTATTACTAGCAAGCTTAGCTACTATTTTAATCTCCTCTGGTCTATCATAACGAATACTTAATCTTGCCTTTCCATCTGAAAAAGCATAGGATGTCAACTCTGATGGAAAAATATAACCCTTGCCCTGTGCTTCTATAACTATTTTTTCTCTTTGAGCAGCAAAATCCTTAACAAAGTTATTAAATCTGTCAATTGCCAGTATTGTTATATCAAAAGGTTCATCTACCACTGCTTCTTCAGGTGCATTGATAATAAAAGAATTAACTGTAGCATTTAGAACTTCTACTGTAGTGCTTTTGCCCGTTACTTTTCTATCCAATAAATCTGCTTCAATATGAAAAACTCCTATCTTTTCTGAAAAAAGTTTAACTTTAACAAGACAACTATCTGAAAAATACTGAATGTCCTTTATCTGAGGAGAAATATCACCCTTAAAAAATAGATTTAACTCTTTTGGATTAAAGTCTTTACAGACAGTATTACCAAAACGATCGGATCCTGAAATTAATACTTCAAACTCGTTCCCTACTCTTACTGTAGGGGGAACCTTTATATTAAGAGCAGATATCTCTGCTGGTAAAATTTTTATCTTTTTTTCAACTAACGGGAAAGGACTATTAATCTCATAAAGGGCTAATACAACCTCTTCTGCCTTTTCATCTTTAAAATTGATTATTAAACCTGATTGAGTTATTTCATTAGACTTAAACTTAGAGGGAGACACTACAGCGGAGCCCTTTACAGTTAATTTATATTCTTTAATGCTATCAGAAGGCATACTAACAAGGTTTCCAAAACGATCTACAGCATAGACAACTATTTTATATTCATTACCCGCTATTAGTACATCTGGGGCATGAATCTGGAAATGATCAAAATTTCCTGGTTTCGCGATAATTTCTGCATAAGCCCATGTTATACAATAAAGTAATAAAAAAATAAAAAAACTCAGTACCAACACACTTTTTAAAATTTTATTGCCCATTTTACCCTCCTGATGTAGTTTCTATTAATGTTTTGCTTTATCAATAAATTTTATTGTATCCTATCATAATTGTTTATACAAAGAAGAGGCAAGTACTAATATGTGCTACGAAATATTTAAAATAATAATGAAACAATAAAAATGACTAATAATATTGTTTTTTTAAGAACAATCGCCAAATTGATAGATTTAATAGTCGTATTAATTCTTTGGAAAATATTCCATGAAGTAGGAATATTCTTAGGAATTTTTTATCTATTAATAAGTGACGGGTTATTTAAAGGTTGTAGCATAGGGAAAAAACTTTTGCGACTGAGAGTTACTAATATTGAAAAACAAAGAAATGCAGATTTTAGAGACTCAATACTCAGAAATTTACCATTAGCTCTTTCATTATTTTTCTTATCAATACCAGTAATTGGGTGGTTAATCTGTCTCATGATCTTCCTCTTTGAGTTCATTATTATGATAGGTGACTCTGAAAGTAAAAGATTAGGTGATTATTTAGCAAAAACCTCAGTAATAGAAGAATAAATCTAAAATATTTTAAAATAATTTAAAATCAAATCTAACAAGGAGGATACGGTGTTTCTTGAAAAAATAATTGGAAAATTTTCTAATGACCTTGCCATTGATTTAGGTACAGCAAATACATTGGTTTATGTAAAAGGCAAAGGAATTGTATGTGATGAACCTTCAGTTGTTGTAGTAAGAAGAGACAACAAAAAAGTTATTGCTGTTGGTAGTGAAGCAAAGGAGATGATGGGAAAAACTCCAGCTAATATTATAACAATAAAACCTCTCAAAGATGGAGTTATAGCGGATTTTGATGCCACAGGAGAGATGCTTAAATACTTTATTACAAAAGCTCATAATAGAAAATGCTTTATCTCTCCAAGAATTATAATTGGCGTGCCTTCTGGAATCACTCAAGTTGAACAAAGAGCTGTTAAAGATGCAGCAATCGCCTCAGGAGCACGAGAAGTATATCTTATAGAAGAACCTATGGCTGCAGCAATAGGAGTAGGACTTCCTGTTGGAGAGCCTTCGGGAAACATGATAGTTGATATAGGTGGTGGCACCACAGATGTTGCCGTAATTTCTCTTGATGGTATAGTTTGCTCAAAGGCTGTAAAGGTTGGTGGAGACAAAATGGATGAAGCAATAATAGCTTATATAAAAAGGAAATACAATCTTATGATAGGAGAAAGGACTGCTGAACTAATAAAAATAAATATCGGAAGCGCTTATCCTTTAAACTCTAACAGAACAATGGAGATTAAAGGAAGAGATTTGATAACTGGAATACCTAAAGCAATAAATATTACAGAAGAAGAAATCAGAGAAGCTTTACAAGAACCTGTTTCAATTATCCTGGAAACAATAAAAGTAACTTTAGAAAATACTCCTCCAGAACTTGCCTCTGATATAGCAGACAAAGGCATTGTATTAGCTGGAGGTGGTGCATTACTAAGAGGGCTTGATATTCTTATAAGAGAACACACGGGTGTGCCCGTAATAATTCCAGATGATCCCCTCAGAGCAGTCGTTAAAGGATGTGGTGCTATGCTTGATAAACTTGATTTACTTAAAAGAATCTCTATTAATGTCAACTAATGACAAAAAGAGTAAATCTCTTCATCATAGTTGGTATATGCTTAATCAGTTTTTTGCTTATAAGTTATCAATCAAAAGGACTTCTAAACTTTAATAAGCTTGATATTTCAGTCTTAATATTACCTTTCCAATACATGAAAAACTTCTTTTCTGAGACATTAAAATTAAGAGAGGAAAATAAACATTTGAAAGAACAGTTATATCAAATTCTGCTTCAACAAAAATCTTATCATGAACTTATTGAAGAAAATAAAAGATTAAAAGAGTTGCTAAATCTCAAAGAAAAAAGAAAAGAAGTTATAAGCATCGCAAAGGTGATAAGAGTAGGTTCAAACAAATTCCTTAAAACTTTTTGGATAAATAAAGGGCATGAACAGGGAGTAAAAGTAGGAATGCCTGTTATAACCTTGAATGGATTAGCAGGAAAAATCATATTCACATCGGCAAACTTTTCAGAAGTACTCTCATTAACTGATCCTAATTTTTCTGTTTCTGTAAGAGTTGAAAGGACAAGGGTTGAAGGAGTAGTAAGTGGAACAGGAACAAATATATGTGTTTTAAAGTATATTCCCTTAGAAGAAGATATAGCAGTGGGAGATATACTGATAACATCAGGAACAGATGGAATTTTTCCAGAAGGTATTAAAGTTGGCGTAGTAAAGAAAATTGAAAGAAAAAAAGGCTTTTTTCAACATATAGAAGTTATACCCTATCAATCAGAAACAAAAATTGAAGAAGTAGCAATAGTTAAAACTTGATATGAATTTTCTCATTAAATGGGTTATTCTTACATCTTTTACTTTTTTGCTTGAACAACTCATCACAATTGATGGAATAACCCTTAATTTTTCATTTCTATTGATATTTCTCTTTGTCATACACTATTTTTTTCCAGATATAGAACAAAAAAAAATTGCACCCTCGGAGCTTTTGCCTATTTTATTTTTTCTTATGATTGGATTAGTAGAGGACTTATTTCAGGGTATAATTGGTCCTTCAATTATATCCAAAACTATCACTGGTTATTTATTAATTCTGTTGATTAAACAACTTTTTTTTCATTGGACAGAACTATTCAAAGCTGTTATTATCTGCCTTTTTACTATGATAGATGAACTCATCTATAGCTTTATTATGATATATTTTTTTAATATCAGTGTAGGATATATTATGCTTCTTAAAACATCTTTGATAAAGGCACTTGTAAATATTCCGTTTGGTTTAATCTTAAGCTGGAAAAAGCCATGAAAGTTAAGGACTACATATTTGTAGCCGTAGTTTGTGTAATTTTTATCATAATTTTACTAAGACTTTGGCAACTTCAGATACTAAATACAGAAAAGTACAAAAAACTTGCTGAACAAAATAGAATTAGAATAATAAAAATACCTGCTCCACGTGGAATTATCTATGACAGAAACGGTATCCCTTTAGTTGAAAATATTCCCTCTTTTGCTGCCTTAATTTCTCCAGAATATACAGATAAAGTAGATGTAAATCTTTTAGCCAAAATTTTAAATATATCTGTGGAAGATTTACAGAAGAAATTTAAAAGAAAGTCTGAAAGCATCTATATGCCTATAAGAATAAAGGAAAATTTAACATTTAAAGAAATCGCTATGCTTGAAGCAAGACGTTCAGAGATACCTGGATTAATAATAGAAACAGAGATAAAAAGACACTATCCATTTGGTCCTGCAACAGCTCATCTATTAGGATATCTCGGTAAAATTACAGAACAACAAATAAGAACCAATCCTCAATATAAGAATTTACCTTCTTATTTTTTAGTAGGACAAACTGGATTAGAAAAAACATTTGATGCAAAGCTTTTGGGAGTACCAGGAGAAAAAATCATAGAAGTTGATGCTCTTGGAAGAGAATTAAGACTTATAAAAGAGTCTCCTCCCATAAAAGGTGAAGATATCTACTTAACGATTGATGCATTACTGCAAGAGTCAGCTTATAAAGCCTTTGAAGGTTACTCTGGAGCCTTTGTTGCATTAAAACCTGACACAGGAGAAATATTAGCATTACTAAGCTCTCCCTCCTTTGACCCAAATATTTTTGTTGAAGGAGGTTCAGACAGTTATTGGAATGAGTTACTAAATAATTCACGGACTCCATTGCTTAATAGAGCAATTCAAGGATTATATGCACCAGGTTCAACATTTAAGATTATTACAGCGCTCGCAGCACTTGAAGAAGGACTAATAACTCCTGAAAAAAATCTTGTCAACTGCGCTGGAGGAATAAACTTTGGAAAATGGAGTTTTGGATGTTGGAAAAAAGAAGGACATGGTCCTGTAAATTTGGCAAAAGCATTAATAGAATCATGCGATGTCTATTTTTATGAACTTGGAAGAATTCTCGGTATAGGGAAAATATATAAATATGCTACTTTATTAGGATTAGGAAGTCCTACAGGTTTTAGTTCTGAAGAAAAGCCAGGACTGGTTCCAAATGAAGAATGGAAAAGAAATGTAAAAAAAACCTCTTGGTTTTTAGGCGATACATTCAATACTTCTATTGGACAGGGATTTCTTAAAGTAACTCCATTACAGATGGCAAATATTATGGCTACATTAGTAAATGGAGGTATAAAAGTTACTCCATACATAATTAGGAATACAAGCCCTCAGAGAGAATATTTAAATCTAAATCCTAAAAATCTTGAAATTATTAAAAATATACTTTCTGGAGTTGTAAACGAACCAAACGGCACAGCAGCAGGTGCTCGCTCTTATATAATAAAATTCGGAGGAAAAACTGGAACAGTTCAAGTAGTTAGTAAAAAAATTAAAGAAAAAATATCATACAAAAACATTGAACATCATGCTTGGTTTATTGGTTTTGCTCCGGTAGAAAAACCTGAAATAGTATTTGCTGTTATTGTGGAACATGGAGGAAGCGGAGGAGCTGTTGCTGCACCCTTGGCAAAAAATATTCTTGAAGGATATATTCTTAAAAAAAGGCAGTTAAATGTTAAAAATTGACAGAAGACTGATTACTTCTTTTGATTGGATTACTTTTAGTATAGTTGTCTTTATATGTATTATTGGAATTTTGACAATCTATAGCGCTACAAGACCGCCTCTTGATGAAGGAGAACAGCCTCCTTTCTATGTAAAACAGTTAATATGGCTTACGATAGCAATAGTATTTTTATTCATATTTGTAACATTTGATTATCTAAAACTCAAAAATTTCTGGTTAATATTCTATATCACTGGAATTTTGCTTCTTGTTTTAGTTCTTTTTATTGGTAAAACCGCGATGGGAGCAAAACGATGGATAAATCTTGGATTTTTTTCATTTCAGCCTTCAGAGATATTTAAAATCATCTTTATAATCAGTATCTCGGCATTTCTGGAAAACAAAAACTCTCCTTTATCAGTAAAGGATACTCTAAAAACTCTATTTATTTTTGGCATAATACCTTTTGTACTTATTGTTAAACAGCCTGATCTTGGAACAGCTCTTCTTATTCTTTCAATCACATTTATAATGATAATCTATAAGGGACTGCAAATAAGATTATTGTTACTTTTTCTTTCAGTATTTCTTATTTCCATATTTTTCCTATGGGAAATTTTGTGGGAAGGATTAAGAGAGTATCAAAGAAATAGGCTAATTGCTTTTATTGATCCCACTATAGATCCAAAAGGCATTGGTTATAATGTTATGCAATCAGTAATCACTGTAGGCTCAGGAGGATTTTTGGGAAAAGGCTTTCTTCAGGGGACACAAGGACCTTTGAAATTTCTTCCAGAAAGACATACTGATTTTATCTTTCCAATCTTTGCAGAAGAATGGGGATTTGTAGGATGTTTATTTCTCTTGACTCTTTATTTTATTATTTTTATGAGATGCTTTCAAACCTCTACAATTGCAAAGGATAACTTTGGTAAATTTTTATCCTTAGGTTTTACTTCAGTCTTCATATTGTACTTTTTTATAAACATTGGAATGACTCTTGGAATTATGCCCGTAGTTGGAATTCCTTTACCTTTTATGAGTTATGGAGGTACAACACTTCTTGCTAATTTTATAGGAATTGCTCTTGTAATAAATGTTAGAATGAGAAGATTTGAATTATTTTATCCTTAAAAAAGGAGGAGACAAAATGAAAGTAATTGAAGGTAAACTTGAAGCTAAAGGACTAAAATTTGGCATTATCGTAAGCAGATTTAATGATTTTATTACTTCAAGACTTCTTGAAGGTGCCATTGATGCCTTAGTAAGACATGGAGCCAATAAAGAAGACATTGAAATCGTAAAAGTTCCTGGTTCATTTGAGATTCCATTGATTGCAAAAAAATTAGCTCAATCTGGAAAGTTTAATGCAATTGTATGTCTTGGCACCTTAATTAGAGGAGCAACTCCTCATTTTGATTACATAGCTGCTGAAGTATCAAAGGGAATAGCTCTTGTTGGTTTAGAAACAGGCATACCTGTGTCATTCGGAGTAATTACAGCTGACAGTATTGAACAGGCAATAGAAAGAGCAGGTTCAAAAGCAGGAAATAAGGGTTGGGAGGCAGCTATTGTAGCTATTGAGATGGCAAGAGTGATAGAGCAGCTAAACACTTAAAAAATATATAAAACTCATATGAAACGAAGAAAAGCGAGAGAATATGTCTTACAATTTCTATATGCCTGTGAAATGAATGAAAACACTAAAAAAATGTGCGATTATGATTTATTAAAGGAAGAAATTGAAAATTTTTGGGAAAGAAATAAGGAAGCACAGAATCCTGATATAAAATCTTTTGCAAATCAGTTAATAGAAGGAACAATTAAGAATATTGACCACATTGATAAAATTATTCAAAAGTATGCTGATAAATGGCACATAGAAAGAATGTTAGCGATCGATAGAAATATTCTAAGATTCTCAATTTATGAAATACTATATCGTCCTGACATTCCCTATCAAGTAACTATAAATGAAGCAGTAGAAATAGCAAAAAAATACTCTACAAAAGAAAGCTCTGCTTTCATCAATGGCATTCTTGACAGAATTGCGAAGGACACACTCTTGTCTGATAAAAAAGAATAAGTTTTTAAAATTCTCAAAAAGCCCGCTAATTTGGTTGTTTTGTTATATTTGTTATAATTAAAAAAAAGTTTATAATTATTTCGAAAGGGAGGATTAGAATGAAAAGATTAATTTTATTATTTTTAGCTATCTTTTTACCCTCAATATGTCTTGCTACGACAGAGATAACATGGTATGGACATGCAAGCTTCAAAATCAAAACTCCAAAGGGAAATGTATTATTGATTGATCCTTGGATTACTAACCCTGCAAACAAAGAAGGAGAAAAACATCTTCAACAACTTCGCAAAGTTGACTTCATTTTATTAACTCATGCTCATGGAGACCATATTGGTAACTCTGTAGAGATAGCTAAAACTACAGGAGCTAAGCTTGTTGCTACATATGATTTAGGTAAAGCTATGGTTAAATATAGAGGATATCCAGAAAAACAGTTTGGTTATGAAACTACAGGTAATTTTGGAGGTGAAATAACTCTACTTGAAGGAGAAGTTAAAGTCTTATTTGTTCCAGCAGTACATAGTTCCGCATTAGAAATCAAAGATGCACCTCAAAGCCTTATTTACGGTGGAAATCCTGGAGGTTTTTTAATCACAATAAAAAACGGACCAACAATATATCATACAGGAGACACTGACTTATTTGAGGATATGAAACTAATTGGATTACTCCACAAAGTTGATATTATGCTTGTTTGCATCGGAGACAAATTCACTATGGGACCTAAAAGAGCAGCCATTGCTACAAAGTTTGTTAATCCAAAGATGGTAATTCCCATGCATTTTGGCACATTTCCTGTGCTTACTGGAACTGTAGAGGAGTTTGAAAAAGAACTTGCAGAACAAAAAATTCAAACAAAACTTTTAAAAATAAAAGTAGGAGAGACTTTAAAAATAGAGTAGTAATTTAATAGTTTATTTAACTTGCCATTTTTTAATCAAGATTGCTACTATAAAAAGATTTATAAACTTTTAGGAGGTGCATTATGTATTTATTAGACTTTATAACAAATGCTTATGCAATGGGACCTGCTCCCCAAGGTGGAGCACAGGCAGATCCTTTAACAAGTCTTCTTGCAAGTCTCTTACCTCTTATTTTGATTATTGTTGTATTTTATTTTCTTCTTATAAGACCTCAACAAAAAAGAGCAAAAGAACACAGACAGATGCTTGAAAATCTCAAAAGAGGAGACAAGGTAATCACTATAGGGGGTATTTATGGAGTGGTAGAAAGCGTTAATGCAAATACTGTAGTTTTAAAAATTGCTGACAATGTAAAGGTAAAATTTTCAAAGCAGTCAATTGCTGCATTAAGACCTGCAACAGATGAGGACTAATAGAGTTTTATGAGAAAAGGCTTATATCTTAGAGTAGCTCTCATAGCTTTTACAGTAATTCTTGCGATTATTTTCTTTTTGCCTAATACTCCTTTGTTTAACTATATGCCTGAGTGGTGGAAAAAAAATCTACCTAACAAAGGAATTGTTCTTGGTCTTGATCTAAGAGGTGGTTCCCATCTCATCTTTGAGGTTGATACTAAAAGAGCAAGACAGATAACAGTGGAAAGAATAGGAATACATATTCAAAGTCTTCTTGAAAAAAAAGGATTAAAGTCTTCTGTTAAAGTTGAAAATGAAAAAATTTTTATTCAACCTATAAAGGAAGAGACAAAAAAGATTATTAAAGAAAATTATCCTGAGCTTTCCATCTCAGAGCAGCAAACAAATATTGTCTGTGAGCTTCCAGAGAATGCATTCAAAAGAATTGAAACAACTTCAGTTGAGCAAGCAATAGAGGTAATTCGTAACAGAGTTGATCAACTTGGAGTGGCTGAACCAGCCATCCATAAACAAGGAGAAAACGAAATTGTAGTTCAGCTTCCTGGAATAAAAGATCCTAAAAAAGCTCTTGAAATTATAGGAAAAACCGCTCAACTTGAGTTTAAGCTTGTTAATGAAGAAAAATCTCTTTTAGAACAACTTCCATCTTTAATAAGACCTGCAGAAGAAGAAGTTTTTTTAGCTCAATGGAAAGACAAGCTTTCAGAAGATGATGAAATTGTCTTTCAAAAGATTGTAAATAAGGAAACAGGTGAAGTTTATAAAAAACCCTATATTGTAAAAAAAGAAGTACTTCTTACAGGTGATCTTCTTGCAGAAGCTCATGTAAGCATTGATCAAAGATTTAATGAACCATATGTATCCCTGAGATTCAACGAAGCAGGTGCAAAGATTTTTGAAGAAATTACAACAAAATATATAAATAGAAGGCTTGCGATAATACTTGATGGTAATCTATATTCAGCACCTGTAATTCGTGAAAGAATCGAAGGAGGCAATGCTCAGATTTCAGGTAATTTCACTCTTGAGGAGGCTAAGGATTTAGCAATAGTACTTAGAGCTGGTGCTCTACCAGCTCCTGTAAAACTTATTCAGAATGTAACAGTGGGTCCTACCTTAGGGAAGGATTCAATTGAAGCAGGCAAAATGGCTGTGATAATAGCATCAATCTTTGTGTCTCTATTTATGATTATTTATTATCGTATAAGTGGACTTATTGCTAATTTAGCTTTGATATTGAATATATTACTCCTTATTGGTGCCTTAGCTGCTTTAAATGCTACTTTGACTCTTCCTGGTATTGCTGGAATTGCTCTTGCTGTTGGAATGGCTGTGGATTCAAATGTTCTCATGTTTGAAAGAATAAGAGAAGAACTAAGGCTTGGAAAAACTCCGAAGGCAGCTATAGAGACAGGTTACAAAAAAGCTTTTTGGACTATTTTTGACTCTCATGTTACAACACTTCTTACAGCAGCAGTTCTTTTTCACTTTGGTTCAGGACCTATAAAAGGCTTTGCTGTTACTCTTTCTCTTGGAGTTGCTATAAATCTATTTACTGCATTAGTTGGTACAAAAACTGCTTTTGACTTAATATACATGGGAAAGGAGCGTAAGAGTCTTAGCATATGATCCAAATACTTGGAAAAACAAATATTGATTTTCTTGGAAAAAGAAAAATCACTCTTGGAGTGTCATTTTTAGTTATACTCATTGGTTTATTTGCAATCTTTCAAATTTACAGGGGAAAGGCAAACTTAGGTGTTGATTTTGCTGGAGGATTAAGTCTACAAATAAGATTTTCCCAACCCGTTACTCTTAGCGAAGTAAGAAATGTCTTAGAAAAAACAGGGATCAAAGATTTAGATATACAGGAACTACCAACAGAAAAGAAAATTCTTATAAAACTTAAAAAACAACAGGAAGGTGCACAAGACAGCATTGAAAAAGCTTTAAAGGAAAATCTCTCTAATAAAGAACCTATTGTAGAATCAATCACTGAAATAGGACCAAAGATAGGTGAAAGAACTAAGAAAGATGCACTTCTTGCTATCTTAGCAGCTACAGTAGGAATTTTAATCTATATAGGCATAAGATTTAAGCTTTATTTTTCCATTGGTGCTACAGTGGCAACCTTCCATGATGTAATGGCTGTGGTTGGAATTTTCTATCTGCTTGACAAAGAAATTAACTTAATCTTCATAAGTGCTCTTCTTACAATCGCAGGATACTCTCTTACAGATACTGTGGTAGTCTTTGATAGAATTCGCGAAAATCTTGGAAAAGTTGCAAAAGGCTCTATCACCCTTGAAGCATTGATGAATAAAAGCATAAATGAAGTTCTCTCAAGAACCATAGTTACATCCCTTACAACTTTAATGGCAGCCTTAGCTTTATTTTTCTTTGGTGGAGAAGTATTACATGATTTTGCTCTTGCTATGATAATTGGAATTGTAGTGGGAACATACTCTTCAATCTTTGTAGCAAGTCCTGTAGTTCTTATTCTTGGTAAAAATTCTTTAATAAAAAGATAAAATGCGTTACTCAGAGTGGGTTGTTTTAAAAACAAATCAAGAGTATCTTCAATATGTATCAAAAACCTTTAATATAACCATTCCAACTGCTCAAGTTTTAGTTTCAAGAGGGATTAAAGATATTAACCAGATATACTCATTTCTTAATCCAACTATTGAAAGCATTGATCCTTTTGAAATCTCAGGAGTTTATGAAGCAGTAAAGATAATAAATGAGGCTATAGACTCAGACACTAAAATCTTAATAAATGGTGATTATGATGCTGATGGTTTAACATCAACAGCCATGCTTTATGACATTCTAACTAAAATGGGAGCAAAAGTCTTTTATCATATTCCTCATAGGATCAATCATGGATATGGATTAAGTACACAAAGCATTGAAGAGGCAAAAAGAGTTGGTGCAAAGATTATAATAACTGTTGACTGTGGAATAAGAGATTTTGAAGCAGTAGAGTATGCAAAAAAACAAGGAATTGGTGTTATTATTACAGACCATCATGAACCTTTAAGGGAAAATGGGAAAAAGATTATTCCTCAGGCTTTAGCTGTTATAAATCCAAAAATAGATGAGAAATCCTACTATAACTGTCTTGCAGGAGTGGGCGTTGCCTTTATGCTTGCAATGGCTTTAAATCCTGAAGAAGCAATTAATTATTTAGATCTTGTAACATTAGGAACTTATGCTGATATGGTTCCACTTACTCATGCAAATAGAACTCTTACTAAAAAGGGATGGAGCCTAATTGAAACACCTGTAAGACCATCAATAAAAATACTTAAAAGTTTAGCAGGAGTAAACTCGAACTCTCTTAAAAGTTTTCATCTAAATTTTTGTCTTATTCCAAGAATTAATGCGCCAGGCAGAATAGGTGATGCAAAAGATGTGGTAAAGTTCCTAATTTCAGAAGATGAGTCTGAACTTGATACTTTAGGTAAATGGTTAAATCAGATTAATACTCTTAGGCAGAAAACAGAAGAAAGAATAATGGAAGAAATAGAAGAAAAACTTATAAATGAATTCAATGATGAACCCGCAATAGTTTTATGGGGGAATTGGCATCCTGGAGTGGTTGGCACAGTAGCAAGTAAACTTATTGACAGATTTAATAGACCAATTTTTATCTTCTCTTTGCAGGGAGAAAAAGCAAAAGGCTCTGCAAGAACTCCAGAAGGAGTGGATCTACAGGAAGTTTTAAATGCTTCTAAAGATTTGTTAATAAAATTCGGAGGACATAAACAAGCAGCAGGAATGACTATTCTAAGAGATAATCTTCCTGCCTTTAAAGAAAAACTCTGTCTAATCTTAAAAGATATGGTAAGAAATTGTAAAAATACTCTTTTCCTTGATGCTGCTGTATCTCTTAATGAAGTTACAGAAAAAGTGGCAGAGGAAGTAAATCTTTTTGAACCCTTTGGTCAAGGTAACAGAGAACCCCTCTTTGGAGCAAAAGAACTTACTGTGATAAATTTAAAAAAGATAGGTAATAATCATCTTAAAATGCTATTAAAACAAGATGGAAATATGGTTTCAGCTATTGGATTTGATATGGCAGATACAGAAATCTTAGAAGGCTCACTAATTGATGTAGCATTTACTCCGACAATCAATGAATGGGAAGGCATTAAAAGCCTTCAATTTCAAATTAAAGCACTAAGAAGGACACAAAAATGAGATTTACAGTTACAGACTTACTTATGAAAAAAAAGGAAAAACAAAAGATTACAATGTTGACTGCCTATGATTATCCTTTTGCTCATCTTGTTGATGAAGCCGGAATAGACATGATTTTAGTGGGAGACTCTCTTTCAATGGTTATTCAGGGAAATGATACAACTTTACCAGTAACAATGGATGAGATGATATATCATACTAAGATAGTTGTCAAATCAACAAAGAGAGCTATGGTAGTAGCTGACATGCCTTTTATGTCTTATCAAGTAAGTGTTGAAGAAGCTGTAAGAAATGCGGGGAGATTAATTAAAGAAGGAGGTGCTCATGCTGTTAAACTTGAAGGAGGAAGAGAAATACTCTCTCATGTAAAAGCAATAACTGAAGCTGAAATTCCAGTTATAGGCCATCTTGGACTTACACCTCAGGCAGTTTTAAGAATGGGAGGATATAGGCTTCAAGGCAAAACAGAAGAACAAGCAAAGAGAATAATGGAGGATGCCTTAAGGCTACAGGACAAAGGAGCAGTGGCAATTGTTCTTGAGTTAATTCCAGCAGAGCTTGCAAGAGAAATAACTGAAAGTCTTGAAATTCCAACAATAGGCATTGGTGCAGGTGTGCACTGTGATGGACAAGTTCTTGTAATCCATGACATGCTTGGACTTTTTGAAAAATTTACTCCTAAGTTCGTAAAAAAATATGCAAATTTAAGAGAAGAAATTCTTAAAGCAATAAAAAAATACAAAGAAGAAGTTGAAAGAGGAGAATTTCCAGATACAGAACACTCTTTTTAGATTGTGGATATAAAAATTTGCTTCTCACTCATCATAACAAGGAAAGTATAGGAGGAAAATATGTTATCACCTGAAAAACAGTTTGAAATAATTAAAAGAGGCTGTGTTGAGATAATTCTTGAAGAAGACCTTAAAAAAAAGCTTGAAGAATCATATAAAAAGGGAAAGCCCTTAAGAGTAAAAGTTGGTTTTGATCCAACAGCTCCTGATATCCATCTTGGGCATACTGTTTTGCTTGAAAAAATGAGACAGTTTCAAGAGCTTGGGCATGAGGTAATTTTTCTTATTGGTGATTTTACTGGAATGATAGGAGATCCCTCTGGAAAAACTGAAACAAGAAAACCTCTTAGCAGGGAGGAAGTTTTAAAAAATGCAGAAACATACAAAGAACAAGTTTTTAAGATACTTCATCCTGACAAAACTATAATAAGATTTAACAGCGAATGGTTTGGCTCTATGACAGCACTGGATATATGTAGACTTGCTGGAACAGAAACTGTAGCACGTATGCTTGAAAGAGAAGACTTTAAAAAGAGATTTACAGAGGGAAGATCAATCACCATCCTTGAATTTCTTTATCCATTACTTCAAGCCTATGACTCAGTATATCTTAATGCTGATATAGAGCTTGGAGGCACAGATCAAAAGTTTAATCTTTTAATGGGAAGGCAGCTTATGAGAATATATGGAATGGAAGAACAAGTGATAATAACTATGCCACTTCTTGAAGGAATTGATGGTGTCCAGAAAATGTCAAAAAGCCTTGGCAACTACATTGGAATAAATGAACCACCAGATGAGATGTTTGGAAAGATTATGTCAATAAATGATGAATTAATGATTAAGTATTATGAACTTCTTAGCCACATATCTATTGAGGAACTTAATGAAATTAAAACTGGCATAAAAGAAGGCAGAATAAATCCAAGAGATGTAAAGGAATCTTTAGCATTTGAAATTGTAAGTAGATATCATGGGAAACAACAGGCAGAAAAAGCAAGAGAAAACTTTATAAGAGTCTTTAGAAAAAAGGAGGTTCCTGATGATATTGAGACTGTAGAAATAAAAGATGAAGGACAAGGGCTGTGGCTTCCGAAAATTCTTAAGGAATATGGAGTTACAAAAAGCACCTCAGAAGCATTAAGACTTATTAAACAAGGTGGCATAAAAGTCAATGATGAACAGGTAATAAATCCTGATATAAATTTAAAAGAAGGAGAATATGTAGTAAAAGTTGGTAAAAGAAGATTTATAAAAATAAAAATTTACAGATGATAAACCCCTCTTTTAATATGCAAAGCTTGAAGGAGATAGTTAAGTTATGATTGTAATATGTGGTGCAGGAATTACAGGTCTTTCAATTGCTCGTGAACTTGTAAGAAACGGAATTAAGGATATAAAAATAATAGAAAAAGAACAAACTCTTGGAAAACATGCCTCTGGAAGAAACAGTGGTGTGCTTCATGCAGGAATTTACTATACACCAGAGTCTCTCAAAGCTAAGTTTTGTCTTAAAGGAAATAAACTCATGAAGCATTACTGCAAAGAAAAGGGTCTTACTTTGATTGAAACTGGAAAGGTTATAGTAACAAAAAATGAAAGAGAGTTACCAACTCTTCATGAGCTTTACAGAAGGGCTAAACAAAATGAAGCAGAGGTTGAAATTATAGATGAAAAAACTTTAAAAGAAATTGAACCTTATGCAAAAACCTGCGGACAGGCTTTGTATTCACCCCTTACAGCAGTAATTAATCCTCAGGAAATACTCCTTAGTTTAGAGGAAGACCTTAAAAATTCAGGAATTAAAATAGAAAAAGGGGTTACTTTAAATGGAATAAAAGAAAATTCTCTTTTAACAAGCAAAGGTGAACTTTACTTTGAGTTTTTTATAAATTCAGCAGGTGCCCATGCTGACAGAATTGCTCATCTATTTGGATTAGCAAAAAATTATAGAATATTGCCATTTAAAGGGCTTTATAAGAAACTTAACAAAGAAAAATCCTATCTTGTAAGAGGGAATATCTATCCTGTTCCTGATATAAGAAATCCCTTTTTAGGTGTACATTTTACAAAAGCTTATGATGGAACTGTTTATGTTGGTCCCACAGCCACACCTGCCTTGGGGAGAGAAAACTACGGAATTTTTGATGACTTAGGTGTTGAGACTATTAAAATTTTATGGAGAGATTTAACACTTTTTCTAACTAATGAGAGATTCAGAAACACTGCTTTTGTTGAAATCAAAAAATACTTGAAAGCAAACTTTTACAAAGATATAAAGGACATGATTGAGGAAGTTACCCCATCTGACTTATTTCCTTCAAATAAAGTTGGCATAAGACCTCAGCTAATTGATATAGAAAAAAAGGAGCTTGTCATGGATTTTGTGGTTATTAAAGATGCAAATACTCTTCATATACTAAATGCCATATCACCTGCCTTTACCTCTGCCTTTGCCTTTGCAGAGCATGTTGTAAAAGAGTATATTTTAAGGAGCACGTTATGATTAATTGGGCAGAAGTTTTAGATAGAAGTTCTTTTCCCAATAATCCTGAAGCTTTGGAGGTCATTCAGACTCATATATCCTATGTTTTTATCGCAGATGAGTTGGTCTATAAAATTAAAAAGCCTGTTAACTTCGGCTTTCTTGATTTTACTACTCTTGAGCTAAGAAAACTTTACTGCGAAAAGGAAGTGGAACTTAACAGAAGGCTATGCCCAGATATTTATCTTGGCGTTGTTCCCATATCTCAAACAAAGGAAGGTTATAAGTTAGAGAGTTCTGAAAACATAGTGGAATATGCTGTAAAGATGAAGAGGTTACCTGAAGAAGGAATGATGGAAGGAATTATTAAAAATAAAGCTCTTACAAAGGAACATATTGACATGATTGTTAGTGTGCTTATACCCTTTTTTAAAAATGCTCGGACTGGAAAAGGGATTAATGAGCATGGCTCAATAGAAACTGTCTCCTTTAATACAGAGGAAAACTTTGCTCAAACTGAAAGCTATGTGGGAAAGGCATTAAATAAGTGGAGATATAAAGAAATTATAAGATGGACAAGGTCATTTATAGAGGAAAACAAAGCAGTTTTTGAATCTCGCATCAATGAAGGCTTTATCCGTGAAGGACACGGAGACCTGTACTCTGCAAATATATGCTTTGATAACCTAAAACAAGTTTATATTTTTGACTGCATAGAGTTTAATGAGAGATTCCGAATGGGTGATGTGGCAAGTGATATAGCTTTTTTAAGCATGGATTTAGATTTTCATGGTTACAAGGAGCTTTCAGATTATTTTGTAAATAGTTATGTTGAAAAATCTGGAGATAGAGATCTTCTTAAGCTACTTAATTTTTATAAATGCTATCGTGCTTATGTAAGAGGGAAAATTGGTTGTTTTACCTCTGATGATCCTGCTTTATCTGAGGAAAAAAGAAAAGAAGCCTTAGAGACTGCTAAAAGATACTTTGACCTTGCCTACTTATATGCAGAAGGTAAACCTAAGCTTTTAGTAGTCTTTGGACTTTCAGGTACAGGGAAATCAACCCTTGCAAGAGCACTCTCAAAGGAAACGCTTGCTGAATGGATTCCTTCAGACATAGTAAGAAAGAGTCTTATTGGATTAGCACCCACAGAACATCATTATGAGCCCTTTGAAAAGGGAATATATAGTAAGGAATTTACCCATAAAACTTACATGAAAATGATTGAGCTTGCAAGGGAAAATTTATTAAAAGGACGGGATGTAATCCTTGATGCCACATTCAGGGAAAAAGTTTATCGTGAGGTTGTGCAAAAAGAGTTAAATTTTGCAGATACTTACTGGATTTGGTGTTTTGCCGATGACAATGTAATAAGGGAAAGATTCATGAAACGGAAAGAATCAGAAGAAATCTCCGATGCCCGCTGGGAGATATATTTAGCACAAAAAGAAAAATTTGAAGTGCCAGATGAGATTCAGCTTCAAAGACTTATAAAACTTGATACCTCTTCAAATCCGAATTTAATAAACGATGTTATTCTGAAACTTTATTTATAACAAGCAAAACTTAAAAAACAAAAAGTCCGAGGAATATTGATACTTTAATTGAGGTTTAAAAAACCTGTTAGTGGTCTTCAAATTGCCTAATTAGAAAATTATCTTTCTGATTTACCAGAAATTTCTGTAGTAAAATCCTTATAGGTTCATCAAAAACTAAATAGGCATCTTTGCCTTCAAACTCTATAAAAAGTGGCTGTGAATCTTATAAATGATGCATTAGGGATCGAAAGAAATTAAAAAATTAGCCAACTACTTTAAAATTTTCTAAAACTTATTTTCAAAAAAGAAAAAAGTGAATTTTAAACTTTAAGATCATAACTCTTCAACAGCTTGCCTTGAAATTTTTATTGCGCAAAACTCTCCACACATACTGCATACTCTCTCATCTTCAAGGGGAGGTCTTTCTGAACGCATTAAACTAACCTTTTCTGGATCAAAGGATAGAGAAATTTGACTTTCCCAGTCAAAGTTTCTCCTTGATTCTGCCATCTTTTTGTCTCTTTGCCATGCCTTTTTATAACCCTTTGCAAGGTCTGCAGCATGGGCTGCTATTTTTGATGCAATAACTCCTTCTTTTACATCCTCTTTATCAGGAAGTCTTATATGTTCTGAAGGAGTAACATAACAGAGAAAATCTGCACCATACATTCCTGCCAAAGCACCACCTATTGCTGCTGCAATATGGTCATAACCCATTGCACAGTCTGTTACCAATGGACCCAAAACATAGAAGGGTGCCTCTTTACAAATGCTTTTTTGAAGTTTAATATTTGTCTCAACATGATTAAGGGGAAGATGTCCAGGTCCTTCAATTATGCATTGAACTCCCTCTGAAAGGGCTATTTCTTTTAGTTTGCCAATATTTATAAGCTCTAATAGTTGAAATTTATCTGTTGCATCTAAAAGACATCCAGGTCTTAGTCCGTCTCCAAGACTAAGGGTTAGGTCATACTTCTTAGCAAGCTCAATAAGTCTGTCAAAGTGCTCATAAAGAGGATTTTCTTTATCATGATAGCATATCCAATCTGCAATTATTGAACCTCCTCTACTTACAATTGGTAAAACTCTTCCTCCTGATTTAAGCATCTCAACAATCTTCTTTGTAATACCACAGTGAACTGTTATAAAATCCACTCCATCTTTTGCATGATCCTCTATAACCTCAAATATGTCATCTACAGTCATCTTTACGATACTTCCATATTTTTCAAGGGCTCTTATGGCAGCTTCATAAATTGGAACTGTTCCTACACTAACAGGAGAATGCCTAATAATCATTCTTCTCATCTCTTTAATAGGTCCTCCTGTAGAAAGATCCATCACTGCATCAGCACCGTACTTTACAGCCACATAGAGTTTTTCAAGCTCCTCCTCTATGTCTGTCTTGTCTCTTGAAGTTCCTATGTTTGCATTTATCTTTGTTCTTAGTCCTTTACCTATGCCAAGAGGCTTTATACTATGCAGTATATTTCTCGTTATAACAGCTTTTCCTTCTGCTATGTATTGAGATAACTCTTCTGTTGAAATTCCTTCTTCTAAAGCTACTTCCCTTACTTCCTCAGTGATTATTCCCTTTTTTGCCATTTCAATTCTTGTCATATCCTTTCTCCTAAGATTTCTTTAATTTTTTTTACTCTTTCTTCCATATCTTTCTGACTTAGTATTCCACTTATCATAGCAACTCCATCACAGTAAGGTATAACTTCATGAAGATTTTCCAATTTAACTCCACCAAGAGCAAAAATTGGACATTTTACAGATTCTCTTACTTCCTTTAACTTATCAATTCCGAGAGGCTCTCCATAGTTTGCCTTTGAGGGAGTATAAAAAATAGGACCAAAGGTTATAAAGTCAGCCCACTCAGAAGCCTCTTTAGCTTCCTTTAGTGAATGGGTTGATACACCTATAAGAAATCTATTCTTCCATACTTTTCTTACCACATGGGGAGGAAATCCATTTTGGGGAAGATGAACTCCATCAGCATCAACAGCCAAAGCTATATCAATTCTATCATTTATAAATAGCAGGGCATCATTTCTTTTAGTTATCTCCCGCACTTTTTTTGCGAGACTGTAAAGCTCCCTTGCTGTTAAATCCTTTTCCCTAAGCTGAAAAGCCTTGACACCTGCTCGCAAAGCAGTCTCTACTGCCTCTAAAAAGGTTTGTTCATTGGGAAAAATTTTTCTGTCACTTATTAGATAAAGTTTAAAATTCATGTAAGCATTCCCTCAATGGGTGAACTTGCAGAGGCATATAG
Source organism: Thermodesulfovibrio sp. (assembly GCA_039630505.1). Classification (GTDB taxonomy): domain Bacteria; phylum Nitrospirota; class Thermodesulfovibrionia; order Thermodesulfovibrionales; family Thermodesulfovibrionaceae; genus Thermodesulfovibrio. The sequence continues at coordinate 136,712 of JBCNUV010000006.1, forward strand.
TTTCTTAGGGATTCTACCTGCTTTATATGCAAGTCTTCCTGCAATACAGGCATGTTTAAGTGCCTCTGCCATCATAATAGGATCCTTTGCACAGGCAATTGCTGTATTTACAAGCACTGCATCACAGCCAAGCTCCATTGCGATTGATACATCAGAGGCTGTTCCAACACCTGCATCAACGATTACTGGCACATTAACACTCTCAAGAATTATCTTTATGTTATAAGGATTTCTTATTCCAAGTCCTGAACCAATAGGAGCACCAAGAGGCATCACAGCAGCAGCTCCAGCATCAACGAGTCTTTTTGCTGTTACTGGATCATCATTTGTATAGGGAAAAACAATAAATCCCTCTTTTGCAAGAATCTCTGTTGCTTTAAGAAGTCCACATACATCTGGAAAGAGAGTTTTTTCATCTCCAATTACCTCAAGCTTAATCATATCTGAAACTCCTGCTTCCCTTGCTAATCTGGCATATCTTAAAGCCTCTTCAACTGTATAGCAACCAGCAGTGTTTGGTAAAATTTTATATTTCTTAGGATCAATATAATCAAGAAGATTTTCCTTTGAACGATCTATAATGTTTACCCTTCTTACAGCAACTGTAACCACATCTGTTCCCGAGGCTTCTATTGCCCGAGCAGTCTCTTCAAAGCTCTTGTATTTACCTGTGCCTACCCATAGTCTTGATTTAAACTCAATTCCTCTTATTATTAATGGATCATTCATTTTATCCTCCTCCTACAAAATTGACAATCTCAATAGAGTCGCCTTCTTTTATTTCATAATCATTGAATCTATCTCTCTTTATGATTTCCAGATTCACTTCAACAACAACCCTATTTGGATTTATATCAAGCTCCCTAAGTAGTTCTGCTATTGTCTTTGCTTTAACATCCATGTAGTTTCCGTTTACCCTTACTTTCATAAAACCTCCAAAAATAAAAAACCTCTATCCCTGAAGGATAGAGGCTGATATTATCTCAGTCTCTCCCTTTCCCTACGCCGGTATTACCCGGATCAGGTTCAAGGGGTCTTCCCTTCTTAGGGAACTCTCAGGCCCTATGACCTCCCCCAGGGATTAATTAATTGTATAAATTTATCATGGGATATGTCAATTTTTTTAATAAAAAAGCCCCGAATAAATCGGGGCTAAAACATAAAATGAAAAAGATTAAAAGGCAATCTTAAGCATGCCTCTTCCTGTATATGCTTTGTAGTCTCCATTTATGTCTGCCCTTGCTCCTATCTCAAAGTTTACTCTCTTTGAGATTTCATATTTTAATCCAGCATTCAAAACTAAGGTGGTATCAGCTAAGCTTTTTTCAAGTTTATACTTTGGCTGATTGGGTATGTAGTTAATCACTGATATATCATTGTCATTTAGTGCTTGCTCTATACGAACTCCACCGAATAACTGAGTTCTTTCAGTTCCACCTTGTATGTTGAATCCTGCAATAGCCTTTATAACATCAAGACTTTCAGGTTCATAGACTCTCTCAAAGGAAGGATTAAGGGGCACGTTTGTTTTAAAGCTTTTTGTTTTATAGTATCCGTAGGAAATTCCCAACTCAGGGGCAAACTTAATTTTATCACCAAATATATATCCAGATGTAACCTCTGCATAGTATCCTCTGCTTTTGTAATCGGCAGTTTCTGTAAGGTCAAAGTTTAAGCCAGTTCTTCCAATAAATTCATGATCTGCAGTATAGGCATAGGTAAGCAGTCTTCCATACCAAGGTCTTGGAGAGTAGACGAGTCCAACTCCACCAAGATAAATATTCTGCTCTTCATCTTTTGCCCCTCTTGTCTTAAAATCAAGATTATTTCTTAAATATCCAGCAAAAATTCCTCCATAGAGATTTTCACTAATCTTTGCACCAAAACCAAGGGAAAATCCATAACTATTTGCATCAAAACCTAAATCTCCTGCCTTTGTCTTTGTGTACACTGGAACAAACCATATTCCCTTTGTATACTGGGGTGCTCTCAAAGATACATCTGAAAGGGAGGCAGATGCAAAAAGAAGAGGCTTACTTTCAGATTGAGCTATCATAAAGGGACTAAAGCTGGAAAAACTTATCATTCCTATCAAATTATTTATTGTAACTTGAACACCAGCAGTTCCTCCTATTACTGGTGAAATGACTGTGTCAGTTTGTCCAGCTGCGGGCTCATAAGTAAACATAACTGCAGAGTTTTCTCCATAATCTTCACCAGCCCAGCTTACATTAATGCTTGTATTTTCATATCCTCTCTCAAGACCACCCCATTGATCTTCTACACTTCCATCTTCTCCCTTATATATCAAATAATATTTCTGATTAAGCTTTAGATTTCTACTGTCTCCACGGGCAACTAATATTGCATCGTTGAGATTTAGGGTACCGCCTTCTACATATATAGGTCTCTGGTTAAGATTTGTCTGATTATCAGTTGAAGGCTCAATTCCTGGAGTTCCAAAGGTAATAGCAAATTTATCAATGAGTGTTACGGTAGGATTAGTTAGATCATCAGGCTCTTTTCCAATCCAAAGGGAATGAGCCTTTATACCTGGAACAGTGCTTTCAAGAATTATTGAACCTGTGTTTTTGAGATTTACATATCCATTATTTATCCTTATTCCAGCCATATATATTTTTGCATTAGTGTCTTGAATAGATGGTGTATCAACTTTAACTAAGATAGTTCCTTCGTTATTTATAGTGGGTATTAAAGATGATTGTTCAAATCTTCCAGATGCAAAAATTCCATAAGCCTCTAATGTTGTTTGATTATTTATGTAATCTGTTTTCACTGTTGTTTTTATCGTTCCTTTGTTTATAAGTTGATAGCTATCATTAAAACCATAGATGTAAATAGGAGCGGCTAAGATGTTTAAATTTCTTGCGGATGTTCCTTTCCCATCGACAATTGATTCTATTGTTCCATTATTTTCAATCCAATCAAGTAATTTGACGGTTTTAACACCAAATGACTCAATCAGGACATCCGCATCAGGATTATTAAATTCAGCTATAGCTTCTGACTTGATTGTTCCATCGTTTTTTAGTTCTCTAATTTCTCCTGCGTAAACACCTATTGCATGTGATCCACTAAATTCCTCTGCTGATCCTATTGAATGGGATTTGGCATGAATCAAATTAGAGTTTTCAAGATAATTTATATCGCCATCTATTCCATATGCATAAGCATTTGCTCTGATTCCTCCTACAGCCTTTGCATATGAAAATATTGTTCCAGAGTTTTCAAGATTTACTATATCGCCCTCTGTATATACACCATAGGCTTCAGCCCAAGCATAACCTTCTGATGAAGTGGCTGTGGCTGTTGCTGTGGCTGTTATAGTTCCAGAGTTTTCAAGATTTACTATATTGTCCCATGCATATACACCAGCAGCATAAGCCCAAGCATTACCTTCTGATGAAGTGGCTTCTGCTGTTGCTGTTGCTGTTATAGTTCTAGAGTTTATAAGATTTTCTATATTGCCCCATGCCCATACACCATAGGCTTTAGCATAAGCCCAAGCATCACCTTCTGATGAAGTGGCTTCTGATGTTGCTGTTGCTGTTATAGTTCCAGAGTTTATAAGATTTTCTATATTGTTCCATGCCCGTACACCATAGGCTTCAACATAAGCCCAAGCATCACCTCCTGATGAAGTG
>JBCNUV010000007.1:0-21703 GCA_039630505.1 Thermodesulfovibrio sp.
CATAACTAAGAAATATTCCATGGTTTTCTTTAAGTTTATCCCTGAAATGAAGTATGTTAAAGTTCCAATAAAGAGACTCTCTTAAGTTTAAAATCCTTTCTTTTACTTCTTGAGTAATCTTAAAAGCTGTGGGTCTTTTTGTTTTCCTCCTTAACAGTCCTTCAAATCCTTCACTGATAAATCTCTTCTTTATTCGTAAAGTCTGCCTATAACTTAGTCCCAGGAGCTTTTGAGCTTGTCTAAGGTTTAAACTGCCTGACATTACTCTGTTTATTACCTCTACTTTTTTCAACTCTTCCTCCGTAAAAATATATATTTTCCTCATTAAGCCACCTCCTTTTAGAGTTAAACCCTAAAAGAAGAAGGCTAACATATATGTGACATTTCTTTTTAGTAATTATGTGTGACATTTTAATATAGTAACCACACATAATTTTATATAGGTTGACAAAATATTTTTAGAAAACATATAATTTCATATTTGTTATTTGGCAAATTCAATTTATGAAAATTGAGCAATATAGACTGATTGAAAAAACAAAAATTAATGAGTTTATAGAGAACCTTTTATTAATATCAAAGGTAGTGGCTCCTGTTGATAGAGGTTTTAAAAATTATGTATTTCAAGAGATAAAATCTGCTGATAGTGTGAGCTTAAAATATATTCCCACTATAATTCCACCTAAGAAATACTTTTTGCCACAAAGAGAAACATTGCTAAAGTTCAATATAGATAAAGACTTAGAAGTTGAACCAGTTGTAGAGTATGAAAATTTAATTCTCTTTGGTTTGCATACCTGCGACATAGCGGGAATAAAATGTCTTAATACGGTTCTTTCAGATAAACCTAAGGATCCAGCTTATCTTATAAGAAAAAAGCACATAACAATCATAGGAATTGAATGCAACGATTACTGTGATGAATACGCAAGTTGCTCTTTTGTTGGAGCTCACATACCCACAACAGGCTACGATTTAATGTTTACAGAGTTAGATGAGTACTTCATAGTTCACATTCACTCTTTAAAGGGAGCAGATATAGTTGAAAAAACAGGAATTTTTAAACCTGCAACTGCAGCCCAGTTTGAAGAATTAAAAGCATTAAGAAATAATAAATTTAAAATATTCAATAATGAAATACCCACCGAACGAAGATATCTTCCTGACTTATTTGACCGTTCCTTTAATGCGATAGTTTGGAAGGAACTTGAAAATAGATGTCTCAGTTGTGGAAACTGCACAGCTGTTTGCCCAACTTGTTATTGTTTTGATATTAAAGAAGAAGTGGACTTAAACTTAAAATCAGGCGAAAGATATAGAATATGGTTTTCATGTCAGCTTGACCCTTTTGCAAAAGTTGCAGGTGGAATAGACTTCCGTAGAGAGCGATCAGCAAGACAAAGACATAGGTTTTATAGAAAATTTAGATATCATATTGATCGTTATGGTATGATTTTCTGCACAGGATGTGGGAGATGTTCTCGTACATGCATGGCAAAAATTAATCTTAAAGAGGTTTTGACTTCTCTTATTAAGGAATCAGAGGCAAAAATATGGCGCAAGTGGTTATAAAGGATTCTCCTTACAATGTAAAAAAAGCAAAGATTTTAGATATAAAACCTCTTACAGAAAAGGAAAAGCTTTTTAAATTAGTTTTTGAAGACCATACATGGCTTGATTTTGAACCAGGGCAGTTTATAATGGTCTCTTTAATGGGAGTAGGAGAAATTCCTATTTCCATATGTTCTTCACCTTTGAATAGACATTACTTTGAAATATGTGTAAGAGCTGTAGGAAAAGTTACTAACTGTCTCCATAAGATGAATGTAGGTGATGTATTAGGTGTTAGAGGTCCTTATGGAAATGGTTTTCCAATTAAAACTATTGAAGGACATGATTTATTAATTATAGCTGGAGGCTTAGGTCTTGCACCACTTAGGTCTTTAATACTTTATGCAATTGATAATCGCCGGGATTTTGGTGAAATACATATACTATTTGGTTGTAAAACTCCAAGTGAACTTCTCTTTTCAGATGAAATAGAAGAATGGAGTAAAAGGCTTGACATTCACTTTGCCTGCACTGTAGACAGAGCAGACCCTGACTGGAAAGGAAATATAGGACTTATTACTTCGCTTATTCCAGGAGTTGATATAGATCCCATCAGAACGTATGCTGCTGTAGTAGGTCCTCCGGTAATGTATAAGTTTGTAATAAAGGAGCTCTTAGCAAAAGGATTACCTGTAGATCAAATATTGCTTTCTTTTGAAAGACATATGAAATGCGGAATGGGTAAATGTGGTAGGTGTCAGATTCAGAATTTATATTGTTGTAAAGATGGACCTGTTTTTACTTTTAAAGAAATAATGGATATGGCAGAGGCATTATGATGAGTAAACCAAAGGTTGCTTTTTTTGATTTTGCCTGTTGCGAGGGATGTCAACTTCAAGTTGCTAATCTTGGTGAAATACTTCTTGATTTGCTTGATATATTGCAAATTGTTGAATTTAGAGAGGTAATGTCTGAAAAGTGGGAAGGAGATTTAGATATAGCCTTTGTAGAAGGAAGTATAACAGATGAGCATTCAGTAGACAGATTAAAAAAAATTAGAGAAAGAAGTAAAGTCCTTGTAGCACTTGGTTCATGTGCTACAATTGGTGGTGTAAATGGAATGAAAAACTCCTTTGAACTTGAAGAAGTAGGAAAATATGTATATGGAGATTCATATAAATTTTTTCCAACAATTCATACAAGAGCTATTCATCAGGTAGTAAAAGTAGACTATTTTATACATGGATGTCCCATATATCAGCCTGAGTTTCTCACAGTTGTTAAATGTATTTTACAGGGAATACCTTATTATGTTCCTGAGTATCCAGTTTGTGTTGAGTGTAAGCTTAATGAGAATGTATGTATGTATGACAGAGGACTTACTTGTATGGGACCTGTAACAAAAGCAGGATGTAACTCCTGGTGCATAAACAATGGCAACATATGTTATGGTTGTAGAGGACTTACAGTAAATCCTAATATAGAGGGATTTAAGGAAGTTTTAAGAAACTATAAAATTCCTGAAGATTTCTTAATGAAAAAAATAGAAATGTATAACAAGTGTAAGGAGTTAGATAAATCGTGAATCAGAATATCAGTATTAATATTAACTATTTAACTAGAGTTGAAGGACATGGAAACATTGTAGTTGAAATTAAAGATGGAAAAGTTGAGATATGCCGGCTTGAAATTGTTGAATCTCCAAGATTCTTTGAAGCTTTTTTAAGGGGACGCTCTATATATGAAGCACCTCATATAACATCAAGAATATGTGGAATATGCGCCTGTGGACATACCTTAGCATCTATTCAAGCTGCAGAAGATGCCTTAGGAATAAAACCAACTGAACAGACTATTCTTTTAAGAAAACTTTTACTTCACTATGAGCATCTTGACAGTCATGTTTTACATATATATCTACTTGTTGCACCTGATCTTTTAGGAGCACCAAGTTTTGTTCCTTTAGCAAAATCTCATCCTGATGTTATAAGAAGAGCTTTAAGGATGAAAAGACTATGCAATGAGCTTTGTGACATACTTGTAGGAAGACATGTCCATCCAATCTCTGCAGTTGTAGGGGGATTTACAAAACTTCCTCAATTAAGTGATCTTGAACAGATGTATAAAAGATTAATAGAATTACAGAAAGATATAGATGAAACTGTAGCACTATTCAGTAAACTAAAATTTCCTGATTTTGAAAGAGATACAGAATATGTTGCTTTAGTAAACGATGAAGATGAGTATCCACTTCTTTATGGAGATATAGGCTCAACTGATGGTTACAGAGTAAGCAAGTATGAATATAAAAATGTAGTAAATGAGTTTGTTGTCCCATATGCTTCAGCTAAGAGAACAAAATGGCATAGGGAATCCTATGCTGTAGGTTCATTGGCAAGATTTAATCTTAACTATGAAAAGCTTCATCCAAAGGCAAAAGAGGCAGCTATAACCTTAGGCATTAAACCAAAATGTATAAATCCTTATTTAAACACTTTAGCACAGATTGTAGAGTCTGTCCATTGCATTGAAGATTCAATAAGAATTATTGAAATTCTTAGCAAAAGAGGAATTAACTATGATGAAGTAGTTATTCCCGATATTAATGAGCATGGTCTTTTACCTCAAAGAGCTGGAGAGGGAGTTGGTGCTGTTGAAGTACCAAGAGGACTTTTAATTCATCACTACGAATGTGACGAAAGAGGCATATTCATAAATGCAAACTGTGTTATTCCAACAAATCAAAATACTCAAAACATAGAACTTGATATGTTAAAATTAATTCCTGAGATTATTAACCAATCTCCTGAGAAAATAAAACTTGCCCTTGAAATGCTTGTTCGTGCCTATGATCCCTGTATTTCTTGCTCAGTTCATATGATTGAGCTCAGATTTTAGATGTATTCACAGGAACCTCTAATATATATGTGTGTTCCTGCTCTTACATCAATAAAGCCAGACTGGAAAGCCTCTTTAAGAAGCTTTTTTGCAAAGTCTCCTGTGCAATGGGAAGGTGCTACGTATTTGATTCCTTCTTTCTTAAGAATTTCAATTAGATCTAAAATATCCTCTTCTTTTTTATCCCGTAAGTGAAATCCTCCTACAAGAGCAAAAATTTTGTCATTAACTATTTCTTTAGTTCTGTTAAGAATTTCTTTTATTCCTGCATGAGCACAACCTGTTATTATAACCAATCCTCCTCCTGTATCCATAACAACTGAAATTTCTTTTATATCATCTCCTATTTCTCCTGTTAGATAAACTCCGTTCATTATCTCGACAGGCTCTGAATTTATAGTTATAAGGTTTAAATCTTTCAACTCTTCCTTATTTATGAGACTTTCCGCACAATTTTTGCCTGCATAGATATTAAAATTTCTTTTGAGTTTTAGAAGTTCTTTTAATCCTTCTGTATGGTCTTTGTGACAATGAGAAAGCACCACTCGTGTAATCATTGAAGGTTTTATCTCTGCCTTATTGAGATTGTAAACTAAAACTTCAGGATCTCCTCCAGTGTCAAATAGGATCCCTCCATATCCTCTCTTTATAAAACAACTATATCCAGAGCCTGTTTTAAAGCCTGCTTCAGCTTCGTAGTTATCAAAAAGGACTCTTATGTCAATCATTCTCAGTATTGAGGCTTTCTATTATTTTTTTAACTATTTCAGAAAAAATTTGAGCAGATTTATTTTCCGGAAAATAAACAATAATCGGTTTTCCCTCATCTCCTGTTTGAACTATCTGAGGATCGATAGGAATTTTGCCAAGGAAAGGAATTTTATACTCTTCAGCAAGTTTTTCTGCTCCACCTGTTTTAAATATCTCTACGTTATTACCACAATGAGGACATATAAATCCGCTCATATTTTCTACTATTCCCAGAATTGGAATAGAGTATTCCTTACAAAATTTAATAGTTCTGCGAACATCAGCCAATGCTACATCCTGAGGAGTAGCTACAATAACTGCTCCATCAACTTTGTTTATTAGTTCAATAATTGAAATTATCTCATCTCCAGTGCCAGGCGGAGAATCAACAACAAGATAGTCGAGTTGTCCCCACTGAACATCACTTAAAAACTGCTCAATTAAACGATGTTTTAGAGGTCCACGCCATGCAATTGGTGTATCTTTCTCTTCAAGGAAAAATCCTACAGAGATTACATATAAATTATCAAATACCTTTAAGGGATATATACCTAAATCAGTTACTAAGGGACAAAAGCCTTGTAATCCGAGCATGTTTGGAATATTTGGACCATGAATATCAATATCAAGAAGTCCTACTCTGTAACCCCTCTTAGCAAGTTCCGTGGCAAGATTGGTAGAGACTGTAGTTTTTCCCACTCCACCTTTTCCTGAAAGGACAATAATCTTTTTCTTGATTAATGCCACATTTGCTTTTAGTGTTATTTCTCTTTTTATTTTTTGTCTTTCTTCATCACAAGAGCAAGATTTTTCCTCTGCCATTGGATTTTCTCCTTTTTTCAAAATTTTTTATCTTTAATTATATCATCAACTTCGTCATTTACTGCAATACAAAATAGTTTTTTTATGATGTATTAATTTTTAAAGCCATTAAAAAGAAAACAATAAAATTTAGCAAGATTACTTTTTGAAAAAGGCTGAGAGTTGACATTATAATATAAAGACATGTATATTTCAATAAAATTTAAGATTTGGGCGATTAGCTCAGGGGGAGAGCGCTTCCTTCACACGGAAGAGGTCGGGGGTTCAAAACCCTCATCGCCCATTGAAAAATAAGGATTTTTTGAGCTTACTATTTTGACTGTGACTAAAATGTGACTAAAATGTGACCAAGCTAATATTTTCAAGGGTTTACAAAGCATATACCTATACCCCCTATTTTATTGATAAATTTAATACAGGTGGTTGGTGGATTATTTTATTCTTGATACTGTGACTAAATTATGACCAAGTTTAGTTTCTAAAGTTTTTACAGCCTCTTTTTTATGAGCTTCTGATAAATGAGCATATCTTAAGGTCATGTTTATTGTCTTATGTCCCAAAAGCTCCTGAACTGTTTTTAAATCAACTCCAGACATTACAAGCTGACTTGCAAAGGTATGTCTTAGGTCATGGAAGTGGAAATCCTTAAGTCCAGCTTTTTTGCATGCAGTGTTAAAACTCTTTTTTAAATCTACATATCTTTTACCATTTTGTGGATTTATAAAAACATATTCTGTATCCAGTCTTCTTTGACTGTAAAGTCGTCTGAATAATGCTTTTAAGCTGTCATTCATAGGGATTTCTCTCCGTTCGTTGTTTTTAGTTTTTTCAACAAGTATAATTCCATTTTTTAAATCAACATTACTCCATTTAAGATTCAATATTTCTCCCTTACGCATTCCAGTATTAATTGCAGTAAATACAATAGGATAAAGATGATCATCACAACAAGAAAGAAGCCGATGAATCTCGTCCATAGTTAGATATCTCAATCTCTTTGTTTCACCTTTAAGTAGCTTAACCTTTCTAATAGCTTTTAGTCTTGTCTCTGTAATAAAGTTCCAGTCACAAGCTTTACTGAAAGAGGATTTAACAATGCCTATATATCTGTTACAAGTAGCTACTGACATTTCTTTCTGAATGAAATAGCTTTGAAGTTGTTCAACTTCTTGAGTACCTATCTGATTCAACTTAAGTTTTTTAAACCAGTCAGGAAGAGATCTGAAAAAATACACTTCAATATTTGTTTTGTGTCGCTTATAGCAGTACTTAAGATAATGCTTTTCATAAAACTCTTCATATGACATAGAACTTTCAGTTTGCGTAATGCCCTGTTCATATTTAACATTTTGAATCTTCTCAGCACTATTAAGCCTTAGAAGAACTTTTATATAAATCTCCTCTGCCTTTTTTTTGTCTGAAGTTTTTGTAGACAACCTATACCTTTTACCATTATGATAAAAATCAATCCACCAAATTTTGCCTCTCTTTACTAAAGCCATAGGTATCCCTCCTTCCCTATGGCTTGTATGCCTGACTTGTCAATGAGCAATAAATAAGGATATTTTAGGGTATACACATCTGGTGGGTCAATATTTTTAAGAGAATTTTGAAGGGGTTCATTAGAACTAATTGGATTCATAGAAATATATTACATTCTCAAGTTCTCAAAGAGATGACAATCGACAGGTTTAGGCTCTTACTTTGTGAGTTTTTCTATTTCATCTAAGATCATATTTTGATAATCTTGGATATCTTTTCTAAGAGAACCATTTATGTCTTCTGTTTCCAGAAAGCAATTTAACTGAAACCATAGAAGTTTTAAAACGTAGGAAGAAAATTTGAAAGGTTTATTATTAGATTTTTACATGGTCTTAATTCTTGTGTATACATAGTTTGAATAAGTTCGAATCTAACAGCTCCTTCTTTTACTGCTCCAATTTTGTTAGGTTGAATATAGAACAAATTTGGAAATAAAAAAGCTTGTACTTTCATAACAAACTCTTGAGGATGTCTTTTTTGAACAAAAAATAGGTACACATGTTGCAAGAGTGTTTTCTGATTTATTTGAACTAAACCAATACACTTTCCTTATGAAAACATAGGGTAATAACGGTTCTTTTTTTACCTTTAAATATAAAAAGTTTTTCGTCTGACTTTAAATTTAAAAACCTCAAAGGCGGATGTAGATATTCTTCTTCATTGTCATAATCTCTGAAAGTAGTACCTGATTCATCTGTAGGGTCATATTTTTCAAAAGACAGAACTTTTGATGGCAACCAGGAATAATGGATTGAGTGTGCATAACACAGTTGTCCAACATGAAGCTCATTAATGTTTTCCAATTCTTCATAAAAAGGAACACCTGCAATATCTGTAATCCAGAGTGTTCCTAATTTGTTCACTCTCTGATGAGACTTGACCTTACAATTACGTTGCCTTTGAGCTCTTTTAGACGGCTAAATTCTTCTTCATCCCAAATCGCTAGTATTTCTGCAGTTTCGGGTGGATATTTGGGTGGTTTAGGTAAAGGCTTTTTTTCAAGCTTTTCTTTTATAGATTTTCCTATTTTTTCAGTCTTTTGATTTGTTCATCAGTCCATTTTATCTTTTTTATTCCCTGTGTATTTTGCTATCGTATTAAAGTTAAGAATGTTGCCTCTATTTACCACATTTAACATTGGTTCGGTTTTGTAATAAACAAAATCAAGCAAGGTATAAAGAGATTCTGTACCCCATATAGACCATAACTTGTTCAAATAGTTTTCAAGCATTGGTTCTATTTCAGATTCTTCGATATTTTTTAAATACAACTTCTTTATAGACTTATCCGTTGATATAAACTCTTCCTCAATGGTTATTCCTGACTGTAGTATGATCTCCTCAAGTTCAAAGGAATAAGGTCCGTATTTATAATACACCCACTGTAGTTCTGTATAAGTTTTACCATGGTCTCTAAAATATTCAACATCAAGAAGATATAAGAGTTTTGTAATTCTAATCATTCCAATTGGAAATCTATCTTCTTCTGCTTTTTTAAGAAAGTATAAAATTATGTCTCTTATCTTTTCTGTTTACTCATTTAAAAAGTTTAGCAACATTACTTAGCTTTTTAAAAATAAGTTTTTTATCATCCTATAAAACTATTTTCAAGAAAGCTTTGAAATAATCTCATCAACAACTTTATCAACATCTGAGGATTTGACTAAGTGTTTGTTTATGAAGTCTTCAATGTCTGAATACTTGAAACGAACAACTTTTTTGTTGATTCTTATGTATGTGATGAGTTTTCTTTCTATCCAGTAATAAATAGTTCTTTTGTCAACTTTAAGGATTTTAGCCAATTCTTCAGAAGTTAGGAGATTGTACCCTATTGTAGGCGGTAAATTAGAGTCATAGGATTTCATAATAGAATATTACTTAGGCAATTCAAAAAGTGAATAATAAAAATTTTAGACGTGCATTATACATAAAGAAGTAAAAGTTTAAGGAGGGAGAATTTGTTAAAAAAATAAATTTTTATTTTGATGACCATTTTGGATAAATTTTCTCTAGATTAAAATTTAACCCTGCTTTCTTTCCAGAGATTTATTACATTAGTGGAAAGACAAATACTTAAAGTACTTCCAAGTTTTTCTGAAATTTTTATTTGCTTTTAGAATTTTACATGAGGCAACACGCTCAATATTAAAAAGGTAATGGATAGGATCGAGAGAAAATTTAATCTTCTGTAGTAATTATTTGGAATTTATGAAAGAGTTAATACTCCTAAAATAATCTCACTCTTTAGTTCATCCATTAAAAAATATTTTGCCTGAAGCCATTGGGCAAGACTGAAGGCTAAATCTGTCTTCATAAAACTGTTTTTCTTTTCCGTATCAATAACAATGAAATCAGTAGAAGATAACTCTTTAAGTAAAAAGCAAATATTTCGAAGTTCCTCAAAAGGAGATTTCCCACTTAATGAGACATTTGCCTTTCCATCCGTCAAAATTAAAACAAGAAAACGTGACTCTGGCTGTTTAATTTTCATTCTTCTAATCAGTTTATAGGCTTCCAAAAGTCCCGCTGAAAGAGGAGTTTTCCCTCCAGTTGGAATCTTTTCAAGTCTTTTAAATGCGAGTTCAACTGATGATGTAGGTGGAAGTATTATCTCTGCACGGTCTTTTCTGAATAAAATCATTGAAACTTTATCTCTTTTTTGATAGCAATCTAAAAGAAGAGAAAGAATTGCTCCTTTTGTTGCAGTCATTCTTTGTTCCACTCCCATAGAACCGGAGCCATCAACAACGAACACAACAGTATGACTTATCTTTCTTTCTTTTTCCTTATATCTTAAATCACCATCAAGGATGACAAGACTGTCTTTTCTGCCTCTCAATTTCTGAAAAGGTGCTGCTGCTCTTAAAGTTGCATCAATTGCTATATCTGGTCTTTTCTGAAACAGACTTCTTATGTATCTACCTCCTCTGCCCTTTGTCTTTGTCTTTGTTCTTCTTCCTGCTGAATGCCTTATAATTCTATCTTTTTTGAAAGTAAATCTTTTTATTTTATACCTTTCACCAACAGGGAAAACTTCCTCTTTTTCAGAAGACGGAATACTCTTTGATTTTCCATCATTAGATTCCTGAATTCCTGACAAAGAGGTTTTTTGTTCTTTCATTTCTTTATTCCTATCCTTCTGTGAATTATGAGATTTATCATTTTCATGCTCAGGTTTCTCCTCCAGTTTTTGATTGATAATTCTTCTCCTGTGATTCAAAACAAGAGGCGCAACTGCCAAAACATGTTCTTCCCTAACAGACTCTTCTTCTAAATAAGCAGAGTATGCCTTAGAAGCATAATAAAGATAAATATCTGCTCTATGCCCCGAAACAGTTTCTTTTAAAACTAAATCTGAAATGAACTCTTTTGTTTCATCTGATACTCTAACTTTTTTTATAAACTCTCTGTAATCTTTAATTTTTTTGAAAAATTGAGATTCTTCTATTCTGTATGGCTCATTTAAAATATTTAATTTTACAACTTCTTTTCTTTTCTCTTTATCTTTTATCTCCTCCATGACCACACACATACCGAATCTATCAAGAAAGTGAGAAGAAAATTCAGCATTTTCAGGATTCATTGTTGCAAGAATCTGAAAATTAGCTGGCTCTTTTAGCTTAATACCTTCCCTTTCAATAATGTTTTCTGCCCTTGCTTGAACTTCAAAAACAATTGAAATAATATCCAGAGGAAATAGATTTATATCTTCAATAACTAAAAATCCACCATCTGCTCTTGAAAGAACCCCTCTCTGAAAAACTCTTTTTCCAACCTTAATAGTCTCTTCAATTTCAATACCTCCTAAAACAGCTTCCTCTGTAGCATTCATCGGAAGCTCAACAAAGGGTATCTGAAATTTTCTTAAAATCTCACAGAAAGCCTTAAGAAGGGTTGATTTTCCTGTGCCTCTTTTTCCTGCTAATAAAACTCCACCACATCTTGGTTCAATTAAATTAAGCAAAAGAGCAAGTTTGGCAGCATCCTGATTTATAAAGTTAAAAAAGTTCATTTTATATTCTTGCAAGGATTGCATTAAGCTTTTCTACCTCTTCACTTATATCTTCAAAAGGAAGCCTTTTAAGTCTATGTCTCAAGGCAAATAAAGCAGTTTTTTTAACATCTTCATGAGTAATCTCCTCTCTTCCATTAAATGCAGCACAAGCTCTTGCTGCTTTTAGCATAACAATATCTGCTCTATGACCATCAAGGCTAAGCTCAGCTGTGATGTCAACAACTAAGGAAATTGACTCTTCAGTAATAGCCACATCTTTAAGTCTTTCTTTAGCAGTGATAATTCTTTCTCTAAGCTCCTTTTGAGAAAAATACCATTTTTTATGAAAACCTTCAGGGTCATCATCAAACTCTACCTTTCTTTTTAAAATCTCAACCCTTAAAGCTTTATCCTTTATTGAGCTAACTTGAACACAAAATCCGAATCTATCAAGAAGCTGTGGTCTAAGTTCACCCTCTTCGGGATTCATTGTTCCTACAAGAATAAATCTTGCTGGATGAACAAAGGATATACCTTCTCTTTCTACTGTATTTATACCCATTGCAGCTGAATCAAGCAGAAGGTCAACAATGTGGTCCTCAAGCAGATTTACTTCATCAACATAAAGAAAATTTCTGTTTGCATCAGCAAGAATTCCTGGCTCAAAGCGCTTTTCTCCTTTTTTTATTGCATGCTCAATATCAAGAGTTCCAACAACTCTGTCCTCTGTTACACCTAAAGGAAGCTCAACAACTCTCATTTTTTTATATTCAATCTCTAAGGAGCTATTACTTTGAATTTTTTCAAAACAGTCACTGCAAAAAGGTCCCTGAGGTGCGCAACTGAATCTACATCCTTTTATTACTTCTATCTCTGGAAGAAGCTCTGCTAATGCACGAACTGCTGTTGACTTTGCAGTTCCCTTCTCTCCCATAATTAGGACACCACCAATAGTTGGATCAATGACATTCAAAATAAGAGCAAGCTTCATCTCTTCCTGATCAACAATTGCAGTAAATGGAAATATCATTTAATTATCTCCTTCATCTTATTTTTCCAGAATTGAACTTCCTCAGCTGTTACAATATCAATACTTCCGCCTTGAAAATTTCCTTTTGTATCTTCCATTTTTTCTTCAATCCATCCTTCAATCTCAAGATAAATAGCTTTTAATGCCTCTTTTACATCCTCGGCAGGACCCCAAAGCCCTCTTTCCATAGCCTCAATAAGTCTTCGGGCAATCTCTTCTAATGCCCAAGGATTATGCTCTTCAAAAAATTTTCTGTTTTCTTCATCCATCATAAAGGTTCTTGCTATATCATCAAAAATCCAGTCATCAACCTCCTTTGTTGTTGCTTCCCATCCATAAACCCTTCCGATTCTTTTTGATATATCTCCAGCACCTTTATATCCGTGTCTCTTCATCCCCTCAATCCATTTTGGATTAAGAAGTTTTGTACGGACAACTCTTCTTATCTCATCTGCAAGGTCTCTGACTTCAACACTGTCTGGATTACGGGTATCACCATAATAAGTTTTAACTTCCTTTCCGCTTAAATGTCTTGCAGCAGCAATCATTCCTCCATGTGTACCAAAGTAGGAGCAGCAGCCAAAAAGGTCATACTCATCGGAGACAACTTTGTTATAAGTTATATCAACACTTTTAAGGATGCTTGCTAACTCCCTGTGTTTACTTTCGCCCCAAAGCCCCTTTCCGTAGGCATATCCATTCCAGTAAAGAAAAACTTCTGCAAGGTCTTTTTCTTCCTTCCATGCTGATGCATAAACTGCAAACTGTGTTCCTGCCTGATAAGTTCCCGGCATTGAGCAGAAGATTCTTAATGTAGCTGAACGTATATCATCTCCATTTTGGGACAGTTGCTCTAATGTATGTTTACGAACAAAGTTCATATCCTCTGGTTCATCAAGATTTGCCACTGTTTGAATAGCTTCATCAAGGAGTTCAATACACATAGGAAAGTTATCTCTTGTAATACCAGAGACTCTTATAGTTACATCAATACGGGGTCTTCCAAGCTCACTAAGTGGAATTATTTCAAAACCTTTAATCCTTCCGTTTGAAAGCCACACCGGTTTCACCCCTATAAGATACATAATCTGTCCCATTCCTTCCCCATCTGCCCACATAATATCTGTGCTTTGCCAATAGAATGCTACATTTTCAGGATATCTCCCTTCTTCGGTAAGATGTTTCTCAATCAGTTTTTCAGTGAGTTTTTTCCCAATCTCATAGGCACTTTTGGTTGGAACTCTATGAGGGTCCAGGCTATAAAAATTTCTTCCAGTAGGAAGAACATCATCTCTTCCTCTTGTTATAAGACCAGAAGGACCTGGTGGTATATAGTTTCCATTAAATCCATTAAGCAAAGATTCAATCTCCTTTGATTCTTCAATTTTTCTGTTAAGTTCAAAAATTTTCTGTTTTATTGCCATCCATTTTGAGTCTTTCCAGTTTATTTTTCCTAAAATTTCCATTACTTAACCTCCTTCAAAACCTCTTTTATAATCTCTTTACCAATCTTGTCTATCTCTTCAAGGATTGCTCCATAGGATTTACCTGTTGAAATCTCTATATCCTGAGGATTTGCTATAAGCTCATTCCAGTCATAACCAAGCAGTTCTGCAATCTCCTTTCTTAAAGAGAGCTCCTGTCCCGCATCATATTTTAAAATTGAATAAATGAAATCAACTCTTCTGTCTCCCTCTGGAAGTCTTCCGAATATATGCATACCATCCGGAATCTGAGTATTTCTAATAAGTGAAAGTTTCGCATGGGTTTCTTCTATAATTTTTTCAAAGGGAATCTCGTGCAGCTCCTCATGAGTGAATTCAGAAAGAGGGATTTTTTTACCCTGCCAGAGAATTCTTATCTCTTTGTCAAGTTTTGCCTTTGTTATTACATGAATTATCATATGCTGAAGAGTATGCAGTCTTGCAGGCTCTTTTCTTTTTGCTTCCTCGTATTCACCAAGAAGTCTGTCAAGCTCTAAAAGCTCATCATAAAGTCCACCTTCGGTAAGCACTGTCTGAATATGATCAACAAGTACTGCATAACTACGTCTTTTTGCTATTGTTCCCTCAGGAGGATTATCTGCATTGTAAATGTAAAGATGAGGTATTGTATCAATACAAATATCGGGTAAACAGGCTGAACTTAATCCAACACCTTTTCCGGGAAGAAACTCTAAATTTCCATGAGTTCCCACATGAACTACTGCATGAGCCTTAAATTCTCGGGAAAGCCATTTATATGTTGCAACATATTGATGGGGTGGAGGAGTATCAGGATCATGAAGGATTCTGCATACCTGTCCATCACATCTACTACCTGCACAGCCACGTTTTGGCTGAACCATAACAAGAATGTTTCCAAAGCTTAAACCAGTAATAACTATTTTCCCATTGTAAATCATCGCAGGGGGGATTCCATTTTTGTACTCTCCTGGTGGATCGCCCCAAGACTCAGTCATGCGAATACGGGTTTTCTCAGGTAATTCATTAAACCACTCTATATATTTTTCTTTCTCAACAAATGCTAAAACTCCACCTTTTTCAACAATCTCCTCAATTGTGGTCCATCTAAACTCTGAAATTGCTTTTTTATTCATTATCTCATCAATTAGTGCCTTTCCACTTTTAGGTGGTTCAACACTGTATCCAGCCTCTTTCATTTTTTTCATTATTTCCACAACACTTTGAAGGCTATCAAGATGAGCTGCGGAGCCTACTGTTGCCTCAACGGAGGCACAAGGATTATTATGAAGAATAAAAACGATCTTTCTTTCATTGGCTGGTGTCCTCTTAAGCTCAATCCAGCGAGACACTCTCTCAACAAACTTCTTTACTCTTTCTTTAATGGGCATTTTTCTTCTTTCAGAGTCTTCTCCTTCAACTTGTGCAGACACAATTACTGGCTCAATAACTCCTTCAAACTCAGGCAAAGCAATGCTCCAACCAATATCAAGATTGAGCTCCTCTCTTTCCCATTCTTTAATTGTTTTATAGTAAGAACTCACAGGAGAAAAAACGGGTACATTAAGTTTTTTAAGTATTTCAACTCCATCAGACGCTACATCAGTGTTATCCATTCTTTTTTCTCTGCTTGTTCCAAGAAAGAAGGAGATCAGTTTTATGAATGCATCTATTCTTGGTTTTCCATGCTTATCAATAAACCACTCAAGAATAACCTCTCCACTGCCCTTTGTTCCAAGGGCTTTATCTTTGACAGAGTATGCAAAAGCAGAAATAACATTGAAACCCTTTGCTTCAAATTCTTTAATCAACAGGTCTTCAACCTCTGTATTCCCATTTATCCAGTAATGCCTTGAAAAGAGAATACCTACGGTAGGTTTTTCAGTCATTCTGAGGCAGCACGAAGTGTCGAGGCATCTTCTACTTTCATACCATTTAAGATAATCTTCAATATTAGAGAAAATTCCTTCATACTCAGGATGATAAAGTCCTTCCCAAGGAATCTCCTCAGGCTCTTCATAGGAGACACTAATTCCAGTTAGCCTTTTTGCCAAAAAGAGAAACATGTTTGTAATATTTTTCTCACCATTTATGACAAGATAGTTATATGCTTTACTTAAAATATCGGGCTCAACATTTGAAAGCATCCAGTAGGAAGGGTCATGTCCGAGGCATATAATTTTTGTATCTTTATTTTTTCTTTTATTCTTTTTTCAATCTCTTCCCATACAGACTCATTTGAGCGATAAAGAAAGATTATATCTGAGTCTTCCATTTCCGTAAAGACTTGATCAAGCTTTTGAAGCTGCTGTTCAAGAGCTCTTGCAGAGTAAACCTTTAATGTGAAATCTTTTATATTCTTTGATACTCGAAGAAACATATTATAGTAACTTTGCCATACAATTGCTAAAACCCTAAGCATAAAAGCCTCCTACTAAACTTTTTTGAATAAATTTAGTTATAATCTTCCTGTAATTATTGAAGTTAGCTGTCACTCCTAAACAATTCATAAAATTCCTTGAATTTTTAGGATTTAAAGTTATTCGAACAAAAGAAGCACCTGTCAGACTAAAATCAGATGATGGAAGACTTCTTAGAAAAATTATAAGAGAAGATTTGGAGATTTCATTGGAAGACTTTTTAAATCTATTCAATAAATTCAAGGTTAATCCTCCTAAATTATAGGAGATATTATGCTATGTCCATTAATTTTACTCTTTATCACTTCCACATGATAAACGCTTCTTATTAAATCCTCTGTAATAATCTCGTCAGGTATGCCTTCTGCTATCTTTGCTCCTGAATTAATTACTATCACTTTATCTGAAAAAAGTCCAGCAAGATTTGGGTCATGGAGGGTCATTAAAACCACTAAATTCTTTTTTTGAGCGATCTCCTTTATCTTTTTAAGAACATTTATCTGATTACGGAAATCAAGATGGCTTGTTGGCTCATCAAGTAACATAACTGGTGCATCCTGTGCCAATGCCCTTGCAATAAGTGTAAGCTGACGCTCTCCTCCACTTATTTTTGTATATGGCGTGTTTTGCAGATGCTCAATACCTACTGTCTTTAATGCCTCCTCTACCATCTCATAATCCCTTTTGCCAGGAGATGAAAAAATTCCAACATAGCTTGCCCTTCCCATAAGCACTACATCAAACACAGAGTAAGGAAAGGGTGGTTCATGCTCCTGAGGAACCATTGAAAATATTTTTGCCCTTTTTCTGAATGAAATTCTGTCAATAGTCTTTCCATTAAATAAAATCTCGCCTCTGTAATACTTCCATACTCCTGAAATACATTTAAAAAGTGTTGTCTTTCCAGAACCATTAGGGCCAAGAATTGTGGTTATGCTGCCTCTTTCTGCATTAAAGCTTATACCTTTAAGAATGTCATCCTGTATGCCCTTATGTCTGAAATGTATATCTTTAATACTTAGCATTATTTACCCCACGCCTCTTTACCGCCTCGTTTCATAAGATATATAAAAAAATGGTGCACCTGTAATTGCAGTGATTATTCCAACAGGAATGTCAAAACTTGTAAGTGTTCTTGATACAGTATCTGCTGCGATCATAAAGGCAGCACCTGCTGAGATACTCAAAGGCACAAGGGTTTTATGGTCTGGCCCTGTAAGCATCCTTACAAGATGTGGCACCATAAGTCCCACCCATCCTATAATTCCACATAAAGAAGTAGCAACTGCAACAGCAAAGGTTGAAAATGCTATAAAAAGAAGTCTTTCTCTCTTTATGTTTACTCCAAAGCCTTTGCCTCCTCCTCTCCCATACTCATCACATTCAGCCTCCATCGCATAAGAAAAATTGGTATTACTCCAGCTAAAACTCCCACTGAGGCTACCTTAACAGCCTTCCAATCAGAAAGGCTAAAACTACCCATTAGCCAGTAAACAATGCTTTGAAGCTTATGGGGGTCAACAAGAAATTTCACAATTGAAACCATAGCAGTAAAAAAGGCAGATACAATAACACCTGAAAGAATAAGAGGAAGACGGGATACCTCACCTTGAGTTCTTGCCACTCCGTAGGCAATCATTACTGAAAGTATGGCAAAAACAAAGGCAGTTATTTGTAAAGGTAAAAAACTTAAAAATCCTATGGTAATAGCACACCCGAATGCTGCACCTGCTGAAATACCAAGAATAAAAGGGTCAACAAGGGGATTGCGAAATATTCCCTGTAATGTCACTCCTGCACAGGAAAGCGCTGCTCCAACAACTCCAGCTAATATGACTCTTGGTAGTCTTATATCAATAATTATAGATTTTTCAGGAATATCTCCCATTTCAAAAATATGGATAACTTCATTTAACAAAATCTTAATTACCATCAGAGGTGTTACTTTGTAAGCACCCAATGAAAAGGGCTATCCATACGATAAAGATGGGAAAAATTAGTATAGAAAAAATTCTGAAATTTTTAATACTCATGAAAGTATTATATAAAATTAGAGAAGCATTTTCTCTGCTCCTCTTACTAACGATTATGGGACATAAAAAGTCAAAGTGAATTCAAAAAAGTATGCATCATGTTCTCCATATACCTTCTTACAAAGAATCTCTTCATCCATCATTCTAAAAGCCTTTACAAACCAAAGCCCTCTATTTGTAATAGGAATTTTAATTATAGGCTCTTTTTCAATGCCTTCTTTTGCGTATATTTCTCCAGGATATTCTGTAAAGTAATTATATGACCACACATCACCCGGAAAACCTTTATAAAGAGCTATGACAGCTACATTCCATTTTGTATCTTTACCATTAGTGAGTATCCGTAAACTAAGAGAGTCACCGACTTTTAAATTTGTAGGATCATTAAGAGGAACTAATTCAATAAAGCTATTTATAGTTTTTTTATAAGAATCACCACCTGATTTATTTACTTTGACAAAAGTTTTACTGTATTGCCAACCAATAAATGTTCTTTTAATTTCTGATGGAGATAACTCTATCTTGTCTTTAAATTGTAGGTATCTTCCATCTTTTGTCTTTACCCAATAAATGTTTTCAGCTTTTGAGTATATCATGTAAGTTCCTCTTTTTTTTGGTGTAAATTTAGTATTAGCACTTTTTTGTTTTTCCTTGTCATAGGAAAAGAACAATTCACTTTCATTGCCGTCAGGATCAATTAAATAATACTTAGTAAGCCACCACTCACTTGGTGCAGCCTCACTTTCAAAACCATGTCCAACACAGAACTCAATATTAACATCTTTACCTACTTTTACAATCGGTGGAACAGGTTGTAACCATCTGTCGTGAGCATATAGGAAATTAATATTTAAAATAAATAGTAGGGAAACTTTAATAACTAAAAATGCGCTAAATTTTTTCATGTTTTCCTCCTACTTAAGTTTTAAAAGTATAAATTTACCCCACCAATAATACTTCTTCCAGGCATTGGATAGAACATTTCCCATCCTGGTCCACCAAAGCCGACCTCTACATATCTTTTATCTGTCAAATTCTTTCCTGATAAAAATAGTTCAAGATGCTTATTTATTTGCCTGCTATATTTAGCATCTATAACAAAGTAGTCTTCCAGTGTTTTTGTGTTTGCTACATCTATAAATCTTTTACTTGAGTAGTTTGCTATCAAAACTAAATTACCAAACCATTTAGCTCTGTATCCCAACGATAAACCTAATAAATGGTTAGGTACAAGCGGAATCTCATTTCCTTTGTAAGATATTCCTGTTACCGTTGTATATTTTCTAAATTCTGATTCCTGAAATGTATAATTTAATGAGCCATAAAAGCCTAATTGAAAATCTATGTCTAAACCTATCTCAATTCCTTTTGCTCTTATTTCTCCTGCATTTTCTACTTTTCTTGGACCACCAACCCTAACTATTTTATCTTTTGTATCAACTAAAAATAAGGCTATGTTGTAATGGAACCAAGGAAGAGGATTTCCTCTAAAACCAACTTCATAGGAGTTAATTTTTTCTGGCTCTAAATCAGGATTGTCTGCAAATCCCGTAATAGCCGTGGTTGGATTTCTGAATCCTCTTGAATAATTCATGAATAGATTAAAACTATTAGAGAAGTTATAGGCAAAACCAATTTTGGGACTTAAAGCAGAATGAATTTTTTCAAAATTTAAAGTAGGTTTAATTTTATCCTTAAAATTAGTTTTTACTCTATCGTATCTTAAGCCAAAACTTATAGTTAAATCTTTAAATGGGGTAATTTCTTCCTGAATAAAAATGCCTAAAGTATTATCTTCCCAAGTTCTGTCTTGATATAGTGAACCCTTTATACCATTATTTACCGTATATGCTTTTATTTTTTCATTGTTTAAGTATCTATACTCAGCACCAATAAGTAAGACACCTTCAATGTTTCCAATTTTATGATAAAGAGAATAGTTAATTTCTGGTATTACATTGTAATTTCTGAATTCAAAGTAATCTGGGTCAATACACCATCCATCCTGCATACCATATTTAACCTTTAGTAAAATTTTTGAGTTTTCAAAATTCCTTTCTAAGTAAGGCGCCACAACTAAAGTATATGAGTCTGCTTTACCCCATGGTTGTTTTGTTTGTCTTGGATTTTCCTTAAACTCTGACTCAGACAAAGGACCTGGATAGCCATTTTCTATAGGAGCATAGTTAAAATGTAATCCAAAACTTGTAGATTTATCTGGAGTGTATTTAATCATTGTATTAAAAAGTTTATTTTCTTCCCAACTGTTGTCTTGCCATCCATGTGTTTTGTAGAATCTTCCTTCTAAGTAGTACTCCACTTTATTAAGAACTCCCTTTAAAACAGCTGAGTATCTCTGAGTATCAAAACTGCCATAAGATAAGCTAATTATTGATTCTACGGGTTTTAATGGTTTTTTTGTGATAATGTTAATAACTCCACCTGTAGCTAAATTACCGTATAGAGAAGTTACAGGACTTTTAATAACTTCTATTCTTTCAATATCTCCGATAGGAATGGCAAGAACATTAAAATATCCTGATGGATTATTATATTCTATTCCGTTAACAAGAATTTGAGCACCTCTTGTGAGTGGCACATTGCCCCTACTACTTACATATACATCTGCATGAACACCACCAAAAAAAGAGATATTAAATCCTGGAATTTGTCTTAATAGCTCAGATACATCTCTTGCATCATACTTTTCAATATCTTCTTTTGTTATTACAGTTACATTAGTAGAAACTTCTTTTAATTCTCTCTCTGTTTTAGTTGCGGTAACCACAATCTCCTCAAGTTTTACTTCGTCCTTTTGTTCTGCCTTAGCTGGATTAAAACAAAATAGAATAAAGCCAAGCATTAAAAAAATTAGGTAAGTCATCTCAACCCCTCCTTAAAATTTTATTTTTGTCTTCTCCCTTCAGAGAGGCTGAGACTCTTCATGAGTCCGATTCATAAAAAAAGCCGTGTAAGGGATGCTTCCCTTCCACGGCCTTCATGACCTAAGTTACCCTTCCTGGGTAAAATAATTAAAACATAAAGGAATAACCAATGTCAACTATCCGCTGTGGTAGTGTGGTTACTATATTAAAATGTCACACATAATTACTAAAAAGAAATGTCACATATATGTTAGCCTTCTTTTAGAGTTTAGCTCTAAAAGGAGGTGGCTTAATGAGGAAAATATATATTTTTACG
>JBCNUV010000008.1:0-73558 GCA_039630505.1 Thermodesulfovibrio sp.
GACCCTCAATGGGGAAATGGGGCATTCACAAAGGCAGTGGTAGAAGGCATTGGTGGCAGGGCAGACCTTCTTGGTAAAGGCAAAATTACAGTAAATATGCTTGATGCCTATATTGCAGAAAGAGTAAAGGAGCTTACAAAAGGGAAACAGACACCAGTAACAACAAAACCTCAGACAGTGCCAGATTTTCCAGTAGCAGTAAGATGAGGAAGTTCAAAAAGAGACTGTAAAGTTATAGACTTGATTGATAAGGAGATAAATAATGATTTACAAATCCTTAAAGAAGAAGAACAACTGGTTAAAGATCATTGTATTATTATTTTTATGTTCCTCTGTTTTTGCATCACAGTCATCTATCACAGACTCAGAAGGCTATGCCTGCTTGAGTGAAGATAGAACAAAGCGTCAGACAGAAGAAACAGCACTACAGGATGCCAAAAGAAAGGCTATTGAGCAGGTATCAACCTACATACAGTCTGAAACACAGGTAAAGGATTTTGAGCTTCAAAAAGATATTATTAATGCCTATGCAAATGCAAAAGTAAGAATTATTGAGCTAAAAGGTATCTGGGACAGTGAGCCACCAAAGATTGGTGACTGCTACAGGGTTAAAATCAAAGCAGAGGTTATACCTGATGAAAATTTTATGAAAAAAATATCTCAGGCAAATCTTATTGATGACCCATCTTTACCACTTAAAGTTCAAATATGGACAGAAAAAAGGGAATATCGTGCAGGTGAAAAGATAAAGATTTTTCTTAAAGGCAATAAACCCTTTTATGCAAGAGTTGTATATAGACAGGCCGATGGAAGTCTTGTCCAGATCCTTCCCAATCCTTACAGAAGGGACAACTACTTTCAGGGCGGAGTTATCTATGAAATACCCTCAGGTCCTGACAGATTTGAGCTTGAGGTAACTCCACCATTTGGCGAGGAAAGCATTATTGTATATGCAAGTACAGGAGAACTGGGAAAAATTGAAACTGAGCCATTAGGTGGAGTTTATAAAATAAAAACAAGATTTGAAGATCTGGGAGACAAAACAAGAGGAGTTCAGATTATCGAGAAAGGCAACACTAAGGCATCAGAGTTTTATGAAACCAAGCTTGATATTAAGACAAAGTAGATGGGAAAATTACCTTGCTATTTCTTTCAATAAAGAATAAACTTTATATGTGCAGCTCCTTAAGGAGCCTAAAAAATCTTAGGAGGTTTAGGATGAAAAAGGGTTTTTATCTCATCGTTTTCTTAGTTGCATTTCTTCTAATTGGTTTTGCCGTTGCTCAGAACAAGGATAGTGCTAACTTCCCTCAAAAAGTTGACTACTGCCTTGCAATGAATATTGATGGAAAGATGGAAAACATGATTTCAGTAAAACCATGCACACCCTCTGGTTGGTGGTGTACTTCCAACAGTCAGTGTTGTAGTGGTAGATGCACAAACAATGTATGTGACTAAAATCAAAATGGGCAGGCTTTAGCCTGCCCATTAAACTAAGATGAAAAAGCTAAGCTTTTTCAAAAATCTGATATTTTTCATAGTCATTCTTTTTATACCATATACTGCCTTTTCAAAGACTATTATTCTTGAGGGAAGTCTACAAAGTAAAGTTAGAGTAACTCAGCAGATGTATTTTGATGTGCCCCAACCCCTTGAAACTTTAAGCTTTAAATTTGCTCTTCCTAAGGATTTCTCAAATAAGTTCGTATCCCAAAGCATTAAAAATCTTGATATAAAAATTGAGCCAGAACCAGAAAAACTTGAAAAATTAACTGATCAATATGGAAATCACTGGGCAGTGGCAAGCTGGAAAAATCTAACAAACTCAGTAAAAATAACTGTAAATTTTGAAGCCTTAATAGGTTCAGAATTAAAAGTAGAACACTCTAATGCAGAGTTTCCATTAAAAAATATTCCTCAAGAAGAAAGGTTTTTTCTTAAATCAACAGAGCTTGTTCAATCAGAACATCCTGATATTGTAAGACTTGCCCAGGAGCTTACAAAAAACTCTAAAACAGAGTATGAAGCTGTAACGAGAATCCTTAACTGGGTTGTAGATAACATAAAATACACCTACAATCCTGCCCAGTTTGATGCTTTATGGACACTTAAGACAGGCAAAGGTAATTGCCAGAATTTTGCTCACCTTGCCATAGCACTTCTTAGAGCATCTGGAATTCCTGCAAGGGTTGTAGGAGGAATAACTCTTAAGGAGCAGTGGAAGATTCCTCTTGGCAAAAGCTTTCTTGTGCAAAGTATGGGTCAGGGTGGACATGCATGGATTGAGATTTATTTTCCCGATCTTGGATGGCTAAGCTATGATCCTCAGCAGTCAAAACAGTTTACTTCATCAAGACACATAAAACAAACCCATGCCCTTGAATCAGATGAAGTAAATGACAGTTGGAGAGCCTCTCCCTATCTACCAAAATACAGAGAAACAATCAATGCAAAGTTTATCTCTGATAGTATTAATTTATCACCAAAGGCCTTTGAACCTGCTCCAAAATCCTATCTTTTAAGCAATAAATTAGTTGTTAAAAAGGAAATAGTTGAAAAACCACCTCCTCCTCCACCTCCTCTGCCAAAGGAAAAAGTATTTGAGTTTGGAAACATGGAGTTTCCCAATCTTGTTGATTTATATCAGGTTGTGGGAGACAAGGCTATAAAAATTCTTGATAAAGAAACAGCAGAGTATGTTACTTCAAAATACATTTATGCTCAAGCATTTAGAATTAATGAAACCTTAGAGATTGAAAAAATATCTCTTGCCATGAGAAAATTCGGTGGTGATGGAACAGTTTATATTGATTTGGTCTATGATGATGGTGGAAAACCTGGGCTTAAAGGATTTAGAGCAAACCCTGTATTTCTTGAAACCATTGAGAAAAAACCTGGTTATTACTGGGTTGATTTCACATTTCCAGATAAAATAAAGATTAATAAAGGCAGATACTGGATAGTGCTCAGATACTCAGGAGATGTCATAATGAACTGGTTTTATATACCAGGAAATCCCTATGGAGATGTAGATGACACTCGTTCAACCCTTAAAGGCTACAGATGGGAAGACATTCTTAACTACGATTTTGTATTCAAAGTAAGAGCCATCAGAGATTAATGTCACCTGTTAAAGAAGTTTTATTAAGACAGATATACTTCACAGGAGTTCAGGCAGTTGCTGCAATAACAATTTCAGGATTACTTATAGGTCTAATAATAGTTCTTCAAATAGCTTCAATAACTGGAGTAGGTTCAAGTAACATGATTGGTAAAATACTTTTGTGGCTGGTTTTAAAAGAAATTGCTCCCTTTTTTACAGGACTTATAATACTTACAAGAAGTGGCTCTGCGATTGTGACAGAACTGGCAACAATGAAACTTGGCAAAGAAATTGAGTATCTTGAGGCTATGGGAATAAAACCAGAGATTTATTTAATAAAACCTCGCTTTTATGGTGTTGTTATTTCTGCTATTGTTCTTTCTATATATTTTCAGCTTACAGCTATATTTGGAGGTATTTTTTTAGCAACTTTAATGAGTGGAGTACCTTTTTCAGATTATGCAAATGCAATAATCTTCAATCTCACTTTTAAAGAAATCCTAATATCTTTTTTGAAATCCCTAATCTTTGGCTTTTTAATATCTCTAATCTGTATATGGCAAGGTTTTTCTGTCATGGAAAGTCCTACTGAGATACCTCAGAGAGCAACAAAGGCTGTTACAGGAAGTCTTTTTTCACTGTTTTTAGCTGATGTTATAATGAATCTTATCGCAAAGATTATAGAATGATAAAAGTGATTGGTCTGATAGGAGAGTTTACTAATCAAGAGATGAACTTTGAAATTGAAGAAGGCTCAAGAGGTTTTTTTATCTTTGAAAAAGATGAACATGGAAATGAGTTTTTAAAGGTAATTGCTGGTATGAAAAAACCTGCAAAGGGAGAAGTATTTTTAATGGGAAAAAGGCTAAGTGAACTTTCAAGAGATGAGCTTTTTGAACTAAGAAAAAAAATAGGAATAGTCTTTAAAACAGGAGGTCTTATAAGTAATCTAAAGGCATGGGAGAATATTTTACTTCCTGCTCTTTATCACAAAGTTGATAATGAAGAAAACATTACTAAAAGGGGAATTGAAATTATTAGGGAGTTTGAATTAGAGAAAAAGATAATGTGTAGTGTAGCCCAACTTACAAAGCTTGAAAAAAGAATTATCGGGATTGTAAGAGCTCTCTTAATTAAGCCTGACATTATAATCTTTGAGTATCCCTTTGAAGGGCTGCAGGAGTCAGAAAGAAGATGGCTTAGTGAGAAGATAGAAAAACTAAGAGGCGGAATTACTGCTTTGTATATTCTAAGTTCAGAAAGAGAAAGATTAATAATTGAAAATAAAAATGCAACATCTTAAAGAGACAGATCCAAGATTTGTTTTTCTTAAAGGTAAAATTTTTCTATTTATTGCAATAGCAGTTATTGGAATTATTGTCATTGTGTTTTTTGTTGGAAAACAAAGAGGAATGTTCGTAAAGACTGAAGATTTTTATTTTGTAACATTAAAAGCTACAGGACTTTACAATGGAATGCCTGTTAAGGTTTCAGGCTTTAAGATAGGAAGACTTAAAGATATGAAACTACAAGATGATGGAACTGTTAAGGTTACTCTCTCAATAGAGCAATCTCACATGAGATGGTTTAGAGAAGGCTCTGTAGCAATACTTTCAAAGGAAGGCTTTATAGGTGAATCTTATATTGAGATACTACCGGGTAAGGGATCTCCTCTTAAACCTGGGCAGTCAATAAAGTTTTTCCGACAGGCAGGACTTGAAGAAATAGCAGCAGAGCTTAAATCGGAAATCATAGAAGTTTTATCAGGTTTAAAGGAAACAATAAACTATATAAATCAGCCTCAGGGAAGTATTAAAAAAACCATTGAAAACATTGAAAAAATCTCAGAAAATCTTATAAAAACAACCCAAAAGGCTAATCAACTCCTTGAAGAACTCAATAAAAAAACTCCTCAAATAACTGAAAAAACAGAAAAAACTCTTCATGAGCTTGAAGAATTAATAAACTTAGTTAAGGCTCTTACAAAAGAGCTTAATGAAACAGCTCATGCAATTAAAGAAGTAACTACAAAGGATTTGCCTGTAATGGTAGAACAAGCAAAAAAAAGCATGCAGGAGCTTGATGAGATACTTCAAAGCATAAAGGGACTTTGGCCCATAAGAGAAGGGATTAAAAGGCAGGAAATAAAGCCTATAGAGTTAGACAGCTATGAACCATAGAAGAAGGCTAAATATATCCAAAATTACATTAATCTTAGTAATTCTTAATACTGCTTTTTTCTTAATTTATGGATGTTATAAAGCTCCTCCAGAGAGACCTTACAGAATAAATGAACTTAATAACCTAATTTTGCAGGCAAATAAAGCCTTTGAAAAAGGACAAAAAGAAAGGGCAAAAAGCCTATATAATGAAGCCCTTAAAAAATCCCGTATAATTCAAGATGATAATTTAACCTTAATAATTTTAATAAGTCTTTCAAGGCTTTATGCATCTACTGGTAATATAGAGGAATCTAAAAAGTATATTGATACAGCAATTGATTTGTCTAAAAGAGCATCTTTACCTCATAATATCATTGAAGAGCTAAATTTTGAGACAGCAAGAATAGGATTTCTCCTCAATGAGAATGTGGAGCCAATCTTGTCAGAACTTATCAAATCTAACTCTATCAATATTAAAGTAAAATCCTTAAATCTTCTTGCAAGAATTAAGATCAAACAGAACAAATATAATGAAGCAGAGAAACTACTTAATGAAGCTATCACAATAAATCAGGGAAAAAATAAAGTTGAAGAGGCTAATTCATTAAGACTCCTTGGATATGTTTACTTAGAGCTAAACAAAAAACTGGCAGAGAATTATTTCCTAAAGGCACTTGAAATTGACAAAGAGTTGGCAATTCCAGAAAAGATAGCTCTTGACATGGAAAGTCTTGGTATATTCTATAAAAGCATAGGAGAAAAACAGAAGGCAAAGGATTATTTTTTAAGAGCTCATGAAATATGGAAAGGGCTTGGCAAAAAAGAGATTGAGATTAAAATTATAAAGGAGATTGAAAATCTTTAAAAACGGAGAATTTATGAAAATATTAATTCTTATTTTATCTATGTTTTGTCTGTCTGAATTTGCCTATGGAGCCATTGGAGAGATTGAAAAAATTGACGGAATAGTCCTTTATAGAGAAAATAAAGCTACTGCCTATAAAAAAGCAAAGGCAGGACTTACAATAAATGCTGGCTACTTTATAAAAACAGAACCAAAAAGCTGGACAGTTATTAAACTAATTGATGGAAGTAAGTTTACTCTATCTGAGAATACAGAGCTTGAGATTTCAGAGTATCTTCTTGAAAAAAACAAAAAGAATGGAGTTTTCTATGTAACCCAGGGAAAACTTAGAGCAACAGTAGTAAAACTTACAGGACAAGCAACTAACTACAAAGTTAAAACACCTACAGCTGTTGCAGGTATAAAGGGAACTGAATTCTTGATGCTTACTAAAGGGCTGGCAAATGTATTTTTTGGAAATGAAAACTCAGTCTACATAGCTGGACATGACACAGAGGAAAAAACTCTTACTCCTGATACAATGATTCAAAACACAAGAGGACTCAAACCCACAGAGCCTGTTAAAGTAGAATCTGGAACTCTTCTTGATGATGCAAAGAAAGCACTTTCCATGCTTACAGCAGCAACTCCTCCTAAGGAGTGGGAAATATCAGGTGCCCTACCAGATATAATAGCAAGATGGAATATAAACTATGGTCATTATCTTGCCGATGCTGGTAAATATGAAGAAGCTCTCTATGTATTTCAGATAGCCCTTGACCTTAGTGATAAACCAGAGATAAGAGCAGATGCAAGACTGGAAAGAGGCACTGTATATTCAAGATTTCTAAGAAATTCAGAGGCTGCTTTAGCTGAGTATCTTCTTATTCTTGAAGAATACCCTGATATTCTCCAGAAAGAGACAGCCCTATATCTTACAGGAATGACACTCTATGAACTTGGACTAAAAGCTCAGGCAAAAGAAAGACTTTATCAATACAAAAAAATATATCCTGAAGGAAAGTATATAACAAATGTTGAAACAATTCTCAAACTCTTAGAGAATGAAAACTAAACCTTTAATCTTTCTATTTATTGGTCTCTTTTCAGTCTTTATTGTTGTTTTTTTCTATTTCATCAAAATAGATTTTTTAAACTCTATAGATTTAAAGCTTAAAGACACAAGATTCAGACTAAGAGGAGAGATTAAGCCTGATCAAAGAGTTGTAATTGTTGCGATAGACTCAAAAAGTATAGATAAACTTGGAAGATGGCCCTGGGATAGAAAAATCATGGCTAAACTAATTGAAAACCTTAAAGAAGTAAGCGTTATTGCCATTGATATTGTCTTTTCAGAACCATCCAATGCCTACTCTGATAGGCTTCTTTCAAAGGCAATTAATAAAGGTAAAACAGTTATAGGTTATTACTTAAGAGACGAGGAAACTAAGATTAATCCTCAATCTTACATAAATCTTACGCAATCAAGAATAAAGGCAGTTAAACTCTTAGAAGATGTAAAAACTCTTTCTGTAAAGGAATTCGCCTATGCTGAGCTTAATATTCCATCAATAAAGGCTCAAGCAGGATTTTTCAATATAATTCCTGATCATGACGGAGTTTATAGGAAAGTAAATCTAATTGCCCTTTATAATGGAGAGCTTTATCCTCATCTTTCATTGAAGACATTGGAAAAACTCAAAAATACTCCTATAGTTCTTACACTTACTAATTTTGGAATAAAGGAGTTGCTTTTAGGAAATGAATCTATACCTGTTGATGAATCTGGAAGACTTACAATCAACTACTATGGTAAAGGAGGTTGCTTTCAGACTGTATCAGCAGTTGACATAATAGAGGGTAGTGTAAAACTCTCTAAGGATAAGATTGTCTTTATAGGTGCCACTGAGATGGGAATATCTGATATTCGTAATACTCCCTTTGATCCAGTAATGCCAGGTGTGGAGATATCAGCCACTGTATTGTCTAACATGTTAAAAAGGCAATATATAATTCAAAATGCATGGGTAATAGTGCTTGATATCCTATTTATAGCTATACCTGTTTTATTGCTATGTTTATTTCTTGCAAAAACCTCAAAAACCATACTCTCTCTATTTATCTTTTTTGGAGTTAATTTGCTAACCTTCCTTAGCAGTTTCTTTATTTTCAAAGCCTTCTTATTTGATCTTTCCATTATTTATCCCTTTATATCCCTTTGTCTTTGTTATTTAGCATCTGAAGCATACAGAAATATAATTATTGAAAAAAGAAGCAGATTCATAAAAAGGGCTTTTTCAAGTTATATTGCACCAGAATTGGTGGAAATCCTAATTAAAAATCCTGATAAACTAAAGCTTGGAGGAGAAAAGAGAGTAATTACAGTTTTGTTTTCTGATATAAGAGGTTTTACAACAATATCAGAATCCCTAAATCCAGAACAACTTGTTACACTACTTAGTAACTATCTTGATCCAATGACAAAGATTGTTCTTAAGCATAAAGGAATGCTTGATAAATATATTGGCGATGCAATAATGGCAGTTTATAATGCACCTGTTGATCTAAAAGAACATGCTAAGGAGGCTGTATTGACAGCCCTTGAAATGCTTAGGGAACTTGAAACACTAAATAGGAAATTTAAAGATATAGGATTTCCTAAAATAGAAATAGGAATAGGTATAAATACAGGAGAGGCAATTACAGGAAATATGGGAACAGAAAAGAGATTTGACTATACTGCCATTGGAGATACAGTAAACTTAGCATCAAGACTTGAGGGATTGAATAAGTTTTATGGAACAAAGATAATAATAAGCGAAAACACCTTTAACGCCATTGCCAATAAGGAGAGATTATTTATAAGAGAGCTTGATTTAATAAGAGTTAAGGGTAAAAAAGAGCCTGTAAAAATCTATGAAGTAATGGAGGAAAACTCTTCGGTAATCCCTGCCATAAAAGATTTTGAAAAGGCATTAAATCTATACAGAAAGCGGATATTTACCGAAGCCTTAGAGATATTCAGCTATATTCATAGAAATTTTAATGATCCTGTTTCATCAATCTATGAAGAAAGATGTAAAAACTATCTCATAAATCCACCATCATTAGACTGGGATAGGGTTTATACTGCCAAAGAAAAGTAATCTGATACAATATTATTATGATTGAGTTAAACAGTGTTCCCTCTTTACCAGGAGTATATATTTTTAAAGACAGTAAAGGAAGAGTTTTATATGTGGGAAAGGCTAAGAGTCTAAGAAATAGGCTTAAAAGCTACTTTCAATCAGACAGTCTTGATATCAGAAAATCAAAAATGGTTAAACTTATTAAGGATTTCTCATATATCGTTACATCAAATGAGTTTGAAGCTCTTGTTCTTGAAGCAAATCTCATAAAACAGTATAAACCCTCTTTCAATGTTCTACTTAGAGATGACAAAAGCTATCCCTATCTAAGAGTAACAATTACAGAAAAATGGCCCAAAATAGATGTTGTTAGAAAACCAAAGAAAGACGGAAATCTATATTTTGGTCCCTATGTTCCTGCCCAGTCTATGTGGGAAGCTTTATCTTTTATAAGAAAAAATTTTCCCATAAGAACATGTAAATACACACTAAATAAACCCATACGACCCTGTATTCAGTATCAGATGAAAAGATGTCCTGCTCCATGTGCTGAAATGATTAACAGAGAGGATTATATGAAGGGAGTTGAGGAAGTTATATTATTTCTAAAGGGCAAAAAAACTGAACTTTTAAGCATGCTTTATGAAAAAATGAAGAGTCTTTCTGATGAACTTAAGTTTGAGGAGGCAGCAAAGATTAGAGATCAGATTAGAAGAATTGAAAGAATATTTACTCAGCAGAGAGTTGTATCTCAAACAATTGAAGATATGGATGTAGTAGGAGTATATATTGAAAACTCTAAAATATCTGTAAATGCTTTATTTGTAAGGAATGGACTTTTAGTTGGCTCAAAGGACTGGATTATTAATAATGCCTTTTATGAAACAGAAGAAGAACTTATTAACGCAGTAGTTGAAGCCCTTTATTCAAAGGAATCTTTAATGCCTCCTCCAACTATTATTTTAGAAAAACTACCAGAAAGCTTAGAGGAAATAAAAAAATGGCTAAAGGATAAAAGAGGTGAGTATGTTGAAGTTAAAATACCTTCATCAGAAGAAGAAAGAGAACTTCTTAATATGGCATTAAATAATGCAAAGATTCATCTAAAATCAAAGATTTCACCCTTAGAGACACTACTTGAACAGTTAAGACAAAGACTTAATCTTTCTGAAATTCCTTCTAAAATTGGAGCCTTTGATGTTTCAACCCTTTTTGGCACTCAATCAGTGGGAAGTTTTGTCTACTGGCAAGATGGCTCCTTTAATAAAAATTTATACAGACACTTAAAGATAAAGGAAACGCAAGGTATGGATGATTACTCAGCAATGAAAGAGATTGTTCTTAGAGTAATTAAAAAGTTCAATACTGAAATACCAAAGCCTGATTTAATACTGATTGATGGTGGCTTGGGACATCTCAATAAAGTATTGAGAATTATTGGTGAACTAAAGGAAGAGCTTAATATTTTTGCCATTGCAAAAGATCCTGACAGAGTCATTTTCCCTGATGGAAAGGAAATTATCCTTGAAGATAAAAAGCCTTCCTCAATTTTATTGAAGAAGATAAGAAACGAAGCTCACCGATTTGCTCTATCCTATCATAAAAAACTAAGAAAGAAGACTGCCTTTGAATCAGTGCTTGAGAAAATTGAAGGAATTGGCAAAAAAAGAAGACTTGCTTTGCTAAAACATTTCGGAAGTATATCAAAGATAAAATCTGCTAAGGTTGAAGAAATAGCAACGCTAAAGGGATTTAATCTTAAACTTGCAGCAAAGATTATTGAACAACTAAATAAAGCTTCTTAGTATATACATCCTTAAGCTAAACTTTTTCTAAAACTCGTCGATATAAATAATCAAGACAGCAAGGTGGAAAGGAGGTGAAGAAGAAAAATCACCTTAGCTGTCTGGATGCAGGAGGCATCCTAAAATAAAAGAACATGGAGGTTAAAAAATGGCATTAAGAATTAATTTTAACGCAGAAGCAACAGTAACCCACACTGCCCTTTTAAAGAATGAAAGGGCAATGAACAAATCTCTCTTAAGAATTTCAACAGGCCAAAGAATCCTTTCATCAGCTGATGATGCAGCAGGTCTGTTTATTGCTGATCAACTTTCAACAGTTGCAGCAGCTCTTGAACAAGGTAATCGTAACATTCAGACAGGTATAAGTGCACTACAGATTGCTGAGACAAATGTTGGTCAGATTTTTGAAAAACTCCAGACAATCTACACAAAGGCTCAATCTGCAGCAAATGACATCAATGATCCTAATGCCAGAGCAGCACTACAAAGAGATATAGCTAATCTTGTTGATGCAATTCAAAAGATTGCTACAGACACAGAGTACAACGGAATAAAACTCCTTGATGGAACATTTTCAAGTAAAGTAATTCACTATGGTGCAAGAGCTGACCAAACAATTACAACAAGTATTAGTAATGTAAAAGCTTCAAACATAGGTGCTTATGTTGTCCAAGGACAAGGAAGAGTTACATCAGATGCTACATCAGCCTATTCAGCTTTGATTACAGGTGACTGGCAGTATGATCCATCCGAAGATAATTTAACTATAGCTGGAGTTAATCTAAAGAGTGTTGTTTCATATACAGGAGCAGTTGATGCAAAAGCCATAGCTGATGCTATAAACAATAATGCTACTTTACAAAGTGTTGGAATTTCAGCAAGGGCAGTAAACTCAAGCATAGCTAATGTAGAATGGAGCAATATCCAAAGTGGTACAAGCTCTGTTACAATAAGATTCTATGTTGGTACCACTACAAACTCTAACGATGCTATTTCAATAACAGTTGGTCCAGGAGAAACTCTTACTCTTGATCAATTGGTATCTCATATTAATACGCAAGCATCAACAAGATCTCTAAATATAACTGCAGCTAATGTAGGAAATAGACTTGTTCTTACAACAGAGGGTGAAACCATAGGAGTTGAGGTCATCTCTGAAGCAAATGGTCCGAGTGTAAATCTCGCTATGTTGCTTCAGGGTGCAACAGGAAGTGTTCAAGGTGGTCAAGACCCAGTTACAGGTTCTGCAGTAAAAGTTGGCAATCTTATCATAACAGGTACAGATGCATATAACTATGACTTTACTGGAATAACCACTCAGACAGATGGACTTGGAATATCAGCGACAGGCTCTGGAGCTTTTTACAATCTATACAGCATTAATGTTACAGATAATGCAGGAGCAGAACTTGCTATAGACATTGTTAATACAGCAATTAAAAAGGTTGATAGAGTTCGCACCCAGATTGGTTCAGTAATCAACAATCTCCAGGCAATCTGGGATGGACAGAAGTCATCCTATGACAATACAAAAGAAGCTGAAAATATAATTCGTAACACAGACTTTGCAGCTGAGATGAGCAACTTTGTAACAATGCAGATAAGAATGCAGTCTGGTGTGGCTATGCTTGCTCAGGCAAATGCTCTACCTCAGCTTGTGCTACAACTTCTTCGTTAATAGAAAGGGGAGGGAATTCCCTCCCCAAAAAATTTTTAGGGAGAATTAAAAAATGAAACTGGATGGAATAGAAAGAGAAGTTGTAATAGTTAATCCATATAGAAAAAAAGAGATTGTGAATTCATACTCTCAGTCCATCCAGAAAAATGTTTTGAATACTATTGATAACAAAAAAAATAGCTTAATACAGCAGAACTCTGATAACATACAAAAAATAAAAATTCCACAGGAAGAGTTTAATAAAATAATAGAAGAGATAAGACATAAGTTTAGTATGCTTGAAAAATATCTCAAGATTGATATAGATGAAGAGCTTAAAATGACTATTTCAAAAATAATTGATATGAGAACAGAAGAAGTAATAAGACAGATTCCTCCAGAATGGCTTGTGAATATACTAAGGAGAATGGAAGAACTAAAGGGTCTTTTTTATTATGAGGAGGTTTAAGTGGCTGACTTATATATTTCAGGTCTTACAGGAACATTGGATACAGAAAATATAATAAGTAGGTTATTAAAAATAAAACAACAACCTTTAAATAAGCTTAATCAAGAACGAGCTCTCATACAAGCAAAAGTCACGAGTCTTGCTAATCTTTATGGTAATCTTAATGAAATGCGAAACTTCTTTACAAATCTTGATATAAATAAAATCTTTTCAACGAAGAAAGCAACTTCTTCAAATACATCAATTCTTACAGCAACAGTAAAAGATAATGCACCAAATATTACAATGAATATTACTGTTAATAAACTTGCTCAAATGGAGATTAGAACAACCAATAAAGGAGTTTCATCCCTTACAGATACATTTGCATCTTCTGGAACACTAACTCTCAAATACTGGAAAGACAACTTAAATTTTTTTACTTACGATATAAACTACTCAGCAGGACAGACTCTTCAAGATCTTGTAAACAGTATAAATTCATTACAAAATAAAATTAAAGCATCAATTTACTATACAGGCACAGATTATCGTCTTATTCTTACAGAAGCAGATCCTTCATTTTCAACAAAAGAAACTGATACATCAGCATCCTCATATGTTATTGAAGCATTTGGATTGCCTTTAGAGTTAGGAAGTCTTCAAACTCTTCAAAATGCTCAAAATGCATCATTAACCATTGGTAGCTCAACAACACCTGTTACATCTCCATCAAATACCTTTAACAACATTGTAACAGGAGTTGATATAACCGTAAAAGAGATAGGCTCTGCCACAGTAAGTATAAGCGAAGACTACTCCCAGATAGACACTGCTTTTAATAGCTTTGTATCACTCTATAACTCTGTTATTTCAATTATAAATTCTATGACCGGAAAAGGAGCTCAATTTCAAGGTGATAGCACAATCACAACAATAAAAACAGGATTTGTTAGACTTCTCAATCCTCTTATTAATGCTGGTTTAATTGATTATTCTGATAAAGATGGAACAATATCAATAAACAGTAGTAGATTGAATTCACTCAAAACAAAGCCAGAAAAACTAAGTGAAATCCTCACCACCTTAAAAAACTCCTTCTCTGCTCAGTTAAATGGATGGATTGGTGTAATAAATACTTATAAAAATATTGGTGAAACTCAAATTTCAAACATATCCAAAAAAATAACAGATATTCAAGCTTATCTAACAAAATATGAGGAAAGATTAAGAAGAGAGTATGCTCAACTTGAAGCATTTATAAGTAAAATCAATCAGATAAGTGCACGGATTCAAGATTTTATAACAACTCTTTCAGAAATGACATCAGGAGGTAGTAAAAAATGAACTATTTAAATTCTTATTTAGAAACTAAAGTCATGGGAGCTGATGCAATGGAACTAATAACAATGCTATATGAGAGAGCAATTCTGTCTTTGAATATTGCAAGGGAATCCATAATGAAAGGAGTTGATGATCCAGAGCTTGTAAAGAAAAAGGCTACAGAATTATCCAAAGCAACAGATATTTTGTATTATCTTAACGATATACTTGACAGACAAAAAGGTGGACAGATTGCAGAAAATCTAAGTATGATATATACAATCCTTGCAGGTGAACTTATAAAAGCAAATCTATTTAATGATATTGAGATTATCTCAAAATGCATAGAAGTGTTAAACAATCTTAAGACAGCATGGGAAGATGCAAAAAAACAGCTAAGAGACAATCAGCATGAACAAAAAAGAGCCTTTGCAGGAGCAGTCTAAGATAAGAAATTTTTTAATACAGGCAGAGCTTGCTCTTAGTGAAGATCGTTTTGATGAAGCTCTTGCTATTTTATTAGAAATAGATATTAAAGAGATGGATAATCTTAATCTCGAAGAGTTACAGGCAATAGGTTCTCTTCTTAACTATCTTAAAGGGCTTGCTGAAGAGAAGAAAAGTAATCTTACAGAGCAACTCAAAATAATTCAAGCAACTAAAAAATATTTATTTTAAATAATTATGCTCTGTCACAGGAGCGCCTTGATATAATCTCCCAAGTCTCTTCATCAATCTCATCAAGATAATCAGATACTTTAAATTCTGCTCCGCATTCATTACAGCAGAGCACTATCTTTCTTCAATGAAAAAGAAGTAAAATTGTATTTTTACAGTATTTGCACTTTATATTTTTTAAAACCCTTCTCCGCATACGTCAATTTTATCTCATTATAAGAAAAGCTGTCAATTTATGTTTTTAACTTCGGTTTAATTTTATCTAAAAATTCAGATAAAAACCCATAATAACGATCTTTGATAGCATTGAGCATAATTTTTCTTATCATGAATAATGATTATATGTTCTTTGGATTAATAAAGCCTATGCTGAAAGGCTTGGAATGACTCCATAGTATAAGAGAAATAATCCATTGAAAACTGCCTTTGCGTTAAAGCTTTAAAAACTTGGAAAATTGAAACTGAAGAGAATTATCATAGGAATGGATAAAGAGACACTGAAAAAATCCTTTAAGCCTCTTTTTACCCAAGATCCAAGAAGATTTGGAC
This sequence comes from Thermodesulfovibrio sp., assembly GCA_039630505.1. Taxonomy (GTDB): domain Bacteria; phylum Nitrospirota; class Thermodesulfovibrionia; order Thermodesulfovibrionales; family Thermodesulfovibrionaceae; genus Thermodesulfovibrio. The sequence continues at coordinate 15,698 of JBCNUV010000008.1, forward strand.
TGGGACTATTAATATTAAAAAATATAGTTTCAAAAACACAATGGTTTTATTGAAATAGAAAACTCTCTATCAACAAAAACAACAGTAAGACTCTTCTTTCCTTCTACTACTTTACAACAAGAACTGGACATTTAGAATACTCAACAACTTTTGCAGAAACGCTCCCAATAAGAAACTTCTTGGTTCCATGCTTTCCATGGGATCCTGTAACAATTAGATCAACCTTCATTTTATGAGCAGTTTCAAGAATTTTTTCTGCTGGATCCCCCTCTCTTATAAGAAATTTAATCTCAATAGGTTTTCCTGAAAGAGACTTTCTTATTCTCTCCATATTTTCTTCCGTCTCTCTTTTAAGAACTTCTGTAATTCTTTGTCTGTCTGCATCAGAGAGTTCTGTAAGATAAAGCTCTGGAACAACTGCAAGAACAGTAAGTGATGAGTTCATACTTAAGGCAATCTCCAATGCCTTTCTTAATGCCTTATCAGATGCCTTTGAGCCATCATGGGCTACTAAAATTCTCTGCATTACTTCCCTCCTTTATATCTTTATCTCCTTTAGTAACTCTCTATTTTCCTTGAACCATTCAATTGTTATTTTTATTCCTTCCTCTATTGAAACCTTTGGGGACCATCCTATATATTTTTTTGCCTCAGTTATGTCTGCCCATGTTGTATAAATATCTGCTGGATGTCTTGGTTGCCATTCAATTTTGGCTTTTTTCCCAATAAACTCTTCAATTAAATTTATGACATAAATAAGCTCAACTGGTCTGTCATTACCAAGATTCATAATTTTATATCCATCAAGATTTAAACACAATACTGTGGCTTCTGCTATGTCTTCAATAAATGTAAAATCCCTTTTTTGTTTTCCATCTCCATATACAATTATTGGCTCACCATCATTTATTTTTTTTATAAATCTAAAAATGCTCATATCAGGTCTTCCAAAAGGTCCATATACTGTAAAATATCTTGGAATTATTATATCTATTCCATAAAGATAGTGATAGGTATAACAAAAAAGCTCTGCAGATTTCTTTGAGGCAGGATATGGAGCAAGAGGTTTATCTGTAGTATGAGAAACTTTAAAAGGCATCTTTTCTGTCTCACCATATACACTTGAAGTGGAAGCAAGAACGAATTTTTTAATCTCATAATTCTTAACACACTCAAGAAGATTTATCGTTCCCTTAACATTTGTATCAAAATACCCCCAGGGATTTTCAACTGATGCTCTTACACCAGCTCTTGCAGCTAAGTTTATGACACCGTCTATTTTGTGATTTGTAAAGATACCTTTTAGAGTTTCAAAATCCTCAATGTCGCCTTTATAAAAAATAAAATTCGGAAAATTTTTTAGATCCCTAAGTCTTAACTCTTTAATCTTGGGGTCATAGTAATCATTTAAATTATCAATACCTACCACTTTGAAACCTTTACTTAAAAGAAGTCTACAAGTAGCCCATCCAATAAAACCAGCACTTCCTGTCACAAAAATTGTTTGCATAGTTTTTTATTTTAACATAAAAAATTATTTTCTTTGTTTGACTTTTATACTTATTGGAGAAAACTTAAAATGAAATGTTTCCCTGAGAAGTTTTTCAATAAATTTGATATGATGCTGTTTAACTGCTGATTGATCATTTACAAAGACAACAAATGTAGGTGGTTTTATACTAACCTGAGTTATATAATAAAACCTTAGCTCCTTACCTCGAGAAGCCATAACTACATTGGATATTTTTTCACTAAAAAGTTTATTCAACTCAGACGTAGGTACTCTCTTAGAATAATCATCTAAGATTTTACCAATAAGAGGAAATATCTTAGTTAGTCTCGTTTTATCTATAGCAGAAACAGTCAAATAAGGTGCATAATTTACAAACCAAAGTTTACGCTTTATCTCTTCTTCAAAAAATTTTACTTTTTTGTCTCTCTCATCTTTTGGGATTAAATCCCATTTATTAATTAATAATATCAATCCCTTTTGTTTTTCAGCCACAATACCTGCAATTTTTTGATCTTGATTTACAATTCCCTCGCTGGCATCTATAACAAGAACTACAACATCAGCCCTTTCAATACTTCTTAAAGCTTTAAAATACGCAAGCTTTTCTACATAACTTTCTTGAGATATCTCCTTTTTGTAGTAAGAAAGCCTTTTTATTCCTGCTGTGTCAATTAATAAATATTTTTTGCCATAGTAAGTGCAAACAGCATCTATACTGTCTCTTGTTGTTCCTGGAATGGGACTTACAATCATTCTTTTTTTGCCAAGTAAGGCATTAACAATAGTTGATTTTCCTACATTGGGACGACCTACAATAGCTATCTTTGGTATTTCCTCCTCTTCTAATTTTAATTGTTGACTGTCAGGAATTTTTTCAACGATCCTGTTCATCAGTTCTTCAAAACCATATCCTGTAATTGCTGAGATTGGTATGAGATTTTCTGTGCCTATGCCATAAAAATCATATATTCTTGTAAGTTTCGAGGGATCATCTATTTTATTGACGACCCAAAGAATCTCTTTACCTGTCTGTCTTAACTTTTTTGCTGTTTCAATATCATAAGGAAGTAATCCCTCTTTACTATCAAGAAGATGAATTATTAAATCTGCTTCAGATATTGCTATATTTATCTGCTCCAACATCTGCCTTTGAATTATATTGTCTGCTTTTTCCTCAGGAAAAAAACCTCCTGTATCAACTACTCTAAACTCTTTATTATTCCATCTTGCAACTGCATAGTTTATATCTCTTGTTACACCCGGAAGCTTGTCTGTAATTGCCTTAATTTTGTCTTCTGACATAATCATTCTATTAAAAAGTGTTGATTTTCCTACATTGGGACGACCTATAATAACCACAGTAAACATTTATGGACTCCCTTTAGTCTTCAGAAAAATCTTTTGGAAGAGATATTCCAAGAGATTTGATTTTTTTATAGAGATTGCTTCTTTCTATTCCTATAACTTCTGCTGTTTTTGTCATATTCCAATTATTATCCCTAAGTTTTCTTAAAATAAAATCTCTTTCAAAAGCATCTCTTGCTTCTTTTAATGTTGAGTAAGAAAAGTAAGATTCTTCCTTTAGTCTTTCTCTTATTATACCTGTAGTTTCAATATCTGAAGCTTCTATAACATCTTTTGGAATCATTATCATCAATCTTTCTACAGCATTTTTTAATTCCCTTACATTTCCAGGCCAATCATAGCTTTTTAAAATTTTCATTGCTTCATCCTTAATAGTTTTTTTCTTCCATCCTTTTTCTCGGTTAAACTCCTCCATAAAGTAATCTATAAGCTCTGGAATATCCTCTTTTCTTTCTCTTAAAGGAGGTATATAGATAGGCACTACATTAAGCCTGTAGTAGAGATCCTCCCTAAAGTTACCTTTCTTAATCTCTTCTGTTAGATTTTTATTCGTTGCTGAGATGATTCTAACATTTACTGTTATATCACGCGTTCCTCCAACTCTTTGAAACTTTTGAGTTTCAATTACTCTTAAAAGTTTTGCTTGAGTAATTAATGACATATCTCCAATCTCATCAAGAAAGAGAGTTCCTTCATTTGCAAGTTCGAATTTACCAATCTTTCTGTCTATAGCACCAGTAAAAGCTCCTTTTTCATGGCCGAATAACTCACTTTCTATAAGCTCTTGAGGAATTGCTGCACAGTTTACCTCAATAAAGGGAGCATTTGCTCTGGGACTTAATGAATGAATCATTCTTGCTACAAGTTCTTTTCCTGTCCCACTTTCTCCCAATATTAAGACTCTTGAGTCTCCTTTTGCGATCATTTCAATCTGTGCTTTTATTTTTTTCATGACCTGAGAACTTCCAACAAGCTCATACTTTTTTATTAAACTGCTACGAAGTTTTATATTTTCCCTTTCAAGGTTTTTAAACTGTAAGGCTCTTTCTGCAGTAAGCAGTATTCTTTCCATTGAAAGAGGCTTTTCAAGGAAATCAAATGCTCCAAGCTTTACAGCCTGAACTGCTACTTCAACATTTCCATGCCCTGAAATCATAATAATTGGAACATCTAAATCTTTTTCTCTTATTTTCTTGATCGCTTCTATTCCATTCATCTTAGGAAGCCATACATCAAGGAAAATTAAATCTATATCTTCTCTTTCAAGAATATCCATTGCAGTCTCAGCATCTTCTGCTTTTAGTGTTTTATATCCCTCATCCTCTAAAATCTCTGAGACTGTATCAAGTATTCCAACTTCGTCATCAACAATAAGAATCTTACCTTTCAAACAGGCACCTCTATTTTAAAAATTGTTCCTGAAGGTTTATTATCCATAACGGTTATTTTTCCATTATGTTCGCTAATGATTTTTCTTGCAATTGTAAGTCCAAGACCTGTTCCTCCCTTTGTTTTTGAAAAGTAAGGTAAAAATAGCTTTTCCTTTGTCTCATCATCAACTCCTGGACCTGTATCAGCAATCTCAATCTCAAGATTATTATTTAGTTTAACAGATATTGTTATCTCACCTTTACCATCCATTGCCTTTATAGCATTGTCAATTATGTTTATAAGAACTCTTTTAAACTCATGATAATCAAGTAAAACATCTTTATTTATCTCATCAAATACAAAATTTATCTTAACGTCTTTGTAGCCTCTGTAAAGCTCTATAACATCTTGCACTAAGGTTATCGGATTGACAGGTTCTTTTTTAATTTCTGGAAGTTTACCAAGTCTCTGAAAAGCATCAATAAGATTTTTAAGAGACTCAACCTCTGAGATAATTCTCTGAGTTGAGCTTTCAAATATTTTATCAAACTCTTCATCTTTATTTTTCCATTTTTTAACAAGTCTTTCAGTAGCAAGCTTAATAGGTGTAAGAGGATTTTTTATCTCATGGGCGAGTCTTCTTGCTACTTCCTCCCAAGCAACTGCTTGCTGAGCTTTAACAATATCTGTGATATCATCAAATACTACAAGAACGCCTGTAGCCTCACTCTCCTCAGACTCTCTCAATGATACCACTGTTGCTCTTATTATTTTATTAATGCCTTTTATTTTAACATTTATATCCTTAGATATTTCATAGATTCTATCTTGAGAAAGCTTTTTTATAAACTCCTTTAATTCTTCAGAGTCAACAAACTCCATAATCTTTGAGTAATGTTTGCCTTCAAGTTTCTCAGCAGGAATCTGTAAGATTTCTTCTCCTGCTTTATTTATCTTGAAAATTTCACCATTATGTCCAATAAAGATAATTCCTGAAGTAATACTTGAGAATATTCTTTCAAGTAAAATATTTCTCTTTGATAACTCAACATAGGCTTTATCAAGCTTACTTATCATTTCATTAAATGAATTAACGAGAATTCCGATCTCATCAGAACTTTTGATAAGAATCTTTACTTTAAGATCACCTTCTGCTACTTTTTGAGTTGCTTGAACAAGTTCTCTCAATGGATTTGTAATTTCTTGAGATATCTTTAAAGATGCCCATAAAGCAAGAAATATTATGATAAGGCTTAAAAAACCAAGAAACATCAAGTAGTTTGATTTCACAGCTTTTCTAAAGGAACCCATCTGAAGATACTCTTGATGATAAGATTTAACCTCTTCAACTTTCTTAGTTAAATAAGAAGGAATCTCCATTTTCAACACAACAACTCCATCTTTTTCAGGAACTGATGCGATAATTACATCTCCCTTTGAAGATGAAATAACTTGAGCTGATTTTTTACCTTGAAAGGCATCTTTTACTGAATCTGGCATATCTTCTTTAAGAGTTTTAAATCTTTGTACAGAAATTCCATCGGGAAGAACTTTTATCTTGCCTTCACTGAAATCTTCGGCAAGTTTAAGCAGTTTTTCCTTTTCAAAACTATAAAAGGATTTGATCGCATCTACTGTTTTTGATATGACTTCTCTGTTGGATTTTGAAAATATTCTTTCTATTGAAGTTTCAAGAACTCCACTGAAAGCAATAAAAAGAAGTGCAGAAGGAATAAGTACTAATCCTACAAAAACTGTTACTATCTTTGTTCTAAATCTGTAACCAGGGATTTCTCTATGTCTTTCAAGATAAAGCCTGAAGATACTTCTTATAACAAAAAATCCCAAAGTTATAATTGAGATTATATTTACTACAAAAAGAGAAACTATTATGAATCTTGTGGGAATCTGCTCTGGCGGTATTCTTAAAAGATATATCTCAAATCCAAGCACAATAAAAAGCAAAGTTGTAAGAAAAATAGGAAAAAAATATCTTTTTAATCTCTCTTTCATGGCAGTCTAAATATTTCCGACTGTTTTGTTATTTTTTTCTCATGTGTTGGTATAAAAAACAAAATATGCTCAAGAAAAGATGGAAGCTTTTTTATATTTGACTCAACAGTAACCTTTATATAATACTTTCCTTTCTGCAAATCCTTAATATTGACAATCCTTAAAGGTTCAACTTTCAAAGCCCAATTTAATGCCTCTTGCCAATTTTTAAATCTTTTCTCTGTTAATTTATCATCTTCTAAGTTCTTTATAATAAACTCTTCTTTTATTGGATCAGAAATTAAAGTTCTCTGTATTTTAACTCCAACTATAAACTCATCAGGAATCAATGACCATCTTCTGTAAAGTTCTATCAAGATAAGAATATTTTTGCTTAAACCATTTTTAAAATCATCAACGAAATCTTGAGATGGAATAACTTCAGCTTTAACTGACAAAAAGGAGTTGTTCCTTTGAACTTCAATGTTTATATTTTCCATGGCATATGCTTGAAAAATATGAAAAAACAAAGATACAAAAAGAGCCCACACTTTTATTCCGCATTTTTTCATTAGTTTTATTATATTATTTTTCTTTACTTTTTCTTAATATTTATGATAAAACACAAAAATTAAGTTATTAATGGAGGTGTAAGATGAAAAAACTTTTAATGATGGCGGGAGTAACTTTTATTTTTATCACTGGTTGTGCGACAAAAGAATATGTAAAGGAACAGATTGATCCTATTCATCAAAAACTTGAAAGAATTGAAAAACAGCTTGAAAACATGAATAAAGATATCTCTTCACTTAAAACAGAAATCAAAGCAGTTAGATCAGAATTAGACTCTGTTAATTTAACAGCGAAAGAATCATTAAAGAAATCAGAAGAAGCATTGAAAAAATCAGAAGAAGCATTGAAAGAGTCTAAAGCTGCAGTAATGCAAGCCCAAGATGCAGCTAAAAAAGCTCAGGCTGCAGCAGAAACATCTAAAAAGGTTTTTGAACTACAACAGAAAAAGTAACAAGTATAAAATTTTTCTTGATTATGAAAAGCCAAATTATTCACTCTCTTTGGATTGGGCTTTTAGCAGGATGTTTTGGTGGTCTTGTTGGGCTTGGTGGAGGAGTTGTTATGATTCCTCTTATGGTAGCTGTTTTAAAGATTACTCAACATAAAGCTCATGGAACAAGTCTATTTGCCCTTGTATTTACAGGAATCACTGGTGCAATTACATATGGAATGAAAGGCTCTGTTGATGTTATCGCTGCTTTAATACTCGCTATCACAGCAATCTTTACTGCAACATTAGGTGCTCGTTTTGCACATAGTCTTCCAGAGTGGAAACTTAAAAGAGCTTTTGGTGCTTTTTTAATTTTTGCTGCTTTAATACTATTAGCAAAGCCTTACTTTGCTGAGCTATATCACTTTGAAATAGAAGGTATCACGAAAGTTATCACGCTTCTTCTAATTGGAATTTTTGCAGGTTTTCTTGCTGGAATGATGGGAATAGGCGGAGGTACTGTTATGGTTCCTGCTCTTGTATTAATATTAAACTTTGGACAACATATAGCTCAGGGAACATCTCTACTTTGTATGGTCCCTGCAGGTGCTATGGGTGCATATACTCATTTGAAACTTGGAAATGTAATAAAAGAATTACTTCCTGGATTAGTAATTGGAATAATTGTTGGAACATATATTGGTTCCAATATTGCCCATGCTCTATCTGATGCCTATCTAAGAGTCATTTTTGCTTTGATCATAATTTGGACAGGAATAAGATTTTTAAAAACACCACGTCCTGCTAAATGATTAAAAAGATAGTATTCTTTACATTCTTAGTTTTATCTTTTAACCTTTATGCTCAAGACAGCTACCAAAAAATAGTATTAAAATATGGGAAACATGCGGATTTTCATAGATTTGTCTTTATATGTGAAAGATCTGAAACTGTATACTCAATAAATGTAACTCTATTAAAAGATGGAAAAATAAAATTAACTTTTCCAAATCCTTTTGAAATTGAGTTTAATGGCAGAGTCCTCTCATCGCAAGACAGCATAAAAGATTTAAGAATTTTAAAGGAAGATAAAACTCTTATTATTGAAACATCAAATATTGATAGAATAAAAGTTTCAAGATATGACTCTCCTACAAGACTTGTAGTGGATGCATACTGGGTAGAGATATTAGCTGAAGAAAAGATTAAAGCAGTTTCTGTACTGATTGATCCAGGACATGGAGGAGAAGATTATGGATTACAAGGAAAAGAGAATAACGAAAAAAACATAAGTTTATATATATCAAAAGAAGTAGCATCAAGACTTCTACAAAAAGGAATAAAAACTTCACTGACAAGAACTACTGATGAGTATATATCAATTAAAAAGAGATTAAAAATGGCAAATAATATAAAGCCTTCTTTGTTTTTGAGTATTCATTTGTCAAGTGGAGATTATTTTGTTATATATACATCTCCTATAAAGAAAAATATACCAAAGGATGATCCTTCCAAGATCTTTCTTACTGAAGATAAACTGGTAAAAATTTTTGCAAAAAAAATAAGAGAGGAGTTTTCAGAGCCTCTTTATACTGAAAAACTGCCTGCCACTGTTCTTAAAGAAGCATATGGACCATCTCTAATGATAGAAATTCCTAAGAGAGTCATGCTTTCTGATAAAAAATATACAAATAAAATCATAGATTTGATTTGCCAGGCAGTTTTAGAAGGCTTTAAAATCAAAAATATAAAGGAAAAAACTAAAAATGAATAAAAAGGTTATTATAATTTTTTCCATACTAATATTTGCAATAGCAGGATTTATAATTTATTTTCATTTCTCAAAATCCAACAAAGTAACACACTATGAAAAACCTAAACATGACAAGCTTCTTGAAAACTTTAGAATCTATATACCTTCATCTAATGCCTTAATGACAAAGGAGGTATACTTACAAAAAGACGAGTCAGAAATAAGAAATATCGAGAAAATACTGGAAAACTTCTTTGCAGAGTTATCATCACCTTTTAAAGATACCAAAATTCTTGGAGTTTATAGAGACAAAGAAAACATAGTTTATATAGATTTATCAAAAAGCTTTACCTCGCCTCAAAGTATGCGCGAAGAGTATCTTTTAATTAAAGCACTCTATAAAACATTAAAAGAAAACTTCACATGGATAAAAGATGTTAAAATTCTTATAGAAAGTAAAGAAGTAGATACTATATCTGGTCATATTTCAAATGAGTCATATTTAAAAGAAATACTGGAGGAAGTTTAATGAAGCAAAAGCCTATAGGTATTTTCGACTCAGGAGTTGGAGGATTAACAGTTTTAAAGGAAATATCAAAACTTCTTCCTAATGAAGATTTGATCTATCTTGGAGATACTGCAAGAGTCCCTTATGGAATCCGCTCTGCTGAAACAGTTATTAAGTACTCTATTGAATGTGCAAACTTTCTTTTTAAAAAGGGAATTAAAATCCTTGTTGTAGCTTGCAATACATCTTCATCAGTAAGTCTTGAAGTCTTAAAAGAAAGGCTACCTATATCTGTTGTAGGTGTTATTGACCCAGGTGTGAAAGCAGCATTAAAGGTAACAAAAAATGGTAAGATAGGCATTATTGGAACAGAAGCAACTATAATGAGTGAAGCTTATCCTAAGAAGATTAAACAAATAAAACCAGATATACAAGTTGTCTCAAAAGCCTGTCCATTGTTTGTTCCATTAGTAGAAGAAGGGATATTAGAAGGTATCATTGCTGAGTTGACAGTGGAAAGATATCTTAAAGAACTAAAAAAAAGCGGAATTGATACATTAATTCTTGGATGCACCCACTACCCTTTGTTAAAAAAAACTATTCAAAAATATATGGATGGAATTCAACTTGTTGATTCTGCTGAAGAAGTATCAAAAGAGGTAAAAGAACTCCTTTATAACCAAGGAATTATAAATGATAAAAAAGACTCAGGTATTAAAACATTCTATGTAACTGACTCTCCTGATAGATTTAGAAAAATTGGTGAAATATTTTTGAATTGTAAAATAGAAAATATATTTAAAGTTTCTCTTGAGGAGGAAAAAATTAAATGAGACCAGATGGAAGAAGAAATGATGAGCTTAGAGCGATTAAAATTGAAAAGAATTTTATAAAAAATGCTGATGGTTCAGTCTTAATACAGCTTGGTAATACACGTGTTATTTGTACTGCTTCAATAGAAAATAAAGTTCCTCCATTTTTAAAAGATCAAAAAAAAGGATGGCTTACTGCAGAATATGGTATGCTTCCTCGTTCAACTCCTACAAGAATGATTAGGGAGTCAACTGCTGGCAGAGTTGGTGGTAGAACACAAGAAATTCAGAGACTTATTGGAAGAGCCTTGAGAGCAGTAGTAGATCTTGAAAAACTGGGAGAGAGAACCATATGGATTGACTGTGATGTAATTGAAGCTGATGGTGGAACGCGAACTGCCTCTATAACAGGAGGCTATATAGCATTAGTTGAAGCGATAAAAAAAGCAATGAATTTAGGTATTATTACAGAAAATCCTATAAAAGAAAGCATCGCAGCAATAAGTGTTGGTATTGTCTCAGGAGAACCAAGGCTTGATCTATGTTATGCAGAAGACTCTCAAGCAGAAGTTGATATGAATATAGTGATGACAGAGTCAGGAAAATTTATTGAAATTCAAGGAACAGCTGAAATTGTTCCTTTTTCAAAAGAAGATTTAACTCAACTTTTATTTTTAGCAGAAAAAGGCATAAAGGAAATAATAAAGATAATAAAAAATCTTAACTGAGCATGTATCATGTATTGATTTTACACTTTGATGATACATATCTTTATCAGGAAAACTTAAGAAAAAAAGCTACGATTCAGATAGATTTACGTTTGATGAGTGGGACAAGATTCATGTGTAATTTGGAAAAATTAAAGTTGATTGAAAAAAGAATTCCCTTTGTTCAGTCTTTAATAAGCTTCATAGGAAAAGGGGATTATCACTATCTGTCTTACATCTTTTTAAAGAGAATAAACGAACCCTTTATTCTTATTGTAGTGGACAATCATGTTGATATGAGATATTCAAATAAAAATTTTATAAGATGCGATTCTTGGCTTTACTATGCAGGATTACTAAGGAATCTAAGACAGATCTTTTATGTAAACTCTCAGAGAATTAACAATACTATCAAAACAACTTTACCAATCTACATAAGCATAGACAAGGATATAATTGACAAGAAATATTTAAAAACAAGATGGTCTCAAGGGACAACCTCTCCACAGCAAATCTTTGATTTTATATCCAATATTCTTTCTTTTAATAGAGTAATCGGCATAGATATTTGTGGAGAACCAGAACTTGATTTAGTAGAACTAAAAAAAAGTGAAGAAATTAATCTTTCTATTGTACAACACTTAGAAGCTTTACCAATGAAAAAGTCGGCATAGTCAATTTACTAAAGCAAATTTAATTATATATAATACTCAACATGAAGATTGCAATTGGTGCTGATCATGCAGGTTTTGAGTTAAAGGAGCTTGTCTCTAAATTTATTAAAGATAAAGGACATGAAGTCATTGATATGGGAACAGGTAACTCTTGTTCTGTTGATTATCCTGATTATGCTGAGAAAGTTGCAAAGGCTGTGTCTGATGGAGAAGTTGAAAGAGGCATCTTAATATGTGGAACAGGAATAGGAATGTCAATAGTTGCAAACAAATTTAAAAATATAAGAGCAGCTTTATGTAATGACCTTTTTACCGCCAAAATGTCAAGACTTCATAATGATTCTAATATTCTTTGTATGGGAGCAAGAGTAATTGGAAAAGGATTAGCATTAGAGATAGTAAAGACATGGCTTGATACCCCCTTTGAAGGTGAAAGACATTTAAAAAGAATTGAAAAAATAAATACTATAGAAAGGAAGGTTCTTGATAAATGAAGATGAGATCATTAAAAGAAGTAGACAATGAAATTTACTCTCTTATACTTAAAGAGAAAAAAAGAGAGAGGAATAAAATTCTAATGATAGCTTCTGAAAACTACGCAAGCAGAGCTGTTATGGAAGCTCAAGGCTCCCTTTTTACTAACAAATATGCGGAAGGTTATCCTGGAAGAAGATATTATGGTGGTTGCGAGTATGCGGATGAAGTAGAAAGACTCGCTCAAGAGAGAGCAAAAAAGCTTTTTAATGTTGAACATGTAAATGTACAGCCCCATTCTGGAACTCAGGCAAACATGGCTGTTTACTTTGCAATGCTAAAGCCTGGAGACACCATAATGGGAATGAGTCTAACTCATGGTGGCCATTTATCCCATGGCTCACCTGTTAACTTCACAGGTAAACTATATAAAACTGTATTTTATGGTGTAAATAGAGAGACAGGTTATATTGACATGGAGGAAGTACGCAGACTAGCTCATGAATACAAACCAAAGATAATTATTACAGGAGCAAGTGCCTATCCAAGAATTATTGATTTTAAAGCATTCAGTGAAATAGCAAAAGAAGTAGGCGCTTATCTTATGGCAGACATTGCCCATATTGCTGGATTAGTTGCCGCTGGTATTCATCCAAGCCCTGTACCTTATTCAGATTTTATTACTACAACAACACATAAAACCTTAAGAGGACCAAGAGGCGGTGTAGTAATGTGTAAATCTGAATATGCAAAAGCTATTGATAAAGCTGTTTTCCCTGGTATTCAGGGAGGTCCTCTTGTTCATGTAATAGCAGCCAAAGCTGTTGCTTTTAAAGAAGCTCTTTCAGAAGATTTTAAGAAATATCAAAAAAAAGTTGTAGATAATGCAAAAACTCTTGCAGAGGCATTAAAGAGACGCGGTTTTAAACTTGTATCTGATGGAACAGACAATCACCTTATACTTGTTGATCTTACAAACTTCAATATAACTGGTAAAGAGGCAGAAGAAGCCCTTGATAAGGCAGGTATAACAGTAAATAAAAACACTATCCCCTTTGATACAAAACCTCCTACAGTTACATCTGGTATAAGAATAGGAACACCTTCTGTAACAACAAGGGGAATGGGTGAAAATGAGATGGAAGAAATTGCTGAAATAATTGAAAGAATTATAAAAAATATTTCAAAGGAACATGTAATAAAGGATATGCAGAAAAAGGTAGAAGCCCTTTGTAAGAGATTTCCGATCTATTAATTCTCGCTTTCTCTTAATTCTTTAAAAAATCTCTTTAGAATTCCACGACACTCTTCTTCAAGAATGCCTTTTTTTACTTCAACCTGATGATTAAGTCTTTTATCATTAAGAATTTTATATAGACTAACTACTCCTCCTCCCTTTGGATCATCACAACCATAAACCACTCTTTTTATTCTTGCATGAACTATAGCACCAGAACACATTATACAAGGTTCTTTTGTTACATACAAAGTAGCCTCACTAAGTCGCCAGGCACCAAGAGTCTTTGCAGCTTCTCTTATTACAAGAATTTCAGCATGAGCAGTTGGATCAAAAGTAGTCTCTTTCCTATTGTAAGCCCTTGATACAATATTGCCATCTATGACTACTACTGCACCAACTGGAACTTCGCCTTCTTCATAGGCTTTTTCAGCCTCTTTAAGGGCTTCTCTCATGAAATATTCGTCATAAGCCAACTGGTCCACTCATCAATTCCCTGTCCAGTTTTACAAGATACTTCAAATATTTTTATATTGGGATTTAGGGCTTTGGCATCTTTCTTTATTTTATCTATGCTTACATCGAGAAAATCTTTAAGATCAATTTTGTTAATAATCAAGACAGAAGACTCCTGAAACATTAAAGGATATTTCAAAGGTTTATCATCTCCTTCAGTTATACTCAGTATCATTACTTTAATGTCTTCTCCAACTTTAAATTCAGCTGGACATACAAGATTGCCTACATTTTCTATAAATAAAAGGTCTAAATCTTTTAAAGGTAAATCTTTTGCTGCTTCAGCTATCATATTGGCATCAAGATGACATGCTCCTTCTGTGTTTATCTGAACCACAGGAATTCCAAGACGATCAATTCTTTCAGCATCATTAGTTCCAGTTATATCTCCTTCAATAACTCCAACTCTAACTTTGTCTTTTATTGCAGTAATTGTTCTTTCAAGAAGAGATGTTTTTCCTGCACCTGGTGAACTCATAAGATTTACTACATAAACTCCAGCCTCTTTAAACATTTTTCTATTTTCTTCAGCTATTCTGTCATTTGCATCAAGAATTTTTGTAGTTAGTTTAACTTTCATTTACTTACCTCCATTTCAGCAATATTAAGCTCTTTTCCTGATAATAAACTTACTGAAAAACTTCTACATCTTGGACATTCAAAGATAAGATAGTTTTCATTGCTTTCAAACTCATTACCACAATCCTTACACAGTCCCCGTACAGGAACTTCTTCAATAATCAGATTTGCCTCTTTCGCAGGAGTGTCTTCTTTTAAGATATTAAAAGCAAAAAGCAGGGCATCAGTCATAACACCTGTTGCCCTGCCAACTACCACTTTTATTGAATTTATTTTACTAAATCCACTCTTTAAACACTCATTTGAGACTATCCTAAGAAGCTCAGCAACAATAGATGCCTCATGCATTAAGACTCCTGCTCCTTCTCCTTGGACAGTTCTTTTTCATAAGCTTCTTTACCTGCTTCAACAGCCTTTGTAAGGGCTAATTTTTTCTCCTCTAAGGTTTCCTTTGCTTTATCAAGGGTTGATATAATCTTTTCCTTAGCCTCTCTTATATAGCTTTCAGCCTTCTCCTTTACATCCTCTGCTGTTTCTTTAATCTTAGCTCTTGTGTCTTTTCCTGATTGTGGAGCTAAAAGTAAAGCTAAACCTGCACCAACAAAACCACCTAATAGGAAGGAGAGAAGGAGTGCTTTTACACTAAATCCTCTTTCTTCGGTCATTTTTTATTTACCTCCTTTCTTTATATTTTCTAAAAAAACCTCTGCAGCTACCTTTAATGCTGTCTTTAAAGCATTACTTCTTAATGAAATTGACCCCTTTAGTTTTTCAATACTCTCAACGACTTCAGAAACAACAAAGTTTAGTCTTTCCACAGTCTTTGAAAGCTCTCTTATCTTATATGTTACTTCATTTACATCTTCCACCGACTGCCTAACTCCGGAAATAACCTTTTCAGCCTCATTAATTGTAGGGTCTAATTTTACTCTGGTATTATCAAGAAACTCCTTAAAAATATTAATACCTCTTCTTAATTCAATTGCTACAACAATAAGGAAAATTAAAGCAGCGATTAAACTAAGAGTGGCAAGAAAATAACCAATACTTAAGATAATTATCCATGTTTCATTCATTTAAGCCTCCTTTTAAAAAAATAACATATTAAATCTCACCTATGCAAACTAATAAGTTGTTTTTTTGTATGAAGAATTCTTTGAAATACAGTAATCCAACTTAAAGTTGTAAGAATTAATAATATAGTAAACAAAAGATCAGTTAAACATCCAAAGGCAAGAAATATAATTCTTTCAGGTCTTTCTATTATTCCGATATTGCATGAGACTCCTAATCCTTCAGCTCTTGCTCTTACATAGGAGATTAAAAAAGAAGCTATCATACATAAAATCGTTAATACTAAAGCTAAATTATCACTAAGATTAAAGAAATACCAGGCTATACCAAGAAATATAAATCCATCTGCCACTCTATCAAGAGTTGAATCTAACAGTGCTCCAAATTTAGTTGTTCTTCCATTAACCCTTGCAAATATTCCATCTATTAGGTCAAATACTCCACCTACAACAATAAGAATTCCACCTAAGAAAAGATTAAAAGGTATTACAAATCCTGAAGATGAAGTTATAACCATTCCAATAAAAGTAATAATGTTTGGATTTAAAGGAAAAGCTTTTGCTAAAGGTGCAAGGGGTTTATCTAAAAAATGGCTAAACTTCTCACTAAGCAAAGTTATCTTTCCCTCTTGCCTTCTATAAACTCCTCCACCATATTTCTTGCCACTTCATCTGGATACTGAACTTTTGGATGTTTCATAAAATAAGCTGAAGGCGAGATAAGTAATCCCCCTGTACCTCTATCAAGAGCTAATTTACAGCATCTTATAGCATCAATAACAACACCTGCACTATTTGGAGAATCCTCAACTGAAAGTCTAAGTTCAAGATTAATTGGGACATTACCAAAAATTTCACCTTCTATTCTTAAAAAACATATTTTGTTATCATTCAACCAAGGAATATAATCGGAAGGACCAATATGAATATTTTCAGCACTAATATCATGAGAAATCTGGCTTTTTACCGCTTCTGTTTTAGATATCTTTTTTGAGGCAAGTCTACTTCTATTTAACATATTAAGAAAATCGGTATTTCCACCAACATTAAGCTGATAGGTATTCGTTATTCTAACTCCTCTGTCCATAAAGAGTTTTGTAAGCACTCTATGAACAATAGTAGCACCAATTTGACTTTTTATATCATCTCCTATTATTGGAAGATTTCTCTCTTCAAACTTCTTTATCCATTCATTGTCTGATGCTATAAAAACAGGAATACAGTTAATAAATGCTACTCCTGCATCTAAGGCAGCTTGAGCATAAAAACGAGTTGCCTCTTCTGAACCTACAGGTAAATAGTTAATCATAATTTCTGCTTTAGAGTCTTTAAGAACTTTAACAACATCTACAGGCTTTTCATCTGCTGGAATAAATCTTTTGTCTTCAGGATAGTCTTTCATGTGCTCTGCAACTCCATCAAGTATAGGACCCATGGAAACCTTAACAGAGTAATCAGGCAGATCAGGAAAAAATATCTTCGTACAGTTTGGTTTTGCAAAGACAGCTTCTTTTAAAGGTTTATTTACTTTTCTTTTGTCTATATCAAAGGCAGCAACAACTTCTATATCTCCTGGAAGATATCCTCCGAGATTAAAATGCATCAAGCCTGGAACTTGTTCTGTTGAGTTATATCTTTTGTAATACTCAATTCCTTGAATAAGAGCACTTGCACAGTTTCCTATACCCACAATAGCAATTTTTATCTTCCCCATCCGCAACTCCTCATCGTTTTATCTAAAAAATGCTAAAACAAAATTTTATAAACTAATAAATGCCTTTATGTCAAGCATTTTGATTTATTTTTAATCAAATCAAAATCTTACACCAATAAAGATGTAAATTTTTAGAGACACACTCAGAGGACACTATTATTGTTGATTAAATTTATCTACTGATTTTACAATATTTTTTAAGTATGGAAAATACTCAAACCTACATAACTAAATTTTTAAACTATTTAAGAGTCCAGAAAGGGGATTCTCCACATACCTTTAGAGCCTACAGAAAAGATTTGCAAGAGTTTTTTGAGTTCGCTAAAGTTGAACCTGAAAAGGTTGATCCAATAGTTATCAGAGGTTTTATTTCAGAACAAATACTTAAGGGAAAATCAAAAACAACTGTAGCAAGAAAACTTTCAAGTCTAAGGTCTTTTTTTTCCTATCTATATTCAGAAGGATTAATAAAGAACAATCCAGCAAGAGTAGTTTCATCTTTAAAAATAAAAAGAAACATCCCAAGATTCCTTACTGTTGATGATGCCTTTAAACTTGTTGAGGCACCTTCTGAAGAAAGTTTCACTGTTCAAAGAGACAGAGCAATTCTTGAAGTTTTTTACAGCAGTGGCATCAGAGTGAGTGAGCTTTGTGGATTAAATATTGAAGATTTAGATTTAAGGGAAGGACTAATAAAGGTAAAGGGGAAAGGAAAAAAAGAAAGAATTGTTCCATTAGGAAAAAAGGCAAAAGAAGCTTTAAAGAAGTATCTTGCTATAAGACATTTAGTCAAGATTAAGAAAAAGATTTCCGTAGATGATACTCCTCTTTTTATAAACAATAGAGGACAAAGAATTTCTGATAGACAAGTAAGAAGAATTGTTGAAAAATATGCAAAAATTATCGGAGTTGTTGAAAAAGTAACTCCTCATACTCTAAGGCATACCTTTGCAAGTCATCTTCTTATGGAAGGTGCTGATTTAAGAGTTATTCAGGAATTACTTGGACATGCCAGTCTTTCAACAACTCAAATATATACTCATGTTGATTTAAAACATTTATTAGATGTTTATGATAGATCTCACCCACTTTCAAAGGAGGATAAATAAATGAATTTTTACGGAACAACTGTCTTATGCGTAAGAAGAAATAACTCTGTCGTAATGGCATCTGATGGACAAGTTACTATGGGAAACACAGTACTTAAACATAATGCAAAAAAGATAAGAAAACTTTACAATGGTCAGGTTCTTACAGGTTTTGCTGGATCTACAGCAGATGCTTTTACACTTTTTGAAAGATTTGAAGGAAAACTTGAAACTTATAAGGGAAATCTCTTAAGAGCTGCCGTTGAACTTGCTAAGGACTGGAGAACTGACAAAATCCTAAGGAGACTTGAAGCTCTGCTTATTGTTGCAGACAAAGAGCATATATTAATAATCTCTGGAAATGGTGATGTAGTTGAGCCTGAAGACAATATTGCTGCAATAGGCTCTGGAGGTCCCTTTGCCTTTGCAGCTGCGAAGGCATTGTATGAAAACACTGAACTTACAGCAAAAGAGATTGCTAAAAAAGCTATGCAGATAGCATCAAAAATTTGTATTTATACAAATGACATAATAGTTATGGAGGAGTTAAGCTGATGGAAAATCTCACACCAAAAAAGATAGTTGAGGAACTTGATAAATTTATCATAGGACAGGAAAGTGCTAAAAAAGCTGTTGCAATAGCCCTAAGAAACAGATTCCGTAGACAACTTCTTCCAAAGGAACTAAGAGATGAGGTGCTTCCAAAAAACATACTAATGATAGGTCCTACAGGAGTGGGAAAGACAGAGATTGCAAGAAGACTTGCAAAACTTGTAAATGCACCCTTTGTTAAGGTTGAAGCATCAAAATTTACAGAAGTAGGATATGTAGGCAGGGACGTAGAATCTATAATAAGGGACCTTACAGAAGTTGCAATGAATATGGTTAAACAGGAACATACTGAAAGAGTTCAAGAAAAAGCAAAACAGCTTGCAGAGGAAAGACTACTTGATATACTTCTTCCTCAACCAAGATACACAAGAGATGTAAATGATGCAGAGGAAAGAATACGATATAAAGAAACAAGAGAAAAACTTAGAAAACAGCTTAGAGAGGGACTTCTTAATGAAAGATATGTAGAGATTGATATAAGGGAAAAAATAATACCCTTTGGAATAATATCTAATGTGGCAATGGAGGAAATTGAGATAAATCTAAAAGAAATGCTTGGAAGTTTTTTACCTGAAAAGGTAAAGAAAAAAAAGGTAAAAGTTTCAGAGGCACTACAAATATTCACACAGGAGGAAGCTAACAAATTAATAGATATGGAAAAAGTAACTAAGGAAGCCATTGAAAGAGTGGAACAGACAGGAATTGTTTTCATAGATGAGATTGACAAAATTGCATCTCGTGGAAGCTCCTATGGACCAGATGTATCTCGTGAAGGAGTTCAAAGAGACCTTCTTCCAATCGTAGAAGGTTCAACTGTTACAACAAAGTATGGTCCTGTAAAAACTGACCATATCTTATTTATTGCCGCTGGTGCTTTTCATGTTGCAAAGCCCTCTGATTTAATACCAGAGCTTCAAGGTAGATTTCCTATTAGAGTTGAACTTAACTCTCTTGGAAAGGAAGAATTTGTAAGAATTCTTACAGAACCTGACAATGCACTCATAAAGCAGTATACTGCTCTTTTAGCCACAGAGGATGTTCATCTTGAGTTTACAAAAGATGCCATAGAAGAGATTGCTGAGATAGCTCAGCAAGTAAATGAAAAAACAGAAAACATTGGTGCAAGAAGACTTCATACAGTAATGGAAAAACTTCTTGAGGATATCTCTTTTAATGCCTCAGAGTTAAAGGGACAAAAAATAATAATAGATGCAAAATTTGTTAGAGAAAAACTAAGTGAAATAATAAAGAATGAAGACCTTAGCAGATATATTTTATAAACTAAAAAGCTTAAAGTTGATTGCTCTTACTTTGGTAATGATGATTTCCTGTGCTCCTGCAAAAAAACCTTCTTCGTTTGAATATGCTCCACCAGAGGCAAAGAAAGGAATTGCCTCATGGTATGGACCTGATTTTCATGGAAAACCAACAGCTTCAGGAGAAATATATAACATGTATGATTATACCTGTGCTCACAGAGAATATCCCTTTGGAACTAAGCTAAGAGTTGTAAATCTTCAGAATGGTAAAGATGTGATATGCACAGTAAATGATAGAGGTCCTTTTATTCCAGGAAGAGATCTTGATTTATCATATGCTTCAGCAAAAAAGATTGGTTTGATAGGCCCTGGAACTACAGAAGTTTTAATGGAACCAATTGGAAGAGATATTAGCTATGTAAGATATGTAAAATATGCTCCCTTGTCTGGAGCATTAACAATACAAGTGGGTGCCTTCAGAGAAATTGAAAATGCCTTAAGACTAAAACAAGCCTTAAGCCTTAAATATCATAATGTTTATATAAACAAGGCAAATATAAAAGGAGATACATTTTACAGAGTAAGAGTTGGAAAATTTACAAGCTATGATGAAGCCTTCAACTTGGCTAAATCAATGGGACAGGAAGGATATAAGGTAATAATTACAGAGTTTGCAGGAGGAAAAGATGAAATTTAGTTTTGAAGATGTTATCAAGTTCCATGGTCATAGCTGTCCTGGGCTTGCAATCGGATATAAAGTTGCTTTGGCTGCAATGGAAGAATTTGATAGCCGCTGCAAGGATGAAGAACTTGTATGTATTGTTGAAAATGACTCTTGTGCTGTAGATGCTATTCAATTGATAACAGGTTGCACCTTTGGTAAAGGAAATTTAATATTCAAAGATTATGGTAAACAGGTATATACATTTTTTAGTAGAAAAGAAAACAAAGCAGTCAGAATTTCAGTTGATTTTGAGTTTAAAGAATCTGACGAAGAAAGGGCATTATGGGAAAGATTTATGCAAGGAGATAGATCAAAGGAGGTTGTTGAGTTTATAGAAAAAAGAAAGGCTCAAAAAACAAAACAAATATTAGAAGCTAAAAAAGAGGAAATCTTAAAGATTACCTATCCTAAGATAATGCCACCAAAACAAGCAAGAGTATTCAAAAGTCTTAGATGTGAAAACTGTGGAGAAAAAGTAGCAGAAATAAAAGTTCGTTTACTAAACAATAAAATACTATGTATTCCTTGTTTTGAGGAAGCTTTATGAAGGAGATTGAAATTACCCTTACAGGAATTGCTCATCTTGGTGAGGCTATTGGTAAATACAATGGTAAAGTAGTCTTCATACCCTATGCTATTCCTGGTGAAACAGTAAAAGCAAAAATAATAAAAGATGAAGGAGACTACCTAAGAGCACAAATTATTGAGATTATAGAGCCTTCTTTCTTTAGAGAAAATCCTCCATGCAAACTCTTTGGCATTTGTGGAGGATGTAGTTTTCAACATATTACCTACAGTTATCAGACAAAGCTTAAAGAAATTGTTGTTATGGAACAGCTAAAAAGAATCGGAGGGATTGAAAATCCAGAAGATTTAACTAATCTTACATTAAAAGCTGAAAATCCCTATAACTATAGAAATAGAGCAGATTTTTCAATAAATAGAGAGAATCTCTTAGGATTTAAAATTAGAGGCACGCACAGATTTCTTCATGTAGAATACTGCCATATAATGCACGATAAGATAAATAAAATTCTTTCCATCCTTCAAGGAAAAACTCCGAAAAGAAAAACCCATAACATAACAATAAGATATGGGATAAATACAGGTAGCTGGCTAATCCAACCAGAAATGGATACAGAAGATATTGAAACAGGGCAAAAATTTTACAATGAAAGACTTCTTGGATATGAGTTTATAATCTCTGCACCATCATTCTTTCAAGTCAATACCTATCAGGCAGAAAAACTGATTCAAACTGTATTAAACTACATAACAAAAGATGATAAAACAGTTATAGATGCCTATGCAGGAGTAGGCACATTTACAGTATTTTTAGCTCAAAGGGTAGAACATGTAATAGCAATAGAGGAAAGTCGTTCAGCCTATAAAGATGCTCAGATAAATATAAAAAACTTTGACAATATAACTTACTTATGTGAAAAAACAGAGCAAGCCCTTTTTAAACCAAATATAAAGGCTGACACAATAGTTCTTGACCCTCCAAGAATAGGATGCATGAAAGAAGTCTTACAGGCAATTGCAGAAAAAAATATTAGAAAAGTAATTTATGTATCCTGTGAGCCTTCTACCCTTGCAAGGGATATAAGATATTTAAAAGAAAAAGGATATAAACTTAGGGAAATTCAACCTATTGATATGTTTCCTCAGACTTATCATATTGAAAATGTAGCTTTAATAACACTTGAATAAAGGAGGAAAGGTAGATGGCATTAAAAGTTAACTTAAACGAGATTCAGATGAAGGATCATCCAAAGTTTGAGGGAGTAAAAATAGGTTATGTAGTTACAAAGGAGATCCATCCTGAACTAAGTATTATTATTCTTGATGTTGCATCGGGAGTTGAGATACCTTTACATACCCATGAAAAAGAGGTTGATTCTATCTTCATATTAGAAGGTAAAGGTGAAATGTATATTGGAGACAGTTGGCAGGAAGTCAAAAAAGGAGATATCATAGCAGTTGCAAGTAAGGAGCTTCATGGATTAAAAGCTAAGGAAAATCTAAAATGCTATGTAGTGCATGCTCCAGCTTTGTGGTAAAAGATAATGGGACTGTGTAGAATATGTAAAAATACATCACCTTATATTTCAAATCATTTAAGTGTTTGTCTTGACTGTATTAGAAAAAAGCCCTCTGAGTCTCTCATAATTGCCTTAGAGTCCCATAAAAAAAGCAGAATTCCTTATAACTTGCCTGCACAACCTCCTAAGGAAGAAAGCGGAATTCAATGTAAAATATGTGTGAATGAGTGTAAGATTCCTGAGGGAAGTTATGGATATTGTGGTTTAAGAAAAAATGAAGGAGGAAAATTATTAGGACCTACTTTTAAAGAGGGAAAACTAAGTTGGTATCTTGATCCTCTTCCAACAAACTGTGTTGCAGACTGGGTATGTGCTGGAGGAACAGGCTCAGGTTATCCTGATTTTGCCTATACCTTAGGACCTGAATACGGTTACTACAATCTTGCGGTATTCTTTCATGCCTGTTCCTTCAACTGTCTTTTCTGTCAAAATTGGCACTTTAAAGAAGAAACCTTCAGTAAAGATACAAAAACTGTGCAAGAACTTATTAATAGCATAACTCCCTCTGTGTCATGTATATGCTATTTTGGAGGAGATCCTTCAGTTCAAGTTCTTTTTGCTCTTCATGCCTCAGAGATTGCTTTAAGGGAAAAAAAGGGGAGAATCCTAAGAATATGTTGGGAAACAAATGGCACTGTTCATAGAGCATATCTTAAAAGAATGATTGAATTAAGTCTATACTCTGGAGGATGTATCAAATTTGATATCAAAGCATATGATGAAAATCTTCATATTGCATTGACGGGAGTTTCAAACAGAAGAACATTAGAAAACTTTGAAATTGCCTCAAAGTATATCTCAAAAAGACCTTCTCCTCCTCTTCTTATTGCAAGCACTCTCTTAGTGCCAGGATATATTGATAAAGAAGAAGTAAGAAAAATAGCTAAGTTTATTGCTTCATTAAATCCTCATATTCCCTATCGTTTACTTGCCTTTTATCCCAACTTTTATATGAATGATATACCTGTTACTCCAAAAAAGTTAGCCTTTGACTGTTACGATGCTGCATTACAGACGGGTTTAAAAAATATCTCAATTGGAAATATTCATCTTTTAAGATAGTCTGAATTTTTTAGTCTCTAAATACTTCTCTTACTTTTAAAAATTCATCTAAGTTTTTAAGGAAGAGATCAAAAAGCTTAGGGTCAAAGTGAGTATCTCTATTTTTTTTCATAATTTCAATTGCTTGCCCAACAGTAAAGGCAGGTCTATAGACTCTGTCTGAGGTCATTGCATCAAAAACATCACATACTGCAACAATTCTTGCATAAATATGTATCTCTTCTTCTTTAAGTCCATATGGATATCCTGATCCATTCCATTTTTCATGATGTTGCTCTGCTATTATTTTTCCTGCTTGAAGTGTGACAAATCTTGGGTCTGTATTTAAAATTTTCCCACCTATAATTGTATGAAGCTTCATTACCTCAAATTCTTCCTCGGTTAAAGGTCCTGGTTTTTTAAGAATACTGTCTGGAATTCCGATCTTTCCTACATCATGCAAAGGAGAGGCATAGAATATAATGTTCTGTTCTGATTTTGAAAGACCAGCAAGCTGGGCAAGTAGTTTTGAATAATGGCTTATTCTCCGGGTATGCTGTCCTGTCTCCTCATCTTTAAATTCAGAAATCATACCAAATTTTATAACCATTTCATACTCTGCTTCCCTTGCAAGCTTTAATGCTTCATGAAGTTCTTTTGTTTTTTTAGTTACCTCTTTATGTAATATATCATTTAAATTTCTTATCAAGTCTTGATATTTTTTAACATGCAGATTATTAATAACCCTAAGCTTTAATTCTTCTGCATCAAAAGGCTTTGAAATAAAATCATTAGCACCATGTTTTAAAGCATTCTTCTTTTCCTTTTCATCTCCAGAAAGAACAACAACAGGAATATGTGATGTATTGGAATCAGATTTTAAAATATTTAAAACTTCTATTCCATTCATTCTTGGCATTCTTATATCAAGAACAATAACATCTGGAGTTTGTTCTTTAATAATTTCCAATGCTTCAACTCCATCATTGGCAGTAAGAATCTTAACATTTGGAGAATCTACAAAAATAGCAGATATTAACTCTAAGTTGATAGTTTCGTCGTCAACAACTAAAATTTTTGATACTTCTTCAAACATGGTATGATATATTAACATAAATGATTGCACTGATACAAAAAGTAAGCAAAGCATATGTAGAAGTTGGAAATGAAAAAATATCAGAGATTGGAAAAGGACTTCTTGTTTTTTTAGGAGTAGAAAAACAAGACAGTAAAAAGGACATTGAGTATCTTGTAAATAAAATTGTTAATTTAAGAGTTTTTGAAGACAAAAATGGAAAGATGAATCTTTCACTAAAGGATGTAAATGGTGAGATAATGGTTGTATCAGAGTTTACTCTCTTAGGTAATTGTAAAAAGGGAAATCGTCCGTCCTTTGAAAAAGCAATGCCTCCTCAGGAGGCTGAAAAAATTTATAGAGAGTTTATAGATCATCTTAAAAAAACTGGCATTTCTGTGAAGGAAGGCTCATTTAGAAGTTTTATGCATGTATATCTTATAAATGAAGGGCCTGTAACCTTTATCTTAAATACGAGGTGAGATATGTTTGAAGGCTTGATGAAAAACCAATACTTTAAAGAAGTGTCAAAATTTTTGAAGGAAAAGCAAATGTTTGAAAAATCCTATCTTGTAGGTGGCTCTATAAGAGATTTTATTCTAAATAGGGAGTTAAAGGACTTAGACTTTGCTATTAAAGGAGACTCCATACAACTGGCAAAGGAGTTTTCAAAAAAAATAGGTGGATGTTTTGTTCTTCTTGATGAGTTCTTTTCAATAGGAAGAGTTGTAAAAGATGATATAACAATTGACTTTGCTCAGTTAAGTGGAGATTCAATTGAGGCAGATCTTAGTGAACGAGACTTTACTATAAATGCAATGGCTGTAGAAGTCTCCCTGGAAAAATTGATTGATCCTTTTGGAGGCTTTCAAGATATTGAAAATAAAATAATCAGAATGGTAAAAGAAGAAAATCTCAAGACAGATCCCTTAAGAGTTCTCAGAGCTTATAGATTTCATGCTACATTGAACTTTAATATAGAAGACAAAACCCGTGAGGCTTTGAAAAAAAATGCTCACCTAATGAAGATTACAGCAAAAGAAAGAATAAGGGAAGAACTTTGGAAAATACTCTCTGTAGAAAAAAGCGCCCAGACTGTTGAAATAATGATAGAAGATGAAATATTTAATTCATTCTTTAAATCTTATGATTTATTACCACTAAAACCAAACCTTCAGGCATTAAAAATAATTGAAGAAATCCTAAATGATCCAGAAAAGATCTTTAGGTACTATAAAGCTATTGGCTTAAATACATCAGTATGTCTAAAGTTTTCAGGAATTTTTGGTTTTCATGCTCCTTTATTGATTAAACAGATAAAACCTTCAAAAAAAGAAGAAAGACTTGTAGAAAGACTCATAGAGGCAGGAGACAGCATAAAAAAAATAGAAAATCTCCTTGATAAAGTAAGATTTCTCAGAAATTATGAAAATATTTTATATCCTGCACTCATATATGGAATAAGCATAGATCCACTTGGATTGGCAAGAGCATGGTTTTACAGAGAAATTGAAGATTTTTATAGAAAAGTTTATCTCAAAAATAAAAGAAAACTTCCTATTATTAGAGGAGAAGAAGTAATTTCTCTTGGTTTTGAACCATCACCTTTAATTGGAGAAATTCTTGAAAGAATAGAAACTCTTGTCCTTACAGGTAAAATCTCAAAAAAGGAGGAGGCATTGGAAGAAATAAAAAATAAGTTCATGAGACTAAAATGAACTGGTATCAGATTCCTATAAAAGAGGTCTATCACAGACTAAATACTTCTGAAAAAGGGCTTTCATCTGAAGAGGCTAAAAAAAGACTTGAAAAATATGGCAAAAATAAAATTCAAGAAGAAGAAAAAATAAACAGATTAAAGATATTTATCCACCAATTTACAAGTCCTTTGATATATATCTTAATCATTGCTGGATTTATAACAGTATTTCTCAAAGAGTACATTGATGCAGGCGTTATTTTTGCTGTTGTAATTCTTAACTCTATAATCGGATATCTTCAAGAATATAAAGCTGAACAGAGTGTAAGAGCTCTCAAAAAGATGCTTGTGCCAAAAGCTAAGGTTATAAGAGATGGTATTGAAAGAGAAATAAGCAGTGAGGAACTTGTCCCTGGAGATGTTGTTCTTCTTTATTCTGGAATTCGTGTCCCTGCTGACATACGACTTATCCATACTGTTGAACTCAGAATTGATGAATCAATTCTTACAGGTGAGTCCTTACCAGTTGAAAAGCATTATCACGCCATAAAAGAGGATTCTCTTACCTATGGAGATCAAAAAAATATGGCATTTATGGGAACTATTGTGGTAAGTGGAAGAGCAAAGGGAGTAGTTGTTAACACAGGAATAAATACAGTATTCGGAAAAATTGCTAAGGATATAAAAGAGGCAGAAACTGTAAAAGCTCCTCTTCAAGATAAAATTCAAAAGTTTGCTAACTTTGTTGGTATCTTTGTTGTGATCTCCTCTTTAGTTCTCTTTATCATGGGATTGATTATCGGAGAACCGATTAAGGATATGTTTATGACAGCTGTTGCAACAGCAGTTGCTGCTATACCAGAAGGATTACCAATGGTAGTAACAGTTACTCTTGCGGTTGGTGTAATGAGGATGGCAAAAAGAAATGCTATTATAAGAAAACTTCATGCTGTAGAAACTCTTGGAAGCACTACAGTAATATGCACTGACAAAACTGGAACACTTACTAAAAATGAGATGACCGTAAAACTAATATACGATGGAAGAAACATATATGAAGTAGAAGGAAGTGGATATGAACCCAAAGGAAGAATTCTTCACAATGGCTTAGAGATTGATTTTAAAAGGAACTATGATGCCCTATTTGAAACCCTAAGAATTGGACTACTTTGCAATGAATCTAACATCTTTCAAGAAAATGGCGAATACAAACTTGAAGGAGATCCCACAGAGGGAGCACTAATTGTAGCAGCCATGAAGGCTGGTTTAAATAAAGTTGAAGAGGAGAAAAAATACGAACTTATTGAAATTATACCCTTTGAGTCAGAACGTGGTTATATGGCAACTCTTCATAAACATAAAGGAGAAAAGATAGTATTCATAAAAGGAGCGCCTGAAAAAGTATTAGATCTCTGCAACAAAAACTTTTGGGGAGAACAGATAAATAAAAAAGAGATTCTTTCAGTAGTTCATAGGTTTGCAAAGGAAGGAATGAGAGTGCTTGCCTTTGCCTTTATTAAACTTCCAAAGGAAACAGAAGAGATATCTTGTAGAGAGATTGAAGGATGTCATGCTTTGGAAAAAATAGTTTTTACTGGACTACAAGCAATGATTGATCCTCCAAGACCTGAAGCAATAGAAGCAATAAAGGGTTGTAAAAAAGCAGGCATAAGAGTTTTAATGATTACAGGAGATCATGCCATAACAGCAAAGGCAATTGGAATTGCTCTTGGAATTGCAGATGAAAAAAGTGAGGTTTTAACTGGAAAGGATTTAGAAAAGATGTCAGATGAAGAGTTATCTGAAAAAGTTAAGAAAGTTTCAATATTTGCAAGAGTATCTCCAGAACATAAACTAAGAATTGTAAAACAACTTATGGCACAAGGTCATATAGTTGCTGTAACTGGAGATGGTGTAAATGATGCTCCTGCTCTTAAGGCAGCCCACATTGGTATTGCAATGGGAAAGGGAGGCACTGATGTAGCAAGAGAAGCTTCAGATATGGTTCTTGCTGATGATAACTTTGCAAGTATCTTTAATGCTGTAAAAGAAGGAAGAATTGTATTTGATAACATAAGAAAAGTAACCTTTTTTCTTATACCAACCGGTTTAGCTTCTATCCTGTCAATAGTTGGTGCCTTTGTATCAGGATTACCCCTTCCCTATTTTCCTGCACAGATACTATGGATTAATCTTGTAACTAATGGCTTACAAGTTATTTCTCTTGCCTTTGAACCAGGAGAAAAAGGCGTAATTAATAGGCCTCCTCGTCCACCTAAGGAAGGAATAATGTCAAGAATTATGATTGAAAGAACAATAATCGTTGGAGTTGTTATATCCTTAGGAGTTGCTTATACCTTCAATCATTCCTTAGATCAGGGAGAATCCTTACAGACTGCAAGAACTGTTGCAGTAACTACAATGGTATTTTTCCAATTTTTTCAAGCCTGGAATAGCCGTTCTGAATACGAATCAATATTTAGAATAAATCCACTAAGTAATCCTTTTCTTTTCTTTAGTCTTATTGCAGCCACCTTCGCTCAACTTGCCTTCATATATATGCCTGTGTTTCAATGGATATTTAGAACAGCACCTATTTCACCATCAGACTGGTACAATATCCTTGGTGTTGCCCTGTCTGTTATAGTAGTTGTTGAGATTGATAAATGGTTTCGAAGAAAGAAGAGAAAATCTCATATTATTTGAAAAAATATTTAAAATCCTGTAAAATTCTATATCGGGAGTGGATGGGGTTCTGGTGTCCCTCCTGGACTTCAAATCCAGTGTTGCCTGTGAAGAGCAGGCAAGGTGGGTTCGATTCCCACACACTCCCGCCATTTATAAAGTTTTATAAAAATTTAGAAGGAGGTATTTAGCTATGAAAATAACTCATTATTCTTTTGGAAAAATGGTGGTAAATGGTAATGAATACACTCAAGACCTTATTGTTTTCACTGACAGTGTATTTCCCTCCTGGTGGAGAAAAGAAGGACATTCTCTTTGCATGGAAGATCTTGTAGAGGTCTTTAAAAAAGATGTAAAAATCTTAGTTGTAGGTACAGGAGCTTATGGAAAAATGAAGGTAGATGAAAGTTTGATAGAAGAGCTTAAAAACAAAGGTATAGAAACCTATGTAAGAGAAACCGATAAAGCAGTCTCTCTATTTAATCAGTTTTTGGATGAAGGCAAAAAGGTAGCAGGAGCCTTTCATTTAACCTGTTAAAAGTAAAGGGGATAAAAATGGAAGAAAAAAAACCTGATCCAATAAGAATTGCCATAGTAAAGATGCTTCCAAGATATGTAAAAGAGAAACTAACAATTGAAGAGATGAATTCTCTGCTTTATGATGAAGTTTTACCTGATTCTTTACTTGAGAAACTTAAGGATTTTCTTGCAGATGTAGATAATCCATCGGAATAAAATAAACAAAAATAAACAAACTTAAGGAAAGCTTATGCGTGCAGATCCATTAGTGTGTCCTGACTGGTTAATCGCTCAAGAAGCTGAAAAACGAATGAAAACAATATTCCAACTTGCCGAAGAACTTAATATAGAAAAAGAGGAACTAATACCTTATGGTTACTATATCGCTAAGATTGACCATAAAAAACTTTATTCCAGAATAAAAAATAATCCCAATGGCAAATATATTATAGTAACTGCTATTACTCCCACACCTTTTGGAGAGGGAAAATCTACAACAACAATTGGATTAACTCAAGGACTTGCTAAGAGAGGAAAAAAAGTAAGCTGTGCTATAAGACAACCATCAGCAGGACCTTTAATGAACATTAAAGGCTCTGCAGCAGGAGGAGGACTTTCACAGTGTATTCCACGTACAGAGTTTTCCTTAGGATTTACTGGCGATATAAATGCCGTGATGAATGCCCATAATCTTGCCATGGTTGCACTCACATCAAGAATGCTACATGAGGCAAACTACTCTGATGAAGCACTCCAAAAAAGAGGATTAAGAAGGCTTGATATTGATCCAAAGAAAGTTACAATGGGATGGGTTATTGATTTCTGTTGTCAGGCATTAAGAAAAATCATAATAGGTCTTGGTGGTAAAAAAGATGGTATTCCAATGGAGTCAAGATTTGATATTGTAACATCATCTGAATTAATGGCAATTTTAAGCTTAGTTAAAGATTTAAAAGATTTAAAAGACAGAATAAGTAATATCGTTGTTGCTTACTCAAGAGACGGCAATCCAATAACCACCAAAGATCTTGAAGTAGATGGAGCAATGACTGCTTTTATGCTTTCTGCTTTAAATCCAAATATTATTCAGACTATAGAAGGACAGCCAGTATTTGTCCATGCTGCACCTTTTGCCAATATTGCCATAGGACAATCTTCAGTTATAGCAGATATGATAGGCGTTAAACTAAGTGATTATCATATAACAGAGGCTGGATTTGGAGCTGATATAGGCTTTGAAAAATTTTGGAATATAAAATGTAGAGTATCCGAATTAAAGCCAGATTTGGCAGTTTTAGTGGCTACATTAAGAGCATTAAAATATCATGGAGCAGAAAAAGATGCTCCTAAAATAATAGTAGGGAATCCTTTGCCTAAGGAGTATACTGAGAAGAATACCAAATGGCTTGAAAAAGGACTGAAAAACCTATTTCATCATATAAAAATAATTAAAAAATCGGGATTAAATGTGGTTGTTTGTATAAACAAATTTGAGTCTGACACTAATGAAGAGCTTGAATTAGTAAAAAAATTTTGTGAAGAAATTGGAGTTCCAGTAGCAATTTCAGAACACTGGAGAAAGGGTGGAGAAGGAGCCTTAATGCTTTCTGATATTGTAATTGATTTATGTAAAAGTAGTTCAAACTTTAAATTTCTCTATGAAAACAGCTTGCCCCATATCTCAAAGATAGAATTAATTGCAAGAGAGGTATATGGAGCAGACTCAGTAGAGTTTTCTTCTGTTGCATTAGAAAAGCTTCAATCAATTAACTCAAATAAAGATTTTTCAGATTTTTCTATATGTATAGCTAAAACCCATTTAAGCCTTTCTGATAATCCATCCCTAAGAGGAGTCCCTGAGGGTTGGCATCTCTTTGTAAGAGATGTAATAATCTTTCATGGAGCAAAGCTTATTGTTCCAATTGCAGGAGAGATAAACTTAATGCCTGGAACAGCATCCAATCCAAACTTTAGAAAAATAGATGTTGATTTACAAACAGGAAAAGTAATAGGAGTATGACTTCTAAATATTCTCCGCTTGAATAAAATAGAATGCTTAAAAACTATTGACAATTACAAAATTTTTTCTACATACTTTATAAGTTTAATTTCAAAGAAGGAGGAATTAAATGCCTGAAGTACCAAAGGTAAAGGAGAAAAAAACATTAATTATTTATAAAAAGTTTCTTGGTAAATTTATTCTGTATACCATTTTCTTAGCTTTCGTTCTTTTTGCAGGATTTTTTATAACAGGATATGAATTTTTTAGTGAAGAGCTTATTAGAAAAAAGATGGATTTGGTGGATTCTCTTAAAAGATTTACCCCTTTTATCATTATTTTTGCTACATCATTGATAGGATTTTCAATAATTAATATTTTATGGTTCAAGAGACAGATTCTCTTTCCACTTTCATTAATTGAAGATGCAGTAGAAAACATAAGAAAAGGAAACTATGAAAGAAGAGTAAGAATAAAAACAGGTGATGAGTTTCAAAAGATTGCAGATACATTAAATCAAATGATGGATAGAGTCGCTCTACTTATGCAGGCAGAGCAGGAAAAGAAAGAAATGCAGAGTAATATTATGAAATTCATGCAAGTAATGACACAGGCATCAGAAGGAGATTTTACACAAAGGGCAGAAATTACTCCAGATATCTTTGGTTCATTATCGGATGCCTTTAATCTTATAGCGGATAGTTTGAGTGAGTTTGTGAAAGAGGTTAAAAAATCAGCAGAGGATTTAAACGATAAGAGTAAAATTTTAAATAATATAATCCAAAAAATACAAGATAAAACAAAAATAAAAGAGGAGGAAACTGAAATTATAGCTTCGCTTCTTGAAGAAGCTACAGAAACTATATCTAAATTAGAAGACAAAACAAAAGCTACTAAAGATTTTTCAAAAGAAGCTTTTAATGCCCTTAATAATGGCAATGAAATCATTACAGAGACAGTTAATAGTATACAATTAATTAGAAAAGTTGTTCAAGAAATAAATGAAAAAATAAAAATTCTTTCAGAAAAAATAAATGAAATAGGAACAATATCAACATTGCTGAGTGATATTGCAAATAGAAGCAGTCTTCTTGCACTAAATGCCTCAATTGAAGCAGCAAAAGCAGGCAGTGAAGGAAAAGGTTTTGTTGTTATTGCTGAAGAGATTAAAAACTTTTCTGAAAAAACTGCAAAATTATCTAAAAATATTACAGACATTATTAAATTAATACAAGAAGAACTCTCATTTATTATAAGTAGTGTTGAAGAAAAAATAAACTATGCTGAAAAGGGAATGAATATAATAAACCAAACTAAGGAAGTTTTTGAGGTAATTGAATCAACGATAAAAAATATTGAAAAAATAGCAGAAGAAACCGATGAGTTAGTATTAAAACAGAAAAAAATAACAGATGCTCAATTAAATTCAACTCAAAAATTTAAAGAAATAAAAGAAAACCTAAATAAAATAAATAATGAACTTACAGAAATTTCTCAATTCTTAGAGGATAGTTCAAAAAAATTAATAATGCTAACAGAAAAATTTAGAGTCTAAAACTGGCTAATCAAATAGAGTTAAAGGGTTAACTACATATACAGGATTTCCTTTACTGGATATAAAGTAACCAAAATACTGAGTTAAACCTTTAAGAAATTCACCAAAACTGCGAACTATTGTTTCCTCATGTCCTAAAATCTCATCAACAATAAGAGCTTTTCTTATCCCTGAAAAGTTAAAAACGACTATATATCCATTTTTAGGATTCTTTACATTTAGGGATAAAAATATTTCTGAAAAAACTCTCACTGGAATTTCTCTATTTTTATATTTAATAATTCCCTCTTTAAATACCTGAGGAAAATCTTCAACCATTAAAACTTCTTCAATATAATCAATAGGCACTGCAAAATCCAAATTATTGGATTTAAAAACCAATAAGTTCCTAAGAGTTAAAGATTGTGGAAGTTTTATTATAAAATTAGTTCCTTTATCTAATTCAGATAAAACCTCTATTTTTCCGTTAATTTTTG
Source organism: Thermodesulfovibrio sp. (assembly GCA_039630505.1). Taxonomy (GTDB): domain Bacteria; phylum Nitrospirota; class Thermodesulfovibrionia; order Thermodesulfovibrionales; family Thermodesulfovibrionaceae; genus Thermodesulfovibrio. Next base: position 49,826 of record JBCNUV010000008.1, read on the forward strand.
AAACTAATTTTTTGACATTATAAAGTTCCTTTCCATTCTCCTTTTGAATATTATCCGAAGTTAAAAAGCCGGGAACAAATAAATAAGAAAAGATATCTTCTTGACTCATAAAAGAAGCCTCTTCGGGTGAGATCAATCCTTCAAGTATAACTTTTTCTTTTATCCTTTCAGCATCTATACCTTTGCCATCATCTTTAATGGAAATACTTATGTAGTTTCCTTGTCTTTTTACCTCAATTTTTATATGACCTTCCTTTTCTTTTCCTTTGCTTACTCTCTCTTGAGGAAATTCTATTCCATGCTGAATAGAATTAAGAAGTATATAAAAAATAGGCTCATATAGAGACTCAAGAATAGCTTTATCTATCATTATTTCTGTTCCTTTAATATCTATCTCAACTTTTTTCCCTATTTCTTTTGCCTTTTCTTTAATAGCCTCAGAAACTTTATACAAAAGTATTCCAATAGGCATCATGCTTAGCTTAACCAAAATCTCTTTTAAGTAATCTATTTCTTGATTTAAAGATTTAAGGTGAAACAGAAGATTTTCAGAAAATAAAGATAATGAGTCTATGCTTTCTTTCATATCATTTGTAATTTCCTTAATTTTTCTTGAAAAAATATAACTTTCATCGTTCTTTTTAGTCTTAAAACTTTCAAAATCATCAAGGAAAACATCTCCTATTTTCTGCTTTTGTTTTTGAATTCTTAAAATATCTGAAAAATTATTTATTTCTCTCAATAGCTTTTCTACTTTATCTGAAATCTCACTAACAATATCTAATAATATTCTTTCTCTATCTGATATTAAATTTTTTTGCACAAGAATCTCGCCTAAGGAATCATATATTTCTTCAATCAAGCTTAAAGAGACTTTCACTTTGTCTTTTCCTAAAGGAGTCTTAAAAATTATAGGTTCATGCTCTATCAAAAGTTTAGTCTCAATGTTTTCTTTATCTGATTCATATATTTCATTTATCATAGTTTCAATTAAATTGATTTCACTTTTAATTTGATAAACAAAGGATTTATCATATTTTATTTCCTCATTTAATAAAGCTTTAAAAAACTCTTCAAGTTTTTGAGATACTGTTACAATTTTAGTGAGATTAACGTTAGATGCAGCGTTTTTTAAAGCATAAGCTACTTTAGAAAGACTTTCTAAGGTTTCTTTATTATATCCTTTAAGTTCAAGCTCTTCTACTCCTTCAATTAATACGTTTAAATAATCATCAGCTTCTAAAAGAAAATTTTTTATTGTTTCTTGGTTATTTAGCATCTTTTTTTTCTTCTTTAGAACGAATCTTCAGTTGTTCAAAAAGTTTTTCAGGATCAATAAAGTCTTCTAAGACTATATCTGACTCAAAACTAACAAAAAAAGGTGTAATATCTGATAAAATCCCTATTTTTTCTCCTTTTACCTCAATAACAAGAAGTTTATTATCAGAGTAGTTGAATCTTTCAATATTATAAACCTTGGCAAGATCTACTGCAGGAAATATCTTACCCTTGACAGGTAATGCACCTACAATATAGTCTGGTGCTCCAGGTATGGGAAATATCTTGGTCACATCTAAAATTTGTATAACATTTTCTTTTGGAATCAAAAACTCTCTTTCTCCTATACCAAAAACGCAATAAGATTTTTCTGCTTCTCTTTTTTCTTCATTCATTTTTATTCCTGCTAATATAAATTTTAAATTTTCCCATATTATTTATTATGCTTATTTAAAAAGCTCTGAAGGATCAAAGCTTTCTTTATTTAATAACCAATCTTCAGAAAAATCCTTTATTTCAAAGACAAACTTTTCAACTTCAGACTCTCTAATAGCATTTATGGTCTCAATCGTGATAGCCTTAATCTGCTCTTGAGGAATTTCATTTAGTAGTTTAAAACCAAATTTATATTTTTGAAAATTTGACACTCCATAAATAACCTTTCCGCTTATAAATAAAAACTCATAGATGTCTTTTTTACCAAAAACAGTTAAAATCCCATTTAAACCATTGGAACTTATTAAAGAAAAAATCTCTGGAAGCTTTAAAAATCTCAAATCTCCTGAAAGAACTGTAGAAGAATCTTTTATAAATCCATACTTTTTTAATACTCCTTCTAAGGATACCTCAAAAACATTTAGGATTTTTCCATAGAATTCTTTAAATTTATCATCTATTAGTGCTTCTACATCATTTAAAGAAAAAATGCTTTTTTCCTCTTTTATAGTGTCTGGTTCAGTTTTCTCTTCTTCAAATATGACTTCCTCCGTAAGTTTTATATCTTCTGTATCAGAAAATAATTTAGGTTCTTCAATATGTTGAATTTCCTCTAAATCTAATTCTTTTGTAAACTGCTGAGACTCATCTATAAAGTCACTTACTTCTTTTTCCTCTAAAAACTCTAATAATTCTGGTTTTTGTTTAAAAGATGAGAATTCCTCTTTTTCAAAAACTTCAAAAGAAGTTTGGATCTCTTCAGTGTCTTTTATCTCTAATTCAGGTTCAATTTCAAATAACTCAGGCATACTTTCAGGAACTCTACTTAGGGCTTTCTTTACTTTTTCTATAAGATCTTCAGATTTAAAAGGTTTTATAAAATAGTCTAAAATTTGATATTTTTCCATAAATGTCTCTCCTATCCTTTCACCTTTCCCTGTAATCAAAATTATTGGAGTATCTTTAAGAGTTTCATTTTCTCTTATAATCTTACAAAATTGAGAACCTGTAATTTTAGGCATTATAAGATCTACTAAGATAAGATCAGGTTTTATACTTTCTGCTATTTTCAAACCTTCTTCTCCATCAGCAGCTGTATAAACCTCATAGTCTGCTTCTTGCAAAGCAACCTCTGCAAGCTTTCTTACAAGAGGACTATCATCTATTACTAAAATTTTTTCTTTCTCCATATTTTACTCCTTTACTCAAGAAGTTTTTTCATTGTAATACGTATTCTTTCAATAGATTTCCCTAAAATAGCTATTTCTTCCACTGCATCCTTAACCTCTAATTTCTGAGATATTTTACCCATCGATATCTCCTCTGTTATTCTCACAATTGTCACTAATGGATTTATTAAATATTTATTCATCATAAATTTTGCTAATAAAAAAGTAACTATAAGGATTATAATACAAATTACGATATTTATACCAAGAATTTTAAAAATCTTAACTGGACTTATTATGCTTTCTTTAACAAAATATACAAAACCTATTGTTTTACCTGAAAAGTCTTTAAAAGGGCTATAAACAACAATATATTCTTTTCCTAATTGAGAGACCTTCTCAACATAATATTTATCTTCAGACTGAGAGGCTTTTTTTAAAGAAGCTTCAGAGATAAATATCTTAGGTTCGTTTGCAGTAAAATAAAGGGAAACCCAATCTCCAAAGGTATATCTTAAATCTTTTAAACCACTCCAACTGGAAAGTAATTCTTTATATAAAACTAATCCTACTTCAGCATCTATTGCTTTTTTAATTTGATCAATCTCTTTTTTTAATCCTCCACCAACCTCAACACTTCCTATATATTTACCTCTGTAAAAGATAGGTTCAACTCCTCTTACCCCTAATCCATCACGATCTATCTCAATCCCTCTTATTCCTTTTTGTGTTTTTTCTACTTGAACCACAGTTTTACGATCTTTTGAGATATCATCGCCAAAATTCTCTATGTCATGAAGTCTAAGAAAAGAAACTGTCGGAGTTATATGGAAATGAAACTGAGTAATACTAAAGTTTTCTTTTAAATAATTAAAAGCAGGTAAGAGTCTATCTATTAAAAAATTTCTATCTTTTTTGCTAACAGCCTCTTGAATCTCAGGAAGATGAGTAACTAAAGCAGCCATCTGATGATAATAAATTTTAGCACTATCAATAAAAACATTTATTGTCTTAATAGACGATTCAATTGTTCGTTTTTCCTCTTCTTTTAAGAGCTTTATTTGCATAATAAAATTAAATGCAACCATCAAAAACACAGCAAAGATTAGTACTGTTAAAAAAATAAAGGAGGTGACAGTTTTTAGTCCAAACTCTTTTTTCATTTATACTGTTTTTCAATAAAACTGCTTACTTCATTTAAAAAATCATTTTTTGATATAGGATCTTCTATCTCATCTTTTAACAAATTAATCAAATTTAAGAAATCTTTTTTAGATGGTGGAGTGGTTAAAATCCACTTTTCAGCAATATATTTGTCTATTATTTTATTTCCTATAGGTCCTAATTGTCTAATTAGCGCTGTTGTTATAGCATCCTTTATTTTTTGAAACTCTAATGAAGAAAAACTGTCAGAATTAACAAAATTCTTCATACTCTTAAAATACTTTATTATCTCTTTAGTTGATAAAGTTTCACTTTCTACATTAACTGAAATTTGAGGAATAAACTGACACAAAAAAGAGTTATCAAAATTTATCTCATGTAAACATTGAAGTCCTTTTTTCCATCCAAAGGAAATATGGTAAACTTCTCCTTCTTTGAAATAAAACTTTAAAAGATTTTTATTTTCCAAGAAAATTACTGTTAACAATCCGGTGCTTTTATTTTTGTATAAACCTTCAATGACATCAGCAAGACTTTTTGTCATAACTTATTGGAAAAATTTTAAAAAATCTTCTACATTTTTCTTTACTTCTCCTGACAAAATACCTGATGATACAGCCAAGTATTTACAACCTATCTTTTTTAAATCTTGTAAGTGGTGTTTTTTTATCCCTCCTATTGCTAAAACAGGAATCTCTAACTTTTTACAGACAAAAGATAGCATATCATATCCTCTTGGCTTAAGAGCATCTTTTTTTGTTGTAGTATAAAAGATTGGTCCAAATCCAATATAAGTTGCACCTTTTTTTTGAGCTTCAATAGCTTCATCAAGATTATGAGTTGATATGCCTATAATTCCTGGAAATATTCTTTTTGCAACTTCAATAGGAAGATCATCCTGTCCTAAATGAACTCCATCAGCTTCTACAGCAATTGCTATATCTACATAGTCATTAATAGTTAAAAGAGCCTCATATTCTTTTGTTATTTTTCTTGTCTTAAAGGCATAATCTAAAATCTCTCTTCTTGATAAATCTTTTTCTCTGTATTGAATCCATCTAATTCCTGACTTCAGGGCCACCTCTAATTTTTCCGGAATTTCCTTAGATGATACAATAAGACATATTGATGGAAGCTTATAGCCTTTCATTTGTTGTTCATAGTCTGAATAAAATCTGTAAAAAACTGCCCTTTTATAAAGTCTGGATTTTCGAGAATTTTTAAGAATAAAGGTATATTAGTCTGTATTCCCTTTATTAAAGTTTCTTGAAGAGCTCTTTTCATCCTATTTATAGCTTCTTGTCTGTTTGCTCCCTTTGCAATTATCTTACCTACCAAAGAGTCGTAATAAGGAGAAACTCTACATCCCTGATAAAGATAGCTGTCTATTCTTATTCCTGGTCCTCCAGGAAAGTGTAAAAATTCTACTACTCCTGGAGAAGGAGTAAACTTTTCTGGATCCTCTGCATTAATTCTGCATTCAATGGCATGTCCATTAAACTTAATCTGAGATTGTTTAAATGATAAAGGATATCCCTTTGCAAGTCTAATCTGCTCTTTAATGATATCAATGTCTGTAATCTCCTCTGTTATAGGATGTTCTACCTGAACTCTTGTATTTATCTCAATAAAATAAGGATTCAGTTTATCATCAACAATAAACTCAAATGTTCCTATATTTCTAAATTTTAAAGCCTTTGCAGCCTTTATTGCATACTCTCCAATCTTTTTTCTCAACTTCTCATTTAAAACTGGAGAAGGAGCTTCTTCAATCAATTTTTGATGTCTTCTCTGAACTGTACAATCCCTTTCGCCAAGATGAACTATATTTCCATATTTATCTGCAAGTATTTGAACTTCAATGTGTCTTACCTTTGGAAAATACTTTTCAATATAAAGTTCTCCATTTCCAAATGCCGCGAGAGCTTCTCTTTGCGCCATAACAAATGATTGTTCTATATCTTTTTCATCCTTTACTATTCTCATTCCTCTTCCACCACCACCAGCAGAGGCTTTAATTATTATTGGAAGTCCTATCTTCTTTACAATCTTAAAACAAGCTTCTTCTGTGTTTACAGGACCATCGCTTCCTGGAACTACAGGAATGCCTTTTCTTTTTAATATCTGTCTTGCCCTTGCTTTGTCTCCTCCAATTCTTATATTCTCTGGAGTAGGACCAATGAATACAATTCCGGAGTTAACACATGCCTCTGCAAATTGAGCATTTTCAGATAAAAAGCCATATCCTGGATGAATTGCTTCTGAATCAGTTATGTCTGCTGCAGAAAGTATGGCTGTTATGTTTAGATAACTTTGTCTTGGATTTGCAGGTCCTATACATACTGCCTCATCGGCAAGCTTTACATGAAGAGCATCTTTATCAGCTTCAGAGTAAACTGCCACTGTTTTTATTCCTAATTCTCTACAAGCACGTATAATTCTTACAGCTATTTCTCCACGATTTGCAATAAGAATCTTTTTAAATAACTCTCCCATCACTCAACCTCAATAAGAAATAATGGTTCTCCATACTCAACAGGCTGTCCATTTTCAACAAGAATCTTTTTAACAACTCCAGAAACATCACTCTCTATTTCATTCATTATCTTCATTGCCTCTATGATACATAGTACCTGGCCTTTTTCAACTCTTGTACCAACCTCAACAAAAGGTGCAGCATCTGGAGATGGTGATCTATAGAAAGTGCCAACAAGTGGAGATGTAACAGTATGAAGTTTTTCCTCCTGAGCCTGAAGCTCTACAAGTTGTGATGGTTTCACAGGTTCTTCTACAGGTTTTACAGACCTTGTGATCTCTATAGGACCATAAACATAGCCTCTTTTAATTCTAATTTTGAATCCTTCCTTTTCAATATTTAGTTCAGTTACATCAGTATCCTTAAGAAAAGATATTATTTCTTTTATTTCGCTAATCTCCATCTTTTACTCCTTTACTTTTTCAATATATTCTCCAGTTCTTGTATCAATCTTTAATAAATCTCCAGCCTGTATATGAAATGGAACTTTTACTGTAAGACCTGTCTCAAGCTTTGCAGGTTTTGTTCCTCCTGATGCTGTATCTCCTTTAAAGGCAGGCTCTGTTTCAGCTACTCTTAGTTCAACAAACATTGGAGGTTCAATAACAAGAGGCTCTCCCTTGTAGTAAATAACATCAACTATCATCTCTTCTTTTATGTAATATATAGCATCTCCAATTCTTTCTTTTGGAATAGATATCTGTTCATAGCTTTCCATATCCATAAACACATAAGAGTCTCCCTGAGAATAAAGATACTGCATCTTTTTTTCTTCTAACTCAGGCTTTTCAAACTTTTCTCCAGCTGGAAAGTTTTCCTCAAGAACTTTTCCTGTTTTAAGATGCTTAATCTTTGTTCTCACAATAGGAATTCTTTGTTGCATTTTTACATGTTGAAAATCAATTATCTCATATGGCTCTCCTTTGTATACAATCTTTAATCCTTTTTTAAACTCTGATGTTGAGATCATCCAACACCTCCTACAAAATTTCTAAATCTTTTGGCAGATTTGTCAAAATCTCCACTGAGTTTTCTCTTACCAATACCATATCTTCTATTCTTACTCCTCCAAAGCCTTCTATATAGACTCCTGGCTCTATTGTAAAAACCATACCTTGCTTAATATTCTCTTCAGATTCAGAATTTATCTTAGGAAATTCATGAATATCAAGCCCTACACCATGTCCTGTTGCATGACCAAATTTGTCATTGTAATCAAACTGTTTTATCAAATTTCTTGCTGCTGCGTCAATCTCCTTAGCTAATGTATCTACTTTACATGCTTTAATTGCTTGCATATTCGCATTATTTACTAATTCATAAATTTCTCTTTGCTTTTCCGAAGCCTCTCCTATTATGAATGTTCTTGTCATATCGCAGAAATAACCATTATATTCAGCACCCCAGTCAATTATAACAAAATCTCCTCTTTTAAGAACTCTATCAGAGCATCTCCAATGAGGCATTGAAGAATTTTTCCCTGATGCTACAATTATAGGAAAAGGTAATGTATCGCTTTCTTTTTTTATCTCATTTTCAAGACTTCTTGCTATATTCTTTTCAGTATTTCCCTCCTTTATAATATTTTTTATCCTCAAAAAAGCATACTCTGCAATTTTTATTGCCTCTTTTATGTTTCTTATCTCTTCTTCATCTTTAACTGCTCTTTCTTTTTCAACTATGTAATACTGAGGTATAAGTTCAGTTTGTATATTATCTTTGAGTTTTAAAAAAGCTTCATAACTACAGGTTACTTCAAAAGAAAGTCTTTTTATTTGCATATCGTTAACTATCTTTTTTAGTTCGTCAATCCATAAATTTTTAAAGCATAATACTTCAGCTTTTGCTTCCTTCTTTGCTTGTTCAAAGTATCTAAAATCAACAAAAAGATAACATCCTTTCCATGTAAGAAGAGCAATACCAAAACTTCCACTAAAACCTGTAAGATACTTGATATTTTTAATGTTAGTTACTAAAAAAGCATCAGAAAAAGAGCTTATTCTGTCAAAAACTCTTTTAGTTCTACTTTCATATTTATTTTCCAAGCTTTATCTCCTTAACCTTAGAAAGAATAATACTGGCTATTTTTTCTTTTGGTTGTAAGGGAATTTTTTCCTCAATAAATTTGTTGAATCTTTTATAGATTATCAAAACTTCGTTAGTATCAGCTTCCATTCCTCTGTCTTTTTGCATAATATCATTAAGGATGATCATATCAAGAGACTTCTCCTCAAGCTTTATCTTCGCCCTTTGTGTATTAAGACCTGTCTCAGCAGCAAAACCTACAGTAAATGGTTTATTTTTAAGTTTTGAGACTTCTTTAAGTATATCAGGGCATAGCTTAAGAGGAATTGATTTTATTGATTTTTTTTCAATTTTTGTTTTAGAGAAATCTTTTGGTTCAAAGTCAAGTGGAGCTGCTGCCATCAAAAGAACAGTAGCTTCATTTATGTTTTCCATAACTTGATTAAGCATTTCAGAAGTTGTTTCAACTCTTATAAATTTATCAACCTCAGGTGGTTCAATGGTTGTTGGTCCACTTATAAGAGTTACATAAGCACCTCTTCTTTTTGCAATCTTTGCAAGAGCATAACCCATTCTCCCTGAAGATCTATTTGTTATAAATCTTATTGGATCAATGTACTGTCTTGTTGGTCCTGCGGTAATTACAATATTCTCTTTTTCTAAGTCTTTTTCAGTTAAGGTAGAAACCACTGTCTCAAAAATTTTATTTATTGATACAAGCCTTCCAGTGCCTTCTTCTCCACAAGCAAGTAAACCTTGTTCAGGCCCTACAAATTTTACTCCTATACTTTTCAAATAATCAATGTTTTTCTGAACTTGAGGTGACTGATACATTCTCCAGTTCATTGCAGGAGCTATAATTACAGGTCCTTTGAAAGCAAGTAGAGTCGTAGTAAGAAGATCATCTGCAATTCCTGAAGCATACTTGTTAATAAGATTTGCTGTGGCTGGTGCAACTAAAAATATATCTGCTTTTTTTGCAAGCGCAATATGAGCAAGAGGTTCCTCAAACATATCAATCAAAACTTTATTTCCACAGGATATTTCTATACTTAGAGGCGTAACAAAATAAGAGGCATTTTTAGTCATAACAGGAAGAACATCTGCGCCAGCATCTTTTAAAAGTTTAATAAGTTCGTATATCTTATAGGCAGCTATACTTCCTGTTATGCCTATTATGATTTTTTTATTTTTTAAAGAATTTTCCACTACTTTAAATATTACTCCTGTTTATCAGAAACATTATCACTTTCTGTAAAGAGCTCTTCAAGCATTTTTTCAGCTGATTCCTTTGTATGTAAATATGTCTTGAGGTCTTTTTCAAGCTCAGTAAGGTCAGGAATGGCTCTTCTTTTGTCTTCAAGAAGTTTTTTAACATCAATTTGATCAATCTTTTCCTTTGCTTTCAATGCCTCTTCACCAGTAATATATTCTATTTTGTTTGATAGAATCTCAAGAAGAGCTGTTGTTGTCACTTTTTTACCCTTTTTCTCTATTTTCGGTGTCGCACCTAAGGAAAGCTCAGCTGCTCTTTGAGCTGCAATTAGTGCAAGACGATATCTTGAGTCAATTTTTGTTCTGTCTATTTCTATTGGGAGTGAAATAATGTCAATAAAACTATCTTTCTTTGTCATGGCTGTCTTTCCTCCTTATTTTTTAAAATTTCATCTATTTTTTCACTTTGAACTCTTTTTGTCTTTAGTCTTTCAGCATGGATTATGCATAGTAAATCATTTAATGTCCTTTCAATCTCATCATTTATTACTATATAATCGTAAAATTTGTATTGTAAAATTTCATCAGATGCTTTACTTAATCTTTTTGATATTACCTCCTTATCTTCATTCCTCAAAAGAAGTCTTCTTTCTAATTCTTTTAGAGAAGGAGGAAGAATAAAGATTAAAACACTGTCAGGATATAGTTTTTTTATATTTCTTGCTCCTTGAGTATCAATATCAAGCAGTATATCATATCCTCCCTTTACTAAATCAGATATAACTTTTTTTGATGTTCCATAAAAGTTTCCATATACCTCAGCCCATTCAATAAACTCATCATTGGCTATCATTTGCTCAAATTTTTCTTTGTCTATAAAGAAATAATCAACTCCATCTTTCTCATTAGCTCTCGGTTTTCTGGTTGTATGAGAAACACTCATTCTTAAATCTGGAAGTATTTTAAGTAATCTCTCACACAATGTTGTTTTTCCTGTCCCTGAAGGAGCAGATATAACAAAGATAATTCCCTTTTTATTAATCTCCATTCTTTGCCTTATTCATTTCGTTAATTCTCTGCAAAATAGTTTCAACTTGAAGAGCACTGAGTATGATATGATCACTATCAGTTATTATAATTGAACGAGTTTTTCTTCCTTCAGTTGCATCAATAAGTTTTCCTCTTTTTCTGGCTTCATCTTTCATTCTTTTAATTGGCGATGAACCAGGGTTTACTACAGCAATAATTCTTGACAATGATACTATGTTACCAAATCCTATATTTACAAGCATAACTATTGAATGTTTTGAACTTGTTCTCTAAGTCTTTCAGTCTGTGTCTTTATATCAATAGCAAGAGTTTTAACTTGAAAATCCTCTGTCTTAGCCATCAATGTGTTAATCTCTCTATTCATTTCTTGAAGTAAGAAATCTAATTTTTTTCCCACTATTCCACCCTCTAAAACATTTTCTCTAAACTGAATAATATGGCTTTGCAGTCTATCTACCTCTTCCTTTATATCTGTTTTCTGAGCGTATATAATAATCTGCTCTAAAACTCTCTTTTCATCAAAATTATTTTCAGCTATCAGTTCTTTTACTCTGTTTTTCAAAAAATCAATATAATTATTATAACTTACATCCACCATGTTTTCTAAAGCTTTTATCTTTTTTTCAAGATTATCAGTAATCTCTATAAGAGTTTGTCTTATTATTTCACCCTCTCTTTTTCTCATTTCATGAAGAGCCTCAAGAGCTTCAGATACAGCATTCATTAAAGTATCTATATCAGGCTTCTCCTCTTCATATATAAAAAGTTCTCTAAAGTTTGAAAACATAGAAATATCAATTGAACCAAGAATACTAAGCTCCTTCTTTAAATCAATAAAAGCAGAATAAAGCTGTTTTGCAAGATTCTTATTTAAATAAACTCTTCCTGTTTTTTCTCTTTGATTAATAGATACAGTAACATCTATTTTCCCTCTATAAAACTTTCGCTTTATTAGATTTCTAATCTCTAACTCATAACTTGCCAGTATTTGAGGAAGCTTTAAGTTTATCTCAAGAAATCTATGATTCAGAGATTTTGCCTCAACTCTGAATATTCCCTTTTCAGAAAATCCATAACCTGTAAGACTTTCTATCAAATTAATTCTCCTTTTTTTCTAATTTGAAAGTTTCATTTTTTGTCAACCAAAAATTATAGTATAAATTACCAGCAACTAAACTTACAACTGCTAAAATAATCCCTCCTAAAACATCAACAAAATAGTGATATCTACAATAAACTGTAGAAACTATTAAGAGTAAAACAGGAATCAAGCTAAACCAAAAAAGTTTCTTTGAATATTTTAATATTAAAAATAAAACTACAAGTGATACACCTACATGTGCACTTGGAAAAGCATCTCTCTTTATTCCTTCAAGATAGTTTAGAAATTCATTGATTTTATTAGCCAGCAGTAATCCATTAAGTTCATTCTGAAACATATGTGCAATACTGTACCTGGGACCAACAGCAGGGAATAACATATAGCCAATATAGGAAAGATAATAACACAAAAGCACGATAAACAATGCTCTGTAAAACTCCTGTTTTTTTTCATTTTTAATTAAATAAATCCCAATTATAAAAGGAAGAAAATAATATACACAATAAGAAATCTGCATAAGTTCAGTAAGAAAAGGATTGGCAATCTTTTCAAAATAGATATAGGGATAAAAACCAAAAATTAAATAGTCCATCTTAAGTAAAACGAAGTCAATATCTTTTAGATTTAAATAATGAATTAGTTCTCCAACTGTATCAAAGGCAATTAATACACACAAAACAGGAAAACCTATTTTTTTTATAAAACTTAATATGGAGTTTTCTGGCACCTTAGAAAGAAAAATCTGAAATAAAGCCATAGAAATATAAATCATAAAAAACTTCAAAAAAGGCAACCTATCAGAGAAAATAAGAACTAAAATAGACATACCTACAAAAAATAGGATATTTAACTGAAATGCTGGCTGAAGCTTAAAAATTTCTCCTATCATCTATAGTTTTGAAATTGCTCTTATTACTGCCTTCTGTTTTCTTGATAAAGTTAATCCCTTTGATTGACTAAAATAATATTTCTCACCATTAAGAATATCAAAAAATATATCTGAACTTATTACTACACAGTTTTCTCTCCAGCCTGCTTTTTCTATATCTCTATCCGAAGTTATCACAATCCAAGAGTATTTTTCATTTTTCAAAATTCTCTTTATCACATCGTCAGCCTTCTCATTGGCTCCAGAGTATATTATTCTTATCCCTCCTTGATATTCTACTGTTTCTCTTCCTGATCCTTCTTTATATCCATCAAAAACAACGGTAATATCATGTCCCTTTTTATTATGATATTCTATTAGTGTTTGTATAAGTTGTTGTCTGGCTTTCTTTAGATCACGATGTAAAACTCCAATAAGATTATATCCGTCAATTAAAAGCTTGCTCATTTTTTTCAGAAAAAGATTTTTTAAATGTTTAAGTATTCAAAGACTTCATCTTCTGTTTAAAATATTAAGTAATTATAACAAATTTTTGAGTTTGTTCTCTAAAAACATGAACAAAACTCATTTTCCAAATCTTAGTTTCCAGACCAGTAAGGCTGCTTCTTTAACTATTTTTTTATCCATCTTTGATGAACCACTATTTCTTTCATAAAAGATTATCGGTATCTCAGTTATTTTAAAACCTTTCTTATATGTTCTATAGACCATCTCTATCTGAAAGGCATAACCATTTGACTTTATGCTATCAAGCTCTATAGCTTCAAGCACTCTTCTTAAATAGCAGCGATATCCGCTTGTTAAATCAGTAAGAAATCTAAGTCCGAGAATTGTTTTTGCATAGTAATTTGCAAACTTTGAAAGAAGAAGTCTTTTAAAATCCCATCCAACAACACTTATTGTTCCACATGTATATCTTGAACCAATTACAAGATCATAACCTTCTTCTAATTTTTTAATAAATTTAGGAATATCATTGGGATCATGGCTTAGATCTGCATCCATCTCAAATATATATTGATAATCTCTATTTAATGCCCATTTAAAACCTTTAACATAGGCTGTTCCAAGCCCAAGTTTAGAGGATCTTTCAATAAGATTTACTCTATTTGAGTTATTCATCCACTGTTTTATTAATTGAGCTGTATTGTCTTCTGAAGCATCATCTATAAAAAGTATGTCAACTTTCTGTTTTAAAAGCTGAGGAATTAACTTATCTATATTTTCTGCTTCATTGTATGTTGGCAGTATTACAAGAGTATCCATCATAGTAGACTCTCAAGAGCATCTTTTACAGACAAAACATCAATATCTTTCAGACACTTAAAATCTAATCCTGAAATACATTTAAGAGGTTTTGAAGAATAGTAAAAACATGGTGAACAAGGAAGTTCAATGCGAACAACTTTATGTTTTACTTTCCAAGGTCTAACCCATACAGGATTTGTAGGTCCAAAAATAGCAACAGTTGGTACCCCCAAGGCAGAAGCCAGATGCATAAGCCCTGAATCATTTGAGACAAATGCATTAAGATGAGTAATCATTGATGCAACTTCACGAATAGGTTTATTCTTGATAACTATTACATTGTTGTGTTTCGCGTTATTAAATATAAAATCATTTTCTTGATTTTCTTCCTCTGTTCCAAAAAGAAAAAAATCAATATCAGGAAAAATATTTACAAGTTCTAAAAATTTCTCTCTTTGCCATCTTCTCTTTTTATGTCCTTTAAAACTACTTGTTCCTGTATGAATACCAACCTTCAAATCCCGTTTAGACATAGATTTAATAATTCTTTGTCCATGACTAATCTCTTCTTCATCAAGATAAATCCTCATCTTTGGTGATTCATCTGTTTTAATCCCTAAGAAACTAAGAAGTTTCAGATTTTCCTCAACATTATGTAGATTAACATCTTCCTTTAATGTTTTATTTTTAAGAAAGTTAAGCTCCATAAAGTCTCTTTTAATGTATCTATGCCCAACTCTGTATTTTGAACCGATGAGAAAGCTTAAAATATTATAATGTTTTCTATTTGAGGGATAGAAGTTTATGGAGTAGTCAAACTTCTCTAAGGAAAATATAAACTTCAATGATTTCATTATTCCTTTCTCAAGAAATGGAAAATAGATAAGTTCATCAATAAATGGATTATTTTTTAAAATCTCATAAGTGGAGTTGAACATGCAAATATTTACGATTTTACATTCAATAGACTTTTTTATAATCTCAATTGCTGGAGTTGTCATTAATGTATCACCAATTCCATAAAGAGGTAAAATAAGAACTTTCATGACTTAAGCATTATAAAGTCCTATAATCCAAAGGCTAAAAAATAATATGAAGCCTATAAAACTAATAATTAAATACTTTTTATTTAATGAAAAACCAAATCCCTTTACTATACCTAAAAAGACAGAAAAAATCCATAAAATTAAAGAAAAAACAGAAAGGGCACTCCACACTAAAGACGGTGAACTATCATATTTCAAAATCTCAATATGATAATTATAAAGATATTCATAGTCTTTTTCCGAAAAGTTATTATACTTCCATTGAATCATCTGCTTTGCCTTAAGCTCTGCAATTAATGGTTCAATATTTTTAATTTCCTCTTTGTATGGTTGATAAAAGCTTCTTATCTGATAAAGAGCACTTCTTAGAGTTTCATAGCAGTAAAGCCTTTGTTCTAAATCACTAAGTTTTTTGCATTTATCAATAATTCCCTCTATGGCTTCTTTATTGTAAGGGCTTAAAGGAACATAGCTTAGTAAAGTTCTTTCATAGTATCTGATTGCGCTAATAGGATTTTCAGCTTTTTCTGCCTGAGAAATGAGATGTCTTTGAGTTATAAAGCTTTTTACATAAAAAAGCAATACAACAACGAATAATATTATGCTAATTTTTTTTATTGCTTCCTTCATAGAGATAAAACTTATTTATATTGTTGTACTTTTTTATAGCATCATAAATATTAATATATTTCTCGTTTTCTCTGCTAATTTTCACCTTCATATTAAAGGTTGTTGTAGTATCTCCATAGCTTATTTTCTGTTCAAAGTTTATCTCCTTGCCAATATTATCTTCATAGGCTTTTGCTATGTTAATGTATCCTATTGTAGAGAAATTACATAGTAAAAGAGTAAAAACATCATCTGTTTTGTGACTGAGACAGTCTTCATAGTTAACAAAGGCTTCAATTTTTTTCAATCTTTCCTTTAAGAATTCTTTAAGATTTTTCTTATCATAAGATTTTTCTATATATATGAACGTAAAAAAATAAGGATGGCTATCAACTATTTCATAAAGAGGATGTTTTTCTGAGATGGCGACAATTGAGTGGTATCTTTTTTTCTTTATTAGCTCTATTAAATCACCACCAAATAACTCAGGAAAAAACTTTTCGTACAGACTGTAAGGTTTGCATCCCTGAAGTGCCCATATCATAGTTTTATAATCATCAATAGCTATATGGCATATATCTTCTCTGTATCTACCAACAAGTTTTAAATACCATGCCTGGAAGGCATGATTATCTCCATAGGTCATATAAATTGAAGATACAGGTAAAGAAGAAAAAATTTCCTTTGTATATGAGTAGGGAACATAGTTTTCACCTTGATACTGATCAGTAAGTCTATCAAAAATCATAAGTAACGGAAATAAAATTGCAATTATTGGAACAACTTTTTTAACAAGGTTAAAATTAAGTCTTTCAAATATACCATATATAAAATAGACTCCTAAACCTACTAGTATACAATAAATAGCAAAAGATGGAATAAAATATTGATGCCCAATAACATAAAGATCGTGTATATCAGGGTTTTTTGATAAAAATGTAAGCCTTGCAAGAAAAATTGAATAAACAAAGAAAGATATCAAAATGAAAAGAAAAAATTTTTTTGACTTTTTAAAAAGCCATACTAATCCAAAAATAAAGAATGGGATAGAAAAAAATGTAAAGTTCTTTTCAAGAAGATAAAAGTAGTTTTTAAAAGCATTATAATATCCATAAAAATCGCTAAAACCTCTAATTATTAAATCAATTGATGAGCCACTTGCATAGCTTTTTCTTAGAAAAACATTCAAGAAAGAGTTCCAGTCTGTAACAGATATCATGTTAAAAAGATTTGGTTTAATACCTCTTATATAAAGATAGATGTTTACCGAAAAACCTAAAACAAAAAAGAGAAAACTAAGGTGTAAATTTTTCAAAAAATTTTTGTAAAAGAAAATACCAAGAATAAAAAAAGGCACAATCATCATAAATCCTGTATGATGGGCTGAAAGAGTAATTCCCAGAATAAATGAAGCAAGAAACTGAAGTTTTCTTTCATATCCATTTAAGAGTATCAATACTCCCAAGAAAACTAAAAGCATAACAAAAAAAGAGTTCAAAGTATAAAACTTTGCCACAATGCTTTGACCAAAAAATGAATAGGAGAAGGCAAGAAGAAAAACTGAAGCAATAGCAGCAAAGTATCCCTCAAAAGTTTTCTCAGAAAGTTTAAAAACAATAAAATACACAAGAAAAAGCGTAAGTATTGAGAAAAAGACTGAAATTAACTCAATTCTAACTCCAATATTACCAATTGGCAAAAAACTAAATAGCTTGCCTAGTTGAACATAAAGAGGATAACCTGATGGATGGGCAGTTCCAATTCCATATGAGGCTGCTATAAGCTCTCCTCCATCACCTGTTGAAAGAATTGGAGGTAAAGAAAATATGTAAACAAGGGCAATTAAGGAAAAAATAGCAAAAAGAAAAAAATTTTTAAAATTCATTGAATAAGCTTTTATTAGAAAATGAAAGGGCAGGAAATCCTGCCCTTTTTTGATTATTTAACCTCACATTTAAAGCCACCAGCTTGAACACTGCATATTGCTCTATAAGCATCTACTCCAGCTAAGGAACCTGTTACAGCACCTTGAGTAATTGAACCTGTAGAATCACATGTAATACTATCATTGCCTGTTAATATCACAGTACCACCAGGAGTTGAGATCTGAATACCAGCCTGTGAACAATTTTTAAGACTTGCTACAGGAACTGGAGAAGTACCTGGATTTTCAACACAGTAGGCTGAAGCATCCATCATACATGCTCTTGCCATTGGTTCTGCATAGGAGGAAACCTTTGCTTTTTGTTGATACTTCATGTACTGAGGAATGGCAATTGAAGCTAAAATTGCAATAATTGCAATAACAATGAGTAACTCAATGAGTGTAAAACCTCTTTCGTTTCTCAAAAATAGTTTTTTCATTTTCTTCCTCCTTGATATAAAATATTAGCTTCCTAAGGAAGCTCTTATAAAGTTTAGAACTTCTCACCTCCTTTAAGAAGCATACTCACTTATAAATAACTACATAAAATAATATTGTTAATTTTATGTAAAAATCAATCATATCTTAAAATTCTTGGAGTCACAAAAATCATCACTTCATACAAAGATTCGTCTCTTCCACGACTTTTAAATAACTCACCGATTATAGGAATATCTCCAATACCTGGAACCTTTGATTCTGTCATTGTGTCTGTCTTTTTGTATATTCCTCCTATAACAATAGTCTCTCCATCTCTCAAAAATACCTTGGTATTACCCTCTATTTTTGTTGTTCTTGGAGCATAAACTCCTCCTATATTTATAAACTCTACAAGATCTTCTTTAATAACGCTTAAATCAAGAAGCATAGATTTATCATCAATAAGATGAGGTATTACTTCAACTATTATTGCCACATCTCTAAACTTAGTTGATATTTGACCACTTTGAACATCTTTTTCTCCATAAGGAATACTGGCTCCTTGAACAATTTTTGCCTTTTGATTATCAAGAGTAATAACTTTTGGATTTGATATAACCTTACCTTTTCCTGACTGCTGAAGCGCCGAGATTCTCAAATCAAGAGCAAATGTTTGACTTGGATTAAGATATCCAATTGTAAAAGCAGAAGTTGGTGCTGTAACATTTCCTGTTGAAGCAGGCAGATTTATAGCCAATGGTGCTCTGCCGCCTAAAACAGCCCCCTCTAATTGTCCTGCTACTGAACCAACTATTGTTGTTCTTGTATCCGCAGGAGACCATCTAATACCCCATTCAAATCCAAGACTTTTTGAAAAACTACTTGAAATCTCTATAATTCGTGTCTCAAGAAGTATCTGTCTTGTTGGTTTATCAAGATTTTCTACAATAGTTGCAATTTGATCTAAAACAGAAGGAATATCTTTGACTATCACTGCTCTTGTTCTTTCATCTATTGATATTGTGCCTTTTGGAGAAAGAATCTTTGCTCCTTCTATTGTTCCTTTTACCTTATCTGCAGAAGCATGTTTTAACACAAATATGCGAAACTGTTCATCTTCTGCTTTTTTTAAAAGATCCTTTATTTCTGCCTCAAGCTTTTTTTCTTCTTGAAAAACTTTAATAGGTGCGACTCTGATTATATTTCCCTCAATGCTCTTTTCAAGTTGAAAGGTCTTACATATCACATCAAATGCCTGTTTCCAGGAAACATTTATAAGCTTCAATGTCACCTTACCCTTTACATCAGGATGAATGACAATATTGTAACCTCCTATATCTCCAAGAAGTCTAAAAACTCCTACAAGATCAGCATCTTGAAGATCAAGAGAAATAGTTCTTTCCTCATTGACAGCATTTTGGATAGATTTTTCAATGTTATTCTTTTCCTGAGCCTTGGAAATCTTAGTTTCTTTTATTCTTTTAATATCAAGTATTACTTCATCTCCAAGATAAACAGCCTTAATATCAAATTCTTTTGCATATAAAAAGCTTAATACAAGCTCATCTGCTATTTTACTTACAGATACTGGAATCTCTTTTGGTAACTCTGCATCTAAAGTTATACCCGAAAAACTAACATTAATGTAATCATCAAACTTAGATATAGATGGTTCTGGGAGTTCACCATCTCCGTAAATTGATATTTTAAAGCCATCTTCTGTTTCATCAACTAAGATTTCTATTATTCTTTCTGCCTTTATTTGCTCAAATAAAGAATCATTTGAAGACATAAATGAAACAATCAAAAAATTTTTTTCCATTTTTACTTCATACTTTAAAGGCTCAACAAGAAGAATATCTAAAACGGTGTTATTTCTGTGTACTTGAGCTGAAATCTCACTTACAATACCTTCTCTGAAAAAGATCTTTTTATTTAAAACTCCAGGGGCTGTATTTTTAAGCTCTATTTTTATCTTAAAAGGATCCTCTTGAGAAACTAATCTATAATCTGCTTTTTCTGAAAGGTGGATTTTTAAAATATCTCCTTCAAAGATTACTGCTTTAATTTCATTATTTTTTAGTTCCGTAAATGTTGTTTTAAGTTCGTTAGCCATCAAATTTGATGTAAAAAAAACTATAATAAAAAATAAAAAAACCATTACTTTATTTATCATTTATTCCTCCGGTCTAAGCTTTAAGTATCTAATCTTTCTACTGTCTTCTTTGATTTCGATACTGTCTTTTAAGATTCTAACCACTCTACCTCCGCTAAATCCTATTCTATCGTTTTCTTTTAAGATATAGAATCTTCCATCAGGTGCCTGAATAAGTGCCAAACTACCCTTTTTATCCTTTGCAATTCCTGTAAGTTTAAGCTCCTCTATATCATAAATTTCCAAAGGTGAGACTCCTTTTTTCATTTCTTCCCTTTTTACAATTAATGGAGCAAAAGGATCTCTTAATTTTTGAGCATCATATGAATATGTAGGAAATACAACTTCTTGTATATTTGTTTTTATTGATGGCTTTTTTACAATAATTTGAATTTTTTCCTCTTTCATCTGCTTTCTTTCAAAAAAGAAAAAATATATTCCTCCTACTAACACTATAAATATTAAAACTCCAAAAAATAAAAACTTTTTATTTATCATTTTTGAGCCTTTTGTATCTTTTTTTTCTCTTCTTCAGGAATTAAAGAATATGTAACAGCTGTCAAGCTTATATTAAGCATCGTTGGATCCTTCTCACCTTTTTTTATTTCCATCTTTTTTACATTAATTATTCTTTCTATTTTTGTAATATCAGCAAAAAATGTTCCAAGTGTGTGATATCTACCATGCATTATAACATCTACTGGAATTTCATAAACTTCATTTGATGAGTGTATCTTTTTTTCCTTCGGTTTCCAAGATGATATAACCAATCCTTTTTGTAATCCTATCTCTGAAATCTTTTTTAATACATCAGAAACCTCTGTCTCCCTTGGAAGAAGGCTTTTAAGTAGCTCCATTTTCCTTTGAAGTTGTTCATTTAAAGCTTTTAATTCTTCATATCTATTAACTATCATGTTTGCTTTATCTATCTCTTCTTTTAGAGTATCTTTTTCCTTTTTAAGTTTATCAATATCTTCAATATTAGGTAAAAGATAAAATGAACTAAACAGAGCAAAAATAAAAACACATGGAAGTATCATTAGACTAATTCTCTTAGTTTTTGAAAGACCTTCCCAATCCATTCTTTATACTCTTAACTTAAATCTTACAATAAACTTGTAGACTGACTGTTTTTCAAATTCAGTCTGTTGAGACTCTACAAGATAAACATCTTGTAACTCTGCCGTTGATTTAAGATTATCAACAAACGCAACTACGTTTAAATTTGAAAATCCTATTCCTTCAACTGTAACTGTATCATCAAACTGCAATCCTGTAAGCCATACTCCCTCTGGAAGTTTTTTTACCACTGTGCTTAGAATATTTAGTGGTGCTGACTGCATTTTTTTGAAGCTTTCAATTAATTTAGCTTTGTTTTCTATATCTTTATTCATTGCTTCAAATTTCTTTATCTCCGCAATCTTTTTTTGTAAAGATGTAAGAAGCTGTTTTTGTTTTTCTATCTCCTTCTGATACTCTGATTTTAAATACTCAAAATAGGCAAAAATAACCAACACAACAGCAAATGTTATTATAAGAGGAATCCAAATTCTTTTAATTATTTCTCCCAAAATTTGTATTTGACTCTCTTTATTTAACTTTTTTATATCTTTTTTTGGTAAGAGATTTATCTTAATCATTTTATTTTCTCCGTTCCGCGTAAAGACAGTCCTATTGATATAGAGGCTATGTTTGCGTATTTATACATTTTTGATGAAATTTTCTTATTAATTTTGATCTTTCTAAAAGGATCAAATATGACAAGGTCTTGTTCAAGTCTTTCTTCAATTGATGAAATAAACAAAGGAGAATTTAAAGCAAATCCTGTAATATATATCTTTTTTACAGATTCTTCAGACATAAAGCTTTTGAAATACTCAATCTGTCTATAAATTTCTGCAGAAATTTCATCAGCAAACTCTCTTATTTCTTCATCCTTAGCCTTATCTATATCAATATTTATTGAAAAAGTGCTATCTCTTATGTAAAGTGGCTTATTTTTCTTTGAGATTGCAAAGTTAATAATATTCTCTCCTATATTTATTACAGCTATTGTATCAGTATCACTGTAGTTTAGAGTATATATGTTATATAAAGCCAAAGAACCAATATCTATAAGCACTAAATTAATGCCTGCTTTTTCAAAAATATTTATATACTCATTTACTATTTGTTTATTAGCTACTGCCACAAGTATTTCCGATAATCTTTTGTCTTTTGATTGCTCAAGTATATGAAAATCATAGTATACTTCTTTCACGCTAAAGGGAATATGTTTGTCAAGTTCCAATGGAAGATTTAAGGTAATTTCTTCCTTATTTATATAAGGAACTTGAATTATTTTTACAGCGGTATAGGTAGGACCTGAAATAGCTAATGCTACCTTTGGATTTTTTATATTAAATACTGATGGAATCTTCATAAGAGTTTTTATTAAATTATCACTTTCAATAATACCTTCTGAACCAAATATTCCTTCTTGAAGTTCAAAGATTTCCCACTGAATAAGCTCGTATTTTTTCTTTAATTGAGCTACTCTAACAGAAGAGGATTCTATCTCCACTCCAAGAATCATTTAATGTTTTGTATCAAAAAATTAACCTTTTGTCAATAGTCTATCTAAAGTTTTTCTCATAATATCAACAGGAGCTTCAACCTCTGTCCATATCTTAAAGGCAAATGCAGCCTGCCATAGAAGCATTCCAATGCCTCCAATAACTTTACATCCAATTTTCTCTGCTTCCTTCATTAAAGGTGTTTCAGGATAAACAATATCACAATAAATATGCTCTGGTTTTATTAACTCAGGATTAAGTGGCATAGGATCATCTTTTTTTAAACCAAGTGTTGTTGCGTTTACTATAATATCAATGTTTTCAGTAATAGATTTATCAACTTCAACAATTTCAATAAATCCATGATCTTTGAACTTTTCTTTTATTGCAATAGCCCTAGATAGTGTTCTATTGTAAAGATAGACTTTTCCACCTTCCTTTAAAATTCCATAAACTATAGCTTTTGATGCTCCACCTGCTCCAAGAATGAGAAATTTTTTATTTTTAATTGATACTCCTTGTTCTTTAAGCGATAAAATAAAACCGTTTACATCTGTATTAAATCCTTTTAATATCCCTTCTTCATTTAAAATTGTATTTACTGCACCAATATCTTTTGCTTCTTCTGAGAGTTCATCAATATATTGAATTACTGCTTCTTTATGAGGCACCGTAATATTGACACCCTTTATATTCAAAGCCCTTATACCTTCCACTGCTTCCTTAAGTTTATCCCTTTTTACATGAAAGGCTACATAACAGTAGTCAAGTCCAAGATATTGAAAGGCTTCATTATGTATTAAAGGAGAAAGGGTATGCTCTATGGGATCACCAAATATCCCTATTATCCTCGTTTTTCCCGTAATCACGGGATTTATTCTAACAGATTAAAAGATTTAAACTCAATTCTGTT
>JBCNUV010000009.1:0-35099 GCA_039630505.1 Thermodesulfovibrio sp.
TGAAGCTTTTACATTTATTGCCTTATCCTCCTTTTTAGGTTCTGGAGCTTCAATCATTGCTTTTTCCATCATTGGTGCTGCTTTATAAAATATGGGTGGCTCCCAAAAATAGGGTCTTCTTACATCATAGTTTATACTTGAAAGTGAGCATTTTTTGCCGAGTTTTTCTCCTGCCCTTTTTGCAAAGTTCAATGCTGTGTCAATAATATCAAGCCTGATTTCATTTTCCATTGCTTTGGCTTTTTTCTCTGAGACAATCCATTGAGGATGAGAAACTGTATAATTCATTCTTTCGCCATACTTTTCCTTAAACTCATCAATCGTCTCAAGAATTTTATTCTGCTCCTTTGTGTCTTTTAGCTCAAAGGAATAACCAAGTTCTCCTTTGTATCCTGAACATTTTCTTTTGTCTTTTTCCCACCAGCAGTTTTTGTAGACTGAGTAACTTCCACCACTGTAATTTAAGTTAAGTGCTCTAATAGCCTTGTCTACAGCACCCAGAAGATTAATAACTTCTGACTCTTTCTGGGCACTGGCATTGATTCCTAATGTCATGTTGAGAATATCTGGGGTGATCTCTTTTCTTTCTTCAAGGGTTATGGAAATACGAACTATATCCGAATCTTTTTCTTCAGCATAAACAGGGATTAATCCTAAGGTAAAAATCAAAAACAAAACTAATAATGTTATTGTTTTCATTTTTTATCTCCTTACTTAAGTACAAAGGCTACCTTTGCACTGGCAAAGAAGTTAGCCTTTTGATTTGCAGAATAAATCTTTACAGCATCCTCATCGGAAACCAATAAATCGCTTGGATTTAATGTGCCAGAAGCTTTTATAATCAAAGGATTTTTCACGCCTCTTTTTTCTAATGCAGCCTTTGCCTTTTCAATGCTGTTTGTGTATTCTCCACAGCCCTGTTCAACAAGAACTTTTTGGCTTATCTTTGATGGATCATAGAGAACTTCTCCCTTTGAATTAAATATTCTGTTTATTAGCGCAGGTCTAAAGTTAACCTCTGTAGCATCAATTATAAGTCCATCATACTTTTCCTCAACAGGAACTGGCTTTGTTTTAAACTGTGGCTGAGGTTCAATAATCTCTTTTTTAATCTTTGGGTCTCCTAATATCTTTTCATAAAGAAGTGAGCCAAATCCTTTAGGACCTGACATTCCAACCTTTACGATAACAAGAGCAGATTCTTCCTGAGGATTCCAATCTTTGTAAACAATCTGAGCACCTTTTACAAAGCCTGCTACTGCTGTTCTTACAACATCATACTGTAGCTGAGCATCCTTTACAAAGGTATCACCTACAATAGCAACTCCCTCAAGAATCTCTGCAAGCTGTCTGTATGCCATTACTGTTGCAGCCCGCTCAGCAGTAAGTCTTTTTTGACTTGGTGTTTTTGCTGTAGCTGATGGTAAGCCCTCTGCTACAACAAGTATATAGTCATTTATAAATGCCTGTTCAGGAGATGTGGTAATTGAGAGATTGTTCCTCTGAAGCCATTCATTTGCCCTTTCAAATACTGTTGAAATCCTATCCTGTGTAGTATCCTGAGCATTTGAAACTCCTAAAAATAAAAATAGTGATAGGATAAAAATCAAAAGCTTTTTCATTTCTGTCCTCCTAATAAATGTTTAATCTTTGTTTTAACATTCTTATTGCAAGAATAGCTTCTGCACCATCCACGGGTCTTTCAGGATTAAACTCTCCTGAAAGCTCTGGTTCCATTATTCCCCTTGTAACCATGTTCATTACAGCATTATAAATGGGAGATGTTGTTCTTATGTCTGGAAATGGAGATTTTTCATGCCCAAAAAATGCTGTGGCTATTTTTTCATCTCCTGTGAGTTTAATCAGAACATCCTCAAGTATTAAAGCCATTTCACCTCTTTTAACAACTTCCTCTGGCTTAAAGAGATATGCTTTCATTTTTTCATCATACTTGGGTTCAAGCCCTCTAATCTTCCATTTCATTATGGTAAGAATCTCTTCTCTGAAGGGACTGTTTATTATATCAGCAGGAGTAAACTCTGGTTTTATTTTTTCCCTTTGACTCTGAATAGGAATTCTTCCAGCAAAGAGCTTATCAATCTTCAATTCATTAATAAGAAGTGCTGTAAGGTCTGCTCTTGTTATTGAATCTTTGATTGCAATTCTTTTGCCTGCATCTCCTACTGTTATTCCAGCCATTGCACGAGTAATTTTATCTGTTTTTTTCCATGCTTTGTCAGCTCTTTCATTCCATTTTCCATCCTTCTTAGAGTTTAATACTGCTCTGAATTGGGTTTTTGCTTTTTCAAAATCAAGTGCTTCAAAGTAGGCTAATCCCATAAAAAAGTTTGCTGCTTCTTTGCCTTGATAGTATGTAAGACGGTTTTCATCAACTTTTAAATCAATAGCGCTAAAATGAGCTTTTTCGGTTTCCTCAAGCCAGTTATTAGTTTTAAGAGCTGTTAGAGTTCTTATTTTTGCAACATAGTAGTCAAACTCTTCCTCAGAAGTATTGGCTTTCCTTTTGGCAGTTTTTAAATCTTTTTCAATTCTTTCAATTTCAATTTTTCTTACATCAGTATCTTTAATCATTTTTGCCTTTTCAGCTCTTGCAATGGCTCTTCCCGAATAGGCTTTTGAAAAGTTTTCATCGCAGTAAAGAGCTCTTTCAAATTTTTCCATTGCTAAATCATAATTTCCCTCTTCTAAGGCTTTCATTCCTATGAGATAGTGATGTTCTGGATTGTCTTCAGGTAAAGTGCATTTTGTAACCTCCTTAGGAGCACAGCTATAACCTAACATTGAAATAATAAAAAAGACAATCAAGACCGAGTATCTTCTCATTTTATATCTCCTCCTTTTTTTCATATCTAAACTAAGAATACCAGTAAATAAAACCGATGTAAAGGTAATTTTCACATCAATTATCTAAAAAACTTCTGCAATTTTCTTCCAAATGTTTCAGTAATTTTTAGTTTAACAGCATGACCTGTAAATACCCTGTCTATAGAATCTTCTGAAATGATGCATATGCTTCTGTCAGGTTGCAGATTTGTTTCCGAAACTATACACTCTCCTACAACTTGGGGAGTGATGATACTTTGTTTTTTTATTGGATCTATATCTTTTACAAATTCTATTATTTCAAGTTCTGATCCTGCTTTAATTCCATCAGCACTACCAAGATTTATAAATGCCAGCCTTTCCTTAGGATTCTTAATGTTTGTCATTGTCTTGTAAATATATCCATAGACAGGAAAAGCCTGCATAAGCTCTTGTATTGAATTATTAATAGCAATATCTATTGCTTGACCTAAAAGACCACAGGGATCCTGAACTCTGCAATCATAAGAGTATCGAGCATCTCTTGTAATTGTTTTCTGTCCACTCATATTCAAAGCTTTCTGAATAGTTCCTGCGGGAAATGTGATAACTCTGAAAAACAAGTTTATATTTGCTTCTTCTTTGCAAGATGCTGGGATATGGTGTGTTTTTCCCTTTTTATCTGTCCATGAACTACCCTCAATAAACTGAGTTGTGGTAGATGCAGATGGTATAGAACCAACGATGACAAAATCTATTCCATGAGCTATTTTTGAAAATTTTTCTATATCAATTTCTCCTGTAATCCCTGCCTTAAATTTTATCTCTTGCATTATCACATTTAGCTGAGACCTTTCAACAAGTTCAACTGTTCCTGTATTAGCCAAGGCTTGAACAAGATGTTCCTGTGCTGTATTGTAAAGCTGACATTGACTGTAACGAGGATTATCAGTGGGAGGTAAAACAGCAACCTTTGGCTTCTTTTTGTTAATAACATAATCAGGTAAAGGATGTTTTACAGTTTTGGAATCAACATCAGAGATGACAGTATAATCTGACATGTTAACCTTAGGTGGAACACAGGAAAGAGATATAAATATCAGGCAAAGGATAGTAATTAGAAAAATTTTTCTGGGCATTTTATCCTCCTATAATTTAAAATTTTCTGTAGTGTAAAGTTATCACATAGTTAGAAAAGTTTATTATCTCAAATCCTTTCTGACTCAAGCTGTTTGCAAGATATACAGTATTTTCAGGATATCCAACAGAAAATTCTCCCATTCCTTTTTCTTCAACCTCTGTAATCCATGCTATACTTTGAAGTATCTCTTTTATTTCAAAATTGCGACTAATATCATCAACATTTGTTACCTTTATGGTTACTTTCTTTGCCAAACCTTGAATATATTTACTAATTTTTTCAAACAAAATAGGCACAAATTTCTCAGCAAGATTTTTCATACTCTGAGCTGTAGCATCTTCCACATTCAAAGCCATTCCTTTACCTTCCTCTGTCCCTGCAGCAACAATAATTACTCTATCTGAGTCTCTTTCCTTAGCTACAACTCTGTATGTAAGTCTGGTTGTAACATTATTTACCGTCATATTGATTCCATATCCAATATCCTGTCCTTTTCTTGTTGATATGGTATAATCAACTTTTCCAATGAGAAGAAGATTTGATAGAGTTTTATACATTATGTTTCTTAAACTTAGATAGTTTCCAGTTTTCATTGTATTTTCTATCATTGAAGCATCTGCTATATTAGTTGGTGTAACATCAACCACTGTAACTCCTCTTTCAGTAAGACTTCCTATGATTGTTTCACTTAGTATGTTTGTCTCTTCATACTCATCCTTTGTTTTAAGATAGTGATGCTCCCATTTGCCAAAAAATCCTCTGTATATTTCTTCTTTTTCTCTTAGTATTTTTGGTTTTTTTGCAAGAATAAATACTGCAATTGAGTTATTCAAAGCAAGCTTTGATACTGCATCATCTGCTTTAGTAGATTCAACACAAACATTTATAATAACGTTATAAAAATCTCCATCTTTCCATTCTTTTCGCAATTTATAATTAGAAATCACACCATGTGTATGTTTTATTACAGCATCATCCACTAATTTAAAATTTTGAACTACTGTTTGAGCTTTAACTTTTACGCCGGCTACCTGTTCAATGGCATTCCATTTTGCCCTTGCTATAGCTTCTACTTTTGCAGAAGGCAGATCATTATTTAATATAGCTGCTTGTCCTTCAGCATCAACACATTGAATTTTTGCTTCAGCATAGGAATATATAAAGAAGGATATCAAAAAAATATAAATTAATTTGGAAATTTTACTTTTCATTTCATCCTCCTATAGCTCTATATTTGGTTTTATTAGAAAACAACCATTTTTTTCAAAAATTATGCCTTTAAACTTCAGAATTTTTAGAGCCTTTGTAACTGCCTCACGGGAAGCACCTGTGCAGGAAGCTAATTCTTTGTGAGTTATTTTGTTTATTTTTATGTAACCTTCTTCTATTTTTACTCCTTCCTTTTGAGCTATATTTAAGACATGTTTTAAAATTCTTCTACTTACATCTAAGAATGCCATCGCACCAAGCATCTCATCAGTCATTCTTATTCTTTCTACAAGGGCAGAAAGAAGATATATAGCAATCATTGGGTTCTCCTTAAGTAATATAAGAAATTGCTGTCTTTTAAGGATTCCAACAGTAGAATCCTTTATAGCAATAATTGTTGCAGAGCGAGGTTTGCCATCTAAAAGACTTAACTCTCCAAAAAAATCACCTTTTTTAAATATGTTTAGAATGAGTTCTTTTCCATCAGGGTCTAAAAGACAGGCTTTAACAGCACCTTCAAGAATAATATAAAGATCTGTGCTTTGTTCAGATTGATAAAAAATTACTTTCCCTTTGTTTACTTTATTTATGCTAAAACCTTTGGAGATAAGCAGAAGATCTTCATCTGAAAGACCTTGAAAAATTGGGATTTCTTTCAATATTTTAATGACTTCTTCAAGGAACATAATCGACTTTACCAAAAACTTTTGAGTTAGTCAAGTATACGCAATTGTATTTTTCATAATTGACAAAAAGGTTTTAAAAATACTTACCCAGATTCCTTAAGAACTATAGACAGATTTATCATTATCAACAAAAATGCAAATGTGTTAACAAAAAAGGGATAAAGTAGTAATAATAGTTATTAAAATTTTTCTTGACATATTATAAAATTTATGTAACAATAGTTACATATAACTTAGAGGTGTAAAAATGGAAATCTTTTATATTATTGGGATAATTATTGCAGAATTGTTTTTAGGATGAAAAATTGATTCACATTATGCTGCTTCGGTTATGGGAACAGACTATGAGACAAGAATTTTTGGTAGTTATATGTGCCTTGTTAGGTGTAACATTATTTAACACTTGGCTTAAGCTTTCCATTTTTAAGGCTCAGTTAGCCTGTTTTTCAATTGTTGGAGTTGGTTTTGCCATAGATGCTCCAATTGCAGTGCAGCATACGATATTGCTTTTATAATTACTGGGTTGTAACACTTATTAGTTAGATGCCTATTTGGTTTTGTTTTTACAAATATAGTTAGAATTGCTTGTTGTTATGTCTCTTTTACTTTAGAAGCTAAAAAGTGAATTGGCTAAAAGTATCCTTTATAGAAGCGGAACTGTGAAATTTTTGCTTTTTGCAGGATTTATTGGTGGAATGGTTGTGGCTATAGATGCTTTAACAGGGGGCAGATCTTTTTTGAAAAAGTAGGACTTCATATTGTGCAACTTTGAAATAAATAGTGCTATAGGTGCACAGTTTGGACAGGCAACAAAAGCCTATATTGCAACACTTCTTGATTATTGAATCAGGCAATAGTTGATGCAATTGAAGGTGCAAAAGTGGCAAAGGGAGGGTTAAATAAATTCAAGTCAAAGTTATCAAAGAGATTTGGATAAATTTGAAAAATGAAGATGAACAAGTCTGCTACAGTATTTATTGTTTTACTTGGATTGGTTAGTCTTTTCTCTGACATGACCTATGAGGCTGCAAGAAGTATTACAGGTCCTTATCTTGCATTATTAGGGGCAAGTGCTACTTTAGTTGGCTTTATAGCAGGAGTTGGTGAGTTTATAGGATATACTTTGAGGCTTTTTTCAGGTTGGCTTACTGATAAAACCGGTAGATACTGGAGCATTACTTTTTTAGGATATGCTATTAATCTTTTAAGTGTTCCTGCACTGGCTTTAGTTGGTCAATGGCAACTGGCAGCTCTGTTGATTATGGCTGAAAGGGTTGGTAAAGCATTAAGAACTCCTGCAAGGGATGCTATGTTAAGTCATGCTACTTTCCAGATTGGCCGTGGATGGGGTTTTGGGCTTCATGAAGCAATGGATCAAGCTGGAGCAATGGTTGGGCCACTTATAGTAGCAGTAGTATTCTATTTTCAAGGAAGTTATAAAGAAGCTTTTGGAGTTTTACTAATTCCTGCGGTAATTGCTCTTTTAGTTCTTCTTTTTGCAAGAATAATGTATCCTTCACCGAGAGATTTAGAGATAACAAAGCTTCAAATTGAAACAAAGGGTTTAAGCAAAGTTTATTGGATTTATCTTTTGGCAGTTGCCTTAAATGGTGCAGGTTATGCTGATTTTCCTTTGATTGCCTATCATTTTAAAAAGATGGCAACAGTGCCTGAAAATTGGATACCTGTTTTTTATGCAATTGCAATGGGAGTTGATGCCTTAGCTGCCTTGATTTTTGGGTATTTCTTTGACAAAAAAGGCCTCTCAGTGCTTGTCTTTTCAGTAATACTTTCAGCAGGATTTGCACCTTTTTGCTTTTTTGGTGGATTCTATTCTGCCCTTTTTGGAATGATTCTATGGGGAGTTGGAATGGGAGCACAGGAGTCCATAATGAGAGCAGCTGTCTCACTTTTAGTGCCAAGAGAAAAAAGAGGTATTGGTTATGGAGTTTTTAATACAGGTTATGGTTTGTTTTGGTTTTTAGGAAGCCTTATCTTAGGCTTTTTATATGATTTTTCAATGAATGCTCTTGTAGTCTTTTCAGTGATTCTTCAGCTATGCTCTGTACCTTTTCTTTTAAAAGTAAGAAAAATGTTACACTAAAAATTAATGAAATGGCTTTTTATATCATATACAGCACCTTCTAACCCTTCACGGATAAGGGTTTTTATATGGAGAGAACTAAAAAAACTTGGTGCTATAAACTATCAAACTGTTTGGATTTTGCCTTATTCTAAGGAGCTTTTAGATAAGATTCAAAATCTTAGAGAAATCATAGAAAATTACGGAGGACAGGTGCTTTTATTGGAAGGAAAAATTTTGTATAAAGATGATGAGAACAAGATCCTTAATGCCTTCATTGATGCAAGAAACAAAGAATATCAGGAACTAATTGATAAATGTGAGGATTTTTTTAAGGAGATATCCTTTGAGATTGAAAGACAGAATTTTATTTTTGCAGAAGTTGAAGAAAATGAGGAGGAACTTGACAAATTAAAGACATGGCTTAAAAAGGTAAAAAAAAGAGATTTTGTAAATGCTCCCCTTAAAAGACAAGCAGTTGAAAAACTTAAAAAATGCACAAAACTTTTTGAAGAATTTTCAAAAAGAGTCTATAAAGAATCTCAAAAAAAACAATAAGGTGAAGGAGGTTTTATTATGAAGACATGGTTTGTATATGTTTTTGGGCGCTGGATAGTGCTATCAGGAATTGCTGGTGCACTTCTTCAGTTTTTATTAAGTGATTATTTAAAAATTCATACAATACCCGCTTTTTTGCTTAATCAATTCTTACTTGCCAATGTATTCTGGTTTGTTGACAAGGCAATATTTAAATCCCATTTTAAAATTCCTGCCTTTTATCCTCTTTGGCAGATAAAGGAAAATGTGATATGTGCTGACTGTGGAGTAGTATGTGAAGGATATAGAGTTGTAAAAACGAAAAACTATGACAGACTCAACGATCCAAAACCAGAGTTTAGATGTAGAATATGTAGAGAGAAAAAATTAGAAGAGTTAAGAAAAAGAGGAGTGGAAGTTTAAAAAATAAAAGGTGGAGGATTTCCCCTCCACCTTAATAAATAGAAAGACTACTGCTTCTTTTCAGCTGGTTTTGCAGGCTCAGGTTTCTTTTCAGCTGGTTTTTCAGCTGGCTTTGCCTCTTTCTTTTCAGCCTTTGCTGCTACTTTCTTTACACTCTTTGCTGTTGCCTTGCCGTCCTTTTCAGTATATTTTACTACGACTTTGTCACCAGCCTTAATATCCTTAATCTGCTCTTCTGTTACTGCGATTGTGAGTTCCTGCTTCTTGCCCTTTACAGTGATGGATTTACCAACTGTGTCAATAGCAGTAACCTCACCAGTAATCTGCTTAACCTTTTCCTTTGGCTTCTTCTCCTCTTTCTTCTCAGCTGGTTTTGCTGCCTCAGTCTTCTTTGCAGGTTCTGCTGGTTTTGCAGGCTCAGCTTTCTTTTCAGCAGGCTGCTGAGCAAAGGCTACTGATACTGTAAGAGCAAATACCAATGCCATTACTACTGCCAAAACTTTCTTCATCCTCTTTGTTCACCTCCTTTCTTTTTTGTTTTTTAAAAGGGATTTCAGTTTTTAGTTCTAAAAATAAAATGCAACTTTTATGCCACTATAAAAGTTCTATTTTTAAAATATATTAACCATAAAAGTTTAAACTAAGTTTTCGTCATTTCACAAAATTCTTCGTCATTTCACGAATATTATCAGAGATTCCGAATTTTTTAAGTCTATACCAAAATGTATCATAACTCATCCCAAGTAGACGAGCTGCTTTTGCTATAACAAAGTTTGATTTAATTAAAGCTTTTTTAATCAGTTCCTTTTCAAGTTCTTCATAGTTTATTCCTTCATCAGGAATGTTTATATCAAATAGATTTTTAGGTGTTATCATCCTTAGTTCATCTTGAATATCATTTAATGTTATCTTATCTTTTTCACATATTATTATTGCTCTCTCAATTACGCTTTCAAGTTCTCGTATGTTTCCTGGCCAAGTATAGTTTAAAAGAGCTTGTAAAGCTTTATCTTCAATTCCAACGATTTTTTTACCGAATTCCTTAGAGTATTTTTCTATAAAAAAGTTTACAAGTTCTGGAATATCTTCCTTTCTTTCTCTAAGTGGAGGAATTTCAACTGTAATAACCTTTAATCTATAATATAGGTCTTCTCTAAATTTACTATTTTGCACTAGTTCAGAAAGATTTTTATTTGTTGCTGCAATAATTCTTACATCAACTTTAATTGTATCTTTACTTCCAATCCTTCTTACTTCTTTATCTTGAAGCACTCTTAGAAGCTTAGACTGTGTAGACAGAGGAAGTTCTGCAATTTCATCAAGAAAGAGAGTTCCTTTATCTGCGGATTCTATAAGTCCTATTTTTCTTGTATTTGCTCCTGTAAATGCACCAGGTTCATATCCAAAAAGTTCACTTTCAATTAAAGTCTCTGGTATAGCTGCACAGTTTATTGCTATGAAGGGTTTGTCTTTACGTGGAGAGTTATAATGAATTGCTCTTGCTATAAGCTCTTTTCCTGTGCCACTTTCTCCGTATATAAGAACTGTAGCATTTGTTGGAGTTGCCTTTTTTACTATATCAAGAACATGAAGCATTTTTTGGGATTTACCAATAATACCTTCTATCTTAAACTTTTCATACAGTTGTTTTTTCAGCATAAGATTTTCTTTAATAAGATTCATTCTTTCTTCTGCTTTTTTTATGGTAAGAAGGAGAACTTCTTTGTCAAGAGGTTTTGTAAGGTAATCAAATGCTCCTTTTTTAATTGCATCTACTGCAGAGGATATTGTTCCAAAGGCTGTAATGACTATTACAGCAGGTTTAAAAGGTTCTTCTGGAAGATTGTTAAGAATCTCAATTCCATTTTGATTTCCTAATTTCAAATCAGTAAGGATTATTTCAGGAGAAACCTCATTAATTATTCTTAATGCTTCTTCTAAACAAGAGGCTGTATAAACATTATACCCTTCCTCAGAAAGAATGGTCATTAAAATCTCTCTTTGTAATGGTTCATCATCTATTATTAGTAGTGTTGTCATCTTCCCAAAAATTAAATAGGTATAAATATTCTTACTTCACTACCTTGACCTTTTTTACTTGAAAATTCTATTCTTCCACCATGCTCTTCAATAACTTTCTTTGCTAAGGAAAGTCCAAGCCCTAATCCCTCTTTCTTAGTTGAGAAGAAAGGCTCGAAAATCTTGTCTATAAACTCCTCAGGCACTCCAGAACCTGTATCTATAATTTTTATTAAAATTTCATCTTCTATAAGCTCGGTCTTGATAAAGAGATTTTTTATCTCAACATCTTTCATTGCATGTAAGGCATTAGTGATTATATTTAAAAGACAGCTTTTTATCAAATCTACATCAAGACTAAGAGTAAAATCAATTGTATAGTCTTTATAAATGGTAACTCCTTGTTTTTCAGCTGTAGCTTCAATAATTGATAAGACTTCATCTATTATCTCTATAATACTTGTAATTTTTTTATTCAACTTAAGCGGTCTTGTATACTCAAGGTACTCTGTAATAAGGTTATTTACTCTGTAAATTTCCTGTTTCATGCTTTCAAGAAGTTTTACATAGCTATTTTCGTTTGGTTTTTCTTTTTTTATTTTTTCTATAAGATGATCAATGCTTAAGTTAATAAAATTAAGAGGATTTCTTATTTCATGAGCAATTGTTCTACTTAGTTGTCCTATGGCAGAAAGATGTTCTGCTTCTCTAAGTCTTTCTTGCAAAATCTGATGTTCATGAAGTTTTTGAATCATGAAATTAAAGCTTTCAGCTATCTTACCTATCTCATCTTTTCTGTTAATATTTAATCTATAGTTAAAGTCTCCTTGAGCAACTTTTATAGCAGCTTCTGTCAATTTGTCAATTGGTTTGGTATATCTTAAGGAGATAATATAAGTAATGAGTATACCTATGGAAAATATAATTAAAGTTGTCAACATTCTCTTAATTGCGTTGGTTTTTAAGATTTTTGAGAAGTCATCTTTATTAATTTTTAAATGAATATATCCGTATTGGACATTACCTGCAATTACAGGAACTATTACATTATAGGCATGTTCTTCTTCAAATACAGGCTCACCAAGTTCAGCCTTAATGATTAATTCTTTTTTTCTGTGTGTAATTGGCTTACCTACATTTTGAGGATTGGTGCTTGCAATAATCTCTTGAGTGTTACTAATGATAGAGACTTCTTTTATTCCTTTTGTATTAAGTCTTTTCAAATACTCAGTGAGTTTATTTGAGCCTCCACGAGTAACTTCCTCTACTCCTATTTGAATAGCCTTGGTAAGATCAACTGTTTGCCTTTCTATTTCTTTTAGTAACCTTTTTTCAGCCTGTGTATAAAAAACATAAAGAGTGGACATTAAACTCAAATTAAGCAAAAGTAAAAGTATTATAAGCTTCCATTTTAGAGAAAGCCTATCAAGGATATTAATAATCATGTATAATGTTATTATAGTATGCTTTCAGAAAGAATATCATCTGTCTCTAAAAAAATAACTTATGCTGCTTTAAGAGCAGGAAGAAATCCAGAGGAGATTAAACTGATTGCTGTAACAAAATCTCAACCCATTGATAAAATAAAGGAAGCATCTCAATTTGGTTTGAGAATTTTTGGAGAAAATAGAGTCCAAGAAGCAAAGGCTAAGATACAACAGTTGAGGGATTTTTTTGACCAATGGAAGATGAATATTGAATGGCATATGATAGGACATTTGCAAAGCAATAAAGTAAAGGATGCTGTTAGGCTTTTTACAATGATTCAATCATTAGATTCAGAGAAACTTGCTGTCCTGATAAATAAGGAAGCAGAAAAAATTAATAAGATTCAGAGGGTTTTAATTCAAGTAAAGCTTTCAGAGGAGGAGTCTAAATATGGAGTGAAAGAAGAGGAAGTTGAAAGACTCATTGAAAGTTGTCTAAATCTGAAAAATATTAAAGTAGAAGGTTTAATGACTATTCCTCCATACTTTGAAAATCCTGAAGATGTTCGAGTTTATTTTAGAAGACTTAGAAAAATAAGGGATGAATTAAATAAAAAGGGTTATAACTTTATAAAAGAACTGTCTATGGGAATGTCAAATGATTTTGAAGTAGCTATTGAGGAAGGTTCAACAATGGTAAGGATAGGAACAGCTATTTTTGGCCAAAGAATAAAATAGGAGGTGATATAAAATGATAGGTTTTATTGGTGGCGGTAATATGGCTGAAGCATTAATTAGAGGCCTTGTAAAGGACGGAAAGAAGAATATTATAGTATCTGAACCAGTTGATGAAAGAAGAAAATACATCGAAAGATCCTATGGAGTAAGGACAACGTCTTCCAATAAGGAAGTGGTCAGTTCATGTGAAATTATTATATTAGCAGTAAAGCCTCAAAACATAAGAGAAGTTCTTGAGGAAATTAAAGATTTTATTTCTGAAAAACATACCGTAGTTTCAATTGCTGCTGGTATTCCTCTTAAATTAATTCAGAAATATTTAAAAACAGACAAGTTAATAAGGGCAATGCCAAATCTTGCAGCTATAGTTGGAGAATCAATGACTGTTTTAGCGTTATGTGAGTGTCTTGAGACTAAGATTATAGCTCCAGTAAGGGATATATTTATGAGTGTTGGAAAAGTAGTAACTCTTCCAGAAAGTTATATGAATCTTGTTACTTCTTTGTCTGGAAGCGGACCAGGTTTTCTGTGTTACATATTAGAACAATTTATAGATGTAGCTACAGAGCTTGGTTTTGCTGAAGATATAGCAAGAGAACTTATATTGCAAACCTTTATTGGAACAGCAAAGCTTCTTGACAGTGGAATTCCTCCAGATAAGATTAGACAAAAAGTGACATCTCCGGGAGGTACAACAGAGGCAGGACTTAGAGTTTTATCCCAGAGTGAGTTAAGGGAAATACTTTTAAAGACTTTGAAGGAAGCAATAAAAAGAGCAGAACAACTAAGTATAGAAAATGAATTAGAAATTTCATAGGGAGTCAGAATGAGCATATTTGGAAATCTTATAATAATATTGGCAAATTTTTTAGACATATTCTTTACAGTTTACTCTTTTGTCATAATTGTGTCAGCAGTATTAAGCTGGGTAAATCCTGATCCTTATAATCCAATTGTTAGATTTATATATAGAATTACAGAGCCCTTTCTTCATCCAATAAGAAAAATGATTCCTTTGCGTTTACCAATAGATATATCTCCGATGATTCTTTTACTTTTAATATATCTCTTACAGCAGTTTTTAATTCCGAGTATTATTGAGTTTGGATATAGAGTTAAAGGAGGAACATCATGAGAATTACTCCACTTGATATTCAGCAGAAGCAGTTTAAGGTTAGATTTAGAGGCTTTGATATGGAAGAAGTTTACTCTTTCCTTGAACTTGTAAGAGAGGAATTAGAGGAACTCCTAAAGGAAAACTCAATGTTAAAGGAAAAAGTTGCACTTCTTGAAAGTCAGTTAGAGGAATACAGAAAAATTGAACAATCCCTCAGAGATACATTGATGACAGCACAAAGACTTGTAGAGGATTATCAGACAAATGCAAGAAAGGAAGCTGAGTTAATAATAAAAGAAGCAGAACTGAAGGCAGAAAGTATTATTAGAGAAGCACAAGAAAAAGTGGTAAAAATTCATGAAGATATTGTTGATCTAAAGGGTATAAGAAGACATTTTAAAGAAGAAATAAGAAGGCTCATAGAGGCTCATTTAAGAATGCTTGAGTTTGATAAAGAAAGAGAAGGAGAAGAAGGTGAAGTATAGTTTACTAAGAGGAATGCAAGATATATTTTCTGAAAAGATATATATATGGCAGTATATTGAAGAGTATGCAAGAGAATTACTTGAAAACTATAATTTTCAAGAAATTCGCACTCCTATTTTAGAAAATGCTGAAGTATTTTTAAGAAGTATTGGTGAAGATACAGATATAGTAGAAAAGGAGATGTACATTTTTTCTGATAAAAAAGGAAGAAAGATTGCCTTAAGGCCTGAAGGAACAGCTTCTGTAGTAAGAGCTTATATTCAGCATAGTCTTTTTAATAATCCAGCTCCTCAGAAGTTTTACTATATTGGAGCAATGTTTCGATATGAAAGACCCCAGAGGGGAAGATTTAGACAGTTTCATCAGATTGGCGTAGAGTCTTTTGGAGTAAGTTCTCCATGGATGGATGCTGAATTAATCTATTTAGTTAAAACATTTTTGGAAGGACTGAATATTAATAACTTAATGTATGAGATAAACTCTCTTGGATGTAAAAATTGTAGACCTCAATACAGAAAGATTCTT
This sequence comes from Thermodesulfovibrio sp., assembly GCA_039630505.1. Lineage (GTDB taxonomy): Bacteria > Nitrospirota > Thermodesulfovibrionia > Thermodesulfovibrionales > Thermodesulfovibrionaceae > Thermodesulfovibrio. Next base: position 15,215 of record JBCNUV010000009.1, read on the forward strand.
TTTAGTTTTTTAGCTGACAAGACAAAAACACTATGCAGTGATTGTCAAAGAAGATTTGAAAGAAATCCTTTAAGAGTTTTTGATTGTAAAGTGCCATCATGTAAGGAATCTTTAAAGGATATACCTGTGATTATTGATTTCTTATGTGAAAACTGCAAAGAGCATTTTATTACTCTGCAGAGACATCTTGATGAAATGAGAATATCTTACTTTGTAAATCCAAGAATTGTAAGAGGACTTGACTACTACACAAGAACAGTTTTTGAGGTAACAACTACAATGCTTGGTTCTCAGAATGCTGTAGCAGCCGGAGGAAGATATGATGATCTTGTTGAGTCTTTTGGAGGTCCTTCAACTCCTGCTGCTGGATTTGCAATTGGTATGGAAAGGCTAATAGAGTTATGTTCGAACTCATTAAATATAAAAAATAAAAAACCCCTTGTATATGTAGCATATACAGGTAAAAATGTTGAAAAACAAACAAAAGAAGTTATTAACTTTTTAAGAAATCATAAAATACCGACAGAAACTGCTTATGAGGATATATCTCTAAAGAGTCAACTTAGAAAGGCTGACAGATTTGGTGCAAAAATGGTTATAATCGTTGGAGAAGACGAGGTTAAAAAGTCATTGTATAGATGGAAGAATATGGAAGATGGTTCACAAGGAGAGGCTTCTTTAGAAGAACTAATAGAAATCATCAGGAGGAAAAATGATATTAAGTAATATTGAGAATTTTTTTAAAAACTTCAAGGAAAAAAAAATTCTTGTTATTGGTGACATTATTCTTGACAAATACATTTTTGGAAAGGTTACACGAATCTCACCAGAGGCACCTGTTCCAGTTGTAGAAGTTTATGAAGAGCAGTACAGACTTGGTGGAGCAGCAAATGTAGCAAATAATATAGTTTCTTTAGGAGGTAAAGCATATCTTTGTGGAATAATAGGTAAGGGTTCTACTGGCAAGGTTGTAAGAGATTTACTTACAGAAAAGGGAATAGAGCAAGATTTCATATTTGAGGATACAAGGAAAACAACACTCAAGACAAGAGTAATTGGTGGAAATCAGCAGATTGTAAGATTTGATATAGAAGATCGTAAAAGGCTTGAGGGAAAAGCAAAGGAAAATTTTCTCTCTATGATAAAGAGTATATTAGATAGATTTGATGCTGTAATTGTATCTGACTATAAAAAAGGTGTAGTCTCTGAGGAGTTATTCCGGATTCTTGTAAATCATAAAAGAAAAAATGGAAGCTTTATTGCAGTTGATCCAAAGGTTGGTCATTTTAGGTTTTATAAGCAAGTTTCTCTTATAACTCCGAATATTGCTGAAGCCTCTCATGGAGCAGAGATTGATATTAAGGATGAAAAAACGCTTATAAAGGCTGGTTTTAATCTCTTAAGAAAGCTTGCCTGTGACTCTGTATTAATAACAAGAGGAGAAGAGGGAATGAGTCTGTTTGAGAAAAAGAACTCTGAGGTAAAGGTTACCCATCTGCCTACTGTTGCCAAAAAAGTATTTGATGTAACAGGTGCAGGAGATACGGTTATTGCTACCATAACACTTGCTCATGTGGCAGGTGCTTCTTTAGTTGATGCTGCAAAAATAGCTAATGTGGCAGCTGGTATAGTGGTTGGTAAAGTAGGAACTGCTGTAGCTACACCAGAAGAAATACTGGATGTACTAAAAACTCATCCATATGCATAAAGCTTTAGCTCTGTACTCTGGCGGACTTGACAGTCTTCTTTCCGTTATTATTGTAAAAGAACAAAAAATTGATGTAATTGCCTTAAAGTTTTTTACAGGCTTTGTTAGTCACTTAAAAAAAGAAGATTTAGAGTATGCTAAAACCTTTAACTTTGAGATTAAGGAGATAGATATTAGGGAAAAATTTATTGAGATTCTTAAAAAGCCTGAACATGGATATGGAAAAAATTTAAATCCTTGCATTGACTGTAAAATTTTAATGCTTAAAGAAGCAAAAAATTTAATGCCGAAGTATGGAGCATCTTTTATAGTCACGGGAGAGGTTGTATCACAAAGACCAATGAGCCAAAAGAGAGAACTACTTAGACATATTGAAAAAAAAGCCTCCTTGGAAGGTCTAATTTTAAGACCTTTGTGTGCAAAAATCCTTCCTCCTACCCGAGCTGAGATAGAAGGAATTATTAATAGAGACTTGCTTTATGATATCAGAGGAAGAACAAGAAAACCTCAAATAGCTTTGGCCAAAAAGTATGGTATACAGAAGATTCCTCAACCTGCAGGTGGATGTCTTCTTACAGATCCTACTTTCTGTAAAAAGGTTAAAGATTTAATAGTTCACAATGAACTTACAGTAAGCAATATTGAACTACTTAAGTTAGGAAGACATCTGAGAATTTCCGAAAAATGTAAAATAGTTGTAGGCAGAAATGAAAGGGAAAATGAAATTCTATTGAGCAAAGATATAGATGTTTTTCTTTATCCTTCAGATTTTAAAGGTCCTGTTGTCTTATTATGTGGAGAGTATTCAGAAGATGAGATTAACAAAGCTGCATCCATATGTGTTTACTACTCAAAAAGAAAAAATGCTGAAATATTAATAAAATCAAAAACAAATCAATACAAAAAAATTTATAATGCAATCTCTGAACAAGAGATTGTAAAATACAAATTATGAAAATTTTTCGGAGACTTTAATGAGAAAAATAATTGTGATTATCATTTCATTACTAATTGTTAGTTGCGGAGGTAAAAAACAACTCAAACCACCATCTGAAGAGTATTCATATACACAAGAGGCTTTTAAGGTTATTGATGAAATAAGAGTATCCTATCAAAAGAAAGATAATGCAGGAATAAGAAAAAACTGCTCTGAAGCTGCTTACAGAGAAATAATTGCCTCAATAAAACCTTTTGATAGAGTAGAACTTGAATTCATTCCCGTTCTTGTAGAAATTGAAGCAGACAGTATAAAAGTCTATGTTTCATGGAATGGTAAATGGAGCTATCTTGGCAGAGAAACGGAAGAAAGAGGACTTGCAAGCTTTCTTTTAAAGGGTAATCCTCCTAAGGTTGAAAGAATTATAAGAGGAAGTCCATTTAGATATCCTGATTAGCCAAATCTTCCTGTTATATAGTCTTCAGTAAGTTTATTCGATGGAACTGTAAATATTTTATTTGTTCTATCATATTCAATGAGTTCTCCCAACATCATAAAGCCTGTCCAGTCTGAGATTCTTGCTGCTTGTTGCATATTATGAGTAACGATGATAATTGTTACTATTCCTTTAAGGGAAACTATTAACTCTTCTATTTTGGCTGTTGATATAGGATCAAGAGCACTTGTTGGTTCATCAAAAAGTATTATTTCAGGTTCAACTGCAAGAGCTCTAGCTATGCAAAGTCTTTGTTGTTGTCCACCACTTAATCCAAAGGCATTAGTGTGAAGCTTGTCCTTTACTTCATCCCATAATGCAGCATCTTTCAGAGCTTTTTCAACACGAAATCTGAGTTCTTCCTTGTTTTTTATGCCTTTTAACTTTAATCCGTAAGCAATGTTTTCAAATATGGTCATAGGAAAAGGTGTAGGTTTCTGAAATACCATGCCTATTTTACTTCTTAACTCTATAAGGTCAGTGTCTTTTGATAAAATATTTTTCCCTTGAAATATAATTTCTCCCTCATACCTATTACCAGCATACAGATCATGCATTCTATTAAAGCATCTAAGCAAAGTGGTTTTTCCGCAGCCACTTGGTCCAATTAAAGCAGTAACTTGATTTTTATAAATTGTCATATTTATGTTTTTAAGTATATGAACTCCTCCAGTATAGTAAAAATTAAGATTTCTTACTTCAATCTCAGGTATCAAATTTTATACCTCCTTTTTATTAAAAGTCTTCCAGCAATAGTAGCAAAAAGTATAAATACGGTTATCATTAAAGCAGCACCCCATGCTTGAGCATGCCATTCTTCATATGGACCCATAGCATACTGGAAAATAGTTACCGTTAGTGAAGCTATAGGTTGAGACATATCTAAGGAAAAATAATTATTGTTAAAGGCAGTAAAAAGAAGCGGTGCTGCCTCACCAGTGACCCTTGCCACTGCAAGAATAATTCCAGTAAGGATTCCTGTGGCAGCACCTCTGTAAACAATTTGAATTATTACTTTATAATAGGGAGCTCCAAGAGCAAAAGCAGCCTCTCTTAAGGTCCAAGGTATGAGAGAAAGCATGTTTTCTGTGGTTCTAAGAACAGTGGGAATCATTATGATTCCTAAGGCCACTGCTCCTGCCAATCCACTAAAGTGTCCCAAAGGTTTTACAATAATAGCGTATATAAAGGCTCCTATAATTATTGCCGGTACACTTACCATAATATCAGCAAGAGTGCTTATTACTTTTGATATTTTATATCTTCTTCCATATTCAGCAAGAAAAGTTCCTCCAAGTACTCCTATAGGCACACCAATTAAAGTAGCACATACAGTAATGAGTAAATGTCCTACAAAGGCATTCCTTAAGCCTCCTCCTTCTTCTCCTGGTGGAGCTGGATCATTTAGGAATAAGGAAGGTTTTATAGCTGTTATACCATGTCTTAATACATCTATGATAATAAAAAAAAGCCAAAATATTCCCCATAAAGCAGTAAGAAAACATATAAAAAGTGCAAGGTTGCTAATTATTTTTCTTCTTTTTAGTATCATTTCCTTTCAGCCTTCATTAAAAATATTTTAGCAAGTGCAAGAATAGTAAAACTCATTATAAAAAGTAAAAAGGCAAGATAATAAAGAGAGCTTAGATATATATCTTTATCTGCCTCTGTAAACTCATTAGCAAGTTTCACTGTGACTGTAGCAGCGGCATCTAAAAGAGATGTAGGAATCTGATTTAAGTTTCCAAGCACAAAGGCAACTGCCATTGTCTCTCCGAGTGCTCTTCCCAAGGAAAGTCCTACTCCTCCAAGAACTCCAAGCTTTGAGTATGGCAGTACAATATCCTTTACAACCTCCCATTTTGTTGCTCCTATAGCATAAGCAGATTCTTTTAGCACAGAAGGAGTTAAATTAAAAGAATCCCTTGCAATAGAAGCTGTAAAGGGAATTATCATTATACTTAAAATAATACTTGCTGTAAGAAGGTCTACTCCAAGAGGAGTTCCTTCAAAGAGTTTACCAAAAAGAGGTAGTTTTCCTACTGTTGACTGTAAAAAAGGCTCTATATAACGACTCATTATTGGAGCTAATGTGAAAAGTCCCCACATCCCATAAATTATGCTTGGAATGGCAGCAAGTAATTCTATTGCTGTTCCTATTACTCCTTTTAAGAAGGATGGAGCTATTTCTGTTATAAAAATTGCAATTCCTATAGCAATTGGAACTGCTAAAAGCAAAGCAAAAAATGAAGTTATAAGTGTTCCTATTAAGGCCGGAGCAGCTCCAAAAATTTCTTTAACAGGATCCCATTCTGTTGAAAGAATAAATCCAGTGATGCCGAACTTGTTAATGGCAGGCAAAGACTCTTTAAAAAGAACAATAAAAATTCCTAAAGAAATAGCAAACACACTAAATGCAGTAATGGCAGTAATAAACAAAAAAACAATATCTGTGAACTTTCCCCGTTGTTTTTTCATTACTTCATATTATACCTTATGAAAATAATAAAATTTTATTTTCCATCTGTAATAGAAAAAGAAGTAGGAGTTTTATGGAAAAAATTAACACCAACGAACACACCAGAGAAATTTTTTTATGTTACATATGATTTACATCATATTTTTCTCTTTTTTGCACCGATTAAAATTTAACTAATAAAAAACCTTAGGAGGTTTAACCATGTTTTGTAGACAATGTGAACAAACAGCAAATCAGACAGCATGTACTAAATTAGGTGTGTGTAGTAAACAGCCTGATACTGCCTATCTTCAGGATTTATTAACATATACACTTCAAGGACTTTCTACTTATGCAAAAGAATTCTTGAAAGAAACTTCTTCAGGTTTGGCTCAGAATGCTATGAAAACAGTTAACAAATTTACCGTTGAAGCACTTTTTTCCACATTAACAAATGTCAATTTTGACTCAGAGGCTATTAGGAATTTCATCTATGATGCAGTAAAACTAAGAGAGGAATTGAAACAAAAAGGTATCAAGGTTCAGCAGACAGAATCTTGCAGATTTCAGGCATCCCATGATATGCAGGAATTGATAAAACAAGGTCAAGAGGCTAATAAAAAGCTTTTTCATAGTTCATCAGATGAAGATATCCAATCTCTTAAAGAAATTACACTCTATGCTGTAAGAGGAATTGCTGCCTATACTTATCATGCTCAAATTTTAGGACAGGAAGATGAAAAGGTTTATGCTTTTATCTATGAAGCTCTTGATGCTATGCAAAGAGATAGTGATTTAAACTTTTGGCTTAATATGGTTCTTAAGGCAGGTGAGACAAATTTAAGAACTATGGAACTTCTTGATGCAGCACACACCGGTAAATACGGTCATCCTGTGCCAACAGCAGTTCCTCTTGGACATAAAAAAGGCAAGGCAATAGTGGTTTCAGGACATGATCTGAAAGACCTTGAAATACTGCTTAAGCAGACAGAAGGAAAAGGAATATATGTTTACACCCATGGCGAGATGCTACCTTGTCATGGCTATCCTGAACTTAAAAAGTATAAACATCTTTACGGACACTACGGAACAGCATGGCAAAATCAACAAAAAGAGTTTTCCCAGTTTCCTGGAGCAATACTTATTACAACCAATTGCTTTATGAAACCCCAAGAATCATACAAAGACCGAATTTTTACCACCGGTGTAGTAGGTTGGCCTGGAGTAAAACACATAAGGAATAAGGATTTTACACCTGTAATTGAAAAGGCACTTGAGTTACCAGGATTTACTGAAGACAAAGAGGATAAAACAGTTATGGTTGGTTTTGCAAGAAATGCGGTGTTACAAGTGGCAGAGAAAGTAATTGATTTGGTAAAAGCTGGTAAAATCAGACACTTTTTCCTTGTTGGAGGCTATGATGGAGCAAAACCTGTAAGAAACTACTATACAGAGTTTGTTGAAAAAACACCTAAGGATACTGTAATACTTACTGTTGCCTGTGGAAAGTTCAGATTTTTTGATAAAGAACTTGGTTCAATTGATGGAATTCCAAGACTCCTTGATGTAGGTCAGTGTAATGATGCTTACTCGGTAATACAGATTGCTCTTGCTTTTTCAAAGGCATTTAATGTAAGTGTGAATGAACTTCCTCTTTCTCTAATTCTTTCATGGTATGAACAGAAGGCAGTAGCAATTCTTACGACACTGCTTTATCTTGGCATAAAAAATATTCGTCTTGGTCCAAGTTTGCCTGCTTTTGTAAGTCCTAATGTTTTAAAAGTACTTGTTGATAATTTTGGAATAAAACCGATTAAAACAGCAGATGAAGATTTAAAAGAAATTTTAGGATAGATAAGAGCGACACTGCTTTCTGACAGTTTCAAGAAGCAGTAAAACAGCAATTACATACTCTAAGAACAACTTGTTAAAATATTTAAATGCAGTTTAAGATTCTAAGAGAAGATGGATTTGCAAGAACTGCATTAATTGAAACTCAAAGAGGCATTATCCATACTCCAGCATTTATGCCTGTTGGAACAAATGGCACTGTCAAGGCAATGACACCAGATGAAGTAAAACAAATCGGATATGAAATTATTCTTTCCAATACCTATCATCTTTATTTAAGGCCAGGACATGAGACAATTAAAAAGATCGGAGGAATTCATAAATTTATTAACTGGAATGGTCCAATTCTTACTGATAGTGGAGGATTTCAGATATACAGTTTAGCCTCTTTAAGAAAGATCACATCAGAAGGGGTTGAGTTTCGTTCTCATATTGATGGCTCACTCTGTTTTATAACTCCTGAAAAGGCTTTAGATATCCAAATTGCCTTAGGTTCAGATATAATGATGGTTTTGGATGAATGTGTTGCCTATCCAGCAGAAAAAGATTATGTTGAAAAATCTCTAAGACTTACTAATGAATGGGCAAAAAGAAGTAAGGAATATTTTGAAAAACAAAATACTAATCAAGCTCTTTTTGGTATAATTCAAGGTGGAGTCTTTCCAGATTTAAGATTTAAAGCTTTAGAAGAGTTAATAAAAATTGATTTTCATGGATATGCAATTGGAGGCTTAAGTGTTGGAGAACCAAAAACTGATATGTATAGAATAGTAAAGGAAATTGCTCCCCAACTACCAAGGGAAAAACCTCGCTATTTAATGGGAGTAGGAGATCTCTTAGATGTGCTACATGCAGTTGAGTATGGAGTTGATATGTTTGATTGTGTAATCCCAACAAGAAATGCCAGAAATGGAACTCTTTTTACCTCTCAAGGACGCATAAGCATCAAAAGAAGTGAGTTTAAAGAGGATTCCTCTCCTCTTGACCCTGAATGTGAATGTTACACATGTAAAAACTATACGAGAGCTTTTCTAAGACATCTCTATATGTGTAGAGAGATTCTGTCAATGAGACTTAATACCATACATAATCTTTACTTTTACTGTAAGTTTTTTGAAAAGATGAGAAAGTCTATATATGAAGGAAGATTTCAGGAGTTTAAAAAAGAGTGGTTACCTGTTCTTGAAAAGAATTTTTATCCGGAATCAGATGACTTCCATCACAGCTTTGAGAACTATTAAGTTCAGGAAAGCCTTCTCTACATGAAGAAAATGTTAAGGATAGTTTGTTACATATATCTCTTATTCTAATCATTAATTCTTTTCTTAAACTTTGGGGTAAATACCAAGAGTTTGCGATTTTTATTCCATCTTTGAAATAGAGTTTTTCAATTTTTAAAGCAATATCAGGAAATGCCAATGATATTCTTTTCCAACTATCCCATCTTGGTTTAAATGTGCTTGCAATAACATGCTTTATTCCACTTTCCTTTGCTGCCATTAAGATTGTCTCAATTTCTTCTTCATTCAGCATTGGTATAATTGGATCAAGTCTTATACCTGTAGAAATACCCTCTTTGCTTAATAAGTCAAGAACTCTAAGCCTTTGAATTGGACTAGGCGCATTTGGTTCAAGTTTTCTGTAGTATTTTAAGGTTGTTATTGTTACTGTTACACAAGAAAGCATCTTTTTAAGTAAATCCATATCTCTTAAAACTATATCACTTTTTGTTATGATAAGAACTTTCATGTTATTTTCTTTTAAAATCTCAAGACATTTTCTTGTAGTTTTTTTAATAATTTCTAATGGAGGATATGGATCAGAGGTATTAGATAGGGAAATTAGAGAGTTTGGTGGAATTTTTTTTATTTCTCTTTTTAGAGTTTCTATAATATTTGATTTTTCTCTCAAATGAAAGAAGTTTTTTATGTATGAGGAAGCATAACAGTAAAGACATCCATGAACACATCCAGTATATGGATTTATTGAGTACTTTGGTGGACATGTGCATAACTTACTTTTCCATGGATCAAAAGGACGAAGATACATAGTTTAATTATGATATAATTTTGGAATATGAAGGAAACTACTATTATAAAATCAATGTTTGACAGAATTGTCCGAAGATATGACTTTCTCAATCATTTACTGTCTTTTGGTCAAGATATTTTATGGAGAAAGAAGATGGCTAAAGAGAGTTTAAATGAAAAAACTTATTTTGTTTTAGATCTTGCCACTGGAACAGGAGATTCTGCTAAAGAACTATTAAAGAAGGGGATGAAAGTTATTGGAGTAGATATAAGTTTTGAGATGCTTAAAGTTGCGGTTAGAAAAATTAAAGACAACTTTATTCCTGTATCCGCCTCTGCGTATCAGTTGCCATTTAAAAATCAATCTTTTGATGCTGTAACTTGTGCTTTTGGTATTAGAAATATGCATGATACAGAGAAAGCATTATGGGAAATCAATAGAGTAATAAAAAAAGGTGGAAAACTTTTAATTCTTGAGTTTTCTCTTCCTGAGGGATTATTACAAAAGCCTTATCTTTTTTACTTAAAAAAGTTTATACCTTTTGTTGCCTCTATTTTTTCTGTCCGTTCTGCCTATGAGTATCTTGGTTTATCTATAGAAAAGTTTTATAATCCTTCAGATTTCGTAAAGATAATGCAGAAATGTGGATTTAAGCCAATAAAAACATTTTCCCTTAGTTTCGGTACTGTTTATCTATATATAGGAGAGAAAATATAACAGTCCTCCGATTCTCTGATATTATGCTGAGATAAACTGCAATTATTGAAAATAATTATTCCTTTAAGGATAAATTATTTTCTATGCCATATGTTCTTTCCTTTATTTTAGGAGTTTTTTCTGGAGTGGCTTTTCTTTATTTTCCCACATTTTCTATTTTTCTATCCTTAATACCCGCTTTATTTTATTTATCTAAAAAGAAATACTTCATAGCCTTAGTGTGTTTATTTTTTTCCTTATTTGGAACTCTATATGGAGCATTGAAGGAAAGGAATTTGGTTAATCAAAGAGACTCTGATATAAGATTCAAAGGATATTTAGTTTCAAGTAAAGAAAATATTCATTTTTTTAAATCTGCCGATGGAAAAATCCTAAAAGTATATCTTAGACAAAAGCCTGAAGAAGATAGAGTTTATAGTATAGAATGTAAAAAATTTAAAGAAAATAGGAATTTTTATGCTATAAGCACATATGATTTTTGTTATGCCAATAGAATAGTTGATGAAGGACAGAGAAACAAAACTTTATTTGAAAAAATCAGAGAAAAAATTAATGGAGAAATAAAAGCAAAACTAAATGAACCTACTTCATCTGTTATGATTGCTATGACTACAGGAGTAAGGCATGAAATACCAAGACAAATAATGGAAGATTTTCAAAAAACAGGTTTAATTCATCTTTTAAGTATCTCTGGAGCCCATTTTAGTCTTCTTTTTACTTTTTTCTTTTTAGTTTTTAAGCTTCTTGTTCGTATTATTCCTTATAAATGGCTTGTTTACATTACCCTTTATATTACTCCTTTTCAGTTAAACATTATACTTTGTTTTCCTGTTTTGTTATTTTATTATTTGTTAGTAGAGCCAAACTATCCATCAACAAGAGCATTTATAATGGCTTTATTCTTCATGATTGGTGTTTTAGTAGAGAGAAAATCCTTATGGATTATTACAGTTTCATTTGCTTGCTTATTTATTCTTCTTATAAATCCCTTAGCAGTCAAAGATCTTTCCTTTCAGTTAAGTTTTCTTGCTACTTTAGCTATAGGTTTTGTAACCGATATTTACAAAAGCTTTAAAGACAGACTAAAAAGTAAGATATTATCTTACATCGTTCTTAGTTTTTTAATAACTCTTTCAGCTTCATTGATTACAGCTCCAGTTGTAGCTTATAAATTTCATTATATTTCTCTAATTAGCCCTATTGCTAACCTAACAGTGGGATTTATCATAGGAATGCTTCTTTTTCCATTAAATATTCTTTTTGTCTTAATTTATCTCATTACAGGATTTTATCCAATGCCTGAGATTATCAACCTTATTGCCTCATTTTCCTTTGAACTTATGCATTTATTAGCCTCTTTAAATTTTTCCTCATTAACAATTCCTCCTATTCCCTTAGGATCGGTTTTATTTTTCTATTTTGCGATTTTTTTGACAGTTTTTAGTTTTTACGGATTAAAGGGATGGATTAAAAAGATATCCTTTGCAATATGTTTTATGATGATCATTATCTCATTCCTTTTAAGTTTTATATTAGTTAATTCAGAAAGAAAAATTATAAAGGTTACTTTTCTTGATGTTGGTCAGGCAGAGGCTACAGTAGTTGAGACTCCATATGGTGTCTTTCTTATTGATACAGGTAAAACAGGCTTTGAAGTAGAGAGATATCTTAAAGCAAAAGGATATAGGGATTTGCAAGCTCTAATTATTACTCATGAACAGAAAGACCATTCAGGAGGTTTTTTAAAAGTTATACAAAACTTCAATGTAAAGGAAATATGGGACAATGGTTATATAGAATATAAAATTCCATTAAATGTGAGACATCTTGAAAGAGGTGATATCATCAAAATAGGAAGTTGTATTTTTACTATACTACATCCCTATAAAGGATTCTATACTTCATCTCTTTCAAGAGGCAGTAATGAAGTAAGTCTTGTTTTTTCTCTTAAGTGTAGAAAACAAACTTTTCTTTTTACCTCCGATACAGGAGTAGAGGCATTAAGTAGTATTCCTCTTAATTATCTTAAAGCTGATGTTATAAAAGTGCCTCATCATGGAAGTAAAAGCTCTTTCTATGAAGAACTATATAAAGCAGTCTCTCCTAAGGTTTGCATTATCTCTGTTGGCAAGGAAAATCCCTATGGACATCCCCATCAGTTGGTTTTGGATTATTTAAAAGATAAATGCTTAATTTACAGAACAGATATTGATGGAGCTATACAAATAAGAGAAAAAAACGATGGAAATTTTGAAGTAAAAACTTTTGAACATATGAAATTTAAGCCTTACAAAGAGAAAGATAATTTAAAAAAACTCTTTATTTTATGGTAGAATTAACGGATGATTGCACTTGTTGACTATGGAATGGGAAATATAAGGAGTGTTTCGAAGGCAATTGAGGCAGTTGGTGGAGAAGTTATCATTACTCAGTCTGCTGAAGATATAAAAAAGGCAAAGGCTATTGTATTACCAGGAGTTGGTGCTTTTCGTGACTGTATGTTAAATCTTAAAGACATTGGTATTATTGAAATAATAAAGGAAGAAATTCTTAAAGGGAAACCCTATCTTGGTATATGTCTCGGCATGCAGATTTTGTTTACAGAGTCTGAAGAGTTCGGGATATGTAAGGGACTTGACTTAATTAGGGGAAGAGTGATACGTTTCAGTCTTCCAAGAGAATATAAAATACCTCATATGGGCTGGAATACAGTGAAGTTTAGAAAAAAAAGCAGAATTTTATCAGAGATTCCTGATAATTCTTATTTTTACTTTGTTCATTCTTATTATGTTGTGCCTGAAGACAAAAGTTTTATTGGTGCAGTTACAGAGTACGGAATAGAGTTTACTTCGATGATTATCTACGAAAACATATTTGCAACCCAGTTTCATCCAGAAAAATCACAGAAAATGGGTTTGAGACTTCTCAGTAATTTTATTAAGCTTGTCAAATGAAAAAGGTAATTCTTGGAACAGCAGGGCATATTGACCATGGAAAAAGCTCTATTGTGAAGGCTCTTACAGGTATAGATCCTGACAGACTAAAAGAAGAAAAAGAAAGAGGCATAACAATAGACCTTGGCTTTGCCAATATCAACTATCCTGATGTAGTAGTTGGGATTGTTGATGTGCCAGGACATGAAAGACTTATAAAAAACATGCTTGCTGGTGTTGGTGGAATAGATATAGTAATGCTTGTAGTTGCTGCGGATGAGGGAGTTATGCCTCAGACAAGAGAACATTTGGCAATATGTGATCTTCTAAAAATAAAAGATGGTATCATAGTTATCAATAAAGTAGACCTTGTAGATGAAGAAACTCTTGAACTTGCCAAAGAAGATATAAAAGAAGCAGTTAAAGGCACTTTTCTTGAAAATGCGGAAACAGTAGCTGTTTCGGCAAAAACGGGATTTAACATTGATTTTTTAAAGGAGAAAATAAGAGAACTTGCTCTGAAAGTAAGTGAAAAATCAACTGATGGAATATTCAGAATGCCTATTGATAGAGTATTCACTCTAAAAGGCTTTGGCACAGTTGTAACAGGAACTGTTCTTTCAGGTAAAATTGCTCTTGACAGTCCTGTTGAGATTCTTCCTAAAGGAATTTTATCAAGAGTAAGAGGACTTCAGAGCCATGGAATACAGCTTAAAGAGGCTTTTGCAGGACAGAGAGTAGGGATAAATCTTCAAGGGGTATCAAAGGAAGAAATTAAAAGAGGAGATGTTGTTACTGTCCCTAATAAAATAAAGCCTTCTTTTCTTGTTGAAGTAAAAATAAAGCTATTAAAGGATGTAAAGCCTTTAAAGAATGGAATGCCCGTTCATTTTTATCTTACGACATCTGAAACAGTAGGAAAAATAAGATTTTTCAATAAGTCTGAGATTCTACCTGAGGAAGAAGTATTTGCTCATATAAAACTGAATGAGCCAGTAGTTGCAATGGCTGGAGATAGATTTATTTTTAGAAGATTTTCGCCTTTAGAGACAGTTGGAGGAGGAGTAATTATTGATCCTGATCCACCAAGAAAAAAGAAAGAAATAAAGCTTGAAGACCTTGAAATTTTATTCAATGGAAGCCTAATTGAAAAACTGGAGATCAAAATTAAAAGAAGAGCATTTCAAGGTATTTCTCTCTCTGAACTTGAAGGATGGATAAGTAGTGATTTAACAGACATTAGAAGAGCTGTTGATGAACTTATAAAGAAAGGAAAAATTATAAATGCTGAAAATACTTTATTTCATATAGAGATTTTCAATGATTTTAAAAACTCTCTCTTAAATCTACTTAAAGAGTTTCATGCCAATAATCCTTTTAAAGAAGGACTACCAAAAGAAGAAATAAAAACGAAACTTTCTCTTGATAGATTTTCAAAAGTCTTAAGTTTATTGCCTTACATTGAAGATGTCTTAATAGAGGGTAATACAGTAAAGTTAAAATCAGCCCATAAAGAAAAGATTGATCCGATGCTTGAGATGAAAATATTAAGAGAGCTTCAGAAAGATTTTCAACCGCCTTTTAAGGATGAACTTGCTAAAACTCTATCAATAGCGGAATCCCAACTAACAGATATTTTAAAAATACTTAACAAACAAGGTAAGGTAGTAAGAATAAATGACAATTTGTATCTTCTATCTGATACATATAACAAAATGATTAATCTACTTAAGGATTTTTTCTCTAAAAAGAGTGAAATGACAGTCTCTGAGTTTAGAACACTTCTTAATACAACAAGAAAATATGCTATAGCATATCTTGAGCATCTTGACTCTCAAAAGATAACTATTCGTGTAGGAGAAGTAAGGAAACTGGTCAAAAGAGGATAAGAATGGATAAGAAAAAAATCAATTTATTTATCTTAATTTTTGCCATAGGATGTCTTACTGGAGTAATAATTTTTTATTTAACAACTTCATCAAAGAGATCTATTCCTATTTACACAGATATCACAGAACCTGTAAAAAGCTTTGCTGAGATTGTTAAAGCAGTTTCTCCATCAGTTGTAAATATTTCTACAACAAGAACTGTCCAGTCTCCTCCAACACTTGAAGATCTCTTTGAGTTTTTACCACCATTTGGTAATTCTCATGGAAAAAGATGGAAAGAGATGAGCATGGGCTCTGGAGTAATTGTTTCCAGCGATGGATATCTTCTTACTAACTATCATGTTGTTGAGCAAGCAGAGGAAATAAAAGTAACTCTTTATGATAGAAGAACATTTAGAGCAATGTTAATAGGTGCTGATCCTAAAACAGATTTGGCTGTAATTAAAATAAACGCAAAAGATTTACCTGTTGCTCCATGGGGTGATTCTGATAAACTCAGAGTTGGAGACTTTGTTCTTGCAATAGGAAATCCTTATGGACTTACTCATACAGTTACGATGGGAATTATAAGTGCAACAGGTAGAGCAGATGTGGGAATAGCTGACTATGAAGATTTTATTCAAACAGATGCAGCAATTAATCCTGGAAACTCAGGTGGTCCTCTTGTGAACACAAAAGGAGAAATCATAGGGATAAATACAGCAATATTTTCAAAAACAGGAGGATATCAAGGAATAGGCTTTGCGGTTCCAAGCAATATGGCTCGGATTATAAAGGATAGCTTAATAAAAGAAGGAAGAGTTATAAGAGGATGGATAGGAGTAATGGTTCAGGATTTAACAGCTGAACTGGCTGAGAAGTTTGGACTTAAAGAACCTACAGGAGTTATCGTTACAGATGTAACTAAACACTCACCAGCCTATAAAGCTGGACTTCGTAGAGGTGATATAATTCTTGAGTATGATGGAAAAGTGATAACAGAGAGTGCTCTCTTAAAAAATCTTGTGGCTCAAAGTAAAATTGGTTCTGTTGTTAATTTGAAGATTTTCAGAGATGGGGAGATTTACAGAACTACTGTTACTATTGCTCAGCTTTCTTCTGAACATTCTCAAGAGACAAAAATTTTTAAAAAAGCCATAAGAAAATTTGAAAATCCATTTAAAGGTCTTTCAGTAATTGATCTTGAGCCCTCAATGGCAAAACAGATTGGAGCAGATCCTGAAGACAAAGGAGTAGTCATTTACAAGATTGAACCTGGATCTCCTGCTGATTTCACAGGACTTAGAAAGGGAGATTTAATAATGGAAATTGAGAGACAAAAGATAATGTCTGTTTCAGATTTCCAAAGAGTAATACAGAAAATTTCAAAATCAGATGTTTTAGTTTTGATAAGCAGAGGCGGCAAAAAATTTTATATGATTTTGGGTTCATGAGTCTTTTAATATTTTTTTTTGCTATAACTTTGTTTATTAGTGTTTTTACTGTTTTTAATAGCTTTATTTTAAATCCCTTTTTGATAAGTTTTATTATTTTATTAGGCAGCGTTTTTCTTACTTTTTTTACTTATTTAAAACTTAAAAAAATGAATAGTTCGCAGATCTTATTTGGTTTTTTAGGCCTTTTTTTAGGAGTCTTTACAGGAGCTCTTTTAAGTTTGCCTTTATTAATCTTATCTTCAAATCTTAATTTTATTGCTTTTAGCTTTATAGCAAGCTTTGGATATGCAGGTGCAATTTTTGGTATGAAACAAGCTGACAAACTAAAAATTGCTGATATTCTATGGATAATTAAAAAAGAAGCAATATGGGAAGACCCAAAAATTCTTGATACAAATGTTCTTATAGACGGAAGAATCGCAGATCTTATAGAGCTTGGTTTTATAAAGGGAACCATACTTATTCCCCGATTTATTTTAAGAGAAATTCAGCATATTGCTGACTCTCCAGATCCTCTAAGAAGGGCAAAAGGCAAAAGAGCTCTTGATATTCTTCAAAGGATTAAAAGAGCAGAAAAAATAAGATTTGAGATAGTTGAAAAGGACATTCAAGAAGTAAAAGAAGTTGATATAAAACTTATTGAACTGTCAAGAACTCTGAAAGGAACGTTAATTACAAATGACCAAAATCTCGTAAAAATTGCTCAATTAAGAGGAGTGCCTGTTTTAAATCTAAATGAGCTTGCTCAAGTAATGAGACCTCCTGTGCTTCCTGGTGAAGTCTTAAGGCTTTTCATTGTTAAAGAAGGTAAAGAACCTGATCAAGGAGTTGCTTATTTAGATGATGGAACAATGGTAGTTGTTGAAGAAGGAAGAGCAAGTATTGGTAAAACCATCGATGTTGTAATTCATAGTGTGTTACAGACTGGAGCAGGAAGAATAATATTCGGAAAACCAAAAACCGAAGCTTAATTTGCTGAAAAACAACAGTAAATGAAATCAGCTGTTATAATAGTTGCAGCTGGGCAAGGAAAAAGATTTGGATCACCAGATAAGGTATTCGTTGAGATAGAGAATAAACCTATCATTATGTTTTCTATTCAAGTTTTTGAAATCTTAGATTTTATTGATGATATATGGATTGTAACAAGAAAAGACGCAATTGAAAAAACAGAAAAAATAATACAAAGCTTTAAAAATAAAAAAATAAAGAAAATTATAGAAGGAGGCAGAGAAAGGCAGGACTCAGTCTATAATGCTTTAAAAGCATTAGATAAAGATACTGATATTGTATTAGTTCATGATGCAGCAAGACCTTTAGTGAGCAGACAATTAGTAAAAAGAGTTTTTGAAGCAATGAATTCTGAAATTGATGGTGTAATCCCAGTAGTTGAATTAACGGATACAATAAAATGGATTAAGAATAAAAATATCATTGGAGGAACACTTAACAGAAGTATTTTAAGAGCAGTTCAGACACCTCAGGCATTCTGGTTTAAAAAGCTCCTTGAGGTATATGAAAAAGCATATGAAGAGGGAATATATGGAACCGATGATGCCTTTTTGATAGAAAGATATGGAGGGAAAGTAGTTGCTATACAGGGTGATGAAAGAAATATTAAAATAACTAAAAAAGATGATTTGGAAAAGATAAAGTTCTTCTTAAAAATCAATGAAATGGGAAACTTAAGAGTAGGTATAGGCTATGATAGTCATAGATTAGTCTCTGGAAGAAAACTCATCATTGGTGGAGTTGAGATTCCCTATGAAAAGGGACTTGAGGGACATTCAGATGCCGATGTTCTTATTCATGCAATTATAGATGCTCTTTTAGGTTCTGCAGGAGTTGGTGATATAGGAAAATATTTTCCCGATACAGATCCTCAATATAAGGACATTTCAAGTCTTACTTTACTTAAAAAAACGATTGAAATTATAAAAAATCAAGGAGTTCAACCTCTATGGATTGACTGCACAATCTTTGCTGAAAAACCTAAGCTTTCTCCCTATATTTCAGCTATGAAGGAAAATTTACAAAGAATCGGGTTAAATGTAAACATCAAAGCAAAAACCAATGAGGGAATGGGTTTTATTGGAAGAGGTGAGGGAATAGCTGCTCAGGCAATATGCCTAAGCAGCGTTAAATTAGAACCTTAAGATAGTTTTTGGCACATTCTTTACTGATTGTACCCCAGTAAGAAGCATCGCCTGTCTTAGTTCATTCTTTATATTTTCAAAATAGAGTTTAAGTCCTTCTCTTCCTCCACCGAAAACAGCAACTACAACAGGTCTTCCTATAAGCACAGCATCTGCACCAAGGGCTAAAAGTTTAAGCACATCTACACCTGAACGAACTCCGCCATCGGCAATTATTGTTATTTTACCTTTAAGTTTTTCTGTAATTTCAGGTAAGACCTCGGCAACACCAGGTGTGTGATCAAGAATTCTTCCACCATGATTTGAAACAACAATAGCTGATACTCCCATATTGTATGCTATTTCTGCCTCTCTTAATGTCATGATTCCCTTTAGGATAAAGGGAAGTTTTGTTGCCTTTACGAGTTCTTCAATTTCCTTTGGAGATTTTGGACTTACAGGCTGTCCCTTAAGTGCCATTGTAATAAGACCAGCTCCATCAATATCAACTCCTACAGCAATTGCTCCTGCATCCTCAGCAAGGCGAATTCTTTTAATTATTTCATCTTGAGCTCTTGGTTTGATTATCGGAATTCCCTTACCGTTGTTTTGTTTTATTGCATTGATTCCACTACCATACATTAATGGGTCTGCACCATCGCCTGTCCATCCAATAGTGCCTGCCATAAGAGATCCTGCTATTACTTCCTGTGTATAAACATCTTCAGTGAGAGCTCCTCCCATGTTGTAGGTAGTACCTGTTATTGGTGCTGCCATAACAGGTAGGGAGAGTTTTTGTCCAAAGATTTCAGTTGATGTATCAGGATCTTTTACTTCATGAATAGTAGAAAGATTAAGTTTAATTTTGCTTAAAGCCTCAACATTGGCTTTAAAGGAAGAGCCTGTTCCAACACCTCCCATTCCTGGAACTTCTCCTGCACATACAACTCCATTACATAAAGGACACACCCTACAGTAGGGTTTAAGCTTTTCCTTTGCTACTTGTCTGATTTCTTGCCAATTCATTCACTTAACCTCCATCTAAATTTTTCAAATATGATATTATAAAACAAAATGGGCGGTTAGCTCAGTTGGGAGAGCGCCAGAATCGCACTCTGGAGGTCGGGGGTTCGATTCCCCTACCGTCCATCAAGTAAAATCAAGGATTTCGGAGGTATCTAATTTCTAAGAAACCCTATTGTGATGGAAACTGTGATAAAAATTTTTGTCAAGCAATTTCACAGCTTTTTTTGTGAAATTAATTTAGATGAGCATATCTCAATGCCATTTTAAG